>NZ_CP172595.1:1241170-1861756 GCF_044593955.1 Haloferax sp. S1W
CAACTCGGCGACGAAAACAAGGTGGGCGTCGTCGGGTTCAACTATCGCGCCTACGAGGTTGCGCCACTTCGCCCCCTCGGGGAGAACCGCGAATCGACTGCCGACCTCATCCGCCGCCTCAACTCGGGCGGGGCAACCGACATCGCCGTCGGACTCGGTGGTGCGTCGCAACTCCTCGGTGACCGCCGCGGCACTATCATCCTCATCAGTGACGGCCACGACCGATTCGAGGACGCCTCGGCCACCGCGGAGCAACTCGGCCGTAAAGGCGTTCGCGTCATGACCATCGGGACCGGCCCGAACCCGAACGAACAGACCTTGCGCGGCATTGCCCGCGCGTCCGGCGGGAACTACCTGCGCGCCGACGAGACGAGTCGGCTCAGAATCCTCTTCGGCGGGGCGAATCGACAGTACGCGGGCGACGGGTTGACCGTCGTCGACCGCAACGACTTCGTCACCTCGGGCGTCGAACTCACGGCGAACCCGGGACAGGTTAACGACGTGTCCGTCCGAAGCGGTGCGAACTTCCTCGTTGCCGCCGACGACGGGACGCCCGCAGTCGCGTCGTGGCGATACGGTCTCGGCCGCGTCGTGACCATCACGTCCTACGGAACCGACGGGTCACTCGACGGACTCCTCGGCCGCCCGGACTCGCTGTTGCTCACGAAATCGACGAACTTCGTCGTCGGCGACCCCGAACGCAAGGCGACCGGCGTCACCAACGTCCCTGACACCCGTGTCGGGTCGTCCGTCACTGTGGTCTACCGCGGTGACTCACGACCGGCCGAAGGAAACCTCACGTTCTCGTCGGTCAGCCCCGGCGTCTACCGCGCCACCGTCACGCCCACCGAACAGGGCTTCCACGGCGTGTTGAACACGTCCTTCGCCGCGAACTACCCGGTCGAATACGCCGGGTTCGGAACCTCGCCGGAACTCGAAACAACGGTGTCCGACACCGGCGGGAAACTGTACTCGCCGAATCAGGCCGCCGAAATAGCCAGGTCTGCTCGCGACAATGCGTCTGGTGTGCGACCCGTTCGCGACGACTGGGCGAGAGCGTTCGTCCTCGGCGCGTTCCTCGTCTACCTCGGCGAGGTGCTTCTCCGGCGAGTTCAAGTGTATCGGGGTCGAACTCGAAGTGAAGGTGGACTGATATGAGCATCATCGGTAGGTCCCTGAACCTCGGCCTCGTCGTCCTCATCGTCCTCCTGACGACTGGAACGGTCGGGGCAACGATGTACTATCAACACTCCGTAGACTCCCTCGACGAGCAAAACGACGCGTTGCGGGAGCGAAATGAAGCCCTCCAGACGAACCTTTCAGAGACTAGACAAAATCTCTCGGAAGTGCGAACAGAACTCGAGGAGTTAAACGAGAGCCTCGAACGAACGCGAGGCGACGTATCGCAGGTCTCGACCAATCTCGAAGAAACGGAAAAACGGCTCGACGAGACGCAGGACAAGCTTGTTACGACGCAGGACAAGCTCCTCGAAACCGAAAACGAACTCGCAAGTGCACGGTCGGAACTCAGAGAGGCACGCACGACCATCGAACAGCTTGAGGAAGACAAGACGCGGCTCAAGGAACGTCTCACCAACCTCGAAACGAGTAACGAGAACCTCTCCGAAACCAACGAAGAACTCGAAACGGAGGTCGAAGACCTCGAAACCCAAATCGACGAGCTTCGAGATGATGTCGACGACCTGGAGTCGGACCTCGAATCCGCGTGTTCGGAGATAGATGGGGACAAACCCCCTGCGTGTAACGATGTCTGACGGTTCGCCCTCTGAGACGTCCAATAGCCCCGACGCGAGCGGTGAGTCCGCCTCGGACGACGACCTCTCGGCGCAGATGTCGGCCGCCGTTCGCGCCGTCAGACGTGAGGCCAAGAAGGCCGCGCTCGTTCCGAGTGTCGCCGACGGTGCAGTCGCGGCCCTACTGGTCAACATCGTACTCCGAACACTCCCCGTGTCGAGTCTCCCACGCGAACTATCGCTCGCTCGACTGCCGGGCGTGGACACGGCGGTAGCGATTCACGTCGCGGTTCCGATTGCGATTCTCATTGGCATCCTCGTCGCGGGGGCCGAGTACACGCTTCGGATGCGACAGCCGCCAGTCGAGCAGTTCGAAGCGGTCAATCCGGAGGTTGCAGAAGCCCTGCGAACCGCCCGCGACACGCTCGGCAGTGGCGGCGAATCGCAGATGGTCGTCGCCCTTTACGAGGACGTCCTCTCCCGATTGCGGTCTACCTCGTCCGTCGAGTTGCTGCCGACTCGGCGCGTCGCCGTCGCGGTGGTCCTCGCCATCGCGCTCTCGGCGGCGAGCATCCACCTCGCCGTCGCTGACCTCCGGATAACCGGGCTCGGCGGACCGAGCGGACAACTGGCCGATACCGACAGGGACGGGACGTACCGTGACAGCGAACTCGAAAACGGGAGTTCGATTCTCGGTGACCCCGAGAACGTCTCCACGGGGGCCGACGAGTTGAACGCCACCCTCGGCGGGACCGGAAGCGGTTCTGATTCGCCCTCGTCGGTGGCGGCCGCCTACGATTCGACAGGCTACAGTAGCGACGTTGCCGTCGAAAGCCAGCGGGCGGGCTATCTCGCCGACGACACCCTCGAAGATGAAGCACTGATTCGTGACTACACGCTGAAGATACGCGACCAAGACGATGAGTGACGAGCACGATTTGAATTGGGATTCCCCCGACGATTTCGACGTACCGAACCAGACCGACGCCGCCCAGAACGCGACGGCACGCAGACAGCTCTCGGAGATGAGCCTCGAAGACCTCCAGTCGAGCGTCGCGGCCGTCAAATCAGAGGTTGGAAAGCGTATCATCGGTCAGCACGAGGTTGTCGAGCGCCTGCTCGTCTGTATCCTCTGTGATGGGAATGCGCTCCTCGAATCGAATCCCGGTCTCGGGAAGACGACGCTCGTCCGGGCGCTGGCCGAGGCGACGGACCTCCAGTTCTCTCGTATCCAGAACACGCCGGACCTGATGCCGTCGGACATTACTGGTACGGAGATTATCCGTGAGACCGCCGATGGACGGGAGTTCGTTTTCGAACGTGGACCTATCTTTGCGAATGTCGTCCTCGCCGACGAGATTAACCGTGCGACGCCGAAGACGCAAGCCGCACTCCTCGAAGCGATGCAGGAAAAGCAAGTGACGGCCGCGGGCGATACCTACGAACTCCCGAAGCCGTTTTTCGTCCTCGCAACGCAGAACCCCATCGACCAGGGCGGGACCTACCCGCTTCCGGAGGCCCAGACCGACCGCTTCCTCATGAAGATTCTCGTTACCTACCCCGAGTTCGACGAGGAGCGCACCATTGTCCAGCAGTACGCCGAAGGGGGAAGTGTGCCCGAAGTCGAGCGCGTGCTCCCGCGGACGCACCTGCTGGCGGCGCAGCGACTCGTCCGACAGGTTCCCATCGCCGACGACATCCGTGACAGGGCCATCGAGTTGGTTCGAAAGACGCGCGAAGACGACGCCATCGAGTTCGGTGCCAGTCCCCGTGCGAGCATGGCGCTCGTCCTCGCTGCGAAGGCGCGGGCGTTCATCCACGGCCGCTCTCACGTCTCGTGGGAAGACGTAGCCGAGATGGCACCGCCGGTCATCCGCCACCGCATCATCCTCGACTTCCGCGCGGAACGTGAGGGCCTCACGCCCGACGATGTCGTCCAGCGTCTCCTCGAATGATAGACCCCGGCTTCCTCGACGAACTCGACCGATTCGACACCTCGCTGAAGCGCCTGTCGAACGCGCCGCTTTCGGGCGAACAGCAATCGCGCAATGTCGGCGAGGGCCTGACGTTCAGTGACCACCGCCGGTACGTCGCCGGAGACGACCCGCGTCTCATCGACTGGAAGGTCTACGCCCGGACCGAGGAGCTATTCATCAAGCGGTACGAGGCAGAGCGAAACCTCACAGTTCATGTCCTCCTCGACGCCACGGCGTCGATGGACTTCGGCGAAGGCGACCTGAACAAGTTCGAGTACGGAGCCAAACTCGGTCTCGGATTCTGCCACCTCACCGCGGAGGAGAACAACGACTTTCGATTCTCGCTCGTGGGCGACTCTGCCGACCGAATCGACACCGGCGGGTCGAGCCGAGGCGAGATACTGCAACTCGTCGACCGGCTCAACGAGACGGCTCCCGCTGGCGATGGTGACGTACAGACCGCCCTCGAAGCGTACGCCGACACCATCCACTCGCGGTCACTCGTCCTCGTCGTCACCGACGGACTGTTCGACCCCGACGACGTGGCTGCCGGACTCGCTGCGCTCGCCCGTAACGACGTGCTCGTAGCACAGGTGTTGACGCCGGAGGAACTCGGCCCCGAAGCCGCCGGTGATGCCGTGTTCGAAGACCCCGAGTCCGACGAGACGCGGCGGGTCTACTTCGGCGGGTCTGCCGCGAAACGGTACGACGAGCGACTCCACCGACACCTCGACGACATCGACGAGCGGTGTCAGTCGCTCGGCGTCGAACACGAACTTGTGAACACTGGAACCGACTTTTTCGACACCTTCGCAGCGCTCTGGTTAGGGATGCGAGTCGGGCAGCAACGGGCGCAACGGTGAGACGAAGCAGGTGTGTGAGCCCGTGCGTCCTGTCGTTTGGTGGCCGTGGCAGGCCACGCGGCCGGTGTCGCCGCTGACGAGCCACTTTTCACTCCCGACGGCGACAACTCTCCCGTGACAGAGACGCAGGAAAAGCGGGTCGTCGGCCTCGTCGCCGGGTCGCACGTTGTCAACCACGCCTACCTCGTCGCGCTCGCGCCCGTCATCGGCGTCGTCGCCAGCGAGTTCGGCGTGAGCATCGCCGCCGTCGGCCTCGCAATCGGCGTTCAGGGTGCCGTCGTCACGCTCCTGCAACTCCCTTTCGGCTATCTCTCGGACACCCGAAGTCGAACCCTCGTCCTCGCCATCTCGCTCATCGTCGGGACGCTCGGCATCGTCGCCACCGCCCTCGCGCCGACGTACGAGTGGCTCCTCGTTTCGCAGGCGCTCCTCGGCATCGGCATCGCGGGCCACCACCCCGCGCACTACCCGCTTCTCGCGGCGGCGACTGCCGAAGCGAACCGGGGCCGCGCCTACTCGATTCACGCCCTCGGCGGGTCTATCGGCTTCGCCGTCCCCTACGCCATCGCCGCGGGCGTCGACGCGGCCGGACTAGAGTGGCGCTGGGTCATCGGAATCGTCGCCGCGCTCGGTGCGGGATACGCCATCGCCGCACTCCCAGTTTCTCGAACGCTGCGTCCCGAAGTCGCGAAACCGGCGGTCGAAGACCGCCCCGACTCCCGGCCGACGCTGGCGGGTGTTCGCCGGGGGATTCGTGGTCTCGTCTCCTCGTCGGGACTGATGGGACTCGCGCTCCTCTCGTTTCTGACCTCTGCCGCCGCGTGGTGCATTCGAACCTACTCGCCACAACTCCTCTCCGGTGCCTACCCGCTCACCCCCGGGACGGCGAACCTCCTCGTCTCGGGGATGCTCGTGACAGGAGCAGGTACAATCTTACTCGGCGGGGCGCTCACGGACCGAATCGGTCCCGGAAGCGTCGCACTCGGTGGCTACGCGGCACTTGGGGTCCTCGCCGCCGCCCTGGCAACCGGCGCACTCCCGCTCGTCTTGCTCGTTCTCGTCTTACCCTTCAGCGGGACGATTAGCGTCTCTCGACCGGCGCGCTCGACACTCGCAGACCGACTCTCCGAGCGTTCGGACCTCGGAAAGACATTCGCTGTCGTCACTATCGGTATCTCCCTCGGTGGGGCCGTCGCTCCGCCAGCGTTCGGCGTGCTCATCGACCTCGCGAGTGTTCAGGTCGCCTTCGGCGTCGTCTCGGTCCTCGGATTCGTCTCGTTGGCCCTCACACAGTGGCTTCTCGGCCGGGTTGACGGGTCGGCGCGCGACCCACGGGCGGCCGCAGGCGACTAATCGGCCATCCGGTGAGTCACTCGCGTTGACTCACGGTGGTTCCGAGTGCCACGCCGAGCGCACCACCAACACCCGCACCGAGTGCCCCGAACAAGAACAGACCAATTCCACCGAACACAATCGCCGGAACGAAGACTGCGACCGGCGAGACGTTCTCAGACATGACGATTAAATTGCACTTCTGGTGGTGGTTAGTGACTTTCGAGTTTGCCACCAATTAATCGGGACGGGACTGCCCGTTGATTTCTGGGAGGACGTTCGTAACAGCAATAATCCATTACTAAGTTGTCACGCGTCGTCTCTCTGAACGGGGGGAGAGGAGATGTCAGCAACAACCGAGCAGGAAGAACAGAACCGAGAGACAGCGCTTCGGATTGCCGAAGAACTGTGGAACAAAGGGAACTACGACATCGTCGACGAGGAGTATGACCCGTTGGCCGAGACCCACGCGGTCACAGAACCCGAGGGATTGGTCGGAACACAAGAGGTGAAAGACTGGGCGAAGAAGTACCACGACGCGTTCTCTGACTTCCACATCGAAATCTTCGATGTCGTGGCGAGAAACGACCTCGTCTACGGTCGCTACCGCCTCACCGGGACGCACGACGGAACGCTCGACAGCCCTGAGGGAGAAATCCCGCCGACGAATCGGGAAATCGACGTCTGGGGGATGTTCGAAGCCCGGTTCGAAGGTGGCCTCATCGTCGAGCAGTGGAACAGTACGGACACGATGGCGATGATGAAGCAACTCGGGGTGGCGTCGGAGTAACCGACTCGGCGGTCATCGTCTCTTTTTGAAAACAGAATCCGGTGCCGAGTGACCGCCTATCCGGACCATTCGCCGCCGACATCGTCGGCGACGGCGTCGCGCCACATACCGAAGCCCTGTCGACAGATGGGACTCTCGTCGATGTGGTCGATGAAGCCTGCACCTTCGCTTTCGAGTTCGGCGAGGCAAAACGGACAGCGGGTCGGGTCGTCCCACGTGTGGGCGGTTACCGAAGGGGTTACTTCCTGGGACATGTCTACCTATACAGCATAATATGTGATAAACGTTTTCCACAGGTCAAAATTAACTCGTCTGGTTCAAGTTATAGACGGAAATTCTACTCTCTTTTAAAAGTAGTTTGTACAGCGGCACAACTCACGTCGATTCCGGGGGTGCTTTCGGCGAATCGTAATCCTATACCCCGCGGAGGCCCGGTGTCCGAACGGTGAATATTACGTGAACTACATCTCGTGGGCAGTCGTCGCGCTCGGCGCGTACTCGCTCGTCGCACCGCTGATGAAAGTCGCGACGACCGGGCAAGGAAAGATTCCGAGCGACGTGGCCGCCCTCGTCGCAAACGGTATTCTGGTCGCCGCCACGTTCGGTCTCATCGTCGTCTCGGGACAGAGCGTCTCCGACTCGGTCGTCAGTTCGAAACTCCCCTACGTCGTTTTCGCTGGTCTCTGTCTGGCGGTCGGCATCCTCTCGTACTACCGGGCGCTCGCGCTCGGTCCCGTCTCTATCGTCGCTCCCATCTTCGGGATGTTCCTCGCCGTCTCCTCCGTCGTCGGCATCATCGCCCTCGGCGAACCCGTTACGGCCCGCAAAGTCGCGGGTATCGCGTTCGCCGTCGTCGCCGTCTTCCTCGTTTCCGTCGAGTGATTCAGGCGGGCGAACGCTCGGGCAGGGGCCAACGGCTTTAGTCTCCTGGGTTCCAATCCCGTGGTATGGTCTTGATGGAATCCGACTCGGAACTCGAACACGGCGACGACGCGCCCGGTTTCGAACTCCCCGGGACCGACGGGGAGACGTACTCGCTCGATTCGTTCTCCGAGTACGACGCGCTTCTCATCGTCTTCACGTGTAACCACTGTCCGTACGCGAAGGCGAAGTTCGACGAACTGAACTACCTCGCTGACGCGTACGACGACCTCGCGGTCGTCGGTATCAACCCGAACGACGACGAGGACTACCCCGACGACTCCTTCGAGCGGATGCAGGAACTCGCCGACGACGGTACCATCGACTACACTGCGTACCTCCGCGACGAGTCACAGGAAGTCGCCAGAGCGTACGGTGCGGTCTGTACGCCCGACCCGTTCCTCTTCGAAAACACGGGCGACGGGTTCGAACTCGTGTTCCACTCTCGCATCGACGACGCGATGAGTCCCGACGAAGAAGTGACCGATTACGAGATGCGCGATGCGGTCGAAGCGCTTCTCGCTGGCGACGACATCCCCGTCGAAGAGTATCCCTCGCAGGGATGCTCCATCAAGTGGTCCGAAAACTGACCACCGGGTAGCCAGAAAACTGAGACAGAACGCGCGAGACGGCGGCGCTACTCGTCGCCGACGAGAGCGTTGTGAGCGTTTTCGACTGCCGCTTCTTTCTTCGCCGGGTAGGCCTCGACCTTGGCCCGGAGCGTGAGTCCGGGGCCGCGTCGAACCTCGTCTCTGAACGCGGCCTGTTTGTCGAGTCGGAGGAAAAACTCGGTGTTGTCGGTCACTCGGTCGTCCAGTTCCTCCAAGAGTTCCTCGAAGTCGGGGAGTTCACGAATCTTCGAGAGCACGTGCCGCAGGTCGTCGGCGCGTTCGACCCGCGCGGAGAAGACGATGATTCGGTCACCGTGGTGGCCCGTACTCTCCATCCGGTCGATTTCGAACTCGTCGGGGAGGAACGTCCGGAGGGCCGCCTCAACCCGTTTGTCGTCTTCCGTCTCGTAACAGAACGTGCGGAGGTCTATGTAGTGAAAGGGAACGCGTGCCATCGTATGTAGAAGTGTCGCGGGTGAGGCGGTAAGGAGGTTTACTCTTCGTCTTCTTCAGCCGCTTCGTCCGCTTCGGCGGCTTCGAGTTGGTCCTGCGGGATACCGACTTCCTGCCCCTCGTCGAAGCTGATGGTGTAGGTCGGCTCACCGAACATGCTCTCGATAACCTGCGTGACCGTCCCGGTCTCGCCGTCGAACTCGCTGTGTTTGTCGTGCAGAACGACTGTATCGTCCTTCTCAAAGCTCATGCTCCTCACTTCCGCGTCGCCGAATAAAAGCGCGGTGATTGGTCTCGACGCCTCGGTTCGACGAGCGGATGCACCCCGTTCGAAGCCGATTTGTGGGGGTATTCCTAACTACGAGTATGTCGACGCGACCGGACTCGAACCGCCCGTCGTTCGTCCCGCAATGACGGTCGACGACCTGTGGTTCCTCGCCGACGAGGCGCGACAGCGGGCCGAGCAGGCCTACCATCGACTCCGTCGAAGCCACACGGAGTTCCTCGAACCGGTCCACACGAAGCGCGTCTCTCGCGCTCGCTTCCGGACGCTCGCGTCTCGCGTCAAATCGACCGGCACCCCATTCGGCGTCCACACTATCGTCCGTCGGCGCGACGACGAAGTTCTCCTCGTCCGCCACGACGGCGTCGAGATGTGGGTTCTCCCCGGCGGGAACGTCGCTTCCGGAGAAGGATTTCGAGAGGCTGCGCGCCGAGAACTCGCCGAAGAGGCCGGAATCGGTGCCGAATACGACGGGCTCGCGATGGCGACTCGAATCGACCTCCGGTGTGACGGCCACCAGACGTGGGGCGTCATGCCAATCTACCAGGCCCGCGCGGAGCAGGCGGCGGAACTCGCTGTCCGCGACCCGGACGACGAAATCTCGGCTGCGCGGTGGTTCCACGTCTCCGACGTTCCGGACGACACCCGCGACCGAGAAGACTTGCTTCGATGGTACGACCACGCCACCGACGGATAAGACAGGTTACTCGCGGTCCGAGTCGTCACTGCCGCGACCACCAGTAGCATCGGTTCCGCAGAGAGCGTCGTCGTCGACATCGCATCGACACTCATCGGGCGCAGTATCTGGTGCACCATCGGACGTTTTGTGGCCCCAAAGTCCGGGGTACTTTTCGACCCAGAGGTCGCCCAAGACGAGTGTCTGGCACGACAACCGAAGCCCCGGTCGCTCCTCGTGTGGCGGGAAATTCAGCCGCCACCCCTCCATCTTCGTCCGGTGAGTCACCGGGCCTTCGACGGAGACTGCACAGGTACCACAGCACCCGATGCCGCGGCAGTTCGCCCACGACGCGTTCCCGTTGTGCGGTGGCTCCCCGGCCTCACGAAGCACGTCCCGAAGGACCGCACCGCGGTCACACTCGATTTGACGCCCGCGGAAGTGGACGGTTGGCACAGGTACCGAAAGGAGATGGGGACGCTAAGACGTATCGTTCGACGGTCGGTGGGACACGAAGAACGGACCTCGGTGGGCCTAAGTACGGGACACTCTACACTCCGTCTATGCAGCAGACCCGACGCAGGTTCCTCGCAACGACGGCTGGTGCGGCGATGCTCGGTACTGCCGGATGTCTCGGCGGTGGTGGTAGCCAGAGCGACCAGGGTGCTCTCTCCTCGCTCGGTTGTGACATCGCCGAACGTGACCCGGTCGACTCCCTCCCGACGCCCACGATGGGTCCCGACGACGCATCCGTCGTCGTCGACGTGTGGGAAGATTTCGCGTGTCCCCACTGTGCGACCTTCTCGCTCGATGTCCTCCCGAAACTCGAATCCGAGTACGTCTCCGAAGGCATCGTCCAGTACCGCCACCACGACTTCCCGATTCCCGTGGGCAAGTGGTGGTCGTGGAAAGGCGCGTCCGCCGCTCGCGCCGCACAGGACGAAGCCGACGACGAGACGTTCTTCGAATTCGCCCACGCACTGTTCGAAAACCAGTCGTCGTTCGGCGGCGGGAAGCGCGAAGCGTCGCTCTCGACGGTCCGTGACCTCGCAAGTGACGTCGGTCTCGACGGATGTTCGGTCGCTTCCGCCGCCTCGCGCGGTCGATACCGTCCGCTTCTCGATTCCCAGCGAAAAGACGCCGTGGAGAACCGCGGCCTCGAAGGGACGCCGACGGTCCTCGTGAACGGTGAGCAGGTCGCCCACGGGTGGAAGGACCTGAAATCGGCCATCGAGAACGCTCGATAAGCCGAATTCGAGGCACACACTACCTCTGAAGCGTGATTCGCGCACGACACCAGCGGTTCTTTAGGGGGAAGTGAACTAGCCATGCGTATGAACGCGACACGAAGGTCGATGCAGCCGTGCCGAGGTGACGGCCGATGAGACGCCGTCAGGTCCTCGGCGCGCTCGCGGGTGTCGGCCTCGGCGGCATCGCTGGCTGTCTCGGCGGTGATTCGTCCGGCGGGACCGACGATGCCGGAGAGTCCACCGATGCGGCCGGAACGGCCACTGACTCCACCGAGTCCGCCGCCAGTGGCGACCTCCCGCTGGTCGTCGATACCATCGACGCACAGGGGTCCGAGGCGGGCGAGGTTCGCGTCCCGGCCGCGGGGACGCCCACCATCCTCGACCTCTTCGCCACGTGGTGTGCGCCGTGTGTTGCACAGATGGAGTCGCTTCGGACGCTCCACGAGGAGTTCGGCGACGACGTCGCCTTCGTCTCGGTGACGAACGAGCGACTCGGCGGCGGTCTCACTCTCGACGACATCCGGGCGTGGTGGGCCGACCACGACGGCAACTGGACTGTGGGTCACGACCCCGAGAGCAGACTGATGCGCGCCGTACGCGCGAACGGACTTCCGTACCTCGTCGTCTTTGACGCGAACGGCGAGATAACGTGGACCCACCGCGGACTCGCCAGCGAGTCGAACATCCGGGAGGCGCTCGAGGGCGTTCGCTGATGCTCGGCCTCGACCCCGCGTTCGCAGGGACGCTCGCGTTCGCCGTGAGTGCGGGTGTCGCAACGTTCTTCGCCCCGTGTGCGTACCCCCTGCTTCCGGGGTACGTCGGCTACTACCTCTCGCGTGATGAGGCTGACTTGGGTGGGGCCGTCACCCGCGGGTCCGTCGCCTCGCTCGCCGCCCTCATCGTCCTCGCGGCCATCGGCGGCGTCCTCGTCCTCGTCGGCGGTCGAATCACCTCTCAAATCGCCCTCTTCGAGCCAATCGTCGGCGGCGCGCTCGTCGTCTTCGGCGTGCTCCTCTACACCGGCAGGGCACCGAATCTCCACGTCGTCCTGCCCGAGTACCGGTCTTCAGTCGCCGGATTCGGAATCTTCGGGGCCGTCTACGGCCTTGCCGCTGCGGGCTGTGTCGTGCCTATCTTCCTCGGCGTCGTCGCGCAGTCGCTCGCGCTCCCGACGCCGCAAGCCGTGATTTCGCTCGGGGCCTACGCGCTGTCCGCGGCGCTTCCGCTGGCTATCGTAACGGTACTGACCGCACTTAGTGGCGGCCGCGTTCGCTCGCTGTCGCAGTACATCGGGTCGGTGCAGAAAGTGGCCGCCGTCGTGATGGTCCTCGCCGGTGTCTGGCAAATCGTGCTGGCGCTGTCGTTCCTCGGGTACGTTTGAGGGAGGTCCCGAACAACTCAGGCGTCCGGCATCGGTGCCGTTCCGGCCGTCGTCGGCAACGACCGAATCTCTCGCGGCGGCACGAGGAAGTTCCCGCGGTGCTTGACGAAGATGTACTCTAAAATTCCGTTGTTCACGCGCTGACGAATGGTCGGGATGTCGGTGAGGTCGGTGCCGTTCATCGCCTCGCGGACCGCTTCGAACTCGGAGATGCCGGTTTGTAGCGACGGGAAGTGCAGGCTGGCGATGCCGTCGTCGGCCGACTCGAAGTGCCGCCGGAGGAGTTTGACGTTCCCGTCCGTGTCGCGGTTGGCGCGGGCGGCCTTCTGGGCGTGGCCGACGTGGCCGAACTGTTCTGCGTCCTCACGTATCCGGTCGAGCATGGCGTCGATACCGCTGTCGTCGCCGAGGTTCGCGCCGATTCCGTCGACCAGTTCCTCCTCGGCGTGAGCGGGCGAAAACAGCTTCATGATGCGGTGGAACTGGTCTTCTTCGTCGTACCAATCGGCGAGTCGCTGCCGGACGTTCGCGACGTGTTTCGTCGTGCCTCCGGCGAACGGCCCCTCGGCGAGTGTGACGTACTCCTCGGTCGCCTGATTCTTGGCGAATCCGGCCTTGAATCCCATGAACAGCGGCGACTCCTTCGGGACGGGATTCCCGTCTGGGATGCCGTTGATATCCGACTGGTGTTTCGCCGGAAGGCCGGCACCGACGAATCCAGTTCGCCTGTCTCCGACCGAGAACACGCCCGAGAGGTCGGCATCGACGGCGATACCGTTTGCTTCGTCGACTTCGCCTGTGAGCGCCTGTTCGGCTTCGAGGACGACATCCGCTCTGTCGGATGCGAGGTGGATGAGCGCGTCCTGCCGGTCGAATTCGGGTGTCTCGAACGGCGAGAGCGCCCGTGGCTCGGGAAGGTCGATGGAGTCCGGAAGCGGGTCGTCGAAGCGGGAGAAGTACCGCGGCGAGTAGCCGACAGACCAGATGAGGCCCTCGTGGCTTCGCTCGTACGCACGGTCGAGTACGCGGAAGGCGTCTTCGGTCGTCTGGCGGTCAGCTTTCGTCGGCGGGCCGTCGCGGTCGAGATTCAGGTAGAGGAGTATCTGGTGGCGCGGTAACTCGACGTTCCCGTACTCGTCGGTCAGACACGCGTCGTTCCAGGCGTGCTGTCGATTCGGAAGCGAAGAGGGGTCGTCGGTCCCCGCCGGTACGGGTTCGTCCGGTGCCTTGTCGAGGCACGCCGAGAGCGCCGCCGCCCCGCCTGCGGCCACGGCGGCTTTCAGGAACGCTCTGCGGGATGGCTCCCCGTCGAACATACTCCGCTTTGGAACCTCCCAAGCAAGTGGGTTCTGGTGTGCGCCTCAAATTGGTGCGTTTCTCGAATCGAAATCGGCGGCTGGGCGTTCGAAACACACACCAAACGGCATTTAGCTATCGGCTCAATAGAGATGATAATGAATCGCCGAACCTATCTCCGCGTCGCAGGTACCGGCGCGGCACTTGGGCTCGCCGGTTGTCTCGGTGGCGGCGGGAATCCGAACGTCTCACTTCCGAAACCCGACCGCGAAAACGACGTGACAAGCGAGCAACTTCCCTACCCTGCGTGGGGACAGCAGGTTCCCGACGTAACACTTCACGACCCTATCCACGGAACCGACGTTGCCGCCCACGACATCGACGTCCCGCACTTCCACACGTTCTTTTTCACCAACTGCATGACCGTCTGTCCGGTCCTCATAAGCGCCCTGCGGGAGGTCCAGATTCACTCTGTCTCCGAGGGATACGCCGACAAAGTCGGCTTCTATCCCGTCACGTTCGACCCCGCACGCGACGATGCGGACGCCTTCCGCGAGGAGGCGAGCCAGATGAACGTCGACATGGACGTGGGGAACTGGCACTTCCTCCGCGCCGGAGACGAAGCCGAAACGAAGGAAGTCGTCGAAGAGCAGTTCGGCGTCTTCTTCGAGCAGAACGAACCCAACGAAGAGGGGAACTACATGTTTACTCACCTCGGCCTCGTCATGCTCGTTAACGGCGACGGCTACGTCGAGCGCACCTATCGCGGGAACCAACCGGACGAACAGGCCCTCATCGACGACCTGACCGCACTTCGGGAGGCGTGATGCGACGGCGACAGTTCCTCGCGGCCACAGGGACTGCCGCAACGTTCGGTTGCTCCGGTTGTCTGGCGGAACTCGGCCGCATCTACACGTCGGACGAACCGCCTGTCCTCTCGAACCGTCCCGCCGAACCCTACATTCCGACCCACGTCGAAGGCATGAACCCGGTCGGAACTGCCGACGTTGGCGACTTCCGCGTCGGCGTCTTCTACAGCTATCCGCACCGCTTCTGGGTGATGGACGAAGAAGAGGGAGACTTCGGAACGAGCCTGACTCGTCCCGCACGGAGCGCCGATATCCATCTCATGGCCTCGGTGTGGGACCCCGACACTGGCGTCGTCGTCCCCGACACCGGCCTGTCTGTCGAACTCACCCGAGACGGGTCGCTCGTCAGCGAGGAGGTCATCTACCCGATGCTCTCCCAGCGGATGGGCTTTCACTACGGTGGGAACTTCGGCCTCGACGGCGACGATACCTACGAGGTTCGCGTGAACGTGGGTGCGGCATCGCTGAACTGCTTCGGCGCGTTAGAAGGGAAATTCCAGTCCGCCGCGGCGGGTCGTCTCGACTTCGAGTTCGAGAGCACGGACCGAAACGACATCCCCTACGAACGACTCGACGAAAAGAAAGGCGACAGAGGCGCGGCCAAGCCGATGCAGATGGAGTCGGTTCCGCTCGGACACGCCCCCGAGAGACTCCCCGGAGAACCACTCGGCAGCGGAACTGCGAGCAACCTCCGATTGGTCGGAACTGCCATCTCGGACCCGCGGTTCGGCGACGACACCTACCTCGCCGTCTCGGCGCAGACGCCGTACAACCGACTCGTCGTTCCGCGGACGGGCCTTTCTGCGACCGTCTCCGGCGGCGGCCACGTCCGATTCGACGGCCGCCTCGAACCCGGACTCGACCCGGAACTCGGCTTCCACTACGGGGCACCAGTCCCCGAACTCTCGTCCGGAGACGACATCGAACTCGTGGTCGAGGTGCCGCCGCAAGTCGTCCGTCACGAGGGCTACGAGACGGCGTTCTTGGAGTTCGGTACCACCACGCTGTCGGAGCCCGTTTCCCGCCTGACGTAGACAGGTCTATTTTCGCCGAGGACAACCCAGAGATATGGATGCGACGCGCCGTGACCGACTGACGCTCGCGCTCGCAGTCTGGGGTGTCCTCGTCGCACAGGTGTTCCTCTATCCGGGCGTCGCCGATCTCGTTACGGCGCTCGGCGGCGAGGGCGACCTTTCCGACGGGATGCTGTTTCTCGTCGCCGAATTCGCCGCGTTCGTCACGTTTGCGAGCCTCTGGGGTGCCGCCTCGGACGCACTCGGAAGACGAACCCCACTTATCATCGCTGGCGCACTCGGCGGTGCAGCGAGTTATCTCACTCTCGCCGCCCTTCCGAGTCTCGGTGCACCCTTCGTCGTCGCGCTCGCGGTCCGTCTGGTCGGCGGTGCGCTGACTATCGGTGCGTTCTCGCTCGCGATGACGATGCTCGCCGACCTCTCGGGCGGCAACGGGCGAAACATGGGCGCGGCCGGTATCGCTATCGGGCTGGGTGCCGCCCTCGGGTCTGTCGTGGGGGGGCGACTCTCTACCTTCGACCCGCTCGCACCGCTGTACGCCGCGGCCCTCGTTCTCGTGTCCGTCGCCGTTCTCGTCGCCACCGTCACGGACCGTGCTCCCGACGCCACCCGCGTGAAGTTCGGGACGGTCCTGCGCCGATTGGCGGCGAAGCCCGTCTTCGGCATTCCCTTCGCATTTGGCTTCATCGACCGAATGACGGCCGGGTTCTTCTCGCTCGTCGGCGTGTTCTACTTCCGTCAGGAGTTCGGGGCCGACGCCGCGCTCGCGGGTGGGATTCTCGCGCTCTTTTTCATCCCGTTCGCGCTGTTGCAGTATCCAATGGGGACGCTCTCGGACCGCATCGGCCGGTTCATTCCGGTCGTCGGCGGGTCGATGCTGTTCGGCCTCTCTATCGTCGGCGTCGGTCTCGCACCGACGCTCCTCCTCGCCGCGGGCGGGATGGTCGTCGTCGGCGTCTTCGGGGCGATGGTCGCGCCCGCGACGATGGCACTCGTCACCGACCTCGCCGAACCGGACGAACGCGGGGCCGCACTCGGTGGGTTCAACGTCTTCGGCAGTCTCGGGTTCCTCGCGGGGTTCATTATCGGCGGCACCGTCGCCGAGGTGGTCGGCTACCTCCAATCGTTCCTCGTCGTCGGATTCGCGGAGGTTGCGATTGCACTCGTCGCGTTTCGGGCAGTCAAGCGTCTCGACCCCAGTCAACCGGGTCAGACGCTGCCGAGTGCTGACTGAATCTCCGCCTCGACGACGCGCCACATCGCCCGCAGACAGACGATAACCGCGAGACCGACGCCCGCGAGGACGTAGGCGAAAAAGAGACCGACGAAGATGTCGCCGTTTCCGCGGTCCGGGACCGAAGTGGAGAACTCGCCGAGTCGGAGCGTGAACGCGACGATACCGGCGACGAAGAACGCGAGCATCAGTTCGAGCATCCGCCAGAAGGACTCCATTTCCACACCGCCGCGTCCGGTGAGAA
Organism: Haloferax sp. S1W; assembly: GCF_044593955.1. GTDB lineage: Archaea > Halobacteriota > Halobacteria > Halobacteriales > Haloferacaceae > Haloferax. The sequence goes on from NZ_CP172595.1 coordinate 1,258,138, forward strand.
ACCGGACGATTCGTCGGGAGGCAGCAAACAGCGACGTGCCCGTGAGTGCGAGGATAGCCACTGCCGCGGCCGAAAAGCCAACGTCGGTGAGCGGGAGCGACGGGACGAACGGCGAGGCGAGCGTCAGGGCGACGCTCGCGAGGACGAGCGCCGAGAGGAGTACCTCGGCGGCGAACAGGGCCGTTCCCGCGTCACTTCGGATGTGGCTGACGAGTCGCCTGTGCACGATTTTCCCTCTCGGCACGGCGCAAAGTGTTTTACCCTCGCCGTGGCCCGAACGGTGACCAATTGGTGATGCGCGAAACGGTTAGTCGTGGCCGGAGACGCGAACCGGTTGGTACGGCTCTTCGAGGTACTCGATATCGGAGTCGGAGAGTTTGATGTCGAGTGCTTCGACGGCATCTTCGAGGTGTTCGATGCTCGTCGTCCCGACGATTGGCGCATCGACCCAATCCTTGTGCAGCACCCACGAAAGTGCGATTTGGGCCATCTTCACGCCCTTCTCGTCGGCGAGTTCCTGCACGCGCTCGTTCACTTTGCGACCGTTCCCTTCGAAGTACGGGTGGCCCATGGCGAGTTCATCCGTCTCGCCGCGCGTCGTTGCGTCGAACTCCTCGTGCGGGCGCGTGAGGTACCCACGGGCCAGTGGCGACCACGGCATGACGCCCACGCCCTGTTTCTCACAGAGAGGAAGCATCTCGCGTTCTTCCTCGCGGTACAGCAGGTTGTAGTGGTTCTGCATAGTCGCAAAGCGGTCCAACCCGAGCGAGTCGGCTGTGTACTGCGCCTCGGCGAACTGGTGTGCCCACATCGACGATGCACCGATGTAGCGTGCCTTTCCCCGGCGAATCGCATCGTCGAGGGCGCTCATCGTCGTCTCGATGGGCGTGTCGTAATCCCAGCGGTGGATTTGCAGGAGGTCGAGCGTGTCCATCCCGAGTCGGTCGAGCGAGTTGTCGAGTTCCTGTTCGATGGCCTTCCGCGAGAGGCCGCCCGAGTTCGGGTCGTCGTCGTCCATCTGGAAGTACACCTTCGACGCGACGACCATCTCGTCGCGGCGGCCCTCCAGCGCCTTCCCGAGGATGCGCTCTGACTCGCCGTCGGAGTACATGTTGGCGGTGTCGAAGAAGTTGATTCCGAGGTCGATAGCGCGGTCGACGAGTTCGAGACCCGCCTCTTCGTCGAGGACCCACTCGCGCCAGTCGGGCGTGCCAAAGCTCATGCAACCGAGACAGATGCGCGAGACTTCCATGCCGGTGTTCCCGAGCGTCGTGTACTCCATACACTCGGTGTCGTCGGGAGCGAGCAAAAAGGTGGACAAAGCGGTTGGCATCTACGGGGCGCTCGTCCTCGGGACGTGGCTCCTCTCGCTCGCCAACTACGCGAATCGCTGGGCGGCGCTCGTGCTTGGCCTGTTCATCCTCACCCTGCTCGACTTCGTTCCGCTGGGCGGTCTCGTCGAGTTCGTCGTCCTGCTGGTCGGGTTGGGTGCATTCGCACTCGCCCTCCGCGAGGAATTCGCTGATGAGGGTGACGACAGCGCGAGCACATCCGACGAAGGACCACAAGAAGGCGCTCCGATGGCCTGACCGCGGCAGGGTCCCGCCAAATTTCGGACGAACAATTATTACAGTCGTCTCTGTCTGGTGTGGTATGGCAATCGATTACAAAGCGGAGCTGGAATCGTTCGAGTGGGACATCCCGGATGACTACAATATCCCCGCGGTCATCGAGTCACACGCCGACTCCTTCGGTGACCGCGTGGCGCTGACGTTCCGCGACGACGAGGGTCGACGCGCGGAGGTAACCTACGAGGACCTTCGTAACGACATGAATCGATTCGCCAACGCCCTCGAATCTCTCGGCGTCGGAAAGGGAGACCGCGTTATCCACCTGCTTCCGCGCGACCCCGACGTGTTCGCGATTCAACTCGGCGCGCTCAAACGCGGCGCGCTCCTCGTCCCGAGTTCGTCGATGCTCAAACCGAAGGACATCGAGTTCCGCGCCAACGACTGCGCGGCGACGACGGCGGTCGTCTACGAGTCGCTGGTCGAGATGGTCGACGAAGTGCGCGACGAGACACCACTGGAGAATTTCATCTCGCTCGGCGGCGAACCCGAGGGCTGGACCGACTTCGACAGCCTCGTTGCGGACGAGTCGACCGACCACGACGGCCCCGACCTGAAGGCCGAAGACCCGATGTCTATCAACTACACCTCCGGGACCACGGGTCAGCCAAAGCCGGTTCGCCACCGCCACCGCTGGATGCGCTGTTTCGAACTCGTCAACGCCCCCTACTGGTGGGGCGTCACCGCGGACGACGACCTCTCGGACGAACTGCTCTGGGCAACCACCGGAACCGGGTGGGCGAAGTGGTTCTGGAGTCCGGTCGGCGTGGGGTTGACCACCGGCGCGACCCAGTTCGTCTATCGCGGCGACTTCGAGTCAGAGACCTTCCTCGAACTCATGGAAGAAGAAAGCGTCACGCGCCTCTGTGCGGTGCCGACCCAGTACCGCATGTTCGCCCAGCACGACCTCGAATCGTACGACCTCGACCTGAAGGAGGTGCTCTCGGCGGGCGAACCGCTCAACCGCGAACCAATCGAGGCGTTCCGCGAGGCGTTCGACATCACCCCACGCGACGGCTACGGCCAGACCGAGACCGTCGCGCTCCTGACGAACTACCCCGGCATCGACGTGAAACCCGGCAGCATGGGTAAACCGACGCCCGGCCTCGGGACGACTATCATCGATGAGGACGGCGAGGAAGTCGGCGTCGACGAAATCGGCGAAATCGCCGTTCCCGTCGGCTGTCCCGGTATCTTCGACGGCTACTACGAGAAGCCGAATCTCGACGAACAGACGTTCTCGGGCGACTACTACCGCACCGGCGACCTTGCGAGTCGAGACGAAGACGGCTACTTCTTCTTCGAAGGCCGCGCCGACGACATCATCATCTCGTCTGGCTATCGCATCGGTCCCTTCGAAGTCGAAGACGCGCTGGTGTCTCACGAGGCGGTCGCCGAGGCCGCGGCGGTCGGAAGCCCGCACGAAGAACGCGGGAACATCGTCAAGGCATTCGTTGTCCTCACCGATGGCTTCGACGGCTCCGACGAACTCGTGACCGAGCTACAGGAGTTCATGAAAGAACAGACCGCCCCGTACAAGTACCCGCGCGAAATCGAGTTCGTCGAGCAACTCCCGAAGACCTCCTCCGGGAAAATTCGCCGCGTTGAACTCCGCAAACAAGAACGCGAGTAAGACCACCTGTCGCCCACTTTACTTTCTTTACCTGTCGCTCCGTCGTGACTCTCATGTACATCGCCGACCAGACGTGGCCGGAACTCGGGGAGTACGTCGCGGAGTCGTCACTGGCGCTCGTTCCCCTCGGGTCAACCGAGCAGCACGGCCCGCACCTGCCGCTTGCAACTGACCACCTCATCGCCGAGGCGTTGGCGCGCGAGGCCGCCGACCGGACGGGCTTTCTCTGTACGCCCACGGTGAACGTCGGCGTCAGTCCGCACCACCGGCAGTTCCACGGAACGATGTGGGTCGATGCGCCGCAGTTCCGCGACTACGTGGAGTCGATGACGCGCAACCTCGCGTACCACGGCATCGACCGAGTCGTGTACGTCAACGCCCACGGGGGCAACATCCAGCACCTCCGCGAGGTCGGACGGCGACTCCGTGACGACGGCACCATGTACGCCATCGAGTGGATGTGGGACGAGTCGATTCCGGACCTCGTGCGCGAACTGTTCGACCACCCCGGTCCGCACGGTGGCCCCAAGGAGACGGCGATGATTATGCACATCGCCCGTGACCTCGTCCGAGAAGACCGCCTCGAAGATGCCCGCGATGGCGGGCGTCGAACGTTCGCCGGACGCGACTACCGCGAACACGGCGCACGAACCTTCTACGACGCCATCGAGAACTCCGACAACGGCGTCTTTGGCGACCAGACGGCCGCGACGCCCGAGGCAGGAGCCAAGCTATTCGAGGCGGCGAGCGAGCAACTGGTGCACCTCGTCGAATGGCTGGACGACCAACCGCTCGACGACCTGATGGCACCTGCGCACGTTGACCCACAACCCGGGTCGCGGCGTCGCTGATGACCGTCTGGGTTCTCGGTGACCAACTCAGCCCCGGACATCGCGCCGCTTCAGCACGATGACAGCGTACTCATGATAGAAGCCCACGCCTTCGGTGAGCGCCGCCGCTCAGACGGTGAAAATTGGAACGTCTCCTTGCCGGTACTGTCGCGTTGGTCGAATCGCTCGCAGACTTAGAGTCGCGTCACGTTGACCGCTCGCGGGCCTTTATCGGCCTGTTCGATGTCGAACTCCACTTCTTGTCCCTCCTCGAGGTCCGGGCCGCCGATGTCTTCCATGTGGAAGAACACGTCGTCGTCTGCGTCGTCTGTCTCGATGAATCCGTATCCACCGGAGGACTTGAAGAAAGCTACCTTACCTTTCGCCATCTCGTGTCGTTTGTCGCCCGTCGAAGCCATAAGGTTTCCGCCAATTGATAACAATTCGTATGGGTTGGTGACCCATTTATTACCAAATTGGACGGTTTACACGGCCTCTCACGGGCGAACCGTGCTGTTCGACACTCGTCTCGTCAGTCAGTCGTCGCGGGGTTCTCGCCCGAGCGTGTGGAACTCCTCGTTCGGCCGCATGTCCGCGAACATCGCCATGCGGTTGCTCAGATTGAAAAACGAGGTAACTGCGCCAATGTCCCACACTTCCTCTTCGGAGAATCCAACGTCACGGAGTTTCTGTAGGTCGTCTTCGCCGACTTCGACCGGGTGTTCGGTGAGTTTGACCGCCACGTCGAGCATCGTCTTGTGCTTCTCGGAGATGTCGGCCGAACGGTAGTTTGCGACGAGTTGGTCCGCGAGAAGCGGGTCTTTCGCGTAGATGCGGAGGAGTGCGCCGTGGGCGACGTTACAGTAGTAACAGTGGTTGACACCCGAGACGGCGACGATTATCATCTCGACTTCGTGGCGTTCGAGCGTGGTATCGTCGACGAGCGCGTCGTGGTAGTCGAAGAAGGCCCGCCAGTGCGACGGCTTGTAGGCAAAGCCAGCGAAGACGTTCGGGGTAAAGCCCGCGCGTTCGGTCTCTTCTTCGATTCGTTCGCGGAGGTCGTCTGGCAGTTCGTCGAGGTCCGGGACCGGGAATCGGCGCATCGCGTCGTCGTCCATGCATCGGTGCTCGCCCGGACGGACCTTAACGATTCCTCAGGTCACGGGAGAAAATCAGACGACGAGCGACAGGTAGGCTGTCGCAGCAACCGCAAACACGCCGAGCGCGAAGAGGCCGTAGTTGGCGAACGTGTTGTCCGCAGTCCACAGAGAGAGTGTTACCTTCCGAGACGACAGCGGCCAGAAGGGGCGGATTCCGGCGGGCGTGAGTGCGTCAGCCACCAAGTGCGCGAGGATGGTGAGTGCGCCGGTTGCGAATCCGAATCCAACTAGCGTCGTGGTCTGCGGTTCGGAGAGGCCGCGTGCCGTCGCCAGCAGGGTTGCAGCGCCGCCACCGACGCCGCCGACGAGGAGCGCGAAGAGAATCGTGTGTGTCGGCCCGCGGTGCGAGAGGCCGGGAATCCGGTGGTCGTAGTCTGGGAGCATCGCAAGCCAACACATCGCCGCACCCAACACGAACGCGAGTTCCGGGGTTCCCATCTCGACGAGCGCGAATCCAACCGGCGCGAACACGAGCAGCGAGACTCCCCAGTGACCGACTCGATACATCTGGTGTCTTCTCGCCCACGCGGTACACAAAGTCTTTCGGCTGGTCGCTCCCTGCCTGCGCGTGTCGTCCGCGACGTACACCGTCGTCTGCAACGTCTGCTGGCGACGACACCGGAGCAATCGTTATCCCTCGCGCCCGCGACTTCCGCGGCATGAGCCAGCACCTCGCAGAACTGCTCTCCGGTCTGTCGGCGCTAGAGGCATCCGTCCTCGTGATGCTCATCTCCGTCGTCGGTGCGTTCGTGATGGAGGCGGTGGTCCTCCGACTCCTCTTTCAGTACACGAGGCGGACAGAGACGGGCCTCGACAACATCGTGGTGCAGGAACTCCGCTGGCCAATCGTCATCACCGTCGCGCTCACGGGTATCTATCTGTTCGCCCAGACCCCGGCAGTCGCCGACGCACTCGTGGTGAGTGCGGCCGACCTCAACACCTTCTTCGGCCGTCCATCGATCTCTGTCGGCATCGTCATCTGGGCGTGGGCGCTCAACCGCCTCGTCAATCGTCTCGTCGAGGAGGTCAAGACCAAAGGGAGCCGATTCGACTTCGCGCCGGTCTTTTCGAACATCTGGACGATTCTCGTCGCCGTCGGGACCATCGGCGCGCTGTTGTACCTCTGGGGTATCGAGATAACGCCGCTTTTCGCCGGGGCGGGCATCGCTGGCATCGCCGTCGGGTTCGCCGCGAAGGACACCGTCGCCAACTTCTTCGGCGGTATCGCGCTGTACTTCGACGACACCTACAAAATCGGAGATTACGTCGTCCTCGACTCCGGTGAGGCGGGGACCGTTGTTAAGGTCGGGATTCGCTCGACCACGCTTCTCACCCGCGACGAACTCCTCGTCACGGTACCGAACTCGGTGCTCAACGCGGCCAAAATCATCAACGAGTCGGCTCCGAACCGCCGCCGCCGGGTGAAAATCCCCGTCGACGTCGCCTACGGCACCGATATCGACGACTTCGAAGAACTGCTCGTCGACGTCGCCCTCGACGAACCACTGGTTCTCGATTCGCCGCGTCCACGAGCGCGGTTCCGACAGTTCGGTCCCGACGCGCTCGAATACGAACTCGTCTGCTGGGTCAACAGCCCACTGAAGCGCGGCAAGGCGACGCACAACCTCAATCGGACAATCTACAAGCAACTGAACGCTGCCGGAATCAGTATCCCGTTCCCGCAGCGCGACGTGCACTTCTACTCGCCCGATGGTACTGTGGATGCTCCGCAATCGGCAGCGGCGGAGGCAGCGAACGGCGGCACCGACCACCCGCGAGATGCCTCCTTCGCCGAGGGCGACTCCTACGATGACCTCGTCAGCGGGGGCGACTCCTATGATAACCTCGTCGGCGAGGACGAAACTGACAACGAGTAGCGCAACGTGCACACCGAAGGCCGCCGGGCAGGTTCGAGTCGGCGAGAACGTTAACCGTCGTCATTCCATTGCTCGTATATGCTCCAACTCGGTCCACTCGACACGCTCATCGGGATATTTGGTCCGTTCGCTATTCCCGTGCTGTTGTTCGTCGCGGGAGCCGTTGGCTATCTCATTATCGTCGCACTCGGGAGCAAATAAAAAAGAACGAAGCATGCCAGACACTTCGTTGTAGGGACGTGCGGGGCCGTGGGAAGTCAGCCTACTCTTCGACGATAATCTTCCCCGTCATGCCCGCGGCTTCGTGCGGGACGCAGTAGTAGGCGTGCTCACCGGCCGTCTCGAAGGTGTGGACGTAGGACTGACCAGACTGGACAGCGCCTTTGCCTTCGTCCCAGCCAGTTTCTGCGGCTTCCTGCGACTCGAATCCGCCGGAGGCCCAGTACGCGGCCCCCTCCGGAATCTTGTCGCCGTAGGCGGTCACCGAGTGTGCCTCGCCGCCAGCGTGCTCGAATGCGACCGTGTCGCCGACCGACACGGTGAGTTCGGCGGGGTCGAACGAGACGGCGTTCATCTTCACGACGTGGTCTGCGTCTTCGGGGACGCCCTCGACGACGTTCGGGCCACCACTCAACTCGGTCTCGCCTTCACCGTGGCTGTGGTCGTGCGACGAGTGGTCGAGCGGTGCCTTGTCGATAGCGCCGACGACGGCGAACTGTGCGCGAAGCGTCGCGGACGCGTAGGCTTCCGCGGAAGCATCGACTTCGCTGCCCGCTTCGAGCGCCGAGACGTACGCCGAGAGCTTCTCTTCGAAGCCTTCGTAGGCACCGTGGTCCGCGTGTTCCAGCGTCTCGTGGACGCGAGCGCCCTCGAAGGTCTGGAAGACACCACTCATGCGCTCGGACGCGGCAGCAGCGAGACCGGCGTCGGCCGCGGCGGTTACGACGACGGCGTACATCGAATCGACCGCCTTCTGGTTGTACGTCTTCGCGGCACCGTAGGTGTCGCCATCCTCTTCGGCCGCGGTGCGAACCTCGCCGAGTGCGCCTTCGAAGGACTCATAGAGGTCGTGGTCCGCGTCTTCCAGTGCTTCGTGGTAGCCGCCAGCGCCCGTCTCGAAGAACTCGAAGGTGGACGAGACGACTGTGGAAGCGCGGGACGATGCGTCGAGGGTTGCGAGTCCGGCAGCGTCGAAGCCGCGCGCACCGAAGAACGCCGCTTCGGCGGCCGAGACTTCTGCGGTCGTACCGACAGCCGCCTCGAACTCGAAGAGTACGTCCATCGCACCCTCGGCGTGGGTGGCTGCCTGCTCGGCGTTGCCCGCGGATGCGGCGTCGACGAGACCCGCGAGGTGTTCTTCCTCGAAGCGGTGGTAGAGGTCTTCGGACTCGTGTTCGACGGCCTCGTGGAGGTTGGCTTCGTTCTCTTCGAACCGGCCAAAGAGACCTTCGGCGACCGAGGCGGCGCGGTCGGTCGCACCGAGTGCGACGAGTTCGCGGGCGTCGGCGAGACGGGCGCGGAAGAACGCCGATTCGAGTGTGGTCGCGGCGTCGCCGCCGACGAGTGCAGAGACACCTGCGAGCAAGTTCTCGTCGACCGTCGCAAGCGCGTCGGCCGTCGCCGTGGCGTCGCCCGATGCGGCCGCGGACTTGAGCGATTCGAGACCGCCCTCGAAGCCTTCGTAGGCGTCGTGGTCGGCCTCTTCGAGGGCTTCGTGAGCGCGTGCGCCTTCGAAGTGGGCGAAGATGTCGCCCGCGAGCGTCGCGGCGAAGTCGGTCTTACCTTGGGCGACCAGCCATGCAACGTCTGCCGCGCGTGCGCGGTAGAGCGTCAGCGATGCGGCGTGGGCGTACTCGTCACCGGGGCCGCCGAGTCCGGCGAGAACTTCGGCGTCGAAGCCGATTGCCTGCATGAGCGCGAGGTGTCCCGCACCAGCGACGCTCTTGGGTGCGATTTCGTAGCTTGCGTCGACCGTCGCAGTGGCCGCCGAGCGGGCGGACTGCTGAATCGAACTCGCGTCGCTCGCGTCGGCAGCACCTTCGATTCCGGCCTCGAAGGCTTCGTACAGTTCGCCCGACGCTTCTTCGAGCACTTCGTGCTCGGGCGCGGATTCGAAGGCCTCGTACACGCCGTGTGCGACTTCCGCAGCGGCTTCGACTTCGCCAGCAGCGGCGAGCATCTCTGCGTCCCGAGCGCGGGCACCGAAGGTGAGGACACCGAGGGCGTCGACGACTGCCGAATCGACGCGGCCGCGCTGGGCTGCGAGAAGGTTGTCTGCGGCCTGCTTTGCGAGGTCGATACCCTCGTCGGCGTGACCTGACGAGAAGGCTTCCCGTGCGCCGCCGAGGTGTTCTTCGAACGTCTCGTAGTTCTCCTCGTTCGTCGCTTCCAGTTGCTCGTGGGCACCCCACTCGCCCGAGGACTCCTCGAAGCGCTTGAACACGTCCTTGGCGACCTGTCCGGCGGTTCCGGTGCGCCCTGCGGTAGCGAGCGCGATAGAGTCGTAGAGGCGAGCGCGCATCGCGTTCCACTCTGCGGCGACAGCGACGGACGCATCGACCGCCACCTCGGCTGAGGTCCCCTCCGAGTCCTCCCCCTCGGTTTCCGGCGCGCCGGTCTCCGTCTCTGTGTTCGCCGAAGCGTCGTCCTGCCCACTGCAACCCGCAAGTCCGGCGGTCGCAATTGCCAGACCTGTTGTTTTCAATAGCGTCCGTCGAGAGTACGTCATCAATCTTTAGGCTTGCCTAAACAAATAAAAGGGCTTCGAATTTTAGGTCAGCCTAAAACAGGCGAGCCAGTCGCGGCTCACGGTGTTTCTCTGTACTTTTGGCTCGCCTAAATACAGATAAGCCCGTCGATTGTTCGCAGAACGTGAGAGTTCGAATACACACACTGTCGAGGAATCGGGTCGAAGCCGAACCGCAGAATCGGTGGCGAAAATCCGACTCAGTCGCCCGAAATCGGGAACACCCGAGTTAGTCAGCCGAGGTTGGCTTGTCGCCGCGAAGGCGCTCGATGGCGGAGGTGAAGTCCTCGTCGTCTTCGACGGTGTCTTCCCACTCTTCGAGGCCGCGTTCGAGGCGAGTTCCTTCGATTGTGTTGTCGAAGAAGAACGCAAAGAGACCACCGACGGCCATCCCGGTCGAACCGATGACGAAGATAGTGTCGGAGACGATTTGCGTTCCGAGGACGGGACCGAGGACGGCGACCTGACTCATGCCCTGCCGGAACGCATCAGCCCCACCGAGGTTACCCATGTACGCCGGAATTGCAAGCCCGGCGAACATCGCCACGCCGATGATGAAGATGTTGCGCGACGAATCGAGGTCCACGTACTTCAGGTTCGAGAGGCCGACGGCGACGATTTGGCCGAACATGGCGATGTAGAGGCCGCCGACGATTGGGTCGGGGATGGTCGCGATGAGTTGGCCGAAGTAGCCGACAAAGCCCATAAGCAGCATGACGCCAGCGCCGACCTGCACGACGTAGCGGGAGGCGACGCCCGTCAGGCCGATTGCGCCGATGTTCTCGGAGTAGGAAGTCGACCCGCTTCCGCCCATGAGTGCCGAGAAGATGTTCATCACTCCTTCCATGCCGATGCCGTGGTTGATGCGACTCTCGGATGGTGCGCCGACACCCGAGAGACGGGCGACGGCGTGGTAGTCACCGAAGGACTCGACCATCGAGGCGGCGACGCCTGCGAGCATGCCGATGATGAACGAACTGGTGAACTGCGGGATGCCGAAGGCGACGGTTCCGACGACGGGGAGTGCAACAGTCGTCGTGCCCGCGCCACCTGCAAAGCCCCACTGGAGCGGGTAGATGGGCATTAGCGCCGGTGCGGAGGCAACCCGTCCGAGGTCGACGAATCCGGGTGCACCCGGTGCGATGGAGCCAGTCAGGGAGAGCGCCGCGGCGACGACGTACGAGACGAAGACGCCGAGAAGGACGGGGAAGAGCTTGAATGCCGGGTGGGTGGTGTCGAGATACTGCGAGAAGAGGACGATGAGCGCGAGCGTCAGGCCGAGGAGCCACCAGTTGTTAGTCGCCGACGTGACCTGCGGAACGTTGAACAACGAGAGACCGATGAGCGCGATGGTCGGCGCGATGACCACCGGCGAGATGAACTTGCGAAGGCGGCCGAGTAGACCGAAGTACCCGACGAGCACTTCGACCGCCGCGGCGACGATGATTGCCCCCTGAAGTTGCAAGAGGGCCGTCTGCCACGCGACTCCTGCCGGGTCTGTGGCTTTGACCACGCCGATGACGGCGATTGCGGGTGCCAGCATCGAGAAGGGCGCGCCCTGCACGATTGGGTAGCGGTTCCCGAACGTCGTCTGCATCAGCGTGGCGATACCGGAGACGACGAAGAACGTCCCGACGAAGCGCGGAATTACAGCCTCGGGCATGCCGAGGACGCCAGCGAGAATCAGGGGAACAGCGATGTTGGCCCCCACCATCGTGAGGTAGTGTTGCACGCCGAGAAGGAGAGAGGTCGGAAGGGGTGGTTTGTCGTCGATACCGTACTGCACGAACGAGGAAGATGAGTCGTCAGTCACGACCATCCCCCCGCATGCGATGAATGTCTCCCGAGCATAGTTGTTCCAGCATTCTACTGAGAATATATATGTCCTACTTTTCCCCCGCGTTGTCGCGCACCGACTTTGCGGTTTCGATGTGGGAATTGGTACATCGTAACAATACTCTGCCGCGCCCGGACATCGTTACTCGTCGCTCGAATTTAGTCGTGCTCCGCCGTCGGAAAAGGGGTGGAAGAACGTGGTATGAGTTGTCCGCGCGTGCGTCGGCGACTTACTCGATAGCGTGAACGGGCGAAATCCAGACGACGAGTTCGCCGTCTCGCTTGATGATGCCCTCGATGGAGTCGTCTTTCTCCATCGGCGGGTCTTCGACTTCGTTCATCGAGACGCGGACGACCTGATAGACTTCGTCCACGAGCCATCCGGTTGCCGCTTCGTCTTCGAACTTCCCGGGGTCGAAGATGACGATGCGCTTTGACTCGCCTTCGTCGTCGATGTTGAGAAGCGTCTTCGGGTTGATGATGGACGTCGTCCGGCCGCGAAGGTCCATGACGCCGTCGACGTATTCAGGTGCGTTCGGAACGCCCGTGAGTTGTCCCTTGTCGACGATTTCGCTCACGTACTCGATATCGACGCAGTACGTCTCGGGACCCAACTTGAATTCCAGTACCTGGACTTCCTCGCCGGAGTCTTCCTCGGCATCCTCTTCTGCCACATCCGTCGTGATTGAATCCTGTCGCATGGTTGGTTCCGGCGGCGACGCGCGCCGCCCCCTGTCTGAAACAAATTCCGCTGATTTAGGCCATAAAGGTACGTACCCGATTATCAGGCGTGATTATCCTCGCCGAGTGTTTATATATCCGATTTCCGAACCTCGGAGATAGATGAGCGGTGAACGAAACGGCATACTGACGACTCCTCCGAGCCATCGACAGCAGTCAATGGCAACGCCTGCTGCGGATTACCGGGTGCATTCCGCCGGGTGGCACCGATGAGTGCGTCCGCTAACTCGACGACGCGTGCTGTCGTCGTCGACGATTCGCGGTTCATGCGGACGCTAATTCGGACCCTCCTCGAAGACGCGGATGTCGAGGTAATCGCCGAGGCCGGAGACGGACGAGAGGCAATCGACGTTGTCCAAGAACACGACCCCGATGTCGTGACGATGGACATCGAGATGCCCGAGATGAACGGTCTCGACGCGGTCGAGGCCATCATGGACCAGTGCCCGACTCCCATCTTGATGCTCTCGGCACACGCCGAAGAGGACGCGGATGTGACCTTCGAGGCACTCGACCGGGGCGCGGTGGACTTCGTGACGAAACCGGGCGGGGAAGTGACCTCCGAGATGCCGCGCGTCAAGCGCGAACTGGTCGAGAAGATTCAGTCCGCCGCGGCGGTGGACCTCTCGGCGACCCGCGGGAAGTCCCGGCCTTCGCCCACGTCGGCGACATCCTCGTCGAAATCGGCGTCGGCGACGAGCACATGTTCGTCGTCGGATACGGCCGCCGAGCAACTCCCCGAAGAGGGTTCGACACTCATCATCGGCGCATCGACGGGCGGTCCGAACGTCGTCGAGCGCGTCCTCGCGGCGCTCCCGAAGGAGGCCGGACTCCGCGTTATCGTGGTCCAGCACATGCCGAAAGGATTCACGAAGCGGTTCGCGGCGCGTCTCGACGCCCGATGTGAGTATGAAGTCGAAGAGGCGACCGACGGCGACCGAATCGGCCCCGGCCAGATTCGAATCGCGCCCGGCGGGTCGCACCTCCTCGTGACGAGCGACCGTGCCGGTCGCCTGAAACTCCAACTCTCGGACGACGACCCACTTCACGGCGTCAAGCCAGCTATCGACCTCACCATGTCCTCGGCCGCCGAGGTGGTCGATGCACCACTCGCGGGTGTCATCCTGACGGGGATGGGTCGCGACGGCGTCGAAGGAATGAGTCGAATCAGCCGCGCTGGCGGCTACACGGTTGCACAGGACGAAGAAACGTCTGCTATCTTCGGGATGCCGAAGCGCGCCATCGAAGCGGGGTGCGTCGATACGGTCGCCCCCGACGACTGCGTCACCGAAGAAGCACTTCGCGGGCTCACTACCTGACCATGGACGAAGAACTCTACCAAGCATTCATCACGGAAAGCGAAGAGAGCATCACGCAGTTGAACAACTCGCTCTTGTCGCTCGAATCGAACCCCGACGACACGGAAGCGATAGACGACATCTTCCGGCAGGCCCACACGCTGAAGGGGAACTTCGGCGCGATGGGCTTCGACAACGCCGCGACGGTCGCGCACGCCGTCGAGGACCTCCTCGACGAGATTCGCCACGAGCGACTCGACGTGACTCCAGAGCGGATGGACCTCGTTTTCGACGGCATGGACCTCATCGTCGAGATTCTCCACGACATCGAAGAAAACGGCGAGTCCACCATCGACCCGACCGATACGGTCGACGAGATTCGCGCGGCGGTCGAATCGGGAGCGGACGAGGGAAACTCGAACGCGGCGGCAACTGACGACGCCGACGACGATATCGAAGTCGACGCCGTCGCACTCGCCGCCGAGACCGTCGATGTGGACACTGTCGATGCCGCACGACTGACGCACGCTCGCGTCGAACTCGATGCGGGTGACATGGCCGGTGTCGACGCCGGTATCTTCCTCAGCGGTATCCCCGAGGAAATTGCTGTCGTGGGGATGAACCCACCACGCGACGCCATCGAAAACGGCGAGTTCGACACGTGTTTCGACCTGTTCATCGCGGACTCCTCGCCGGACAGCGTCGAGAGCGATTTCCAGGGTCTCTGGAAACTCTCGACCATCGAAGCGACCGACGTTTCCGAAGTGTTCGACGGCGAGACCGGCGGCGAAGACGAGGCTGCCGACACAACTGACGTTGCTGGTGGCGACGCGGCGAACAGCGCGGCGGACGACGACGCAGCTGATGAGACGGCAGACGAAGCCGCAGCGGGCGAAGGTGGCGACAACACCGACCCGGCCGAAACCGACGCTGACGACGAGTCGGCATCGGAACCGTCGTCCGAACCCGACGACACGTCGGACTCCGAGACGAAATCGGACCGCGACGACTCCTCGAAGTCCAAAGAGAAGAAAGAAGAGACGCGGTCTATCTCCGCTGTCAAGTCGGTTCGTGTCGACGTGGACCAACTCGACGAACTCCACGAACTCGTCGAGCAACTGGTGACGAGCCGAATCAAGCTCCGCAACGCCATCGACGAGGAGCAACACGCTGCGCTCGACACCCTCGACGAACTGGACAAGATTTCCTCGAACCTCCAGAACACCGTCATGGACATGCGGCTCATCCCGCTGAAGAAGGTGTTCGACAAGTTCCCGCGCCTGGTTCGCGATCTCGCTCGCGAACAGGACAAGCGGGTTTCGTTCAAAGTGGAGGGCGAGGATATCGAACTCGACCGCACCATCCTCGACGAAATCTCCGACCCGCTGATGCACGTCCTTCGGAACGCCGTCGACCACGGCATCGAAGAACCCGACGTGCGCGAGGCGAACGGCAAGTCGCGAACGGGGACTATCAAGCTCTCTGCCCGGCGGCAACACGACACGGTCATCGTGACCGTCGAAGACGACGGCAGCGGAATCAACGCCGACGCCGTCCGAGACAAAGTCGTCTCCGAGGGCGTCGAAACCCGCGAAGAGATGAACGCGCTGCCCGACTCGGAAGTGTACGACTACATCTTCCACCCCGGGCTGTCGACCAACGACGAGATTACGGACGTGTCCGGCCGCGGCGTCGGGATGGACGTCGTCAAGACGACGGTCGAATCGCTCGACGGGTCGGTGTCGGTCGAGAGTGAACCGGGCGAAGGGAGTACGGTCAAGATTCGACTCCCCGTCTCGGTCGCTATCATCAAGGTCCTGTTCGTGCAGGTCGACGACCGTGAGTTCGGCGTCCCCATCAAGTACATCGACGAAATCAGCCGCCGCGACCGCGTGCAGACGGTCAACGGAGCGGAAGTCATCGTCCACGAAGACACTATCTTCCCGCTCATCCGTCTCCGCGAGGCGCTGGAAATCGACTCGCCAGACCCCGACCGCGGGATGGTCGTCCGTATCCGCCCCGACGACAGACAGGTCGCGCTGCACTGTGACGGCGTGACGAAGCAGGAAGAAGTCGTCGTGACACCGCTTCAGGGACCGCTTTCGGGCGTCGATGGACTCTCGGGGACGGCCGTCATCGGTGACGGGAACGTCATCCCGATTCTCGACGTGTCCACGCTGGAGATGCCCTCCGAGGGCAAGCGAGCGATGTACGAAGTCGACCCGAGTGAACTCCCCGGCACCAGTTCCGAGGAGGCGGCGGACTAATGGCTCCGTCGCGTGCCGACGACGCGTCGTTCGACAGCCTCCTGTCGTACGTCGAGAACTCGCTGCACTTCCAGACGAGTTCGTACAACGACGCCTACCTCGACCGGCGCATCTCTGCACGGATGCGACGCCGACGCGTCGACGACTACGACGAATACCACGAGCTATTGCAGGAAGACGACGAGGAGCAACAGGAACTCCTCGATGCGCTTTCGGTGAACGTGACGAGTTTCTTCCGGAACCCGGAGGTCTGGGAGGCGCTCAGAGACGTTCTCCGGCAACTGAGCAAGCGGGGTGGGCGACGAGACCCGATACGAATCTGGAGTGCCGCCTGTTCGGACGGCCGCGAGGCGTACTCCATCGGGATGCTCGCTCACGACGACGACCAGATAGACGAGCGTCGCATCGAAATCACCGGCACGGACATCAAACGCGAGATTCTCCGCGCGGCGAGAGCGGGTGAATACCGTGCTTCGGAGACGAACGACGTCGCAGAGCAACTCGAACCCATCGGACACTGGGAACGATACGTCGAGCGCGACGACGACGTGTTCCGTGTGAGCGACGCCGTCACCGACATGGTCGAGTTCAGACGACACGACCTCATCCGACAGGACCCGCCGGGGACGTTCGATTTGGTCGTCTGTCGTAACCTCTTTATCTACATCAATTCCGAGTCCAAACGTGCAGTGTTCGAGACGCTCGGGTCGGCACTCCAAACGGGCGGCTACCTCACGATTGGCATGACGGAGACGATTCCGCCGAGCTGTCGAAGCCAGTTCGAACCGGTAGAAAAACGATTGCGCATCTACCGCGCACGAGACGACGACCAGGAGAGGTGACCGATGAAACCCGGTGAACACAAACTTGGAGACACGCGCGGCCGCTTCCTCCAGGTGATAAAAGACGGCCGGGAGATGCACGACGTGAACTGGACGAGTGGTCGAATACTCCTGTCAAACAAGCGACTCATATTGGCGGGGACCGGTGGGAAGCGGACGATACTCCTCCCGAACATCCAGAAACTCGGTGGCCGGTTCGACGTGAACCAGCGCATCGCAACCGTTTCGGATTACTTCAGTCTCCACATCCCTTCCGGGGTCGTCCTCATCGCGCCCGTCGAGTACGACGAGTTCGAGGTGGATTTCTTCGGGGCACTATTGAACTCGGAACAGTTCCTCGCTCGCCACCCGGCGGTCGCCGGGGGTGTGGTCCAGAACACCGAGTGGGAGAAGTCACGGCTGAAGGTCGAAGAAGAAGCGGTGAGCATGGCAACCGTCGGCGGGAAGTTCGTCGAGATTCGCCTCGACGACATCGGGGATATCAAGACCGGCGAACGGACCATCATCGACCAACCACGGAGCGTCATCGAAGTCGAACACTCCGACGACGAGGGGACGAGTCTCCAGACGTACATCTCCGGGTCCGAACGAGCAATCACGTTCCTCTATACGCTCCTCCGCGAGGGTGAAGAGCTCTCCGAGACCTCTATCGACCTGAGCGAGACCGACAAGCAGGTTCTCACCGCCTTGTACTCCGGGGTCTCGCCGTTCGACATCCCAGACTTCCTGGGCCTCGACGTTGACGAAGTCGAGGAACTCTTTCAGCGACTCATCGACCACAACGTCGTCGACGAGATTCGTGTTCGGCACGAAGTCCAACTCAACGCCCGCGGTCGAAGTATCGCTTCCGACGCCATCAACGAGCAGTAACCGCTTCGCTTTTCACGTTTTTCACACCGTCACCGGCGAGTGACGACCATTCCGAGAGTGGCGAGCATTCCGAGAGTGGCGACCACACCAGAATGACGACCACACCAGAATGACGACCACGAGAGTGACGACTCCCACGTGGGCCGCAATAGAAGAAACGCGGGTCGTGACGGAAGGATACGTTGTGGCGGAAGACAGGCCGAAAGAAGACAGGACGTGACGGCAGTTAGACGTTCACGTCTTCGATTTCCTCGTTCACAACGAAGCGCCCCTGCGGCGTGAGTGAGGCGGGAAGCGAGTCGTCGTCGATGAGGTTCTCGTCGTGGAGTTTATCCAGTTCCTCGTCGAGGACGCCCTGGTCCACGTCGAGGAGTTCGCTGAAGTCCACCTGCGCGGCCATCTCGCCTGTGGAGTAGAGACCGACCAGTACTTCGAGGCCCTCCTCGGTAATTTCGACGTTGCGCACCTCGGATTTGATCCAGTGGTAGACCAGTCGGAGGTACCGACCGAGAATGTTCATCTTCCGGCGCGACCTGAGCGAAATTTCCGACGTGACGGTCTGGCCGTCTTTGACGTGCTGGACCGAGAGGACAAGTCGCGTCTCGTCTTCGACGGTTCGCTCCAACACCTCGAAGAAGATGACGCTCGCGAGGTCGATGTGGAAGGGCTCTCCGTTCTCCGAGAGCGCCCCGCCCTCGTCGGGGAAGGTCACAGCCTCATAGTCGAGGTGCAGTCCCGTCGGCTTGCGCTCCGTGTCGAGGACGCGCCCACCGACTCGGGCCGGATGTCTGACCATCGCCCGCGACCCGTTGAGCGCTGCACGGAACAAGAGGAGTGAGAACTTCTCGATGGTGTCTCTGTCGCCACCGATGACCGTCGTGCGACGGTGTCGGCCGTTCGTGTAGCCGACCATGACCGTGTAGTCGAAAAACTCCTCGACTTCTTTCGGGACCTGCCCGACGGCGATGTCGAAGATAGAGGTGATGGGGATGTTCGTCTTGGCCTCCGAGGTTGCGAGAATGAGTCGCCGTTCGCTCATCAACACCCGGCCTTTGACCGGTTCGAACGAGGCGTTCCCACCGGCGACGAAGTTCGCGACGAAGTCGACGACGATAGATTCGCCGGTCGACGTTCGCTTCGGCCGTCCCCGTTGCTTTTCTTGATTGTTTTGTTCGTTGTCCTCGGGTTCAGACTTCTGGCGCCGATACGCCTGAAGGAGGTCGCTCTTTGCGACATCCCCGCCTTCCGGCGCGCGCGAACGCGCGTTCTGGACCATTTTGTCGTCCGATTCGTCCGAGTTTGCTTGTCGTGCCTGCCTTCGATTGTCCGTCATACACTAATCAGAGCTCCTGCGAGCGACGACGTTGCAACGGCCATCAGCGAGCCCACCCAGACGAGCATCACGAAGTGGAGGTACGCGTTCGCTTTGTGCCCGCCGTCGACCATCCGGATCATCAACGATGAAAGCAGTGCGTTGAACAGGATGATAAGCGTGAGCATGTACTCGATGAACGGGACGTCGTAGACCCCCGCATAGATGAGCGTCCCGAACTGGAGGCTGTCGAGGTTCATCTGCGTCGAGAACGACGCGAGAATCTCGACGACTTCCAGTCCGATGAAGAATGCGAACGACGCAGACGCGGTGATACCGTAGAGGACACCGATGAGCGTCACCGTCGATTGTTTGCGCTGGCGGCGAAGCTTGATGACTTCTGCCATGTTCCGGCTGATGAGTTCGCCGAGTTGTTTCGGCTTCCCACCCATTGACCGACCGGCGTTGTACATCTCACTGAACTTCTGGATGAGGTAGGAACTCGACTCCGCGGTGAAGAAGAACCACGAGAGGTCGGGGTCGAGACGCATCCGAAGTCGGGTGTACAGGCGGTCGATTTCACGCGTGAGGACGCCGAAGTCCTTGTTTCGGAGCGTTTCTAACACGTCGGTCGTCGTACTCTGTTTCGCCGTTTCGGACGCACCGAGCGCGCGGATGAAACCCGGGTACTCCTCGTCGCGCTCGTTGATTCGCTTTTCGTGTCGCCGGGCGACGATACCCGGGACCGCAAGCGGCGTCAGCGGCGTCGAGATGAGGAGCGGAATCGGGAGGTCGAGCATGATTGGGCGGATAATCTCACCGACGACGGTGAGGTTGAACGTCCCCAGCGCGAGGGCGAGCACCATCGTAATCGAGAGCCCGACTGCCCCGTAGAGCGTGATGTCTATCTGTCGGTCCGCCTTGGTCCGGTACTCCCCTTGCTGGTACCACAGCGGGTCGTACGGCGACATCGTCCGGATGACGAAGTAGAAACCCAACTGCACGAAGACGAAAAGCACGATGACCGCACCGATAGTCATCGTCGCGTCCGTCCCCGTGAGGATAGGCAGCACGATGGCGTTGATGATCGCGAAGGTCATCGAGAGAATCATCGAGAGATAGAGGTCCTTCATGACCTCGAGGTTCCCGAGTGCGCTCTCGTAGACCGTGATGTACTTTTGAATCATCGCGTTCTGCTCACCGAGCAGGAAGTCGTCGATGCTCTGACCGGCGTTGATGGAGTACGCCAACCGGTCGAGGAAGTCCGCCAACGGCTTCGACGGAACCTCTCGCGCCCGCCGCTGACACGCGTCGTCGAGCGACTGGTTCCACGCGTCGACGAGTTGGACGATACGGTTCATCTCGGTCGCCAACTCACCGTATTCTTCTTCGCGCGCGAGCGTGCGGAAGACAGCCACACGGTCGATGTTGGTCGTCGAAAGCACCGTCATGTGGGTGATAAGTAGGTGCAGTTGGTTTTCGAGACCACGGCGAGTCTGCTCGACGAGCAGACGTGGGTAGAGCACCGCGGCCCCGAGCAGCAGTGACCCGAGGAGGAAGATTGGAATACGAACGAGGATTGGAAGCGGGAGCGCAATCGCTCCTGCGATGGAGAGGAAGAAGAACACGACTGCGGGCCCGAGGACGAAAAGCATGTACCGAGGAAGCTCCATCGGCATCTTTTCGTACGACTCGATGATGTCGCGAACGAAGTCGCGGACCTGAATCGCCTGCATCGTCGCGCCCATCTCCTCTGCCATATCGTTATACCCTCGCCATGTCGAATGGAAGCCCTTCCACGCCGTCGCGCTGGAAGTCTTCGATGAGTTCGTTCACTTCGTGGTATCCGAGGACGTTCTCCTGAATCGCCCGGCGGATGAGTTCTGCCCGGAACTTGATGTCGTCGTAAATCTTCCGCGTGTCGTCGTACCCCAGGAGCGTCGCAACCTTCTGCTCCATGATGAAGGAGTTGTTCATCCCCTGGAAGACGATGTTGTCGTTGACGGGGTCCCAGTAGAACGTCTCACGAGTAACCACACCACCCATCTCCTTGGAGTATCCTTCGATTTCTTGGACACTCGTCACGCGCCGGAGAATCTGGTCACCGCGCTTGACCCGGTTTTGGAAGAGCGCGATGTCGCAGTTACTCATGAACGTCTCTGGGACGTTGATGGGGTCACCAGTGAAACGCTGAATCATCGAGACGATGTCGGAAGCGTGGAACGTCAGCATAACCGGGTGACCGGTCTGTGCCGCCTGGAACGCCATCCGACCCTCTTCGCCACGGACCTCCCCCACGATGATGTAGTCGGGGCGGGAACGCAGTGCCGCGGCCACGAGGTCGAACATGTCGACTTCGGAGTCCGAGCCACGCCCCTCACGCGTGAGGAGTTGCTGCCACGTGTCGTGCGGCGGCAGCACTTCCGCAGTGTCCTCTGCGGTGTATATCTTCGAGTCCTGCGGGATGAACGAGAGGATGGCGTTGAGCGTCGTCGTCTTCCCCGACGCCGTCTCGCCGACCACGAACACCGTGCGCTCGTTCTCCAGCGCAATCCAGAGGTACGCCGCCAGTTCGGGCGAGAGCGTACCCCACTTCGCAATCTGGAAGACCGAAAGCGGGATGTCGTCACCCTGACGGATGGTGAGCGACGACCCCTTCAGCGACACGTCGTCGGAGTAGATGATGTTGATACGCGACCCGTCGGGGAGCGTCGAGTCGACGATGGGGTGGGCGTCGGAGACGGGGTCACCCATCCGTTCACCCATGTTGCGAAGCCAGTTGTCGAACTGTTCGTTGTTGTCGAACTCGACGCTGGTCTCGAGCAATCCGAACGTCCCGTGGTCAACGTCGACCTGACGGGGCCCGATGACGTGAATGTCCTCGTTCTCCGGGTCGCGCATGATGGGTTCGAGCGGACCGAGACCGACGATGTCGCGGACGAGGCGGTACCGAATCTTGTCGTAGGTGTGCTCGGAGACTTCGATGCCACCAACGTCGAGGCGCTTCGCCACGGCCCCGAGCGGCCCGCGGTCTTCGCCCTCGATGTGGACGATTTCCTGGAGGAGTTCGTCGATTCGCTCTTCGTAGTCTGCGGTCTCCTCGGGTGCCGGTTTCGACACACTGCGCTCGAGGAGTTTGTCCTTGACCCGGTTGAAAAGGTCCAACTCTTCTTCTTCCATCTCGGGTTCGATGGTGTAGTACTTCGTCGTCTCACCGAAGTTCCCGTATATCTGGCAGAACACGGGCCCACCGAGAGGGTAGAGAATGTTGGGGCGCCGGGACTCGTAATCGCCCGGCTCGTCGACGAGCATGGGGAATTCGCCCGTAATCTGACGGAACCGCTTCAGGTGGTCCCGCAGGTGCGGCCACTGCATGGCCAGGCGCTTGAGGTCGTCCGAGAGTTTGGCAGAGCCGTGTTCAGTCGCCATTTATGCAACACTCCTCGATTCGATGACGATACCGATGCCGGACCGGACGGAGAAACCGACCCGATCACCGACCTGCTGTCCCATCCCCGCAAAGCGCTTCACGAAGATGTTCCGGCGCACGTCGTTTCCGACCTCGACCATCTCGAGTTCGAAGTACACGTCGGCGATAGACCGGAACGGTCCAATCGAACTGTCGTCCACAGACGAGGGGTCGACAGTGAGGATGATGGTCTTGCCCTTCGTCGTCAACTCCCGGAAGAAGGAGATGATTTCGAGGGCTGCCTGTCGCTCTTCGTTCTGCCGGACCAGCGCTTCGAACTGTGGGTCGTTGCGGAGAATCGCATCGAACGTGTCGATGATGATGACATCCGCTTCCCACATGGTTTCGGCGTCCATGAGACGCCGAAGGAGCTGCTTGCGCTCTTTGTTACTGTTGCCGGAGAGCGTTCCGCCGCTGTCGATTTCGGCCTGCAGGAACACGATTTGCTCGTTCAGCAGGTGCTTGACGATGTCGTACGACAGCGAGTGCATCTGGTCGAGGAACCCGCGGACGCCCAACTCGGTCGAGATGAGCGTCACGACGGCATCCTCCTGGCAGAAGCCGTAGCTGAATCGCTGTGACAGGACACTCTTTCCGGCACCGTAGTCGCCCTCGATGAGGACGATTGCACCGCTCGGAATGCCGCCGCCAAGTTCCTTTTCGAGACGGTCGTGTTCGTTCAGTCCGAGAGAGAATTGATTACTGCTCATGTTCGGAATTCAAACACCTCCTCGTCACCGTCGACGACGACCTTCAGCCGGTGGTCGCCCGAGTTGAGTGCGACGCCGATATCGACTCGCACCACGTTGCTCGGCCGCCACTCGCTCCCGTCGACCACCGTGACAGTGACGTTGGTCTGGTACTGTGCATCCACGATAACGTCGAAGCCACCGCTGCTCGCGGGGAGCGTCCGAAGTCCGGTGTTCTTGATGTACACCGAGAGGTTGTCGTTGGCGTCGTCGTAGAGACCGCCGCCCTCCGGGTCGCTTATGACTTCGATGTCGGTCCGGATGTCTGTGCTCACGTCGCCGCCGCGCTCGTCGACCGAGCTACTGATTCCGGTGACAGTATCGATAAGCACACCGGCGACACCGGCTGCGACGACGATACTGGCGATGAACAAGATGAGACTCGGCACGGAGATGTCGGCCATCTAGCTCACCACCACCGTTTCGTTCGTCGCGGCCACGCCAGTACTGGTGACAACTTTCACGCGAGATGGAGTCGTCGTTGTCGTGTAATTCATCGTGAGGTTCTGTCCGGCGTACCACAGATTCGTCGTCGTATCTCCGTCGACGCTGGTGCTTCCGGGGGCCGTGTACGCGTTATCGACAAGTAACGTCGTCTCGTCGACTTCGAGCGTCGTCGCACCTGTGTTCGTGACGTTCACCGAAAGCACGTCACTGGTGGAGTTGTACGTCGCATTTGCGATGGTTATCTCCGTATTCGTCCGCTCGAGGGCACGCTCGGACTCCGCATCGCGGGCGTCCAGAACGTTCTCGGCGGCGTTGGATGTCGCTGTGTAGAGCGTCCCCGTCGCGATGAGGACACCGAGGAAGATAATCGCCGTCGACCCGCTAACACCGAATCCCATCCAGACCCCCTCCGTAGGCGACCAACTCTTCGAACAGCTGTCTATCTGGAACGTCTTCGGCGAGTCGGTTGATGTAGGTGAGACTCGTCTGGTGGTCGTCGATGTGTAGTTCGTTGTCGTCGACGTCGTCTATCGACGCGGCGAGTTGGGCAACGTGCGCGTTGAGTTCGTTCTCGACGGGGCGCGAAATCCAGTCCTGCTCCCGGTACTGGCGAAGCGCGCGCGAGGCCCCGAGTGCACCACCTGCGGTGACGAGGGTCTCGACCCATTCGAGCACGAGCACTTCTGAGACGTAATTCGCCGGCAGGCGAGTGAGGTAGGCGTTTGAGTCCGCCACCGCCTCCGTCTCGGATGCGTGCGCTGGTTCTGGTTCCGGTTCTGGCTCGGCGGACAGTTCCTCTTTCGCCATCGCGGCCGAAGCGTACTCGGCTTCCAGTTCGTCGAGCGTCTTCTCCACGTCGTCGACGGTGTCGTCTTCGTCCGCCTCGTCTTCGAGGGGTTCGTTCTCGACTTCGTCGAGTTCTGACTCGTCCGCCTCGGGTTCTGGTTCCGCCTCGACGGTGTCGTCTTCGTCCGGTTCCGACTCTTCTTCGAGGAGTTCCTCTTCGACGGGGTCGTCCTCGACTTCGTCGAGTTCTGGCTCGTCCGCCTCGTCGAGTTCGTCTTCCGCTTCTTCTTCCGCTTCTTCCTCGTCCCAGCTGCCTTCCTCTTCGTACTGCTGCTTGAGTTCGTCGAAGCTTGCGCCGCCCGCACCGCCGCTATCGTCGCTCTCGTCCTCGTCCTCGTCTTCGGGCATACCGCCGCCCATCGCACCGTCTTCGAGGGCTTCTGCCGGACTCATCCGCTCAGCCTCGGCGAGTTCGTCCTCTGCGGCGCGTTCGGCTTCTTCCTGACCGGCCTCGGCGTCGAGTTCGCCGAAGTCGTCGTCGAAGAACGTCTCGGCGTCGGCACTTGCGACTTCGGGGTCGAGGTGCTCGTCGTCTTCCTCGTCGGCCTCGAACAGACCGAATGCCCCGCCTGCGTCGAGTCCGCCCATCTCCCGGGCGTCGTCGACGAACGGGTTGATGCCGCGAGTGACCATCTCATAGATGTCGAGGAGCTTTCGGATGGTATCATCCAGCTCCTCGACGGTTTCGCCGATTTGTTTGTTCTCTTCGCGAACCGTATTCATCCCGGACGAGATGGCGCTTACTTCGTTCTCGAGTTCGCCGATTCGGTCCTCGAGCTCTGCGATTTCCTCGTTGCTATCGTCGTCGAATCCGCCGAAATCGTCGTCGCCGAATCCGTCGTCGAGGTCGTCGCCGAAGTCACCAAACTCGTCGGAGAGATCGTCGATATCCTCCTCGAATCCAAGTCCGTCATCTGATGACATAGTTTCCTCTTCGGTGTCCGTTTGGTCCCCGGCGTTGGCCTCGTCTTGGCCATCCATCCATTCCATCATGGATGGAATCCGCACTCCGCGTTCGCGGCTGGGTGACCCGTACCAGCAGGGAACTGTCACCCTTCCGGCTGTCGGACAGGCCGGGACGGTCCGACACACTCGGGGGAGCAGGTAACATTAGTCCAATCTACGAGAGTTGGTACAAGAAAGTTCCCGTCCCGTTATCATTCGAGATATTCTGGTCGTATGTATTTTCGTCTTATCTAACTCGTAATAAATCCTGTGGCATAGGAACAAACGGTGAGAAGAATTATCCGGCGTCGGCACAGATGGTCGTTCGACAACCAGAACTCGCTTCATCGAAACCATGACAGAACTAGTCAAAACCGGTGTCGAAGGACTTGACTCCATCCTGAATGGCGGGATTGTGAAAAACGCCGCAGTGCTCATCAGCGGCAACCCAGGGACTGGGAAGAGTATCCTCGGTCTGCAGTATCTGTACAACGGCGTCGACCAGTTCGAGGAAGGCGGTATCTACCTCACGTTCGAAGAGACAGAAGACGACATCCGCGAGGCGGCGGAGTCCATCGGCTTCGACCGGTGGCACGAGTACGTCGAAAACGGCGACATAATCGTCTACGACAAGCACGCGCTTCTCCGTGACGGTGACTTCTCTTCGACGCTCGACCGCATCCTCGACGACCTCAGAGATACGAACTACGACCGCCTCGTGCTGGACTCGCTTACGATGTTCCAGCTGTTCTTCGAGGACGAAAAGGACCAGCGTCAGTACCTCTTGAAGTTCATCGATATCCTGAAAGACAGCGGCCTCACGTCGCTTCTGACGACCGAACAGTCGGCCATCTTCCCCGAGACGGACATCGGCCTCGAGAACTTCCTCACTGACGGGAACATCTACCTCATCCAGAGTCCCGCCGGTGCGACGAGCAACCGATACGTCTGGGTCGCGAAGATGCGCAAACAGAGCATCAAAAACTCGATGTTCCCCCTCGAAATCTCTCACGGTGGTATCAAGATATACGAACAAGCGGCGGGCTTCTCGATGGTCGGAGAGTCTCCGCCGTGGTTCGGCGAAGAAACCGAGTAGTACCGCTCGTCTCTCTTTTTATCTGCCTCTCACGCCGTCAGACGACGATAGCTGTTGCTTTTCACAGTAGATGTGAGCAATAGCTGTCGCTCTTCACGGTAGCTAGGTGCGATAGCTGTCGCTCGTCGACGTGAAAGATGAGAAAAGTTCGATCGGAAGTAGTGGTCGCGCTTAGAGCTGGACCGGCTTGTCAGTATTCTTGCCAGCCAGTTGCTGCGGCATGGTCAGGATGACCGTCGTGGTGCCGCCGGTGCGCGAGGTGATCTCGAGGCGAACCGTTTCACCAGTTGCGAGACCGTCGTTCGCATCGTTGTACGTGCCCGTTTCGATAGCACCTGCGTTGATGACGACCTCGTAGCGGTCACTCATGCTGTTGAGGACACCGAACGAACCGTCGTCGTCGGTGATCTCGTTGAGCCTGAACTTCGAACCGTTGGCGAGGGGGCTCGCCGAGGAGTTGTTCGTGAGTTGCTGGACCTCGGAACCACTGAGGTACTTGATGGAGGTCTCGTTCATGTCGACGCTGCTGGAGCCAGCGGCGAGACGAACGGACATGTTGATGTACTTGATCGTGCTGTTGTTGCCGACCACACCGTGGCTGTTGAGGACCTCGACGCGGTTCGTGACCTTGTCGACGGACTGCTGACCAGCATCCTCCGCCGTCGCCTGCAGGAAGCCTGCAGTGTTGACGAGCACACCGGCCGCGATGGCCGCGACGAGGACCATCGCGATGAAGACGATGAGCGTACCGATACCGACCTGACCGCGCTTGTCGTTAGTGATGTTTTCGAACATTAATACTCCTTAGAGTGCAACCGGGTCGCCGTCAGACTTACCAGCCAGCTGCTGCGGCATGGTCAGGATGACCTGCGACGTACCGCCGTTGCGGGACGTGATTTCGAGCGTGACAGATTCGCCGGTCTGGAGACCGTTCTTCGAGCTACCTTCAACAACGGACGTGTTGATGACAATCTCGAAGCGGTCGGCCTGACCGTTGAGAATCGGGAACGACGTGTCGTCGTCGGCGATTTTGCTGACTGCGAACTCACTGGGCGACGCGTTCGTCCAGTCGATGTTGTCTGCAGTCACCGAGTTGTTGTTGGTGAGCGTCGTCGCCGTGTCAGCGCTGAGGTACTTGATACTCGTGTTGTTCAGTGAGACTGAACCAGAACCAGCCGCGAGACGAACGGTCAGGTTCACGTTGTCGACCGTCTTCGGGTCGCTGGCGTTCACGATACCGTGAGCGCTGACAACGTCAACGCGGTTGGTGACCTTATTCACAGATTGCTGTCCGGCGTCCTCGGCGGTGGCTTGCAGGAAGCCAGCCGTGTTCACGAGGACACCCGCCGCGATTGCGGCGACCAGAACCATCGCGATGAAGACGATGAGGGTCCCGATACCGACCTGACCCCGGTCTTCAGTGATATTTTCGAACATGGGTTGTCGTGGGCGGTCCCTCCCTCGCACGAGAGAGATGACCTTCGTCCCATCACTTGGACACGTGGTACATAACGCTACGGCCCCCAATATCAGAACTGATATCGGTATTTGGTCTCCGTATAATTACCAATCCTTCGTACACACGCGCACGTGGCTGTGACAAGTGTGTGCCAGTGTCACTTCCTAGGGGTACAAGGTTTCTAGGGGTACAAGGAGTACGGAGTCAGGAAATCGCTCAGTCCTGGGTGATCTTACGCCACACGTCGTCCAACTTATTTTTGACTTCGGGACGCTCGGTGACGCTCACCGTGTAATCGTCGCCGTCGAACCGAACGACGACCTCGTCGACCTCCCGCCGGTACACGTTCGTGCGCCGATGTTCGTCGGAAAGAACCCGGTCGTGGAGTTCGAGTAATCCCGCCGCCGTGAGTTCCTCGATACGGCGGTAGCAGGTTGCGATAGGAATGTCGAGCATCTCACTGAACTCTTGTGCCGAGTGGGGTTCATCGGCGGCCCGGAGGATATCAGGGTTGTACTCGTTTCCCAGTGCAGAGAGGGTCCTGTCAGACTCCATAGATAGAAATTTATCGGTGCGCACGGCTTGTCAATGTGTTGGTTACTGAGTTGCCAAATTCTCAGTCACTGTATTGATTTTCGTCCGCCGTGGCGATGGGATTATATTTCACGGTATCATCATTCCACTGATGGCCGACGACGGGCGTCCAGAAAAGCATCCGCGTGAACAGGGAGTTGTCGGCGCGGAAGACCTCGATATTGAGCACGACGAGCGTGTCGCTCGTATCGACTCGGGGCGGTACGTCATCGCAACCGGCAACAACTCCCCTCCGGACCCGGAAGAACTCGAAGACGCGGCCACGGAGACTGACGCCGAATCCCCCTCCGAATCTGAGAACGGTCACTCCGCGGACGGCGAGCGCGACGCCACCGACACCGAGGAGACATCAGATGCGACTTCCCGCAAGAAAGGCGGGATTTCGCTCCCAAAAGACCCACGAAAACGCGCCATTCTCGCGCGCAAGCTAATCGCAGAGCGCGTCGGCGCGGTCAACGCGGACCACGCGTTCGCTGTCACCGCACTCGTCGATGGGTCCATCGAGCAACACGAATCGGTCTCGAACGAGGTGACCGACGTCTTCCGGTCTCTCGTGATGTGGTACGCCGACGCTGTCGGCGGCGACAGCACACCACCGGACGAAGTGCTCGGAATCCTCCTTTTAGCCTCGGAGGTGCAGGTCACGTATCCCGGACGCGCAATTGAAGCCCTCGCCGCGACACACGGTCTCGACCGGACCGACTCAATCGGGGACTTACTGGACGCCGTCGAGGAATCGGGCGCATCGTTCCCGCCCTAATCGAATCGCGTTCACGCACTCTCTCTGTTGTCGACTACTCACAATCGCCCGACGAGAGGAGGGTCCTCGGCCACCGACTTAAGTGTTGTATCAGCCTTGATAATGGGGTGGAAGGGTTTATAGTGTGATTTTTGGAAAGTGGGAGGTATGGCAAGCAAGGTACTGGTCGTGGACGACTCTGCGTTCATGCGGAACCTCCTGAAGCAGCTTCTCGAGGGTGAACACGAAGTCGTTGGCGAGGCCGAAAACGGCGTCGAAGCGGTCGAACTCTACCGTGAGCTCGAGCCCGACGTCGTCACAATGGACGTTGTGATGCCGATTCGGAATGGCATCGAAGCGACCTCAGAAATCAAATCTCTGGACTCCAACGCGTCTGTCATCATGTGCACGTCGGTTGGACAAGAAGAGAAGATGCGCGAGGCTGTCGAGGCGGGTGCTGACGGATACATCACCAAACCGTTCCAAAAACCCAACGTCCTCCAGGCTATCGCGGATGTCATCCAGGCAGAGGCATGAATCTCGACGTACGGTCGCTTCGAACGTTTAGTCGTCTTGCCCACTCGGGCGCAGAGAAAGCCGCGAGCTCGATGACGACCCTCGCTGGTATCGACACGTACGTCAACGTCACCAAGGTCGAACTTGGGACGAAGACCGATGTCGAACAGGAGTTCTCCGAGCGGGAACTCGTGAGCGTTCACATCGGGTTCAGCGGCGGCCTCGAAGGACGGACCGTTCTCGCGTTCTCTCCCGAATCAGCCGAGCGTCTCGTCGACGCGCTGATGCCGGGTATGGAGGGTGCCGAGACGGGCAGCGAACTCGCGACGAGCAGTCTGAAAGAAGTCGCGAACATCATGCTGGGCGGGTTCATCGACGGGTGGGCCGACTACCTCAACACGTCTATCGACATCACGACGCCCACCTACGTAGACGACAACAGCGACGGCCCACTGGCGGACCTCGAATCCGACGGCTTCGAACACGAAGGTGACAACGAACACATCCTCGTGTTCCGCAACCAACTGGAGGCCGCGGATGACGCAATCGAGTTCGACCTCTACATGGTGCCGTCACCCGAGTCCATCGGGACGATTGTCGAAGCTAGCGGCCAGAAAGGCGCACTTCCGGTCCAATCGTTCGCCGCGTTCTCCGAGATGATTTCGGACGGCGCGAATCAGGCGTCGGCAGACATCACCGCGATGACCGGCATCGACACGACTGTCGAAGTGAGCCGGATGAGCTTCGTGCCAATCGAGGGAGTCCCGATGTCGTTGACGGATTCCGTCCGTCGAGGTGTTGTCTTGGAGTTCTCCGGGACGCCGAGTGGCTACATCGCCATCCTGTTCGACGAACCGTCTGCGGACAACATAGCGAGTTCCCTCCTTCCGGGCATGGAGGGGGACGAAGCGATGCGACAGAGCGCAATTCAGGAAATCGGGAACATCGTCACGTCGGGCTTCCTCGATGGATGGGCAAACGCGCTCGGGACGACCATCGACATCTCGCCCCCGACGCACGTCCACGATATCGGGTCGGCTATCGTCGACCCGCTCGCGACTGACCTCGCACAGTCACAGGAGTACGCATTCCTCATCGACTCGACCATCCGAACGGACGACGACGAGTTTACCTGCGACATCTACGCGCTCCCCAACGAAGAGGAGCTCAGAAAGGCGCTCAAGCAACTCTCACCCGCGGTTTGAAACTGCCGCAGAGGCACCCCAAGTATGCAAGTCTACACCACGGACACCACGTCCGTCCATTCGGCTCGAATCAAAGTGGGAATCGCGGATTACGCCGCCGCTACTGACGGAAATACGTTGACGACAAGCGGTCTCGGTTCCTGTATCGGTGTCGCCCTGCACGACCCCGAGGCGGGCATTTCCGGACTCGCTCACGCGATGCTTCCGGAGTCCGACGGCGACGGCGACCCGGCGAAGTTCGCTGACACGGGCATTGAGTCACTCCTCACCGAAATGCGAACTGCCGGCGCTGACACCTCACGTATCGTCGCGAAACTCGCGGGCGGAAGCGCAATGTTCGATTTCGCGTCGACAGACGGTGGGAAGTCAATCGGTGAGCGAAACGTCGACACGGCGCGAAAGACGCTCGAAAAACACGGCATCGACATTGTCGCAGAGGACGTCGGCGGCTCACACGGGCGGTCGCTCGAACTCGACGGCGAGACGGGTAACCTTCGCGTTCGGAGCGCCAAAACCGGCGACCAGACGCTCTGAGGAGCTTCCAGAACCGAGGCGAACGGTCGGTCGACTCCTGCTATTCTTCTTGATTTTCTATCCTGTAACACCGCTAGTATCTGGGCTGTGACGTGCCACTATCGCGTATATTGTACCCTCTGCAGTAGTGTCTGAATATCTACTTTGATATTCGAATGCCAATCTTTTACTCTGTATTGAGTAACGGTATGGCATGCCCAAGCAAACGCTCGCGCGCGTGCGCGAGAAAGCATTCAATCTCGTCCCGGTATCAATCACAGACGCGACCGGACGCGTCACGTCATCTATCTCGTCGCTCGTTCCGTCGTGGGTCGAAGAAAGCTACGCCCGCAAACTCGCCGCAGCGTTCATCGTGGTACTCCTGTTGTTCGCGGGGTTCGCTGCGTTCGAGTACCAGTCGACGGCGACGCAAGTCCAAGAGAGCGTACAGCGAGATGTCGCTCAGACGGCCGAACTACAGGCGACACAGCTACAGACGTGGATGGAACAACACAGGGAGACGGCGCGATTGCTCTCTGCGTACTCCATATACGAGGTCGAAGACCCGAAGACGCTCAATTCTATTCTTCGCGACGAACTGGCGAAACTCCCGCTCGGGTACGTCTCTCTCCACTACGTCGATACGAGAACCGGGTCCGTCGTCGCGAGTTCGAATGAAGATGCGATCGGGACGACTCCGTGGGACGACACGACACTCGTCTCCGACGTCGGGTCGAGTTTCGGAGACACGGTCTTGACTTCGACTCCGTACCGGAACCGCGACGGGACGAAAGTCATCGCCTTCGCGTCGAAGGTCGACAGGCGACAGTCGCGGGCACTCGTCGTCACGGCGGAGGTTTCGTCGCTCAGTTCGACTTTCACGACTGCAATCGACGGCGCGTTCGTGCAGGTCGTCTCCCCCGACGGCACGGTCTTTTTCGACGGTCGCGAGGCCGACACGAGCACCACGTACGCCGACCAAAACGCCTCGTTCATCGACGCGGCGGCGAGCGGGAAGTCCGGCGTGGTCGAACGCGGGGCTAACAGCGTCGTCGAGACGCGTCACCTCGTCGCCTACGCACCCGCGGACGCCGATGCAATCGTCCTCGTTCACGCGCCGACCGCCAGCGCTTACGCCTTACAACGGACAGTCGGTGGGCACGTCCTTCTCATCGTCGGCATCGCGATTCTCTCGTTGAGCACGGTCGGGGTCGTCCTTCACCGAATCACGGTTCGGCCGCTCGACGCACTCGCGCGGAGCGTGACCGCGATTCGCGAGGGGCGGACCGACGTCGCACTCGACGCCGACCGCCGCGACGAGTTCGGGGCAGTTATCGACGGCGTGACGGCGATTCGAGCGGACCTCGTCGCTCGAAAGGACATCGCGCGGCGACACCGAAGCGTCCTCGAACGCGCCGCCGAGGGCGACCTGACCAGTCGGATGGACGAAGCAGTCGAGAGCGACGTGCTCGCGACGCTCGCAGTGGAGTACAACAACACGATGGACGAACTCGAAGCGACGATTTCCAAGACAGGGGCGTTTGCCGACGACGTTGCAGACCTGAGCGAAGAGGTTGCGGCGAGCGCCGAACAGGTCAACGCTGCGAGTCAGGAAGTCTCGACCTCCATTGAGCAAATCTCGGCCGGTGCGGCCGACCAGACCGACGAACTCCGTCGCATCTCCGAGGAGGTAAACGCACTTTCAGCGTCCATCGAGCAGATTGCCGCGTCGGCCGACGAACTTGCGACCCTCTCTCGGAAGACTGCCGACCGCGGAGACGAGGGTGCAACTGCTGCGACTGCCGCGCTCTCTGGTCTCGACACTATCAGAGACGAAACTTCAGAGACCGTCTCCGAGGTGAACCAACTGGCGAGTCGCATCGACGAAATCGACGAAGTCGTCGAACTCATCCGCGACGTGGCCGACCAGACCAGTCTCCTCGCACTCAACGCCAACATCGAGGCGGCGCGGGCAGGCGAGGCGGGAGACGGATTCGCCGTCGTTGCGAACGAAGTCAAGCAACTCGCCGAAGAGACGAAAGCCTCCGCCGAGGAGATATCCGCCCACGTCGAGGAACTCGACGCGCAGCGGGCAACTGTCATCGACCGGGTGTCCTCGATGGAAGCGGAAGTCGAGTCAGGAACCGAGGATGTCGAGCAGGCACTTGCCGCCCTCGACGACGTGGTAGCCCACGTCGAAGACCAGCACGCGAGTGTACAGGAAATCTCCGATGCGACTGGCGGGCAAGCAGAGAGTTCACAGGACGTGCTTGCGCTAACCGACGAGGTTGCGAACATCTCGGAGGAAGTGACGAGCGAGTCGTCTTCAGTCTCCGCGGCGGCCGAAGAACAGACGGCCACGCTCACCGAGGTCACGGGACACGTTCGGTCTTTGACCGACGAGACGCGGGAACTCGCACAGATGCTCGGTCGGTTCGAGGTCAGCACAGCGGAAGCCGTGCAGTCCGAGTCATCCCGACCGGAACTTGACTCGGACAAAGCCGAAGAGACTCCGGCCAACGTCGAGGAGGCCCCGACCAACGCCGAGGAGGCCCCAGCCAATGTCGAGGAGGCTCCTGCAGCGGATGGTGGGGATGTTCACGACGAGGCAGAGTAACGGGCCGCGAGGGCGTCAGGGTGGGAATACACAGCGTCTACTCGACTGACGCGTTCCCGACCCAACTAACGATTAGCCATCACTCAACTATCGTCTCCATCAACCTGACCAATGTCCATCCCACCAACCCGATTATCACATCCGATAGTAGTTCGGGTAATTTTATATCACCGCCTTCGAATCGGGTAAACGACACGGTACGACGAACGCGTGTGACACCACGGACGGCGCGTTGCGCCATCCAACCCGAGTCGGGGGACTTGGGGGTCGTACCGTCGCCGTACGAGGTGACTCTATGTACTTGGACCCGGACGACTACGACGCGCACGAACTCCGACGCATCGCCCGTGATACGCATCGTTCCCGAAACGGGAACGAAAACCGGCTAGACAGCCGTAGCCCATTCCGATTCGACAATCCACTCTTCGACCGAAGCCGAAAACCGGCGTCGGAGGCGCTCCGTTCGAGTCAACTCGAACAGTTGCTTCTCCACCAGTCGCGCAGCGAAGACGACAGTGTTACGAAGCCGTATCTCCGGTCGCTTCCCGACAAGTACGGAGCCGAGCGCGTCGTCTTCGACTGGCTCGAATTCCTCGTCCTCAAAGGCGGCTTCAAGCGCGCTATGGACGCATTGCAGTACTACCAGACTGTCGGATGGCTCACACCTGATGTAGAAGAAAAACTCCGTGACTACCTGCTTGGCTTCTCCGCAGACGTCGAGGACCCGACCGAACTCGACGTCGACGACCACCTCCTCAGCCTGGTCTACGTCGCACGACTCGCGTCGATGGTCTAGTTTCTGAGTCCGGGTCAAGTGTCATTCAAACCTATAGTTACTACTTTGACATATTATCACTCACCGATACATCTTTGGCAGTTGCGTCTGGGTGATAACGTATGGCAGACGAGTCTGAACAATCTGATGCATTCGACACTGACGGTGGACCGGTCCCCATCGGTGTAAAACTCGGGAGCACCCGTACCGTTCTCGCATACCCGGACGAAAACGGCGGTGTCGAGACGGTGAGGACGCTTACCTGCCTCGCGACGTACGAAGATGCACTCACTGGCGACCAGCGAGTGCTGTACGGCGAAGAAGCGGCCCGGCAGTACCCGGACCGCGTACAGTTCATGCTCCGCTCTGGACTTCCGGAAGACGCCGACAGGGCGGACCTCACGAAGCAGTTCTTCGAGGAACTCTGTCACAGTCGTGACCTCCCCGAAGACAGCGCCGTGGTGTACGCCATCCCGACTATCGACAACGCGCGTGGTCTCTCGAATCTCAACGACGTTATCGAGGGAAGCAGCATCGGCGGTGAACTCGTCCGAAGCTTCCCGGAGTCGCTCTGCGGTGCAATCCCCGCGACGGGCGAGAACCTCGAAGCCATCGACGAGATATTTATCGCCGTCAACCTCGGGTCGACGAACCTCGAAGCGTGCGCCTACCGGCACGGCGAACAGCTCTCCCCGTTCGTCTCCGGTGCGGCAACCGGAAACGAGGTGGACCGCCAAATCGCGAACGCGGTCGAAGAAGAGACGCAGGGCCGCGTCAACATCGACCTCACTACCGCTCGGGAGTACAAAGAAGAACACGCCGACTTCGACTCGTTCGAGGCGTTCACCGACATCATCCAACAACCGGGCGGCGGCTCTCACGAGTTCACCATCGAGCGGAGCGTCATGGAACCGCTCGACGACTACCTCGACCAGGTCATCGACGAACTCGCCAACAACTTCCTCTCGGAACTCGCCAACGCCCACATGAAGCCGTACCAACTCGCGCTCTCGCGACCAATCGTCCTCACGGGCGGGATGTCGTGTATCCCCGGGCTGGTCGACGAGTTCGAAGCCCGTCTGAGCGAGGAACTCGGACGCGACATCGAGGCAGTCGCCGCCGAGCGCTCCGACCTGGCCGCGGCCGAAGGCGCGTACCGCATCGCGTCGCGATTGGCGAATAATTCCTGAGGAGAACGGACCGCCGACACCGCTTTTTCCGGTTAGTCAGACTCGACAGTCGCCGGTTCAGCAGCCTTTGCGGTTCCGTCTACACTCCGTAGACTGACGATAGCAACCGTGCCTCTGGGCTCGTTTTCGACGAACCGGAGTCGGCCCTGCGACCGGTCGACAATCCACCGAACGAGCCACAGACCAAGCCCACTGATGTGCTGTAGCGGCGTCTCGGTTCCGGATTCGAGGACCGAGAGTTCGGCGTCGGGAATGCCGGGACCGTTGTCCTCGATGTGAATTTCGACGAAGTCGCCGGAGGGTGATGCCGGTTCGACGAAGACGCTCACCTCGGGAAGCACCCGGTCGTTGTGCTCGATGGCGTTGTCGATGAGGTTCTTGATGGCCGACCCGACGAGGTCGTCGGCGTAGACCCACTGTTCGTCGGGCAGGTCGCGGCGAACGATTGCCTGCGGGTAGTTCGCTTCGACGCCGTCGAGTTCCTTCTCAATTCGCCGGATGACTTCGACCTGTTCGAGTTCGGCGGTCCCCCGGTTGAGCGTGGTGTCGATGTGGCGGGTCTGTTCGCCCAGTTCGACCAGTGACGACGCCTTTCGCTTTATCGTCCGGGCGTGGTCTTTCGACTCTGCGGGAATGCGCTTGTCGAGAAGCAGGTCTGCGTGCCCGAGGATGACGTTCATGTCGTTGCGCAGGTCGTGCCGCAACACCCGGTTGAGCACCCGGAGGCGTTGTTCGTACCGATAGCGGTTGGTCACGTCGCGGGAGTTGAGAACGATACCGTTGACCGCAGGGTCGTCGAGGAGGTTGACGCCGACCGTCTCGAACCGTCGCCATGTCCCGTTTTTGTGGCGAACCCGAAACTCGGAACGAACGGGAGAGTCGCCCTCGATGACCTGCTGGAAGTCTTCGCGCGTCTGCTCCCGGTCGTCAGGGTGGACGAGTGGGAAAACCGACTCGTCGACGAGTGATTCGGGGCAGTACCCGAGCACGTCTTTGACGGACGGACTCGTGTACCGCCGAATCCCCTCTTCGTTGAGGACGGTAATGATGTCGCGGGAGTTCTCGATGAGAGCGCGAAACTCCTCTTCGGTCTGCCGTCGGTCGGTCACGTCGTGGAACACGAGCAACTTCGCCCGGTTCTGAGACTGTTCGTTGACCGACCCGGAGCGAACTTCGTAATAGCGTTTGTCGGTCCCTTCGCCGACTGCTGTCTCCACCCGGTCGCGGCCGTCGAGGACCTCACGGACTACGTCAGGCTGTTTTATCACGTCGAGGACGGGACGACCGATACACTCGGCCGCAGGTAACCTGAGAATAGACGTTGCCGACCCGTTCGACTCGACGACCCGCTCGTGGTCGTCGAGGACGACGACGGCGTCCCGCATCTCGGAGATGATTGCGTCGCGGGCGATGGGAGTCACGTCGAACAGTCGGTACCGAAACAGCGCCCACAGTATCACACTGGCGCTGATACCGAGCGACAGCGGGACAGAATCGACCGGCAGTCCCGGTTGCCAGAACAACTCCCACGCAAAGGCGAAAAGCGGGAGCAACGCCGTGCCCGTGAGAACCGCGGCCTGCCGTCGGTGAACGCCATCACTGCTCAGGAACGTCTTTCCGATGACGCTCACCCCGATGACCGAGGCAGCACCGACGTAGATAGCGTGGCCGACGAAAAGCGGGTCGGCATCGTTGATGAGCTTGGCCAGCGTACCCGCGCGGAGGAAGTCCGGCGGGACGAACAGCCCGTGAGACGTACTCGTCAGTGCGAGGGCGATAGCGACCGCCGGTTCGACCGCCAGAAACGCGACCATCCGGCGGGTCAGGAGTTGGTCTTCGCCAGCGTAGACGAGCGTGAAGACGAGCCAAAACGTCGGCAGCGTGGCCGCACCAATCCAGGCGATGCGCGCGTAGAATAGTTCCCCTCCGGAAGACTGTGAGAGTAACTGAAACCCGTACGCAGTTACCCAGAGCGCGCCGGACAGAGAAAGGAGGGCAAACGGAATTCGGACGCGGCGAGAGTAGAGGCGAAACCGGCCTAACACGACGACTGTGACGACTCCTGCGAGTACCCCAGAGGCGAACAGTGCATACAAAAACGGCGACTGTCCGAGAGTAGTCATGGGTGGGTCGTGCGATGCATATGTGTGTCTGGTCCGGTTTCGGGTCCGATGCGTCTCACATCGGGACGGTATGGAAGGTGTCTCTAGAGTGTGACTTAAGCAGTTCGCCCCCGTTATCAAAACTGATACTGTGTGAATCCGGTCACGGGTGGCGATTTTCCTTTCAAAACCATCACGTCTGAGTGATGTACCCCAAAATATCACGGGTGACTCCGTTCTCGCGGTAGCCCGAACGCTTAATTTGGAGAAACGCACACCCATCTTTGTATGCCGCTCGACCCACGCAAATACAACGTCAACGAGCTTCGCCACGCCGCCCACGGACGGAACCCGGCGGAGTTCGATTGGGTCGACGCACCGGTCGACAGGGAGTGGCACGATGTCGCCTACGAACGGCTGTTGGCTGCGACGGCGGAAGTCGCATCCGACGGTCGGCCGTACCTCGACTCGATACCTCACACACCGAGTGCAGAACAGGTACTTCTCGACTGGTGTGTCCACCTCGTAGAGCGACTCGGCGGCCGCGGGTCACTCGAGATGCTCTCGTACTACCGAGAAATCGGGTGGGTCGGCGACGATGCCTACGAAACGATTCGCGAACGGATTCTCTCGTTTACCGTTCCGATGGACTTCGAAGACGCGCCGACCGAAGAAGACCACGTCCAGAGCCTCTCGTACGTGCTTCGGCTGGCGTCGATGGAAGAAGAGTAATTTCTCGTCTGCGCTGGTTAGATGCCGAGGTTTCGGCCGATAACGAGGTGCTGTATCTCGCTCGTCCCCTCACCGATTTCCATGAGCTTCGCGTCGCGGTAGAACCGCTGCGGGGCGAAGTCCGTCGTGTACCCGTATCCGCCGAGGACCTGCACTGCGTCTTCGGCGACTTCGCGGGCCGCTTCACTGCCGTCTAACTTCGCAAGCGCGGATTCAAGCGAGACGCGCTCGCCCTGGTCGTACTTCGTCGCCGCCTTGTGGGTGAGCAGGCGTGCGCGCTCGGTCTTGCGGTACATCGAGACGAGTTTGTCGCGAATCGCGTCGAACTCGGAGATGGGCTGGCCGAACTGCTCGCGTTCGCCAGCGTACTTCTTCGCATGGTCGTACGCACCCTGTGCGAGACCGACCGACAGCGCCGCGATGGAGATGCGTCCACCGTCCAGCGTCTTCATCGTCTGCTTCCAGCCGTTGCCTTCCTCGCCGAGGAGGCGGTCCTCCGGAATCCAGCAGTCGTCGAACGAGAGTTCGCAGGTCGGCGAGCAGTTGAGACCGAGTTTGTCCCACACCGTCGTCACCTCGAAGCCGTCGTCGTTCTCCGGGTCGACGATGAACGTGGAGATGCCGTCGTATCCCGCACCGGGTTCGGTGACGGCTTTCACCAGCACTGACCCCGCGACGTTTGCGTTCGTGATGAACTGCTTCGTGCCGTTGAGGACGTAGCCGTCACCCTCGCGCTCGGCGGTGGTATCCATGTTACTCGCGTCGCTTCCCGAACCCGGTTCGGTGAGCGCCCACGCGCCCATGTGTTCGCCCGTTGCGAGTGGGCGGAGCCACTTTTCTTTCTGTTCGGGCGTCCCGAACATGTCGAGCGGCTTCGAGGCGAGGCTGACGTGCGCGGCGTACGAGAGGCCGATACCACCGGAGACGCGGCCGAGTTCTTCCACGACAAGTGCGTACATCAGTTGGTCGCCGCCGAGTCCACCGTACGCAGCGTCGACGGGGACGCCCATCACGTCCAGTTCGGCCAGTTGGTCGAAAATCTCCTGCGGGAAACGGTGTTCGTCCTCGATATCCTGTGCGATTGGCGCAATCTCCTCTTCACAGAATTCGCGAACGGTGTCGCGAATCATCCGGTGTTCGTCCGGAATGTCGAAATCCATGCTGGCAATTTTCGCGGTGCGAGACATAAAGTAATCGAACGACCATGTAGAATTCGTCGCGGTTGGTGGGCTGCGGCCGAATGAAGTCCCGTCTCCCGGTTCGGTCCCAGTCCACGGGAACAGCCAAACGTCTCTTTTGGTGTCGCCACGGAGATAGTGTATGTACAACCACATCCTCTTTCCCACCGACGGCAGCGACTGCGCCGACGAGGCGCTCGGCCACGCCATCGAGCACGCCCAGCAGTACGACGCGACAATCCACGCCCTCTACGTCGCCGACGTTCGCGATGTCGGCCACGCCGCACCAGCCATCTCGGGCGACCGAATTCGGCAGGCGCTGCTCGATAGCGGGAACGAGGTGCTCGAACGCGTCGCGAGTAAGGCACGAGAATCGGGTGTCACTGTCGAGACGACCGTTTCCGAGGGCACGCCCGCGAGCGTCATCCTCGACCACGCCGACCACGACGATATCGACCTCGTGGTGATGGGGACCCACGGCCGCAGCGGACTGGATAGATACCTGCTCGGAAGCGTCGCAGAGCGCGTCGTCCGCGGGTCGTCGGTCCCCGTATTGACGGTCAGACAAGACGACGAATAGCCCACGAGGTTAAGCCACCCCTCGTCTTACGAGGGTGCATGGACCTCCGCCAGCTCGTCCGCGGTCGTGTCGGGTGGCCTC
The DNA here is from genome assembly GCF_044593955.1 of Haloferax sp. S1W. GTDB lineage: Archaea > Halobacteriota > Halobacteria > Halobacteriales > Haloferacaceae > Haloferax. The sequence continues at coordinate 1,299,011 of NZ_CP172595.1, forward strand.
GTCTGGAGGCGGTCGCCCGCGAACTCGCACGGCGATACGACCGCGACACTCTCTACATTCGTTTTCTGGAGGCAGACAACTGGCTTTCGACCCCGATGGTCGTCAACGACGAGTGGTTCGTGAAAGTCATCTCACGGCAGAACTCCATTGTCCACTCGGTTTTCACCACGGGGCGGAACCTCGGTGCGTTCTCCAGCGGCACGGAAGGGTTCTTCGAGCACTTCGGGACGCCCCTGCAGATGGCCGAACACGAACTCGAAGCGACGAAACATCTCCGGGACATCGGCTTGCAGGCACCAGCACCGGTCGAGGCCTTCGAAGTCGATGGACTCGGCGTCCTCGTCCTCGAATATCTCCCGCACTTCCACACCCTCGATTCGGCACCCCGAGACGAGGCCGTCTCGCTCGCGCCAGAACTGTTCGCGTCGCTCCGTCAGATGCACGACAACCACCTCGCTCACGGCGACCTCCGAGCCGAGAACGTCCTCGTCCGCGACGATGGCATCTACTTCATCGACGCGACGAACGTCAACGACGCGGGGATGCACGACGCCCGGTCGTACGACCTCGCGTGCGCACTCGCTGCGCTGGAACCACTCATCGGACCGAAGGAAGCGGTCGACGCCGCCGCAGAATCGTACGGAGCAGACGCGCTGCTCGACGCGGTCGATTTCCTCGACTTCGTCAACATCCGTCCCGACCACGACTTCGACGCCGCGGCGCTCAAAGGGCAGATAGAGAAACACGCGTCCTGACGCCTCGTTGGCGTCGACCACGCGAATTGCAAAAAGCAAAACGACGAGTCGGCGGTGGGGTGCGCCTCTTACAGGTCTTCGACGCCTTCGTAGTCCGCACCACCCATGTAGAGGCGCGAGACTTCGGGGTCGTCGAGGAGGCCGTCGGCGTCACCCTCGTAGGCGACTGTCCCCTGGTCGAGGACGTAGCCACGGTCGGAGATGGCCAGCCCCTCGCGGGCGTTCTGTTCGACCATCAGGACCGCTGTGCCGAGTTCGTTCACTTTCTGTACGTCTTCGAACACCGACTGCACGATGTTCGGCGCGAGACCGGCGGACGGCTCGTCGATGAGAAGCACTTCGGGTTCCATGACGAGCGCACGCGCGAACGCGAGCACCTGCCGTTGGCCGCCCGAGAGCGTCTTCGCCTTCGCGGTCCGCTTCTCGTCGAGAATCGGGAACTGGTCGTACAGTTCGGCAATTCGCTCGTCGAGCCCCTTGGGGCGGGCGACGCCACCCATCCGGAGGTTCTCCTCGATAGTGAGCGACGAGAACACGTTGTCGACCTGCGGGACGTAGCCCATGCCGATTCGGACGAGGTCCGCTGGGTCCTCGCCGGAGATATCCTTCCCGGCGAGGTTTACCGACCCGGTCCACGGTTTCAGGAGGCCGAAGACGGTCTTGAGAACCGTCGACTTCCCGGCCCCGTTCGGGCCGATGATACAGACGATTTCGTCCGAGTCGAGGTGGAGATTGAGGTCGCGGAGGACCTGTACTTCTCCGTACCCGCTGTCGACGCCGCTCACGTCGAGTGCTCGCTCCGTCATGGGCCAGCACCTCCGAGGTACGCCTCGATAACGCGGTCGTCCGTGCGAACCTCCTTCGGCGAGCCTTCCATCAGTACTCGCCCCTGGTCGAGGACGATGATGGGGTCGGCGAGGTCCATGATGAATGGCATGTCGTGTTCGATGATGAGGAAGGTCTGACCTTCATCGTTGAGTTCGCGGATGAACCGCTTGATGTCGTTTGCGAGCGTCGGGTTAACACCTGCGACCGGTTCGTCGAGAAGCAGGATGTCGGGGTTCGTCGTGAACGCCCGTGCCAACTCGACGAGTTTCAGTTGCCCGCCCGAGAGTTCCGTCGATGGCTGGTCGATGAGGTGGCTGATTTCGAAGCGTTCGAGCAACTCCTCGGCCTGTTCGAGGTTCGCCCGTTCTTCTCGGGTCACGTCGTCAGCCGAGAAGAAAAGCGGGAGAATCGACTCGCCGGTCTGTGGACCGGGGCCGACGAGCATCGCTTCGCGGACGCTCATCCCTTCGAGGCGACGCGGTGTCTGGAACGTGCGGACGAGTCCTTCGTGGGCGCGTTCGGGGGGAGACATGTCGCTCACGTCGGTCTCGTTGACGTGCACGCTTCCGGCGTCGGCCTCGTAGAACCCGGAGATGAGGTTGAACAGCGTGGACTTCCCCGCGCCGTTCGGGCCAATCATCCCCGTGATGGTTCCGCGTTCGACTTCGATGGACACGTCGTCGGTGGCGACGAGACCGCCGAACGCCTTCTCGAGTCCTCTGGTTTTCAACACCGGGTCGGTCTTTCCGAGGTGTGCGCCCTCGTAGACGCCGTTTTTGCTCATTGGTTCTCACCTCCGTCTGACGGTCCGCCCGACGTGGTGCCGTCTGTGACGACACCTCCGTCTGACGCAGCAGCACCGCGTTTCGCGGCAGCCGCCTCCCTCTGTGCGGACGGCCAGATGAGTTCGTCCTTCGGTGGGAGAAGCCCATCCTGCCGGTAGCGCATGATGAGGATGATGAGGGCGCCGACGAACAGCAAGCGAAGCGGTGCCACGTCGAGTCCGAGATTGCCGATGAAGGCAATGTCGTTGAGGAACCGCGTCCCCTCGCGGATGGCGATGACGACGGCCGCACCGACGACCGCCCCGCGGTTCGACCCGGTCCCGCCGAGGATGACGGCAATCCAGATGTAGAACGTCGTCAGGGGGACGAGGTCAGAGGGGTCGATGTAGAGGTTCAGATGCGAGTAGAACGCGCCGGCGATGGCCATGACGACGCTGCCGACGACGAACGCTTGCATCTTGAACCGGTAGGTGTCTTTCCCGAGCGCCTTCGCGAGGTCCTCGTCGGACCGAATCGTCCTGAGGACACGGCCCCACGGCGACCGGTGGATGCGCCGGAGGAACAAGTATACCAGCGCGAGGAGGACGACGATGATGCTCGCCGTCGTCGCGGCGTCGGTCAGCGGCAACCACGACAGGAGCGTCGGGATACCGCTGATACCGCTGGACCCTGCGGTCCACTGGCGTTCGTTCAGGATGATGAGGCGGATGACCTCCGCCAGTCCGAGACTGGCGATTGCGAGGTAGTCCTCGCGCAGGCGCAGCGTCGGAATGCCGATGAGTATCGCAACGAGCGCGCTCACGACGATGGCCGCGACGAAGCCAAAGACCGGGTGGAGACCCAGTCCGAGCGGCGAGTTCGGCGCGGTCAACAGCGCGGCGCTGTAGGCACCGAGCCCCCAGAAAGCAGCCACGCTGAAGTTGATGAGGCCCGCGTACCCCCACTGGACGTTGAGGCCCAGTGAGAGCAGCGCGTACATGCCGACCAGTGCAATCTGGAACAGCAGGAATCGCGGGCCGATGACGCCAGCGAAGACGCCGACGACGAGGAGCGCCGTGATGACGGCGAGCGACGCGAAGATGCGCCGCTCGCTCGGGTCACGCATGATGGTGTCGTTCACCCAGGTTGCAACGCTCATCCGCTCTCACCTACGATTCCGCTCGGTTTGACGAGCAAGATTGCGACCATGATGACGAATGCAACTGCAGCGGCGTACCGCGACCCGACCGGGATGATGCCCCACTGGTTGAACAGGGGGACGAGTTCGTGGACCATCCCGATGACGAGGCCGCCGAGCATCGCGCCGTAGACCGACCCGATACCGCCGAGGATGACGGCAGCGAACACGATGAGCAGGATGTCGAAGCCCATGCGCGGCCGGACGAGTTCTTCCAGACCGAGGAAGACACCGCCCGCGGCGGCGAGTGCACCGCCGATGAGCCACATAGCGATGATGACCTCGCGGGTTCGAATCCCGCTGACGCGTGCGAGTTCCGCGTTGTCCGCCGTGGCGCGCATTTTCCGGCCGAGGGTCGTCCGGGTGAGCGTCAGGTGTAGGCCCACCACAAGAACCGTCGCGAGGAAGACGACGACGAGGTTCCGCGGCGTGACTGCGACGCCGAGCGACTCGCGAATCCACGGAACTGGTCCCTGCCGAGCGACGCCGTACCGCTCGGCGTCGGACCCGAACGACAGGAAAATCAACGCCCGATAGACGAGCGCCACACCGATACTCGTGATGAGGAGCCCGATAGACCCGGAGTCTTTCATCGGGCGATAGATGATGCGGTCGGTGACGACGGCGATGACTGCTGCGGCGACCATCCCGAACACGAGTGCGAGGAAGAACCACAGCGGGAGGCCGAACAGGCCCATATCGCCGAGCATGGGTCGGAAGACTGCCACCGAAAACAACCCGGAGAACGCCCCGACGGTCATCAGGTCGCCGTGGGCGAAGTTCGCGAAGTCGGCGATGCTGTAGACTAACGACAGGCCGATGGCAGCGAGCACGATGATGCTCGAAAACACCACGCCGTTGACGATGTACTGGAAGGGGCTAATCTGGAGCGGAATCACGGCTCCACCCCCCTAGCAGCCAATTGGCGCGCGGTCCCTACGTGCATGTCTAGCTGGTGATGTAGTCGCCGAATTCGTAGCTGTGGTTCGAAACGTTGTAGACCTGGTAGAAGCCCGGCGGGTCGCCGTTCTCGTCGAGGTCGACTGGGCCACTGACACCCTGGTAGTTGATGTCGCTCGGCGAGCCACCGTCGCGGAGGATCGCAGCGGCTTCCTCGAAGTTGAACACTTCTTCGCCCTCTGGGCGGGTCACGTCGCGAACGACTTCGGAGAGTGCGTCCCTCGTGAATTCGCCAGCGGCCTCGATAGCGAGCGCGGCGACGGTGACGGCGTCGTAGGCGTACGCAGACCACACCGTCGGCGTCGTGTCGTAGGCCGATTGGAACGCGGAGACGAAGTTCTGGTAGTTCTCTTGGCCTTTCGGGGCGCTCTCTGTGATGCCCTTCATGCCGTCCATGCTACCTTCCGGCGTGTTCTTGACGATGGAGTCAGCGATAGTCGACTCGGCACCGTAGTAGTCGACCTGCGTGTTGTACCCCTGGTCGAACCCTTCGTTCGCCATCACGGTGAACTCGTTCGCGTAGGTGATGTACACCCACGCGGAGGCGTCCGTCGACGCCATCTCCGTGAGGATACCACTGTAGGACGACTGGCCCTGGTCGTGGGGCTGGTTGTAGGCGACGGTGCCGCCGAATTTGGATTCGAACGTCTCGGCGAACACGTCGGACAGGCCGGTCCCGTAGTCGTTGTTAATCCACGTGACAGCGACGGTGTCGTGGCCGTCGTCGCTTACGAGTTTGGCGAGTGCCTCCCCCTTCGCCGCCCCGGACGGGCTCATGCGGAGCAGTTCCGGACGCGAGGTCAGTTCGGGACTGGTACTGTTCTGGCTAATTTGGACGACGCCTGCGTCCTTCGTGACGCTGTCGTGGACGGCGATGGAGACGCCGGACCCGACAGACCCGATGAGAAGCGGAACGTCGTTCTGGTTGACGAGCTTCTGCGCTGCGCTGACGCCGCCCTGGTTCGTACTCTCATCGTCCTCGACGGCGATGTTGAGCGAGGCACCGTCGTCGCCGATTCCGACTTCGTTGACGGACTCGACTGCGAGCTTGCGACCGCGGGTGTTCCGCTCACCGTACGGTGCGAGCGACCCCGTGAGCGAGTCGACCATGCCGATGGTGTAGGAAGACGTGCTTCCGCCGTCGTCGCTTGCGGTCGTCGTCTCTTCGTCGCCACCGCCACCGCCGCCTGCTTCGGTGGTCGTGGTGGTTTCTTCGTCGCTCTCCAGACATCCTGCTGTTGCTCCCACGAGTGAGAGTCCAGACAGCTTCAGTAGCGTTCTACGGTCTATGTCTTGGTGTCCCATAACACAGAATCCTCAACGATTGTCGTAAATATACCTGTAACCGTCCATGGTCGGTGACCGTTGAAACCGCAGTGAGTCGGGCGTTTTTGTGTTTTGATTCGTGACTTTCTATGCAGAATAATTTGGTAGGGTCCCCCTTTAGGCTTACACTCAAATTAGACCGACTCGATGATACCCCCCATCGCGAATAACTTCGTGGCGGGTGAGACGGCCGACGATGCCCTCTCGCACGTCGAGTCGCTGAACCGTGACGGTATTTCTGGCATTCTGAACCTGCTCGGAGAACACTATGAAAACCGGCCCGGCGCGGACGCGGACGCAGACGCGTACGTCTCTCTCGTACAGCAACTCGGCGCGACGGACCTCGACGGTTGCATCTCTGTGAAGCCGTCACAGATTGGACTCGACGTGGGCGACGACGTCTTCCGCGAGAACCTCGACCGTATCGTCGAGGCGGCGAACGAAGAAGGCGTGTTCACGTGGGTCGACATGGAAGACTATACGACAACTGACGTGACGCTCGACGCTGTCGACGACCTCGGCCACCAGACTGACGGCAACGTCGGCGTCTGTGTGCAGGCGAACCTGAAGCGCACGCCCGACGACCTCGAACGGTTGGCGGCCGTCCCCGGGAAGGTCCGTCTCGTCAAAGGCGCGTACAACGAACCGGCCTCCGTCGCCTACAAGAAGAAGGCGAAAGTCGACGAGGTGTACCGCAACCTGCTCGAATACATGTTCACCGAGTTCGACGACGGTATCGCAGTCGGGAGCCACGACCCCGCGATGTTGTCCTACGCCCACGACCTGCACGACCAGTACGGCACGCCGTACGAGGTCCAGATGCTCATGGGTGTCCGCGAGGACGCACAGCGCGATATCGTTGCTGACGGGGTCGAGATGTGGCAGTACGTCCCCTACGGTGACAAGTGGTTCCAGTACTTCTACCGCCGCGTCCGTGAGCGCAAGGAAAATGCGCTGTTCGCGCTCCGCGCGGTCACCGGCCTCTAATCGAGACGCGCGTTCTTACTGGGGGTCCAGTAACTTCGCCTCCGCTTTCCGAAGGTGTTCGAGTAGCGTCGTCTTCGAAATGTCCATCTCTGCGGCGAGTTCTCGCGTCGATATCTCGCGCGGCCAGCGGTAGTATCCCTCGTCGCGGGCGAGTTCGAACGCCTTGCGTTGACTCCGCGTGAGCGTGTCTAATCGACGTCCACGCTCTGGTTCAGCCCCTTCTGTCGAGGAGATGGAATCGACGCGAATGTCGGCGTCGGTGCAGTCCATCACCGCATCGATGCGACCCTGAATTTCGCTCCGCTCTCCTGCGAACCAGACTTGCCACGTTTCGCGACCGCTTTCTATCTGCGTGGGCGCGCTGTGGACGAACCCCTGTTCGAGGAGCCGCGGACAAATCATGTCACTCGGGTCGTATTCGAGGAAGAACTCGCGTGCGACCGACCCCGGTGCAACGCGTCGGCCGCGGGGGTCGAATCGCTCTTGCAGTTCGAGTACGTCGCCTGTCAACTCGGAGTCGGCAATGGCGTCGAGTAGCATCTCGACTTCGTCGACTGAGTCGCCATACGCCGTGAAAAGCCCGTTTGCCCGTTCGACTCCCGCGGTCGGTGCGTCGTAGATTGCGTGTGCCAGTATGCCGCCGTTGTGCTCGTTTGTCGCCTCTATCGCCCAACAGTTTGGATGCCAGAGGTCGAGCGTCAGGCGCGTGCCTTGCCCTGCCATGCGCTCGCTCATAGGGACGCATTGTACGTGGGGATGTAAGTCATTGTCTATGGGAGGAAAACCGGATAGTCTTCGAATTGTGATGATAATACATCATACTAGAAAACGCTTCCCTCCCATGGGCGGTGACGGGGTTATTAATGTAAGTTCCGCAAATATCACCACTATGGCGCAGAACGTATATCAGCACTATATCAACGGCGAATGGGTAGACGGAAGCGGTGAGGAAACGTTCGAAAGCGAGAACCCGGCGACTGGTGAGACGCTGGCGACGTTCCGACGCGGAACACCGGAAGACATCGACGTGGCCATGGAGGCGGCCGACGAAGCGTTCGACGAGTGGCGCGAACTCTCTCACATCGACCGCGCGGAGTACCTCTGGGACATCTACCACGAACTGCGTGAGCGAACCGAGGAACTCGCAGAAATCGTGACGAAAGAGTGTGGCAAGGAGATTTCCGAAGGCCGCGCCGACGTCATCGAGGCCTACCACATGGTCGAATGGGCCGCGGGCGACGCCCGCCACCCCAAGGGCGACGTTATCCCGAGCGAAATCCCGAGTAAGGACGCGTACATGCGCCGCAAGCCCCGCGGCGTCGTCGGCTGTATCACTCCGTGGAACTTCCCGGTCGCAATTCCGTTCTGGCACATGGCCGTCGCGCTCGTCGAGGGCAACACGGTCGTCTGGAAGCCCGCCGAGCAGACCCCGTGGTGTGGTCAGATTATCGCCGAGATGTTCGAAGACGCTGGCATCCCGGACGGCGTGTTCAACATGGTGCAGGGCTTCGGCGACACCGGTGCCGCCATCGTCGACGACGAGCGCACCGACACGGTCCTCTTTACGGGGTCCGCCGAAGTCGGCCACGAAGTCGCCGCGAAGGTCGCTCAGCAACCCGGCACGCTCGCCGCGTGTGAGATGGGTGGCAAGAACAACATCGTCATCACGGAGAAGGCGGACCTCGACGTTGCCGTCCACTCTGCTGTGATGTCCTCGTTCAAGACGACCGGCCAGCGCTGTGTCTCCTCGGAGCGCATCGTCGTCCACGAGGAAGTCTACGACGAGTTCAAAGAGCGCTTCGTCGAACTCGCAAAGGACGTCTCCGTCGGCGACCCGCTCCGCGAAGACACCTTCATGGGCCCGCTCATCGAGGACGGTCACCTCGACAAGGTCCGAAGCTACGCCGAACTCGCAAAGAAGGAAGGCGTGAACGTCCTCGTCGACCGCACGGAACTCGACGACGACGAGATTCCCGAGGGTCACGAAGACGGCCACTGGGTCGGTCCGTTCGTCTACGAGGCGGACGCCAAGGAAGACCTCCGCTGTACGCACGAGGAGGTCTTCGGCCCCCACGTTGCGCTCCTGAAGTACTCCGGTGACATCGAAGAGGCAGTCGATATTCAGAACGACACCGAGTACGGTCTCGCCGGTGCCATCATCTCCGAGGACTACCGCCAGATCAACTACTACCGCGACCACGCGGAAGTTGGTCTCGCCTACGGGAACCTCCCGTGTATCGGTGCGGAAGTCCACCTCCCGTTCGGCGGCGTGAAGAAGTCCGGCAACGGCTACCCGTCGGCCCGTGAAATCATCGAAGCAGTCACCGAGCGCACCGCGTGGACGCTCAACAACTCGAAGGAAATCCGCATGGCGCAGGGACTCTCTGCGGACATCAAGACCAAAGACGAGTAACCACCACGCTCACTGCGGCCCCGCATTTTCATTCTTCGACGCTCGAACGTGAGTGGCGACGCCGGGTAACGCGAGTGCCAACGCTGAGACACAAGAGACGCCAGCGAGCAGCGGCGCTGGACGAGTGAACACCAGCGAAAGGGCGGAGGAGGAAGCCCTGTGGTCTCAGGTCACCCGTTGGCGAGGTGAGGTGAGACGAGGGTGGGAACGCCCCCACCGGGCCTGGGGGCGAGAAACGACGTGGCCACGTCGTTGGATGCCACAACGGACCCCGATACGTTGCGGCGGGTGCGGCGGATGTGGAGTCGCCGACGTCTGGCGAGAAAAGCGCCTATTGCGTCGGCGACTGTCGGTTAGGAGTGCGCGTTGATAAACCCACCGCAACACCCCGTCGTATGCCGGGTGAGAACTCGCGTCTCGTGGGTTCTCGGGGCGTGATACGGCCTCACGCGGTCGCTTCGAGGTCTTGTCTGAGTGCCGCTTCGAGGTTCCGAAGTTCGCGGTCGAGATTTCGCTCGAAGAACCTCTCGACGCCCGGCAGACGACCGTCGACGACGAACTCGTTTACCAACCGACAGCTACTGTCGTCGTCTGATTCGATAGTATGCTCGCCAGAGACGTGCATGACGCGCGACCGGCCGACAAACCGGACGTGGGTGGGCGGGTCAACGTCGACGTCCTCGGTTTCGACCGTGACTGTCGAGCGGACGAGTGGAATCGGCAGTTCGAGATACCACGTCGCGTGCCGCCCGTCGTCGGCGATGTCGAACCGATCGACCACGCTTATCGCGCCTGCTCGCTTTGCAGGGTCCGAGATAAACTCCCACACGCGCTCGCCGGGGGCGTCGAATTCGAACGTTCGTTTCACGCGGACGGTCATGGGGTACCCACGTCACTCCGGAGTAAAAAACCGCGGAATCGACCTAGCTGAGGGTGACACGCCACGTCGTCGAGCGGGCGCGACCCCACTTTTCGATTTCCACATCGTCGGACTTCTCTGCGAGTCGCGGCAGGCGCACGCCGACCTGCTTCGCCGTCAGACCGATGGCCTCTGCGATGTTCTTCGCGCGGAAGTAGCTTTCTCCGCGGCTGACACTCTCTTGGAGGTAAGTGAGAATGCGCTTTTCCTCGTCGGTAAACTCGTTCATCCTCGACTCGCCTAGGGAATGAGTCTTCTTAACGATTACCCGTCGAGACGCTACTGGAACGCGTGGGCTCCCGCGACAGCGAGGGACGCGGCAGCGATAGCCACGGCGAATCCAAGCGCCTTGGTCAGTTGGTCCGGTCCGCCGATCATCAAGCCAGCACCGACGAGCGTGAGCACACTAAAGAGCGCTGCAAAGCCGATGGATTTGTCCGATTTCACCGTCTTCGTCTCCATAATGGCGGGTTCGCGGGTGCCCACTTAGTTCATTCGACACCGTGTGCGTCGTGCGGGCACGTAGCAAAGTCGTCTTCGGCCGTTCGACCTTTGTACTACTACTCGTGTGAAACAGTACAATGGGATTCGTATCTGCGGTGCTGGGCGGACGCATTCGAATCGTACTCGTCGCACTCCTCGTCGTGGTCGGTGGCCTCGGTGGTGCGTACGCGATGGGCATTCTCGGCGCGCCAAGCGTCGATGGCATCGACAACCGATTCGCTGGCGTCAACGAGACGGCGACCGTTATCGAGACAGATGTTCGGGTCTCGAACCCGAACCCGATTTCGGCCACCCTCTCCGGGATTTCGGTCGATTACTCGGTGTCGATGAACGACATCCGGATGGCCAATGGGTCGAAAGCTGGCGTCTCGATTGGGAAGGGAACGACCGCGATTCCCCTTCGGACGACGCTCGCAAACGAACGTATCCCCGACTGGTGGGTCTCGCACATTCAGAACGGTGAGCACACGGACCTCGCTGTGAACGCCACGGTCACGTCCTCGACGCTCGGCCAGTCGTTCGAGGCACCCGAGATAACCCGGCCTATCGACACCGACCTCTTGTCGGCGTTCAACTCCACGGAGACGCGTGAAGTGAACGCGGACGCACCGGTTGTCTCCGACCCGGTTCTCTACATCAACGAGACGCGCGCCGAGTGGGGAGAGACCACCGAAGAGCAGACGGCACTGGACCTCACGTTCGTCGTCCACAACCCCAAGTCGTACCCCGTCGCAATCACCGAACTCGGATACGGCATCTCGATGAACGACGTGACGGTCGGAAACGGAACGACCGAGTCGGAGTACGTCATCCCGGCGAAGTCGACAGAGACCATCGAGGCGACCACCTACATCGACAACGAGAACCTCGACGAGTGGTGGGTGACTCACATCGAACGCAACCAGACGACCGACCTCCGCATCGAGTTCGACGCGAAGATAGACGCCGCTGGGTCGACGTTCACCGTCCCGCTCGACGCGCTGACCTACGAGAAAACCTTCGAGACGGACATCTTCGGCAACAAAGGCGACTCCGAGACGGGTGATTCGACTGCCGCAAACGGCGAGACGGCGACCGAGACGAGTCAGACCGGACAGACAACTACCGCTTCGGAGACTGACACCCAAACGACGACGGCAGAGGGACAAACCACGTCGTCCCCGACTGACTCACCGACACCGACGCCAACACCGACGACTACGGCGACGACCACGCAGTCTGAGTCGGGAACGACGACAACTGACGACGGATTGCTGTAGGTTCATCCTGAATCGTCATATTCTCACCAATCTCGGTGACTCGCCGACTCATCTTCGGCCAATCCTGTCTCGGTCGATAGTTCTTTACAGTGGGCCGCAATACCAGTGTGTATGACACGGAGTACCCACGCTCCTGATCGAGTTCTTCTCCCGTGATGAGAACCCTGTAACCGTCGAAAGCGACGACGAACGCATCGTCGTCACCATCGATGGCCAGACCTGTGAATTGTCCCGAGACGCCGCTTCTGACTTGCAAGACGCAATCGGGTCGGCGTTGACTGAGAAACGTGAATTCTTCCGAACGGCCGGTGAGTACCGCCAAGACGGCAGTTACGTCGTCTCCAGACGTGGTGCCGACTCGACCGGCAACGCGAAAGTATTCACGAGTTTCGAGGAACTGCGCCGATTGTTCGACCGGTTGCCGGAGACGTTTACGGCCGAAGATGTCGGTCGAACCGGTATCACCGGGTCGCGGCGACACATGATAATCCGGCACTTCGGCGAACACCCGGCGTTCGACTGCCGTATCGCGCGCCGAAACCCGCTGACCGGCGAGAAGCAGTCTCCGGAACAGAAGAAAGAAGTAGAGTTGGTCGCCGACTGAGACGGCGTCGGCGGCCGATTTAGTGAAGCGTCACGTGCTCTGACTCTTCGTTGAGCGACAGGTTCGCCGCGATTTCCGCGTTCCGCATCGCGTACTGCGCAGTCTGCTGGAGACTGACGAGGACCTCCCGAATCTGGAGGAGTTTCTGGTTTTCCATCTCGGGGAGGTCGTTGAGGATGTCACGCTCGCGGTCACGAATCTCGCGGAAGAGTTCGCGGCACTCGATGGTGAGGTCGTAGTCGCGTTCGACGACTGCTCGAACGGCAGTGGTCGTGATTTCGTCCACGTGGTCCGTAAACTCACGAATGCGCCGCATCGTCGATTGGTCCACGTCGATACTGTGGCCCTCGGCGTCCATGACGATGTTCGCGATGTCCTCGGCGTTGTCGGCGGTCAGTTCGAGGTTCTTCGCCACAGACCGATAGCCGATAAGTGGGAACCCGGAGTGGAGACCGACCGCCCGCGCGAGGTTGGGGTTCTGGTACGAGGTGAAGATGAGGCGAAGCAACAGGACGAAAATCTTGTTCGCCTGTCGCTCGCGGTTGAGTGCGCGCTGTGCGAGGTCGGGATTCCCGTGTGCGAGCGCCTTTACGGCCTCGCCACGCATCGTACTTCCCGTGTTCTCCAGTCGCTCCAGTAGGTTGTCGAGAGTGAAGTCCTCCGCGTCGACAGAACACCGGATAGCGATTCGCTCGGGGGTCTCTTCGATGACGCCGAGACCCATGAGTTGCGTTTCGGCCTTGTAGACGGCGTTGATGTGGTCGGAGTCGAGCGCGCCTTCGCCCTTTTCGATGTGGATGACGCGGCGTCCGAGAACGTACTGTGCGACAATGGCCCGTTCGAGCGCTTCCGCATTCAGGTTGTCCGCTCGAATCGTCGCCGTCGAATCCTCGGTGCTTACCGACTCGGGGAGGACGGTCAGCGTCCCCTTCCCGCTCGTTCGGATGGAAACTTCGTCGCCTTTCTCGACGTTGTGTTCCCGCGCCCACTCCGCTGGGAGTGTCATCGCCAGCGTTGACGGCCCGAGACGCTGGACTTTCCTTGTCTCCATGCCAATCATCACCCTTTCAATGACCTTAAACCCCACTATACTCGTGTCTTAATGAATAATGAGGGGCTATGAGACTTGTTAGCCTGCGTAGACGGATGATTTCTGTGCTGTACATTAAATAGGTCCCTGTCTTCTTCGACAGACAGGCGCTGTACCGCGTCAAAACAGGACTTCACACCACACCTTAAACACGCAGCCCCGCGACTCAGGCGATTTTCATCATCCGACGTTCGACACGGCCGACGCGCACTTTTGTCCATCCGTGAAGTTCCTCGTCGAGGTCGGGGTCGTCGGTGTCGACGCGGAGCACCGGTATCGTGTCGAGTTTGGCTCGTGAGGCGACGACGCGAACGTCACACCGGCGAATCACGTCGGGGGAGAGTTGCGGATTCCCGCGGCCGAAGACGAAGCCCTGCCCACCGATTGGCGTGACGACGATGACGTTCTCCTCGCTGAGGTTCGCAAGAATCTCCGTTTCGGTCGCGTCGCGGACGAGGACCTCGCCGTCGCGGTAGAGGTCGACACCGAGCGGCGACCCGTCGATTCCGAGTTCGTCTTTCACTGCGCCGACGGTGCTGCCGGGGCCGAGGACGTAGGTGACCCCCTCGCTCGCTCGGATGTCGTCTGCGACGCCCGCGGCGAGCGCTTCGACCGTCCCGCCGCTTGTCTGTTTCGACGATTGGAGGTCCTCGGCGACGGGGACGTGCGCTACGGCCCGCAGTTCCGGGTGGACTTCGCCGGAACGGTACTCGTCCTCGTCGATGTCCATGACTTCTCGTGCTTCGGTTCGCTCGAAGGTCGTGGCGGCGACGGCGGCGTCCTCGGGCGAGACGGCGAAGACCGACGAGTAGACTTTCACCCCCGCGGGGACGCCGAGCATCGGCACGTCGCGGCCATCGAGCGCCTCCGCAACGTCCGCGGCGGTCCCGTCGCCGCCGACGAACAAGACGAGGTCGGCATCTGCATCGACGAAGGCGTCGACGGCCGCCATCGTGTCGGCGGCGGTGGTCTCGTCGGTTTCGGGCGCGCCGAGAACCTCCGGGTCGAATCCCGCCTCGCGCGCGAGTGATGCACCCATCGGGTCGCCCCACGCGAGCAGTTCGGTCTCGGGTGCGAGAGTGGCGAGATGAGAGAGCGCGCGGTGCGCCCGCTCAGGCGCTCTGGGCTCCGCACCGCGGGCGCGGGCCTCTTCGACCTTCCCGTCGGTCCCTTTCAGTCCGACCCGACCACCCATGCCTGCCACGGGATTGACGACGACACCGATTCGCATACGCAACTCAACCGGCGGGGCGGAGAAAAATACCGCGATGCCTCGCCGTCGCTCGGGCGTTCCGCACACAGTCCCGCGCGTCGGACTGTCGCCGGAACCTTACTGTTTAAGGGGGCAGAAACGGCAACTCTCTCGTATGATTCCGTTAGAAATGGCCGAGCAGGTGTTACCGACCTCGGAGACGGCGGGCGTCGTTCTCCTCGGGAGCGTCCTTCTGACCGTTGGCTGGCTCTGGTACCTCCAGCGCTAGTTCAGGCGGACTCTTCTTCCAGCAGGTCGACTCGCGCTTCGAGCCACGCCGCTGCTTCCCGGACGCGCTCCTCGTCGGCGGCGGCGAGTTTTACTCGGACGTGGTCGCCGGGGTAGCTTCCGACCGTCACGTCGAACTCTGACTGGAGCGCCTCGAACCGCTCGATGAGCGAACTCTCGGGTTCCGACGTGTGGACGAATCGGACGTGGGTCTGTTCGCCCGCAAACTCGTCGGCGACACGACCGAACATCGTCTTCATCTCCTCGGGTACGCCCGGCAGCACGTAGACCGACCCGATGATTGCGCCGGGTGCGACACCCTCCTCGTTCGGGAGCATCCGCGCCCCCGCGGGTAGGTCGGTCGTTCCCTTCACGAGGTCCGCCGCGGAGTACCCGCCATTGGTTTCGAGCCACGTCGCCGCTTCCTCGCTCGGTTCCAAGGACCGGCCGAAGGCGGCGGCGACAGCCTCCATGGTCACGTCGTCGTGGGTGGGGCCGAGTCCACCGGTGACGATGACCGCGTCGTACTCAGCGTGGTACTCGTTGACGACGCGGGCGATGTCGGCGACGCGGTCCGGAAGCGTCGTCACGCGCTCGACGGTGACGCCGCGGTCGGTCAGCTCCGTACACAGCCACGTCGCGTTCGTGTTCACCGTATCACCGGCGAGCAGTTCGTCTCCGACGGTGACCACTGCAGCCTTCATACCCCGCCGTAAGGGGGTGACAAGCAAAAAGGCGTCCGCCCCGGCGACGGGTGCGAGAAGACGAGTCGTCTCAGCCCATCCCCGGAGGGGGTCCGCGCCGTTCGTCGTCGTCGATTTCTACGTCGAGACCGAGTTCTTCGCGTCGTTCACGAAGCGCCTCTATCTCCCGGCGGTAGTAGAGGATGCCCGCGCCGCCGACGAGTATCGAGATGGCGGCGATGAGCGCGAAGATGCCGAGGTCGCGTTGCAGGTAGAACTGCACGACGATATTCCGGTCAGTGACGTTCGACCACTGGATGTGGAGTCGGTCACCGACAACCTCTGTCTCGTACCCCGCCGGTTGGACTGCTCCGAAGACAGGGAAGTCGACGCGGCGGTTCGGCGGCAAGACCACCTCGTAGGACCCCTCGACGAACACCGGCAGCGAGAACCGCTTCGGTGTCGACGTCGAGGAGAACGCGAGTTTGCCATCGCCGTTTGCGTCCGCTGGCAGCGTGACGTTCGTGATGCGGTCGTTCTGGGTGACATCACCACCGCGGGCACGAATCTCGGAGCCGTTTATGACCGTCCCGTTGGCGTAGCGGTATCGAACCGCCTCGACGGGAAGCGGCGTTTTGCTCCCGAACCCGTCGAACCGGTACAGTTCCATAGACGACGAGTTCACGTCGTAGACGCCGCGGAACCGGCCGTTGTCCTGGACGGTGATGTGGGCGTCGACTTCGGAATCCCACTCGTAGGCCGCGTCGGGGTCAGCGTCGAGGCGCTCGCTCGCGACGCTACTCGTGCCACCGAGACACCCGGCCGTCACCAGAAGGATGGCGAACGCGACGACCCCGACGAGAAGTCGTTTGTTCATCGTCCTACTGGCCGATGACGCACTTGAGTTCCGCTGGCAGGTACGAACCGATACTCGCGAGGAGGCCCGGCGCGTCCGTCTCGTCGCGGCAGATGATGCTCTGTTCCAGCAGTCCCAGTCGCTCGACCGTCACGATGTCGTTCGCGTGACCCGCGCGGTTCACGGTGGCGCGAACCTCGCCGCGGGTGGCGCTGTTGACGTTGACACGGCCGCTTCCGCGTGTCCACTCGTACAGGCGGTCGATTTCCTCGTCTGCGAGG
The DNA here is from genome assembly GCF_044593955.1 of Haloferax sp. S1W. Lineage (GTDB taxonomy): Archaea > Halobacteriota > Halobacteria > Halobacteriales > Haloferacaceae > Haloferax. The sequence continues at coordinate 1,315,918 of NZ_CP172595.1, forward strand.
CGAGAAGGTTCGTCCTCACCGCCGTAGACGAAGCGGAGCGGGACGTGCTGGACCAGTCCGAAGCGGTCGCGAATCTGCGTCGCGGACCCGCGTCCGAGACCGAGTTCGCTCGTCGGGATGCGGATTTCCTGTCCGGCGTCGAGCACGATTCCGTCGTCGTCCCAGTGTTCGAGCGTTCCGACGTACTCCTCGCCCGCGGAGATGTGCGGCGTCACCTCGCCCCACGTCTCACGCAGGACGTTCCGCGCGACGGTTTCGTCGTCGCCGGAGACGGTGACAGAGATGAAGTCGTCGTCGCGGACGCCGATGTCGTAGTCCACGTCGAGGTCGCCGATGTCGTTAGCGACCAGCGATTCGAGGCTGTCGAGCGCCCGGTCGCGCGCCGACCCGTCGATGTAGCACTTTGTTGCGAGTACGACCATCGATTAGTTTGTCCCCGTCACTTCGACGTTGAGTTCGTCTCGAAGCTCTTCGATTCGCATCTCCATCGCTTCGACGAGGTCTGTGTTGTCCATCGGTTCGAGCGGTGCGCCCGTCTCGGGACACTGGAAGCCGAGTTCCATCGCCTCGGAGAACTCGAAGCGGATACCAGCCGGTTCAGAGAGGTAGAACTCGTGGTTGCGTTCGTAGTCGAGGCGGTCTTCGAGTGCGTCCAGCAGGCGATACATCTCCTCTTCGAGGTTCTCCGGGATGTTCTCGTAGTGGAACGTCCAGAGATAGGTGAGCCATCCGGAGTCCTCGTCACGAACGCGCCGGTAGGACGCGAGGTCGTTCTCGTAGAGAATAAAGAGTGCGCGACGAACGTCGTTGAGCTCGAGACCGAGCTCTTCGGCGAGTTCCTCGTCGGTTACCTCACCGTCCGGGGGTGCCGCAGCAACAGGCATCCCCGTCGGTCCGACCAACTCGTGGAGGTACTTTTGGATGACAGGGTCGTTCAGCAGCTCCTCAAAAGCCATTGTCGAAATTGGCGTCAGGAACGCCATTAAGTCTTATCACTCCCCCGCACGCGCGAGACGCCGCGTCGTATGGCAACTACCGACGTTCCGCACCGTGTGACAACTACCGTTCTTCCAAACGGTGTGGCAACCACCGTCGTTCCGCACCGTGTGACGACCGCTGGTGATTTACTCGTCGTCCGCGGGAACGACCTTCTTGCCCGTCTCCATCGGGACGACGCGGTTCTCGGCGTCTTCCCACTCGCGGTCGAGTTCCCGGCCGTCGAACAGGCGGTCGAGGAAGACAGCAAGACCTGCGACCTCAGAGTGTGGCTGGTTCGTGACGCCGACGTTCCAGTCGGCTTCGTCGTACACTTCGAAGGGGACCTTCTCACCGCCGACGACGATGAGAATCGGTTCCTCGGCGTGCGCCTCGCGGATGTCTTCTTCCACGTCCTGTACCCGCTCGCCGTACATCGTCAGGTGGACGATTTTGCCCTCCCAGTTTCTGATGACGCCGTTGAGCCCCTCTGTGAGTTCGACTTCGAACGGCCCGCCGAACCGTCCGGTGATGTCTTCGACCGTCTCCTGTGAGTGGCCGGCGTTGTCCGGAAAGATGACCCGGTCGGCACCGAGTGCGCGTGCCGTCAGGCCGACGTGCGTCGTCATCCGGTCGTCTCGCCCCGGCCGGTGCCCGTACCGGAGGACGGCGACTTCGGGTTCGTCTTGCATACTGTCCCGGAGATGGTCGAGGAAAGTGGTGCTTTCGGAACGCCGGTGTGGTATTTCACTCTACTGAGATTTATCACCCATGGCGACGCACCACCCCTCATGGGTCACAGACCGGAAGTCGGTGCGGGCGTCGAAAACCGCGACCTCACTGGCTGGACTGTCCTCGTCACCGGCGCAACGTCGGGCGTCGGCCGCGAGACGGCGCTCGCCCTCGGTCGACTCGGAGCAACGGTCTTGGTCCACGGGCGCGACCACGACGCGGGGCGGCGCGTCACCACCGAAATCGATGAGTCCGGCGGCGAGTCGATATTCTTCAGCGCCGACCTCACCGAGATGGAGCGGGTCACACTGCTCGCCGACGAGATTCGCAACCGGACCGACAGCCTCGACGCGCTCGTGAACAACGCCGGAGCCCACTTCTCGGAGGGGCAACTGACCAGCGACGGCGTCGAGAAGACCTTCGCCGTCAACCACCTCGCCCCGTTCGTCCTCACGCATTCCCTGCGCGACCTGTTGCCCGACGACGGCCGCGTTGTCACCGTTGCATCCGAGGTCCACCGCCGCGCCGACGGCACCTTCGACGTGACCGAAATCGACGACTACGACGGCCTCGACGCGTACGCCCGCTCGAAACTGGCGAATATCCTCTGTACCAGCGAACTCGCCCGCCGACTCGACGGCCCGACGGCGAACTGCTGTCATCCCGGATTCGTCCCGTCGACTCGCCTCTGGCGCAACGGGTCGCTCCGCGTCCAAATCGGCGTCGGCATCTTGGCTCGACTCCCGCGTCTCCTCACCCGCGGCTTCGTGGACACGCCCGCGACGGGTGCGACGACATCGGTCTATCTCGCGGCGTCCCCCGAAGTCGCTGACGTGACCGGTGCATACTTTTCGGAGTGCGACCGGGTAGCGCCGTCTTCGACCGCCAGAGATGACCGCCTCACCGAGGAGGTGTGGGAGTTGAGCGAGGAGTTGTCCGGCGTCACGTGGCCGGCGGTTCAGTGACCGCCCCCGGCCTCTAGTCGTCGGGGCGACTGTGACGGCCGTGGGACCGATGGGGAAACGGACTTACCACTTGGCAGACTCATCTGGAATATGTCACTCGAACTCTCCGACAAGCGCATCCTCGTGACCGGGGGTGCAGGACTCGTCGGTTCTCACCTCGCGGCCCGACTCGCCGCCGACAACGACGTGCTCGTCGCGGACGACCTCTCGAAAGGAACCCGCGAACGCGTCCCAGACGGCGTTGAGTTCGCGCAAGCCGACATGACCGACGCCGACGACGTGGCCGAGGTTGTCACTGAAGACCTCGACATCGTCTTCCACTTCGCCGCCTACACGGACACGAACTACGGCAACCCCCGCCAACTGTTCGAAGAGAACACCGAGATGACGTACAACGTCCTCGAACGGATGCAGGAAGTCGGGGTGAGCGAAATCGCCTTCACCTCCTCTTCGACGGTCTACGGTGAGGCCCCGCGTCCGACGCCGGAAGATTACGCCCCGCTCGAACCCATCAGCATCTACGGGTCGTCGAAACTCGCGGACGAAGGACTGCTTTCGACGTTCGCCCACTCGTACGACTTCACCGTCTACATGTACCGCTTTGCCAACATCGTCGGGCCAAAACAGCGCGGCAACGTCATCCCGGACTTCATCGAGAAGTTACTCGACGACCCCGAAACCCTCGAAATCCTCGGTGACGGCCGTCAAGAGAAGTCCTACCTGCACGTCGAAGACTGCGTGGACGCGATGTGCCACGTCGTCGAGAATGCCGAGCGTGACCTCAACGTCTACAACCTCGGGACGCGGACGACCACCTCGGTGACGACCATCGCAGACATCATCTCCGACGTGATGGGTCTCGACCCCGACTACGAGTACACCGGCGGCGACCGCGGGTGGACCGGTGACGTACCCAAGATGCGCCTCTCTATCGAGAAACTCTCGGCGCTTGGCTGGGAACCGGCCGTGTCCAGCGACGACTCGGTCCGGCGGGCCGCCGAAGAACTCTATGCGGAACTGAAAACCGAGTACGAGACGGCCGCGTCCGAATAGTCCCGACAGAACTCGCCGCCATCACTCGAATTCGCCGCCCGCGCTCGAATTCGCCGCCACCACTCGAACTCGCCGCCCGCGCTCGAATCAGTCGGGAGCGAGGCACCTTTCTACCACCAATTCGTACCCTGTGTCGTGCAGGTCGTCGGCTACGATACCGGAACCCCCGCGCTGTTCGTAAGCACGAGCGACGGCCTCGATTCGGTGTCACTCGAATCGGGGACCGACCTCGACTACCGCCTCGAAAACCGCCACTGCGCGGGGACGATTCACGACGACCGCCACGTCTCCTGTGAGAACGAGGGCGCACCGTACTGTCCCGACCACCGAAGTACGTGGGTCTGTGCGAAGTGTACCGGGACGTGCTTGAAAGACGAGATGGACTGTTACGAGGACCACGCCGTCTACCTCGCAGCCTTCGCTCCCGACACGTTCAAAGTCGGTGTCACGCGCGAATGGCGTCTCGAAACACGACTCCGCGAGCAGGGCGCAGACAGGGCGGCCCATATTCGAACCTTTTCGGACGGCCGCGTCGCAAGAGAATACGAAGCCGAACTCGCGACGGAAATCCCCGACCGAATCCGTGTCCCGACCAAAATCGGCGGCCTCGGTCGGCGTGTCGATGCCGACGCGTGGGACGCGCTCCTCGCGGAGTTCGACCCCATCGAGACCTACGACTTCGACTACGGATTCGCCCTCCGGGACGCTCCGGTCGCCGAAACCATCGCCACGGGAACGGTTCGTGGCGTCAAGGGTCGCGTCCTCCTTCTCGACAACGGCGGCACCACCTACGCCGTCGATATGCGTGACCTCGTGGGATACGAACTCGCAGACGGCGGGACTGAACGGGCGCTTCAGTCGAGTCTCGGTTCCTTTGGATAATCCACTGCCGCTTTCGTCCTTTCCTTTGGAGACCGTCAGCACTTTCCGCGTGGACGGCCAATCCGCCCCCATGGCAGACGACGAACCCGCAGACGAGACGCAGGCTCCCGACGAGGGCGAAGAGGGCGAAGAAGAAAAGTCGTTCCGCGAGCGGGTCGAAGAGATTCGCAAGCGACGCGAGAAGGAACGAGAAGAGGGTGACCGACCCAGCCCCGAAGAGATGATGGGTGGCGGTGGTCCCGGCGGCATGGGTGGCGGCGGCAACCCCTTCGCGCAGATGATGAGCGGTATGATGGGCGGCGGCGGCCCCGGCGGCATGGGCGGCGGCCCCGGTGGCATGGGTGGCGGGCCGAGCGCTGGTCCGCGCGACCCCGAACAGGGAAGCGGCAGCGACGAACAGCTCGTCCGCGAGGTTCGTCAGCTCCGCGACGAAGTCCGTGACGTGAACCGCGAACTGCGCCGCATCGCCGACGCGCTCGAAGACCGCGACTAACGCTCTCCGACGCCTCTCTTATTCGGCAGTCAGTCGGTCGTAGAGTTGCGACAGTCGGTCGACCGAGTGTTCGACGCTCACCTCGTCGCGTCGTTCGAGACAGCGCTCGCTCAGGGTGTCGCGCTCGTCGAGCGCCCGCCGAATCGCCTGACCGAACTCGTGTGTGTCGCCCTGCTCGTAGTGGTATCCAGTGACCCCGTCTGTGACCGTGTCTTCGAGCGCGCCGGAATCGACGCCGACGACCGGCGTCCCACAGGCGTTGGCCTCCAACGCGACGAGGCCCTGTGTCTCGACCGGACTCGGGAACCCGAACACGTCGAGCGTCGAGTAGAACGCCGGGAGTTCCTCGCGGTCGAGAAAGCCGAGGAACCGAGCGTCCACGTCGAGGTCCGCAGCGAGGCGTTCGAGGTCGTCGCGAGCGGGACCGTCGCCGCCGAAGACGAGCGTCACGTCGAGGTCGGCCACCGCCCGGACGAGTTCGCCGAGTTCTTTTTCGTAGCCGTGCCTGCCAGTGTACCCGACGAGCGGGCCGTCTCCGAGACCGTACTGCTCGCGGAAGGCGTCGCCCGAGACGGGCGAGAAGTGCTCTACGTCGATGCCGTTCGAGAGGACGACGACATCCGAGTCGACGCCGAGGACGTGCCGGAGACGACGTTTCGCGTCCTCACTCGGGACGATAACCGCGTCGGCGCGGTCGAAAAACCAGCGTTCGTAGCGTTCGGCCGTCCGCTCGACGCCGCGCTCGATAGTCTCGATGGAACTGAGGTACTCGGCGTACTCGGCGGTCGGCGTGTGGTACGTCGCGACGAGCGGGATGTCCTTGCGGCGGGCGAGTCGAAGGCCGGCGAGTCCCAGTCCGAACGGCGTGTGCGCGTGGACGAGGTCGGTGTCCTCGACGGCCTTCGGAACGCGCGGTGCGCCGATTCGGAGTCCTTCGTAGAACGGAAACGGGAGGCTTCGAACGCCGTACTCGCCGGGTTCCGGCGAGTACTCGTCGTCGCGCGGGTAGACGACATCCATTCGACCGCCGCGACGGTGCCACCGCTCGCGCCACGTCTGAATCGTGTAGGTGACGCCATTGACGGTTGGCAAGTACGTGTCGGTGAACGCGACGACCGACTGCATAGCGGGTCGTGCAACCCGAACGGGATAAACCGTTGTGACTTCTCTCTGGTGTGTTATTCTGTGCCAACGACAGGTGAGTAAAAACGAGCCGTCTCCGCCGAATCAGTTCGCGAGCGACCCGTCGAGAAGTTCCTCGTATGTCTCGACGAGGCGGTCGCCCACGCGGTCGAGGCTGTGTTCTGCGGCCGTCTTCTTGGCATTCTCTCCGAGGCGGCGGCGAAGGTCCGGGTCGCGTTCGAGTAGTTCCAGCGCCCGCCGGAACTCGTCTTTCGTCGAGCACTTCAGGCAGTCGTGGCCGTGGGTGTAGAACTCCTCGAACACGGGAATATCGCGGATGACGACGGCCTTTCCGCACGACATCGCTTCGAGGACGGCGATACCTTGATTCTCGTTCTTCGTCGGGAAGAGGTACACGTCGCCCGCGCCGAACGCACCGCGAATGTCGTCTATCCACCCGGTGAACGTGACGTTCTCCGGCGGGTTGTTGACCCAGTACTTCACTGTCTTCGAGGCGTGTGGGCCCGTGTCGTACGGGCCGAACCACGCAAAGTCGAAGTCCGTCTCTTGGGCGAGTCTACAGAACGTCGTCAGTCCCTTTCGCTCGAAGACGTTTCCGACGGCGAAGACCGTCATCCCATCGAGGTCGTACTTCTCGCGGTACTCGTCGCGGAAGTCCTCGAAGCCTTCGAGAGCGTCGATATCGACGCCGTTCGACATCGGCCGAATCGGCGCGTTGACGGGGTACGATTCGAGGACGCGCTTCGTGTACTCAGACGGACAGAGAACCACGTCGGCTTGCGAGTAAAACCATTTGAGGTACTTCCCGAGGACGGGTGCGACAGCGTTCGACCCGCGGAAGCTCTCGGCGAAATCCTCGCGGGTGACGTGCGAGTGGAGGACGAGCGGGATGTCGTTTCGCTTCGCGTGCCGCGCAACGGCGACCGAACTGGGACCAATGAGGTTGCAGTGTGCAACGTCGTAGTCGCGGAAGACACCGCTACCGTTGGCGAGGCCCGCCGCCGCACTGAGCGGGGACTCGTGCCACGGGGAGGTGACAACCTCGACATCTGTGGTCGCCAGCGCCGCTCGCTGTTGGTCGGTTGCGGTGCCGATACCGCTCCGGTCGAGCTGCGAGGCGAGTTCGAGGTAGTTCAGTACGCGCACAGCCGACGTTTCATTCGGGTGGGATTTGACGCTACCGGCTTCTCGGTCACCTGATTCGCTCCGACAGTTCGGAACGCCTATGTCTCGCCCCCTCTCCCCACCAATCATGACTATCGCGGAGGAGCGAATCGAGAGACTCCATCACCTCGCCAGTGAGGCGGCCGCCGAGCGCGACACCGACCTCGCCCGCGAGTACGTGCGTCTCGCTCGCCGCGTCGCAGAGCGTAACCGATGCGGCCTGCCTAAGGAGTTCCGCCGATTCACGTGCGACGAGTGCGATGCGTACCTCCGTCCGGGCGTCGACGCCCGAGTTCGAACCCGACCCGGCGGCCACGTCGTCATTCGGTGCGAACACTGCGGCGCGACGAAGCGGTATCCGTACTGACCCTCCTCTCGTCTGAACGTCCCCGAAACAACCCGAAACGGCCGCGAATCGTGGTGACGACACCCACACGGCCGCCAAAGCCTTACTATTGAAGGTCTCTCACACGTAGTGAAGGCCACAATGGACACCCAAGAGCTGCGAAAAGAAGCCCACGACCTCGACGTGACCGTCTGGGTGGGTAAGAGTGGAATCGAAGCCGTCGTCGGCGAACTGAACGACCAACTGGCAGAACGGAACCTCGTGAAAGCGAAGTTCCTCCGCGCAGCCCTGGGCGGCACGACTATCGACGAGGCCGCCGCAGACCTCGCGGAGCGAGTGAACGCCGACCTAATCGAAACGCGGGGGAAGACAGCCGTCTTCCACCGATGAATTTCGCTGCGCTTCCACTCCAACTCCAAGGAGACGGCGGCGCTATCGGTCGCTTCCTCGTCGAGGCGAACGTTCCGTACGCACAGGTCCTCGGGTCGATTCTGGGCTTTATCGTCGCGTTCCTCGTCGTCTACATCGTCGGGAAGGCATTCTTGTCGTCAGTCGTCTCTCGGTATCTCGACCGCCGCAGAGCCGACGAGCACGCAAAAAGGCCCCTGATGAAACTTGTGACCGTCATCGTGGCGTTCGTCGCCATCGCGGCGGGCTTCAGGATGGCGGGCTTCCCCAACATCCTCGAGTCGCTCGCGACGATTGCGGCGGCCGGGACGCTGGCGATTGGCTTTGCGATGCAAAATACCATCGCGAACTTCGTCGCAGGTATCTTCATCTTCACCGACCGCCCGTTCCGCATCAACGACTGGATCGAGTGGGACGGCCACTCCGGTGTCGTCGAGGATATCTCTTTCCGCGTGACTCGCGTCCGGACCTTCGACAACGAGTTGCTCACAGTCCCGAACTCACAGCTCACGAACGACGTCATCAAGAATCCCGTCGCGAAGAACAAGCTTCGTTTGCAGGTGCCCTTCGGTATCGGCTACGACGACGATATCGAGCAGGCGACGGATATCATCCTCGAAGAAGCGCTGGCGCACGACGGCATCATGGACACGCCCGAGCCGTCGGTTCGGCTGACTGAACTCGGAGACTCGGCGGTGGTCCTCAAATCCCGCATCTGGATTTCGAACCCCAGTCGCGCCGACTTCGTCAAGACGCGCGGCGAGTACGTGGCCGCAGTGAAAAACCGGTTCGACGAGGCGGAAATCGACTTCCCCTACCCGAACCGCACCCTCAGTGGTGAACTCTCCGTCGCCGGGATGGAACGACTCGCCCAGTCGAACGACTAAGTGGTCTCGCGGGGGCGACACCTCGCCCGTGGGGCTCGTTTTCGCTTCGACTACAGTTCGATACGCTCGACCAGTTGGTCTTCAGACCGCGTGTTGACGGCGACGATTCTGACGTGGTCTTCGAGTCCCGACCCCTGTAGCTTCGCTTTCAGCAGGTTGTCCACTTGGTAGACGCCTGCGGCGTTGACCATCTCTATTTCGACGAGGACCGCCTTCCCGTTGCCCTCTTTCAGCGTGACGTTCCTGATGGCCTGACTGGAGAGCGTGTTGATGCCGCGCCCGCCCTTCTCGTAGGGGATGCGGGACCGGCCGCGTTCCATGTCGAGTGCGTCGGCGACGCGGATGACGCCCGCTTCGAGCGTCAGGGGGTCTTCCTCGCGGTGGTGACACAGAATTGCGTGGAGGACTTCCGACTTCATCCGGACTGCGTCGGCGGTGCCGTAAAACTTCGGGAGGAAGCGGTCGAGTACGTCCGACGCGAGCGGGATGGAGTAGTACGCGTGATTGTCGCGGTGGACGATATGCCCGATGTCGTGCAGTTGGGCCGCGAGCGCGACGATGACTGCCTCGTCTGCCTCGTCGAGTCCGTGGTCTGCCGCGCCGTTGAACTCACACCCACCGCGCTTGAGCAGGTCGTAGAGCCGAAGCGCGCGGTTGAGAACGATTTCGATGTGCTTGGGACCGTGGTCGTTGTAGCCCTTGCGCGTGACTGCGTTGATGTTCTGTGCTTCGAGGAGCGCGGTGATCTCCTCGTCTTCGAGCAGCACTGGGAGGACTTCGTTGAGCTTCTCGTCGGGAAAGGCGTGGTCCGCATCGGGGTCGTAGACGCGGCCACCATCGACAGGCTCGGCAGAATTGCTCATGCTCGCAACGATACGCGCTACGACGAAAAAAGAACTTGGGCGGTTGTGAAACAGCTTCGATAGCGTCTGTGCAGACGATTACGCCGCTTCCGAGGCAGCCTCGACTTCCGCCTTCGAGGCCGCTTTTTCGACTGCGTCGTAGTCGGGTTCGACGCCGGGGTCGTCGCTGACCCACTCGTAGGTGACTTCGCCGTCCGCGTTCACGACGAAGACAGCACGCTTTGCGACGTTGTAGACGCCGAGGTCGTCGAAGTCCATCTCGATGCCGAACGCATCGATGATGTTGCGGTTGGTGTCGCTGATGAGGTCGAAGTTGAGGTCGTTCTTCTCCGCGAACTCGGAGAGCGTAAAGGGCGTGTCGATGCTGATGCCGTAGACGGTGGCACCGATGCCATCGAAGTTCGCCATCTGGTCGCGGAACGTACACATCTCAGTGGTGCAGACGCCGGTGAACGCGGCGGGGAAGAACGCGAGGACGATGGGTGCGTCGTCGAGGTTGTCAGAGAGCGTGAACTCCTCGATGTCGCCGTCGATGTCCGTTTTCGGTGCCGTGAAATCAGGGGCAGTGTCGCCGACAGATACCATACAATAGAGGGGATTGACGGCACCTACTTTACAGCTGCGGCATGCGGTCTTCGCAGCCAATTAATCATGATTTATTCGTGGTATATGTTACCGTCGCACTTGTGAGGGCGGCCAGAAGATATTTTACGCATTTCAGGGCTGTTCGGCCCTCAGCGCACGGCACACGGTACGTCCGAATGACCGACATTCGTCCGTTCGTGAGGCTAGTGAAGGCAAAAAGCCTATAATTAACACAGGGTTAGGCAGAAACAGCGATGTTCGATACCATCACCCCCCTGTTCCCGGGGCTCCCGGGCGGGCCGGAGCTGCTCATCGTCCTCCTCGTGCTCGTCCTGCTGTTCGGCGCGAACAAGATTCCGAAACTTGCGCGCTCTACCGGGCAGGCCATGGGCGAGTTCAAGCGTGGACGCAACGAAATCGAAGAAGAACTGAAGGACATAGAGCACGACGACGACGAGAACACCACCGACGTGTCGACGGAGTCGGCTACCGAGTCGACCACCACGTCCGAGTAGTCATCACAGCTCTCCTTCGTCTTTCTTCTTCGCCCCCCGCAGGGGGGTCGAACCACTCGGTTTTTGTCCAGTCCCGAGAGAAATCTCGGTAGGGCGTGTGGCCTAGTGGACAGGGCGAGAGGTTCCTAACCTCTCGATCGCGGGTTCGAATCCCGTCACGCCCGCTCAGTCACTTCGTTCCTTCGCAGGCGTTCCTGACTCTCGTTCACTCCGCTCACGAGAGTCCCGCCGCGCCCGTTATCGGTACGAGCGAAGCGAGTCCGATAACGAACCGTGCGGGATTCGAATCAGGGAGCGAACGAAGTGAGCGACTGCGGTTCGAATCCCGTCACGCCCGCTCAGTCACTTCGTTCCTTCGCAGGCGTTCCTGACTCTCGTTCACTCCGCTCACGAGAGTCCCGCCGCGCCCGTTATCGGTACGAGCGAAGCGAGTCTCGTTCTGGTTCGAATCCCGTGAACTCCGTTCACGATATGCAGCGCACAGCACTGCTTCCCGCCGCCCCCTCACCTTCTGTATTACTCTGCCACACCCACACCTACCGGTCGCAACTGCCACAACCGACACCCTAAGGAACCGCACCCGACGACACTCCATGTGACCCGGTATCGAAACGCTGCCGCCTTTCTACTCCTCGCCGTCCTCTGGGGCGCGTCGTATCCGGCGGTCAAAGCCGGTCTCGACGGTATTCCACCGCTGCTCTTCGCCGCGCTTCGCTTTGACCTCGTCGGCCTGCTCGTCCTCGGCTACGCCGCTGCCCGAAACCAGCAGTGGCGACCCAGTCGCGCCGACCTGCCGAGCGTCGTCGCTGGTGGGACGCTCTTTATCGCCGTCCACAATGGCCTCCTGTTCATCGGCCAAGACTACGTCACGTCGGCCGTCAGCGCCGTGGTTCTCAGTTCTATCCCGGTGCTCTCGGCTGGCTTCGCCAGACCGTTCCTCCCGAGCGAACGACTCAGCCCCGCTGGACTCGTCGGCGTACTCCTCGGCTTAGTCGGCGTTATCGTCGTCGCAAACCCCGACCCCTCGGCCGTGAGTTCTCCGAATCCGGTTGGGGTCGGTATCCTGTTGCTCTCTGCCTCGGCGTTCGCACTCGGAGGCGTCGTCACCCGGCCGCTCCGAACGACGCTCCCGGTAGCGGCGTATCAGGGCTGGCTGATGCTCCTCGGCGGAGGACTGCTCCACGCGATGAGTCTCGCTGGCGGCGAACCACAGCAGGTCGACCTGACTCCGAGGGTCGTCGCAGCGTACATCTACCTCGTTCCCTTCGCCGGAGCGGCGGGCTACCTGCTGTACTTCGACCTGCTCGACCGTCTCGGACCGGTCGAAATCAACCTCGTCGGCTACGTTGCACCCGTATTCGCTGCCGTCGTCGGCTGGGCGGCACTCAACGAATCACTCGCCCCCTCCGTTGCAGTCGGCTTCGCTATCATCATCGCCGGCTTTCTGCTCGTAAAGCGACGGGCGATTCGCGCTGAGTTGGGTCGCTGACCAGCCGAAGCGGACCCACTCTACAACTGCCCGTCCCTCGTCGCGCGAGCCACCGCTAGACCATGTGTAATGATAACACATTTAAGTGTGCTCGGAACGTTTCCTGTCTCCCCCGATTAATTGCCGATTAAATGGGTGAAATAAGCGGATTTCTCGCTCAGCAGGCCACATAAATGGTTATAAAAAAGACACTTAAATGGATTTAAATTGTGAATTATCTGAGGAAAAGACTTTTCCATCACCCCGGATACCCGAGCACAATGGCAACCGAGGACGCCAATGGAGCCGAACCCAAGGCGTTGGAGGGGGACGCGGAGTCGCCTGTGGGGAGCGACGCCGACCCAACGCAAGAGGGGTCGAACGCCCGCGTCGGTGCGTACACGTGGGCCGACTTCCTCGACGAGTTCGGCGACGATGGCGATGTCGAATCACTCTATGGGTTCGACCCTCGCACCCAAACCGACGCTCCGGGAAGTTCCCGCTGGGAGGATGACGACGAACGCGAGGTACCGACACCCACCCGCGACGACTGGGCGGAAGTCAGCCTCGACCCCGAGTCGTATCTCGAGTGTCACCCGGTCGACGTTCGCGACTTCGTCGGCAAGCGGGGTGCACACGCGAAGGATATCCACGAACAGTTCGAGGCGTTCTGTGACCCCAAGACCACACCCGTCGTCAAAGACGAGTGGATGTGGGAGCACTACAAGCGCGAGTACTACTACGAAGACGACGGGTCACGGCCGCGCGATGCCGAGGGGGACATCGTCCCGTTCGACAGCAAAGACGCGCTTGGTTTCGACCCGTCGGTCATCGAGAACGCGCTCGCCCGCGGCGGACAACGAGCGGCCGAACTCGACGACGTCGTAGACGAACGAACCGTCGACATCAAGGAGGATTTCGACGAAGACGAGTTCTTCTCCAGCGCGGACGGAACGACGACGTTCGCAAACCGCTACGACCTCGAAAAGGCCGTCCCGCTGGAGAAGAAGACGCACTTCAGAGAAGTCGAACGCTACTGGGTGAACAAGCCCTATGCGTTCGTCATCATCTTCCACTCCATCAAGGAAAACGAGAAGAAGTACTACGTCGTCGAACCGTACCTCAACCGCATCGAAGACGACCTGACGGAGTTCCTCACTGGAAAACTCCGAACCGCCATCAAATACGGCGAAGAAGGACTCGTCGGCGGCAGCAGCGGCGAGGACAACCGCGGCCACGTCATCGAAACGCAGACGTACGAACTGCTCTCGCGGTACGACCTCTACGATGTGCCTCCCGTCGAGAGTACTGACTCGGCAACTGGTGCAGAACACGGTGGGGGCGGCCTCGCAGACCGACTCGGCCTCGGTGGACTGTTCGGCGGAAGCGACACCGACGCAGACGCAACCGTGGAGGCAGACACTGGTGCCCCATCAGACGCCGGAACCCCATCAGACGCTGGGACTCCATCTGACACCGGCACCCCATTTCTCGGCGGCGTGGCCGACCGACTCGGCTTCGGCGAACTCTTCGGACAGCGCCCCGCCCGTCGTCGCAGTGCCGAACCGCTCGGTGGAATCGAAGGCATCGCCGCCCGTCCCGAACCGGCGGTTCTCGCGGACGACACCGCGGAACTCACCGACTATCAGGTCAAGAAAATTCAGTACTACCTTCGTCGGGACTTCATCGGCTACGAGCGAATCGACGGCATCAAACACGACATCAACGTCGAGGACATCTCGTGTGACGGCTACAACTCGCCGGTGTTCGTCTACCACTCTGACTACGAACAGATCATTTCGAACGTCTACCACGGCGAGACGGAACTCGACGACTTCGTCGTGAAACTCGCACAGCGGTCCGGGAAAGGTATCTCGAAACGACGGCCGCAGGTCGACGCGACGCTCTCAGACGGGTCGCGCGCCCAGTTGACCCTCGGACGCGAAGTGTCCGACCACGGGACGAACTACACCATCCGTCAGTTCAAGGACGTTCCGTTCACGCCTATCGACCTCATCAACTGGTCGACCTTCTCGCTGGAGGAGATGGCGTTCCTGTGGCTCTGTATCGAGAACGACAAGAGCCTCATCTTCGCCGGGGGTACCGCGTCCGGGAAGACCACGTCGCTCAACGCGGTGTCGCTTTTCATCCCGTCGAACACGAAAATCGTCTCCATCGAGGACACGCGCGAAGTCGAACTTCCGCAGCGAAACTGGATTGCGTCGGTCACGCGCCCCTCGTTCGCGGACGACGACAAAGGCGACGTAGACGAGTTCGACCTGCTCGAAGCGGCCCTCCGACAGCGCCCTGACTACATCGTCATGGGCGAGATTCGCGGTGAGGAAGGGCGGACGCTCTTCCAGGTCATGTCGACGGGTCACACCACGTACACGACGTTCCACGCCGACTCCGTCGGCGAGGTTCTCAAGCGCTTTACGACGGCACCCATCAACGTCTCGAAGACGATGTTCACGGCCCTCGACCTCGTATCGATTCAGACCTCGACACGGGTCGGCGGCAACAAGGTTCGTCGGAACAAGTCGCTCACCGAAATCAACCACTACGACCCCGAAAACGACGAAATCAACGTTCAGGACATCTACCAGTGGCAAGCCGAGTCCGACGAGTTCCTCCAGATGGGGTCGTCGAACACACTCGAAGAAATCAAGTTCGACCGCGGGTGGGACCAGGAGACGCTCGACTTGGAGATGTTCAAGCGACAGGTCATCCTCGCGTACCTCATCGACCGCGGCCTCAACACGTACACGCAGGTCGCCGCGACGTTCCAGGCGTTCATCAACGACCAGGACACCATCCTCGGCCTGATGGCGACCGATGACCTCGAACGGAGTCTCGAAGACCTCCGAGAGATGGAGTCGGTCCACATCGACATCGACCCCGAAAGCGAGGAGATGGTCCCCCGTCCCGACCCACCGGCGCACGTCAGGGAACTCGCCAAGCGAATCCTCGCGCGGGCCGAAGAGGAACTCTTCCCCGACTACCGCGACCGAGACGTGGGCGAAGTCGCAGAAGCCCTCTCCCACATGCGGAGCGAACCCGATGTCGAGGCCGAACCGGGCGAGGGTGCTGGATTCGACTCGCACGAGGACCGTCTCGATGCGCCCGCACTCGACGAGGGAACCGAACGGAACGAACTCGACCCCGGTGACGAGACACCCGCGCTCGATGAAGACGATGGGCCGTCGTCTCTCGAAGGGGAGTCGGAGACGCCCGCGCTCGAAGCGGGACGCGACGACGATGCAGGCGGCGACGACGCGGCCGACCTGTGGGACGCCCTCGAAAGCAGCGAGTTGACCGACGCGACCAGTGGTTTCGGAACCAACGTGTCGGATGACACTAATTTCCCCAATCTCGATGCTCGCGACGACATCGACCTCGAAGAGTTCTTTGGCGCGTTCGGCGTCGAGGAACCGGCACCGAGCAGTCGTCCCGGCGAGTCGGAGAGGGATGTAGGTGCAGAGTCCGGGGCAGGCGAAGATGCGAACGACCCAGACGTGACTGCGGACAGTACCGAATCAGCGTCCACCGCAGACGGAGGCGAGTCAGAACCGACCGAAGACGGCGACGACTCCGAGAACGCCGAAACGGACGAGGTCTGGGGTGGGTTCGAAGTCGCAGAGACCGACACCCCTTCCTCGGACAGGTCGGAGTCGGACCCGGATGCGGCTGAGGAGTCGGATGCGGTTGGAGAGTCAGCGTCGGACACAGCTGAGGGGTCGGACCCGGACGAGTCGGAGTCGGACGACGACGAGGCAGGTGAGTAGATGAGCAACCTCGACGCAAACCCCTCGTCGGGTCTCGACAGAAGCACCGACACGCTCGGGGACGCCTTCTATCCGCTGTTCAAGATTCTGTTCGACGAGGACGGCGAGTTCGTCTCCGACATCGAAGAGAAACTCAAGCAGGCCCGGATGCCAGACACCGTCGAGTTGTATCTCTCGCGGGCGCTCGCCGTCGGCGTCATCGTCGGGCTGGTACTGTGGCTCGTCGGAATGCTCGTCGGGTACGGTATCTTCGCGCTGGGATTCCTCTCGGCGTCGGAGTTGAGCCTCGGTATTCCGGTTGCGAGCGAATCGACCGCGAATCTCCTTCGCTCGCTCGCCATGCCCGCGGCGGTCATCATCTCGGGCATCGTCTTCGGCACGCTCGGATTCGGGCTTGGATTCGGGACGCTCGTTGCGATACCCTACTCGACCGCGTCGGCGCGGAAACGCGAGATTAACATGCTTCTGTCGGACGCCATCTCCTTTATGTACGCCCTCTCGGTCGGTGGGCTGAACCAACTCGAAATTCTGGAGGCGATGGCGCGGGCTGACGACACCTATGGCGAAGTCTCCCGCGAGTTCCAGAGCATCGTCCAAGAGACGGAGTATTTCGGGACCGACTACCGGAACGCGATTCGCCAGCAGGCGCTCATCACGCCCTCGAACGAACTCTCGCAGTTCCTCACGGACATGCTCTCTATCGTCAACTCCGGTGGCGACATGGAGAGCTTCCTCGACGACAAAAAGGACAAGCACCTCCGAACCGCCAAACAACAGCAAGAACAGACGCTGGACACGATGGAGTTGTTCGGCGAGATGTACATGACGCTCTCGTTGTTCCCGCTGCTTCTCATCATCATCCTCGTCATCATGAGCATGCTCGGCAAGGCACAGCAGGAACTCCTCTATGCGACCGTCTACGGTCTCATCCCGCTGACGGGCGTCGGGTTCCTCGTCCTCGTCTCGACGGTCAAACAGGACGAAATCGGCGACGGATACCTCGCCCCCGGTGGCGGGAGCGACAGACTCGAAGAATCACAGCGGGAGGGGCTCGTCCACATGGGGCTTATCGAATCCTACATCGGCGAGTTCAGTATCTTCTCACGCATCAAAAACCGCGAAGGGACGTTCAAGACGAAGCAGTTGCTTCGGCGGCCACACGTCTTCTTCAAGCAACACCCGGTGTTCACGTTGGCCCTTACGGTGCCGACTGCGACGGTCATCGTCGCCGTCGCGGCGGTCGGTGGGGCCGCGCCGACGACGTGGGAAGGGATGGTCGGCCGACCCGTCTGGGGGACGTTCATCTGGTTCTACGTTCCGGTGTATCTCGTCGCAACCCCGCTTACCGTCTTCCACGAGTGGAACGTCCACTCGCGGACAGCCATCACGGGGAAACTCTCCGACAACCTCCGGAAGCTTTCGAGCGCGAACGACACGGGCCAGACGCTCCTCGAGTCTATCAAGACCGTCTCGGAAACGTCGTCGGGGAAACTCGCCGACGAGTTCGACGTGATGCACGCGAAGGTTCACTACGGAATGAGCCTCAGGGAGGCGCTCATCGAGTTCAACAACAAGTACCACATTCCGCGTCTCGCCCGCACGGTGAAGCTCATCACGAAGGCACAGGAGGCGTCGAGCCAGATTACGGAGGTGCTGACGACCGCAGCCCAAACCTCTGAAAATCAAGACGACATCGAGCGCGAGCGCATCTCCCGAACGCGTATGCAGGTTGCGATTATCCTCATGACCTACGTGACGCTGTTGGCGGTGATGGCCATCCTGAAGACGCAGTTCCTCGACGTGATGTCCGGACTCACCTCGCAGGCGGCGGGGTCCGGCGGCGGCGTCAGCGGTGGCCCGAGTTTCGGGGGTGCCATCGACTCCGACTTGCTCTCGCTTCTGTTCTTCCACGCCGTCACCATTCAGGCGATGCTCTCGGGATTCATCAGCGGATACATCCGAAACGCCGACCTGCTGGCGGGCGTCAAGTTCGTCGTCATCCTGCAGACGCTCGCGCTGGGCGTGTGGACGGTGGTCGGGTGATGCGCCGTCGTGACCGTTCTTCGGGACGCGAGCGACAACGCACTCGCGCACAGACGACCATCGACTACGCCATCGGCGTCGGTATCTTCCTTCTCGCCGTCGCGTGGGTCGTCGGCACGATTCCGCAGGTCGTCCAACCGTTCGACGACACGCAGGACCGCCCGCTCGTCGCCAACCGCGCCGCCGACCAACTCACAGGGGGCATGCTCTCAGAGTCGGGCGAGCGGACCGTTCTCTCAGCGGAGTGTGTCGACGGGTTCTTCGACAACGCGACACCGCCCGCGGACTGTCAGTACAGAACAGGCACACTCGGAGAGGCGGTTGGTGTCGGCGACCGGTACGAGGTGAATGTCACGCTCCTCGAAGGCGGAACCGCCGTCGAAACTCGCGGCGACCCCGTGCCGTCGAGTGGTCGGGTGATTACCGCCCGGCGGACCGTCCTTCTCGACGGGACGGTCCACCAACTGCTCGTGAGGGTGTGGTAGCGATGGCACGCGGTCAAGCACACGCGCTCGAAGCGTTCGTCGCCGCGACGGTTCTCCTCGCGAGTGTCACGTTCGCACTCCAGGTAACCGCCGTGACGCCGCTGACCGCCAGTACGTCGAGTCAGCACATCGAGAACCAACAGGCGTCCGTTGCACAGGGACTTCTCGACGCCGCGGCCGAGAACGGGACGCTCGAACGCACGGTGCTTCTCTACAACGGGTCTGGTGAGACCTTCTACGCCGTCGGCGAAGAAGACCAGTTTGTCAGCGGCGGCCCGCCAACCGCATTCGGAGCGATGCTGAACAAGACGTTCCTCGACCGCGGTATCGCATTCAACGTCTACATCAACTTCTTCGAAGGCGACAAGAGCAGACGGGCGAAGACGCTCGTCTACATGGGGTCGCCCAGCGACCACGCCGTCTCCGCATCGACACTCGTCACCCTCTCCGACAGCGACGAACTCCACGAGCCAATCGACGGCACGGCGGTTCCAACGGGGGACAACCTCAGTGTGGTCGAGAGCAATGCGGACACGTCGTTCTACGTGAGCGACCGAAGCCCTGGGCCGATGTGGGCACCGGTCGAAGTGGAGGTGGTCGTATGGCGGATGTGACGCTGTGGGACCGGTTCGGAAACGACGACCGCGGACAGTTGTTTCTCGTCACGGCGCTTACCATCGCCGTGTTACTCGTCGGTCTCGCCTTGACGCTCAACACCGCAATCTACACCGAGAACGTGGCGACGCGGACGACCGACACCCAACTCGACGACGCCGTCTCGTTCCAGCAGTCGCTCGTTGCCGGTGGCGGTGAACTGTTGGACGCCGCGAACAGAGCGGGTGGTGGTATCACGACAATCGAACCGCAGTTCCAGTCGTCGCTCGGGAACTGGAGCGTCGAGGCGGCATCGCTGAGTGCCGTCTACGACCGGTCGGTCGACGCCTCGTACACCGGGACGAAGACGAACGGGACGCGAGTCTATCAGGCGAATTCGACCCGAAATTACACGAACGAAACCGGTGCGAGCACGTGGAGTGCCGTCTCCAACGAGGAAGTCAGAAACATCCGATTCAACGTCTCTCGAACCTCGCTCGCGGGGAACTCGGGCGACGCGTTCCGTCTCATCCTCGACGACGACGGGGTTCTCAGCGACGCTGTCGAGATATCGATGCACGACGACGGGACGAACATCGTCGTGACTGTCGAAGACGACACCGGCGTCATCGGGTCCTGCGCGGTCGAACCGAAAGGCGTCGACGAGTCGCTCGTCGTCGACGTGACCGGCGGAACAGTTGGCACACAGCGGTGTCTCCCGCTGGATACGGTACACGAGAAACTCGGCGGCGACGTGTACGTCATCTTCGAGAACGGCGACGACGCCACCGGCACGTACGAATTTTACATGACGAACAAGAACACGGCACTCTCGACGCTGGTTAGCGGCCCGAACTACGCAGGGGCCGGAAGCGGGTCGTGGCCCGTCGCACAGGAGGCGATATACGACGCGAACGTGACGTTCCGCTTCAGTACCGACGAAACAGTCGTCGAAAAGGAAGTTCGGCTCGCACCGGGTGAAATAGAATGACCACGCGTGCCGCGTCGACGACGCTCGGATACGTCCTCACGCTCACGATTACGACGATTCTCATCTCTGGGCTGATGGTCGCAGCAGGGGGATTCGTCGCCGACGAACGCGAACGCGTGACCCGGACCGAACTGGAGGTCGTCGGCCAACGACTCGCCGCGAACATCGAGGCTGGCGACCGCGTCGCCGCGGCGACTGACGACCAGACGACCGTGAGCGTCTCGAGTCGACTCGAACTGCCGTCTCAGGTCGCCGGAACGACATACCGGATTACAATCGACCCCGACGCAAGCGGCCGGAGCCACCTCGTCTTAGAATCGGCGGACCCCAAAGTGACCGTCCGCGTCCCGTTCGTAAACCAGACGCAGATTGCGAGCGGGTCGGTCGATGGTGGAGACGTTCTCGTCGAGTACGACGGCACCCGGTTGGAGGTGTCCAAATGACCGACCGCCGCGCCGTGAGCGACACGCTTGGATTCATCTTCGTGTTCTCGCTCGTCCTCTCGACGGTGGCCGTCGTCACCGCAGTCGGGATGGGCGGTCTGCAGGACACACGCGATGTCGAGCGCATCAACAACGCCGAGCGTGCCTTCGACATCCTCGACGACAACATGGACGATATCTCCAGACGCGGTGCCCCGAGTCGGGCGACCGAGATAAAACTGGCAGACGCCAGACTGGCGTTCGGTGAGCCAGTCTCGCTTTCCGTCAGGTGGGAAGGAAACGGCAAGAACGGGACGAACGTGACGACCACGAGACCGCTCGTGTACACCGCAGGTAGCTCAGACGAGCGAATTATCTACTCCTACGGTGCCGTCTTCAGAGGCACCGACGACGCGATGACGTTCGTCCAGCACCCGTCGTTTACGCTCCGCTCGGACTCGGTGCTCGTCTCGGCCTTCGAGGTCCGGCGGGCGACGGGAGCAGTCTCCTCTGTCGGTGGGTCGGGAACGTTCCTCGTTCGCGCCAGTCGCTCCACGTCGAAACTGACGACCGTTCGGACGAACGGCCCATACACCGTGACAATCAACGTCTCGTCGCCGCGAGCGTCGCTCTGGAAGAACGAGTTAGAGACGTACGACGACGTAGACAGTTGCTCGCTGGTCAATAGCTCGTTCACCACGTGTCAGCTTACGGGCGTCGACGACGTGCGCGTCGCCAAAACCGGGTTAGACGTGTCGTTCGTGGACTGAGACGACGAAGTTGCGACGGGCAGAAAAGGCGTCAGTAGACGCGCACCTGCACGCGGTTTTCAGTGACGTGCAGGAACGTGATGAAGCGTCCGCCTTCCGCCTGGTCGTAGACGAGCGCCCCGCTGGATGCTCTTTCGTCGACGCGCTCACTCCCGCCCGGTCCGTCGGTCACAGTGAGTTCGAACCGCGGGGACATAAGAGAGAGGTAGTGGTTTGTGAGGAAGTCCATCGTCTGCTGGTCGCCAGCGGTGTACGTCGTGCCGCTGTCACTGGGATGCTGGTCGAACGTGACAGACGAACGGGCGCTCGTACTCTTGATTTCGGGACCGAAGTACCACTTGTTGTCGCTCCCGGTCATGTCGATGTCGCCGTACGTGAGGTCGGTGTTGGTGCCCGTGAGGTTCACACTGAGCGTGCCGGGGTCCGTGCTACAATCAACGCTGATATCCGAATTCGCCTCGGGGTCGATATTCGACTTTTGCCACCCCTGATAGGTGCCCGACTGGTTGCTGTAGTAGATGCTGATGTCGATATCGCCGTTGAAGTCCCCGTTATTCTTGCACTTTCCGTCGGAGTAGATGTGGAACTCGATGTCCTCGTCCGGCCCGTCGTAGTACATCGACCAGTGCATGTTCTGGAAGTGAGGGCCGGCGGTCAGATTCAGCGTGTACTCGCTGACGTTGTGGTCTCCGGCCATCCCGCGGACGTTAATCGAGTTCCCCTCGTTCGGCATTGCGAACTCGCCGACGAGGCCGAGCGTCTCTAACTCGACGCTGACGGACTGATTGGAGTGGTAGACGGTGATGTTCCCCTCGGTCCTATCGTCGAAGAACTGCGCCCAGCCGCGGTACTGCGGGCTTTCGACTGTCACCTCGACCGTTCCGTTCCGAACCGGGTTTACGTAGTTCGTCGAGGTGTTCGCGTAGCTAACGCTCGAATTCGGATAGACCGGGTCGGCCTGTTTGAGTTCGGTGATGTCGGCAACGGCGTTTCGTCCCGAGCCACCCTTCCCCGTCACCTGAATGAGGGGGAGCGTCAACGTCGCGCCGCGATAGTGGAACTCCGGCGGAGAAATCATGGACGTTCCGTTGTCCTGCGTTCGCCAGACGCCGCCACCCTCGTAGGCGATAGTCACGTCGCCGTCGCGATACTCGATGCTTCCGAGCGTCTCGTTGTATATCTCCTCCTCGGAGCCGAACTCGTCGTAGTTTTTGTGGGTGATGATGAGCCGCGTGGTGTCGTCGCGGACGATGTACTGGCCGTCTCCCGACCCCCCGAGTTCGACCGCCTGTGACTGCGAGTCTCCGAGCGCAGTAATCGCCATTTTGGAGTCGAAAAGCGTCATCGCGTGCTCGGCGCGGGCGGCGTTCGACGCCTGCTTCGTCTCGTCGAGTGCAGCTCCGCCGAGTGTGACGACGGCTGTCGTCCCGAGCACGGTGATGCCGAGAATGAGGATAACGGCGAGCGGCGATGTCTGTCCCGACCGGTCTCGAACGACGCGATAGAGCCACGGGACGCGCGGGCGACTCATTACGATACTCTAGGTAGTCCCGGGTCAAAACCTCACGGGGTTCGTGACAGTCTGAGAAGGTGAAATGTGACGGGAGAGAGACTGTTCCACCACAATCGAAGGCTCGGAGCCAGCGGCACTCTGGGTCATAGGAAGGATGTCATACAACTCTTCACAAGTATTTTTTCCACCAATATAAGTTGGAATTAAATCTACCAGACACGCAGCAACGATTACTCCGAATTAGAAAGCGCATTACCATTTCATACGGCAGAATATGTCGGTATGCGGTAGCCAGAGAAAGAACGAATGGGGAGCCGTCGAAGCGGCTCCAGCCTAACTGAGACACAAACTAATGACTCTACCACGACAGACCAGACGAACGGTACTGAAACTAACCGGGGCAGGTCTGCTCGGCGGCCTTACCAGTGTCGGGGCGGTCACTGCGAGTGAGGAACCGTACGACGTGCAGGTACGCTCGGTGACGAACGCGACTGCGAAATACAGGGACATCGGCAAAGCGTTGGCCAACGGCTACGAAATTATGGGCCCGTACGTGCCCGATATGGGGTTCCACCTGGTGAACTTCAAGCGAATCAAACAGGCGGAGAGAGGTGGAACCAATATCCGCCACCCCCAGGGGCTCACCTACAATCTCGAACGGACACTCGGCTCCGTCGAGTACATCGTCCCGCTGGACGACGACAAACCGGACGTGTTCAACGACGAGGGAGAAGGCTTGGATACGAGTGAATCGGACGGGTGGCATCCCCACCACAGCGCACAGCACGTGTTCGCGAACGGGAACGGGGTTCAGGACGACCGGTCGACGCTGAGCGTCGACGAGTTACTGACCAACGACAACTGGGCGGAACTCAGCGACGAGAGCCCGCTGTTCCCGCCCGAGGTTCCAGGTCTCGAGGCCGGGGACGAACTGACGGTTAACTGGGGCCATCAGCCCGGAGACGACCCGGAGACGAGAATCGTCGACTTCGTCATCGGCCCCCACCGGGACTGGTGGACACTTCATGCGTGGGTTCACTTCGATAACCCAGAAGGCGTGTTCGCCCCGTTTAACCACAACGAGGAGTGGGATCCGCTTCCATCACCGCCACACCACTAGTCTTGCTGAATCTATCTTCTGTCTCTCGCACGGTGCTTTCAATAGTTCGTGATTCTGCCACATGAGAACGTATGAGGACTTACGCTATTCCCAACAGAATACAGTCGATATACGCGGCTCACTTCGCTCGCCGGTAGTATCGACAGCAATTGATGACTCGCCGGGAGTCCCGCGAGCGTAAGCGAGTGGGACTACGGCGAGTCCACGAACGACTGACGGAGCGAAGCGACGGAAGGAAGTGAGTGGACTCGCCGGGACTGAGCAAACCGGCGGTTTGCGAAGGTCGTGAACGAAGTTCACGGGATTTGAACCCAGAGAAAGACGTGCTCGCTCACTCCGTTCGCTGTGCGCGACTTTCAGGGCTTCAAATCCACGCGCTCGCAGAGCGAGCGCTCGGCTCGTCAATTTCTTCACTGCGTTCAGAAATGGACTCGCCGGGAGTCCCGCGAGCGTAAGCGAGTGGGACTACGGCGAGTCTACGAACGACTGGAGGGAGTGAAACGACCGAAAGGAAGTGAGTGGACTCGCCGGGATTTGAACCCGGGGCCTCTCCCATGCCAAGGGAGTGATCTACCCCTGATCTACGAGCCCGCTAACGCATCTTCTCATTCCGCGGTCGAATAAATAAGGGCTTCGAATCGTCGGACGGCTGCGAGACACTCCCGCGGTCGGTACTCCGAGTGGTATCGTGGACAGACGCTCACCTGAACCACGTCCACTGGGAGGAACCAGACTGGGCGAGGCCCAGTCGGAGCGAACGACAACCAGCCGTTCAAAGGGAGTCGTGAGGTGGAGGCCCGCCCGCCAGCGTGTGCAACTACACGAAGGATGTCGAGCGGATGTCAGTCGATTGCCTGGCGGCGAGAACCGTGATACTGCGACGGACTTGGATACCGAGTACTCGGTCGCATCCCACCCCGCGGTCGGTGGTGGACCGCGGCGCAGATGGGCATCAAGTCACTCGGTTGGGGTTCGCCGACCACCTCGTGTATGTCGTCTCGCAGAATACGATAGGCTCCGCCGGTCAGAATTGAGGGTGTTGATAAGAGAGCTTTCGACAGACCCGATATTTTGTTCGAGAATTCTACCAAAGGAAATCGAAGGGATTTGAACTCACTTTCCCAATCGACTGTGTGGTCCGGGGTCGTCCCCGCCTCGTTTGTTACGCCCTATACTTTCGTTACGGACACCTCGCCTTTAATATCGTCATTTCTCGTGCAGGAGGTGAAAACACTTCCAACCTCAACCATATCACCCTCGTTGTACCCGCTTGGGATGAGATAAAGCGGGTCATCGAACCCATCTACTTCCCAAACCTCTGTCTTGATTCGGGATTCGCTTCCACCAGCGTCACAGAAGACCTTCGCCCTCGATGGTGGACCAGATAGTGTGACGGTCGCTCCTTCGAGCGTCGAATCTTCTACATAGCCGAAGTTGTTCTTAGGACTACCCGACACGGCTCCCGTGAAGGCGATGCCGCCAGCAGCACCTGCACCGAGTGTTTTCAGTACGCTTCGTCGGTTGATTGCTGGGTCTGTCATTGCTAAGCCTCTCCGCAGAATTTCACATGTGTTATGTTAGCTATTGACTTCCTTATTTTCGATCGTTATTATTAACGATCATATACCAACCTGCGTGAGGAAGCAGAATTAGATGCGTCCGCTGGATAGATATGGTCGCGGAGCGGAAGGGCGAAGAGTACGCCGTGGAACACGCCCCACTCATCCTGATAGATGCGCGTCGAATCGGTTTAATCGACACCGGACACAGCGGGTGAGTCCGTAGTGTTCTGTAGGCCCCACTCTCAACGTTGACAGGCCGCGGCGAGTGAGCGTCTTATCGCGACTTCCTCACACCGCTTCACGCACCTCTCAGACGCCGCTATCCCGTCGCAGTATTGCGATTCAATTATCCTATAGACCTGCACGGCAGGATCTGAGCGAATTGCCTGAGTTTCAACTTCTGCTCTCGTTCTCTCAACGGAAGTGTCCCATTTCGGATTAAAAAGTTGTTAATTTTGATCGCTGACAAGTTAGAGACTATCGGCTATGGGATTATTGACAACTATTGTGTATTTAATGATGGTACAAGGCCCGCTTTTCAACGCAGTTGGGTCAATTCTGGATTCATCTATTGTTTCTGTCACGGTGGCGAGTACGGATATTGTCGAGTTAGAAGCGGAGAGTAATGAGGTGGTGTGTGGTGTTCGACCTGAGCGAAGAAGAGCGCTCGGCTCGTCAATTTCTTCACTGCGTTCAGAAATGGACTCGCCGGGAGTCCCGCGAGCGTAAGCGAGTGGGACTACGGCGAGTCCACGAACGACTGGAGGGAGTGAAACGACCGAAAGGAAGTGAGTGGACTCGCCGGGATTTGAACCCGGGGCCTCTCCCATGCCAAGGGAGTGATCTACCCCTGATCTACGAGCCCGCACTCCCTCGTAGCCGCCACCTGTTTAGAAGCCCTTCGATTCGGCTCGGGGGCGAGTCGAAACCGTTTAAGGCTCTGCACGAGGAGTGTCGCACGGGAATCCAGCACGGCCGTAAATCTGACTCGCCCAGTTTGGGCTTGGGATTGCGGTAGTGCCCCAGCAGTCGCCAGTGCGACTGCGGGGTACTCGTTTCTGCGGTCAGTGCGGTTCCAACCCGCAACAATGGCACGAATGCACACCCGCCGACGTGGCTCGTCCGGTTCGGACAAGCCCGTGGCAGACGAAGCACCGGAGTGGAGTGAAGTCGACGCAGAAGACATCGAAGCGCGCGTCGTCGAACTTGCCGAACAGGGGAAGGACCCGAGCCAGATCGGGCTTGCCCTGCGCGACGAAGGCGTCAAGGGCGTTCCCGTCCCGGACGTCAAGCTCGCGACCGGCAAGAAAGTCACCACCATCCTCGAGGAGAACGACGCCGAACCCGAACTCCCCGAGGACCTCAAGAACCTGATGGAGCGCGCCGTCCGCCTCCGCGACCACATGGAGGAGAACCGTCAGGACAAGTCCAACCGTCGCGCACTCCAGAACACGGAGTCCAAGATTCGCCGTCTGGTCGCCTACTACCGTGGCGACAAGCTCGACGAGGACTTCACGTACAGCTACGACGTCGCCGTCGAACTCCTCGAACAGTAAGTAGATGTCCATGAGCCCCGCCGAACAGACGCCTGCCGCTGACGCTGCCGCGGTACTCCGCGAGGCGACGTTCGTTCGTCTCCGCGTGTACGCCAGCGGTGCCGCCGTCGCCGCCGCGGGCGTCCTCGGGCGGGCGCTCAGGACACGCAATATCCCCTTCCGAATTCGGGCGACCGACGCCCCCGAACCCGCCGCAAACGACGACGTTGCGGTTGCAGTGGGGCTGTCGGAAACCGATCGTGACCTCGAACTCGACCCGCGGGATGCCGTCTCCGTCACCCGAGAACTCGGTGTCGACCCCGACCCGGCGGTCGCATTGGCTGGCCTCCATGCCGCCGGTGTGTCTCCGGAGGATGATTCCGAGCTTATGGACGCAGCGACCGGCGCTGGTATCGAGTCGCGCCCCGGCGTGGCCGTCCCGACGGGCGATCTCGCAGACGGGATCGCGCACTCGACGCTGGTTCACGCGCCCGTTTCGGCCGACCGAGAGGCAGCACAGGCGATGCTCGCCGAACTGTCGCTTCCGGCCGAACTCGACGCGGACGCACACCGCCGGGTCGCTTCTCTCGTCGCTATCGAAGCGACTGGCGGCGAGGCGACACCGCGCGCGACGACCGCCGTCGAGCGCGCTCTACACCCGCATGCGACTCCGGACGGTCCCTTCGAAACCGTTGGCGGCTTCGCCGACGTGCTCGATGCGACCGTCAAGGAAGCGCCGGGAACCGCCGTCGCGCTCGCGCTCGGACACGACGTGCGCGAGACGGCGCTGGACGCGTGGCGCGACCACGCACAAGCGACGCACGCGGCGCTCCGCGAGGCATCGACGGGGCGCTACGAGAGCCTCTACGTGCTCTCGTGCGACCTCTCGTCTCCGGGACGACTCGCAACCGTCGCGCGCCTCGCCCGCGACTTCCGGTCGCCGGAACCGACTGTACTCGCAGTCGGGGCCGGTGCTGCGGCACTCGTCTCGACCGGTCCCGCCGGACTGGACGAGCAACTCGCCGCTGCCGCGACCGAACTGGGCGACGCGTCCGCAACAGGGTCGAAGCAGGAAGCGACCATCACGTTCGACCCCGCGGTGGACTCCGCGGATGTCGTCGCGGCCGTCAGGGAGGTGCGCCGATGACCCGGCGTGCGACCCTGCGGACCACCCACGACGACCCCGCGGCACTCGCCGCGGCGCTCACCCCGGACAACACGGACTCGATGGACACGACAGTCGAGGGGGACGAACTCATCACCACAATCGAACGCGACTCGACCGGCGGACTCCAGTCCACGGTCGACGATTACGTCGTCAACGTAACGGTCGCACAGACCGTTATCGACGCTACACGAACGCACACAGACACTAACCATGAGTGAACGATCAGTCTCCAAGCAGAAGCGCGGAAAGCGATGGTACACCGTCATCGCTCCCGAGAATTTTGACCGGAAGGAACTCGGCGAGACAGTCGCCGACGAACCCGAGAAGGTCTACGGCCGTACCGTCCAAGTCACCCTCGGCGAACTCAACGACGACCAGGGTGCGAACAACGTCAAACTCACCTTCCAGGTGACCGACGTCGGCAGCGACGCTGCCTACACCGAGTTCACGAAGCAGGAACTCACTCGAGACTACCTCCGTAGTCTCGTCCGCCGTGGTGCCTCGAAGATTGAGGCCAACGTCACGGCCCTGACGAAGGACGACTACCGCGTGCAGGTCCAGCCTGTCGCTTTCACGACGAAGAAGGCAGACCGCAGTCAGGAACACGAAATCCGTCGCATCATGACGGAACTCACGCGCGAGGCCATCACCGAGCGCACCTTCGACAACCTCATCAACAGCGTCACCGAGGGCCGTCTCTCGTCGGCCATCTACGGTGAGGCGAAGCAGATTTACCCGCTGCGCCGCGTCGAGGTCAAGAAGTTCTCCCTCGAAGCCCACCCCGAAGAGGTTGAGGCCGAGGAAGAAGCCGCTGTCAGCGTCGACGAAGAAGACATCGCCGTCGACGAAGAGTAAGCAGCAGACTCAATTTCGACTTTTTCAGGCTGCAAGCCGACAGTGAGCGGTGCGACCGAGTAGAAAACGAAATGCGCGGTCGGACTACTCCTCGACGACGACAGTACCGACCATCCCTTGCTGCTCGTGTGGGACACAGAGGTACTCGTACTCGCCGGGGACTTCGAAGGTGTAGGTGTATTCCTCGCCGCTTGCGATAAGCCCGCCGAGCGAATTGGAGTACGCTTTGCGTGCCGTCTGTTCGTCCTCGAAGCCACCGCTGGCGAAGAATTCGGCACCCTCTGGGAGGACGGATTCGTACGCGGTGACGGTGTGGCCGCGGGAACTCGTGTTTCGCCACACAACTTCGTCACCGACTTCGATGGTCACCGTCGGCGGGTCGAACGCGACGGCAGTCATCCCCACGTCGAAGTCGCCGTCCGACGCCAGCGACGTGGCGCACCCGGCGAGACCCGCGGTCGCTGCCGACCCGGCCACGGCGAGAAACTCACGTCGCGTCCGGAGACCGCTCGAAGACCCTTCGTCTGGCATAGCCCAGTCTCCGACCCCGACGGATAAATGTCGCATGGTTCGCCTCCCGAACGCCGCGACGATGGATACACCCGATGGCGGCCGCACCCGGGGGAGGAACGTAAGAGGGAAAGGGGCGGTCCGCAATCGCAACGGTATGAAACCCCGATTCGTCGGTCGGTTGGGTGCCGCCGACGCGGTTACCGCCGGCAACGCGGCACTCGGGTTCGTTGCGGCGGTGCTGACTGCGGTGGACGTCCGTCTCGCCGCGAAGGCGATCCTGCTCGCCGCGATGGCCGACGGCCTCGACGGGGTTGTCGCCAGACGCTACGGGGGTACCGATGCCGGTCCGTATCTGGACTCCCTCGCCGACGTTGCTTCATTCGGCGTCGCCCCGGCGCTCCTCGTCGTCTCCGTCGTGCGCGAGATGTGGGGCTTCGAAACCCTTCGAGTCGTCGCCGGAGTCGCTATCGCTGCACTGTTCGTCGCGGCCGCAGTCGTTCGATTGGCGCTCTACACCGCATACGACAGCGACAGCGACGAGACGGTGGGTGTGCCGACGACGCTCGCGGCGACTATCCTCTCTGCGGGCGTTCTCGTCGGATTCGTAGACCCAATGTTGCTCGTCGCGCTCTCGGCAGTCATGGCGGCGCTCATGCTCTCCGACGTGACGTACCCCGACCTGCACGCACAGGACGCCCTCGTAATGGGTGTCGTGCAGGGTCTCGCAATCGTTCTCGACGGAACGCTCGGAGAAGGATTCGCGTTCGGACTGCTGTTCTTGGCGCTCGGGTATCTATTCTTGGGGCCGCGCTTCTACTGGGGGTAATCGGTCGTGGGGTCCGGCCAGGGTCACATCCCCATGTCCGCAGCATCCTCGGGAATCGGGAGGTCATGGGGGGAGACGCCGAGGAGTTCCGCCGCGTGGTCGAGCGCCATGTCGAATCCGTAGTACCGCTCTAGCTCGTCGCCATCGGCAGTGGGGCGGACTTTGAGCATGGCGTAGCCGTCGATGTTCTGCGCCACGGCGGCGGTTCGGCCCTCGCGGTCGAATTCGAGGACGCGTTCGGATTTGGTGACGTAGTACCGTGCGGAGATGCCGTTTGCCGTAGCCTCCTGTTCGCTCATGCGCGTCGCTAGGGAGCGGGTGGTGTCTAAAGTACCGGTTCTATCCAGACCCGAGGAGACGAGCAATCGGGTTGGAACGAAAGTCACGTGTGTCTCTCCGTCGAGGAGCGAGTATGTGGTTTCAGAGCGGCCGTCGGCGTGACCTCTGTGCTATCCTCTACGATGCGGGCGAACTCAGAGGGCAGAAGCTAAAGACGAGATTGGAGCGCTACTACGATATCCGAATCGACCCCCAGTCGTTCTACGCGACGCTCGACGCACTCGTGGAGGCAGGGCACCTCGAACGGCGAACAGAGGGGATATACGACGTGTACGGACTCACCGATGCGGGAGCAAGCAGAATCGAATCGTACTACGCGTGGCTCACCGAACGTGTGGAAAGCCGTGAGAGTCGGATAGCCGACGCGGACGAGCAAATCGCCGACTGACGACGGCTACTTCTGGAGCCAGTCGCCGATGGTGTTGCGGAGAATCTCGCTCGTGCCCTCGTAGATTTCGTTCAGTTTGGCGTCGCGGTAGTAGCGCTCTGCGGGGAAGTCCTTCGTGTAGCCGTAGCCGCCGTGAATTTGGATACCTTCGTTGGCGACTTCGCGGCTAATCTCACTGGCGTAGAGCTTTGCCTGCGCCGCCTCCTTGATGAACGTCTCGTCGCGCATCTTCAGGTCCGCGGCCTTGTGCATGAGGAGCTTGGCCGCCTGCACCTTCGTATCCATATCGGCGAGTTTGTGCTTGATGGCCTGGAACTCGCCAATTGGCTGGTCGAACTGCTCGCGCTCGCCAGCGTACTTCACGGCGTCGTCGAGCGCGGCGCGCGCGATGCCGACGGAGCGGGCGGCGATAGTGATTCGGCCGCCGTTGAGCGTCTTCAGTGCGTGAACGAATCCTTCGCCCTCGTCGCCGAGAAGGCGGTCTTCGGGGATACGCATGTCGTCGAAGCGGAGTTCCGCAGTCGGACAGCCCTTGTCGCCGAGTTTGTGCTCCGTGCCTTCCACGATGAAGCCGTCGTCCTCTTCGGGGCGGACGACGAACGAGGAGATACCTTTGTTCCCCGCGTCGGGGTCAGTCTTGGCGAAGAGGATGACCGTGTCGGCGACGGAGCCGTTCGAAATCCAGAGCTTGCCGCCGTTGACGACGTACTCGTCGCCGTCTTTCTTTGCGGTCGTCTCCATTGCGGGCACGTCGCTGCCCGCGCCCGGTTCGGAGAGCGCGAACGCGCCGATGTCGGTGCCCTCGTTGACGGGCGTCAGGTACTCCTGTTTCTGGTCTTCGTTGCCGAACTCGTAGAGCATGTTGCCCGCGAGGCTCGTGTGGGCGGCGACGATGGTTCCGAGGCCGCCGGACCCGCGGGAGATTTCTTCGAGGCCGATGGCGTACGAGTGGTAGTCGAGGCCCGCACCGCCGTACTCTTCGGGGAACGGCATTCCCATCAGGCCGAGTTCGCCCATCTCTTTGACGAGGTCCGCGGGGAACTCGTCTGTCTCGTCAATTTCCGCCGCACGAGGCTTGACCTCCTCGTCGACGAACTCTGAGACCATATCCTTGATTTGCTTCTGCTCAGCCGTGAGCGCAAAGTCCATGCCTGATTCTTTCATTGACTATGCTTATGATTTTCTGCTACGGCGTGTCCGGGGGCACCCCACGACACTTTTTATCCCCCCTTCCGTATAGCGGTACGCTTCGAATGTCTCGACACGCCGATGCCCGGCCACCGGCAACCGATGACGACCTTAATTGGTGTCACGATGCAGTCCAGGGCGTCTCCCGAACCTTCGCCCTGACCGTGGACGTTCTCGACGAACCGATGTCCTCGTACATCTGTATCGGATATCTACTCTGTCGAATCCCAGACACCATTGAGGACTCGTCGTCGATTACGCCCGACGAGCAGGCACACCTCCTTCGACTCTACGACTGCGCGCTCGACCCCAACGACGATACCTCGATAGACGAGTTCGTCGTTGCCGTCGAGCCGCATCTTCCACCTACTGATTCCCGGTCCGACGACTGGATGGTCGTCGCCAACGCGCCCCGCGTGCTCCGCACGTTCGAGGCACTTCCGACCGATGTTCGCGAGGCGGTGCTGCCGCCGGTTCGCGAACTCGTCTCGGGGATGGCGATGTTCGTCGAACGGTACTCCCAGACCGGCGGCCTCCGCATCCAATCGCGCGAGGAACTGGAAGAGTACTGCTACTACGCTGCCGGAACCGTCGGCAACCTCATCACCAACCTGGTGACGCGCGGGAACATCGACCGGGAGCGACACTCCCGTCTTTACGACACCGCCGAGGAGTTCGGCCTGTTGCTTCAACTCGTCAACATCGCCAAGGACGTGTACGACGACTACGACGCCGAGAACAACGTCTACCTGCCGGCGGAGTGGCTCGACGACGCGGGCGTTCCGCAAGAGGAAGTCCTCAACCCGAAATACGAGGAGCGAACCGCGTCCGTCGTTCGCCGAACCGCCAACCACGCCAAGTCGTTCCTCGACGACGCGCAGTTGTATCTGGAGACGGTGCCGCTCCGCGACGGCAACACGCTGGCCGCGTGGGCGATTCCGTTCCTGCTCGCCGTCGGCACGCTCCGGGAACTCGTGGCGAACCCCGAGCGGGCCGTCACCGGTGAGGGCGTCAAGATTTCGCGACAGGAGGTGTTTGCGGTTGTCTCCGCACTGAACGGCACCAGCTCCGACCGACTCGCAGAAATGCGCGAGATAATCTCGCGGAAACCGTTCCATCGGGCGACGACCAACGCCGACTGAGGGCCCCGCCGGGCACGCGTTCATCTGCGGTCCGTTCTTTCCTCTTTCCGACCCGTCCCCCGACAGCGACGGTACTAACTGGACTGTGTGCGTTCACGTCTCGAACGCGCTTGGGAGGATTTTTAG
Source organism: Haloferax sp. S1W (assembly GCF_044593955.1). GTDB lineage: Archaea > Halobacteriota > Halobacteria > Halobacteriales > Haloferacaceae > Haloferax. The sequence goes on from NZ_CP172595.1 coordinate 1,349,762, forward strand.
TACCCGAAGAATAACGGTCGCCTATGACTTCGGAAGAAGGACACGACGACCACGGACACCACTTGCCCGCGGTGGAGGATTGGCCACGGGGCTTCGGTGAGGCGAGTTGGTGGCCGTTCGTCACTGCAGTCGGCGGCGCAGGCATATACGTCGGCGCAGCGCTGTACATCATGAACATCGGCCAATCGGCTGCTCTCGGTGTCGCAGGTGCCAGTATCGCCGTATTCCTCCTCGGCATCGTCGGCTGGCTCTACCACGCGTTCATCAAGGGCTTCTGGGAGCGCGACCGGAGCGAACACGACGAAAACAAACTCCGCTGGGGAATGCTCGCCTTCCTCGGGTCCGAACTCGGCACCTTCGGTGCGCTCTTCGGCTACTACTTCTTCATCCGCGCAGGGACGTGGCCGCCGCAAGAGCTTCCGCACCTCGTCGGGTCGCTCGTCCTCGTCAACACCGGCCTGCTCGTCCTGTCGAGTCTCACGCTCCACTGGGCGGAAGGCGCGCTCCAGAAGGGTAACCGTCGGAACTTCCTGCTCGGACTCCTCGTGACGCTCGTCCTCGGTGCCATCTTCATCGGCGGACAGGTGTACGAATACTACGTGTTCATCATCGAAGAGGGCTTCACCATCACCTCGGGCATCTTCGGCTCGGCGTTCTTCGGTCTCACCGGCCTCCACGGTCTCCACGTGAGCCTCGGTGCAGTCCTCCTCGGCATCGTCTTCGTCCGAGCGCTCCGTGGTCAGTACTCCGCCGACCGCCACGTCTCGGTGAGTACGGCATCCATGTACTGGCACTTCGTCGACGCCGTCTGGATCTTCCTCGTCGTCGTGCTGTACGTCGGCGCGGAAATCGGCGCGTAAACGTACCTCGACGACCCTTTTTCGACCGCTGTTCTCTGAGCCGTGGGTGGTAAATGAGAGGCGAACAGGCGGCACCACTGCTCCGCGAGACGGCGTGCCGCACATCCGCGTGACGCCTCGCGGCGGTCGTCAACGCACGGCGGCGTTGGTCTCGTCATCGGTGATAAACCTAGAGCCGTGCCGACTGTCGAGTCTGGTACGCCCGGCGCGCCCCACTCCTCGATAGAAACCTGTTCGCCGCAGTTCACCCGAACCGCTCGTTGAACTGGTAGATGTCTTCGTCGATGCCAGCGACGAGTACATCGTCGTTTTTCTCGACGCTGAAGTCGGGGCCGAGTTCAGTGAGGAGGCCCCCGTTGCGCTCGACAGCAATAATCGTACAGTTCGTCCGAGCGCGAACGTCCGCTTCCGCGAGCGTCTTTCCGACGAGTCCGGGCGCGTTCGTCCGGACGATTTCGATTTGCGACTCGGGTGCGATGACCTCCTCGTCGAGGACTCTCGACGCGAGCATGCGTCCGGCAACCGTCGAGAGCGCGAGGACGTAGTCCGCTCCGGCGCGGTAGAGTTTCGCGATGCTTTCGGTCTCGTTGGCGCGCGCGATGACCTCCGTCTCCTCGGAGACGCGCTCGGAGACGAGCGTGGTGAAGATGGCGGTAGTGTCGTCGTCGAGTGCGAGGATGATACTCCGCGCTTCGTCGACCCCTGCTTCCATGAGCGTCTGTGGCTTGGTCACATCGCCGACGATGTCCACGCCGGGTTTATCCTGCTTGTCGACGACGAGGTGCGGAACGCCTGCGCTTGCGAGTGTCTCCGCCGCGGTCGAACCCACTTCACCATACCCGGCGATGATGACCGTCCCGCGACGGAAGCGCCGCGCCGACGAGAGCGTGAGTTCGCGGAGTTGTTCGAGTTGCCGCTCGCGACCGACGACGAGGAGGATGGTGTGTTCGTCGATGATGGCGTGGGGCGACGGCGGCGAGACGAACTCGCCGGTGAACCACGCACCGATGATGTTGGCACCGGTGAGACGGCCGATACCGCTTTCGGCGATGGTCTCGCCCTCGACCGGGCTGCCGCGCTGCACGAGAAGTTCGGCGACTTCGAAGTCCTCGCCGATTTCGATGGCGTCGCCCAGCGCGGACGAGATGGATGTCGTTGCCTTCCCGGCGAGACTCTCGCCGAGGAGTCGCCGCGGCGAGACGACTTCGTCGGCACCGGCGAATCGGTGGTAGTCGCTGACGCGCTGGTCCTCGATGACGCTCACCACGCGGGAGTCGGGAGCGGCCTGCTTCGCGGCGAGGATGATACTCGCGTTCGTCTCGTCGTCGTCATCCGCGACGATGGCCAGCGCCGACTCCGCGTTCACGGCTTCGAGGTCCTCGACCGACTCGGGGTCGCCGTGGGCGACAGTGTAGCCGTCCGCGTACAGTTCCTCCGCGAGTTCGCGGTCGGATTCGAGGATGATGTACGGCATGGCCATCGCGTCGAGTTCGTTGACGAGCGCGTCCCCGCGGGGTGTATAGGTGCAGACAATCACGTGGTCGGTCAGGTCCGAAGTCGTCGGTGGGTCGGTCCGGAGGGCGTCTTTGACCAGCGGAACGAGGAACAACGGCAGGGTGAGAAAGACGGTGGTGACGCCGGTGAGTTGCATGAGGATAGAGAGCGTGAGAAGCTGCGGCGAGTCCATCCAGAACGCCGTCTGCTCGCCGTACCCGGTCGTCGTGAACGTTTCGACGACGACGTGGAGCGCCTGAATGAACGTGACATCTTCACCGGCGAACTGTCCCATGGCCCATCGATAAATGAAGGCGTAGGTGATGATAAGCGCCGCTGCGCCCGTGAGATACCGCCCGAGACGACGTTTCGCCTTCGACAGTCCGGGACCGTCGCCCGTAATCGACATACTCCCGCTTTTTCCGCCGGTGTCTAAAAGGGATGCCCCGCCGGAGGGTCCGTATGGGCCGACGCCAAGACGCGGCGCTCACACTCTTGGTAGCCGTGCCGATGGCATTACTCGTCGTGCTTGTTCGTCCGCCGATTCGGGTTCAGACGGTCGCACTCGGCGTCACCGCAGTGCTCGTTCTGGAAGGCGCGTCGTTGCTGGTTCGTTCAGCGGTTCGAAACTATTGGGAACGGTCACTCGTGCAGGGAGTCGCCGTGGTGAGTGTTGGTGTGCTCGCCGCCGTCGGCGTGTTCGTCGAAGGAGAACTTCTGGTCGCCGTCCTCTCGGGTCTCGTGACCTATCTCGCTGTCCTCGCAGTCGTCGTCTCGCTCGACCGCCGTACCACTCGACGCGACAACTCCTGAAACGTTCACAAACGTCATTTGAGGAATATTTATCCGGCGGCCTCCCTCCAATGTGGGTATGAATACCACGACTCGCGCCGTCGTCGCCGTCGCCTGTGCAGCGGCGCTGGTCGCAGTCTCGGTTCTGGGCGGGTCGTATCTCGGTCTCGCCGCGCCGTTGTCCGGCGACTTATACGACTCGGTGACGCCTCGCGGGACGACGCAGGTCGACAGTCCGTACGGCCCGGCGAGCGTCTGGTACGACGACCGAGGCGTTCCCCACATCGACGCGGCGAACGAGGAAGCGCTGTACTTCGCCGTCGGCTACGTGCAGGCCCGCGACCGCCTGTTCCAGATGGACCTCCAGCGCCGACTTGTCGGCGGCCGTCTCTCGGAAGTCGTGGGCAATCAGACAGTCGAGTCAGACCGCTTTTACCGGAGTCTGGACTTCGAGGCCGCCGCGGAAGCCTCGTGGAACTCCGTGCGAGACACCGAGGTCGGTCCAGCCATCGAAGCCTACAGCGACGGGGTGAACCACTACGCCGATTCCGGGGCGCTTCCGCCCGAGTACGCGCTGCTCGACGCTGAGTTCGAGACGTGGACATCGACTGACACACTCCTCGTCGGCAAACTCATCTCGTGGCAACTCTCCGGGTCCTTTTCGGACCTCCGGCGGGCGACGGCCGTCTCCCGACTCGGCCCGAACGCCTCCGAACTCTACCCCGCGCAACTCGACCACGACGTGCCAATCGTCCGCAACTCGTCGAACTCGGACGCCGCGTCGTTCTCGCCCGAATCGGTCGCCGTCGGCGCAGGTGTTGATACGTCAGCGTCCGTCGCTGGCGACTTCGAAGCACTCGCCTCGTGGACCGACGCCTACGACAAGGACCCGGCATTCGGGTCGAACAACTGGGTCGTCTCCGGTGAGCACACCGCCTCCGGAAAGCCACTCCTCGCGAACGACCCGCACCTTTCTCTCACGGTTCCACCCGTCTGGTACGAGATGCACCTCTCGGCCGCCGAGATGGACGTTCGCGGCGTCAGTTTTCCCGGAATTCCGATGGTCGTTATCGGACGCACGGCCGATGCTGCGTGGGGTGTGACGAACGTCGGCGGCGACTTCACCGACATCTACACCTACGAGATGCGAGACGGCGGCTACGTCTACGACGGCGAGGTCCGTGCCTTCGAAACCGAGACGCAGACTATCGAAGTCGCGGGCGGCGAGGACGTGCAACTCACGGTTCGAAAGTCCGTCCACGGTGCCGTCATCGAGCGCGGCGGGAAGACCGTCGGTGTCGCGTGGCCGGGCTTTTCGGCGACCAACGAATCGCTCGGGGCCTACCGCCTCAACCACGCCGACTCCGTGTCCGAGGTCCGCGATGCGCTCCGCATCTGGGACGTGCCCGCTCAGAACTTCGTCGCCGCAGACCGCGCCGGTAACACGCTGTATTACCCCGCCGGTCGGTATCCGCTTCGCGTGACGGACGGCGAAGTCGTTCACGGCGACACCATCTTCAACGGGTCGCGGGGAGAAGGCGACTGGCCCGGATACGAACCGTACGGTGAGTCGTCGTGGGAGGGCTTCGTCCCGTTCGAGTCCATCCCGCACGTGAACGACCCGTCGATTTTCGCCACGGCGAACCAGCGGACTATCGACGACCCGCCGTTCTACATGGGCACGTCGATGACCTACGCCGACCCCTATCGCGGGGCGCGAATCTACGACATGCTCGACGAGGCGGCCGCCGAGGGCGGGGTGACTGTCGAAGACGGTATGACCGCCGAGGACATGATGCGCATCCAGCGCGACGTTCGCTCCGAGGCCGCGGTCGGTCTGGTTCCGTACGCGAGCGGGGACGACACAGTCCAGCAAATGTCCCCTGCGGCGCAGGCACTCGCCACCGACCTCGACGGGTGGGACGCCCAGATGCGCGCCGAGTCACGCGCGGCGCTCGTCTATCGAATCTGGCGCGACGAGTTCCGAAACGCGACGTTCGCAAGCGAGTTCGACGCGGTGGGCCTCGACGAGTCGTACTACCCGAGTCTGTACGTCTTGCAGACCCTCGACGCCGACGCGAGGTGGTACGACGACCCGACCACCCTCCACACGACCGAGACGCGGGCGGATATCGCCGCACTGGCGATGAACCGGACCGCCGAACGAATCAACCAGGAGGGGTGGGAAACCTACGGCGACTTCAACAGACTCGATATGAACCACGCGTTCGACCGTGCGTTCCTCAACTACCCCGAGCGTCCAATGGACGGGTCGCGGTACACGGTGTTCAACTTCCGTTCGACGGGGGCCACGCAGATGGGGAGCAGTTGGCGGATGGTCGTCGACTTCTCCGAAGACAACGAGTCGGTGGGGATTATCCCCGGCGGTCAGCGCGGTGTCTTCTGGTCCGACCACTACCACAGCCAACTCGACGAGTGGGCGGCAGGCGAGTACAAATCGCTCGCGCTCCAGCGGCCGGGCGGACCGCCGGACATCGTCTTCGGAGGTGCGCGATGAGCGCGCTCTCCGACCTTCGAACCGGGCCGCGCGCCGACCTCGCGTTGTTCGTCGCAACCGTTGTCGGTGTGGCTGCCGCGTCGGTCCACTGGGCCGGACTCGTCGTCGGCGGCGTGTTAGTCGGCGTCCTCGCCACGTCGGTGTCGCGTGCGGGCGTCCAGGGACTCACGTTCGGCGGGGTGGTCCTCGCGATTCACGTCGCGTTCGTCTGGTGGGCTGGCGCGCTTGACGCCCAGCTATCGACCGGCATCCTGTTCGTGCTCACCATCGCCGTCGGATTCGCGCTGCCGACGGTCGCTGCCGTGGGCGCGCGAGCGGTGACGGAGACCGGCTAGCCACCGATGGACGCCGACTCGACCTCACCGACGGACGCTGCCTCGACCCCCTCGACAGACGCGATTCGGCAGACGCGACAACGCATCCGCCGAAGCGGTTCGGTTGCGGCCGTGGTCGTGGTCTGCATCGGTGTCCTCCTTGCGACCACCGCGACTGTGACGGTGACAGACGCCACCGTCTGGACTGCTGTGACGATTCTCGTCGCCGCGGGTGTCTGGGCGCACACGCATCGCCACGCCGCTGAGAACGAGTCTGTGGCGGCGACAGACTCGACTCGGTACGCTTCGCTGGGCGTTCCGACCGCCGTCACGCTCGCCCGCGGGACCGTCGTGGCCGCGGTTGGTGGTCTCGGTGCCGTGGCCGCGACAGGGGCCGTCGGAGAGATGTGGGCGTGGGCCGCGACCATCGGCTACGGCGTCGTCGCCGCACTTGATTGGGTAGACGGGGCGCTCGCCCGACGACTCGGGCGTGTCACGGCCCTCGGGTCCCGCCTCGACACGACAGTAGACGCGCTCGGCCTCCTCGTAGCACCGCTGGCCGGCGTCCTCCTCGGTCAACTTCCGTGGTGGTACCTCTCTGTCGGCATCGCGCGGTACGCGTTTGTTGCGGGGGTGTGGTGGCGGACGAGAACCGGCCGCCCGACGTACGACCTGCCGCCGCGGGCGTCGCGCCGCGTGCTCGCAGGGATTCAGATGGCGTTCGTTCCGCTCGCACTGGCACCCGGCGTCGGCGACCCGTGGATACCCGCGCTGGCCGGTGGGGCCGCCGGGTCGCTGCTCCTCGGGTTCGTGCGGGATTGGCTGTACGTCTCGGGGCGTCTCACCCCGGAATCGGTGGCGGGGCCGTCGCCGTCGTCGAAGTCAGAAGAGTAGCAAATTCGTCGCCGTCGGCGAAGTCAGCGGAGTGAGCCCGTCAGTCGAGTTTTGCGAGTACGTCGAGGTTGTGCGCGACGTACGTCAGTTCCTCCGCCTCTAACTGCTTGTGTCGGGTGTCGAGCCATCCGCGAAGCGTCGTCTCTCCGACGCCGCCGTTGGAACCGACCGACTCCTTGACGAAGCCGAGGATGCGCGAGAGGAAGAAGCGCTCTTCGTCGGAGTACGGCGGGTGGACCACCCAGTCGGACCCTCCGGCCGAGAGAATCGAGGTGTCTGCCATCGGGAGGGCCGAAAGCAGGTCCGACCCGGTCTCCGCGCCCGAGGAGTTCTCGTCTTCCATCGAGTCGTGGTAGGCGTCGAGTATCTCGTCGTCCGCGTTGTGTGAGGGCCGGAAGGTCGTTCGCCCGTCGAAGGTTATGGGGGCGTAGAAGAGGCCGTCCTCGGTGAGTCGTGAGACGAGCGACTCGATAGCCCGATTCAACGGCAGCACATCGAGCACAGCGTGGGCGATAGCGAGGTCGATTGCCTTCGGGAGGACGACTGTCGCATCGAAGAGGTCCCCAGTCACATAGGTGAGCGAAACCCGTCGGCCGTGTCGCTCGATTTGGAACCCATCGACTGTCGGTGCCGCCTCCCAGCCTGCCTCTTGGGACCACTCCGCGAACGCCGCTGCGGCCCGGTCTGCCATCCCTTTCCGGCGGTCGACCATGACGTACTTCACGTCGTCGTAGGCGTCGAAGACGCCCCACGAGAGGAAGCGTCGGCACATCGCACCAGTCCCTGCCCCAACAGAGACGACGCGAAGTGGCTCGCCGGGGCGCGCATCCGCCCGGTCAGACAACTCGTCGACGAGCGTCGACATCGTCGGCCGATGGAGCGCGCGGTCGTCGACGACCTCTTTCGACTTGAGGTACCGGACGAACCGTTCGTCGTGTCTTGTCACAGACACATACTCGCGGCGAGAAACTATAATCGTTCCCCAGAATCGACTCGTCACGTTCTGCTACCCGACGAACCGTCGTGCTCGCCGCGCTCGGCGTTAGGGCCACGTCGTAAACTCACCCAGTGAGAGCGACCAGTCGTAGTCAGCGTAGGACAGCGACGGCGAGGCGTCTTCGGGAATGATGCCGTACTCACACAGCATCTCTCGGATACCCGAGCGGCCACCGAAGTCGCCGCGGAACCACAGGAACAGTCTCGGAACGCGGGCGCGGTCGGCGTCGAAGTCGTACTCGACTTTCTGTTCGAGAGAGGATGCAGTCGCCACGTCCAACTGCTCGCTGAGTCGGTCGTGGTGGTACGTCGCGATTGGCGGGCAACTCGCCGCACCGCAATTCAGCGCGAAGTGAATTCGCGGGTCGAGTTGGGAAACCCGGTGTGTTCGCTCGAACGACCCGGGAAACGGGTTCGGAATGTAGCCGAACCCCCACCCGAGCATCGAGCGCCGGAGGATACCGTGTTCGATGTCGTCCGGGCTAAGCGACTCGCCCGCGACGGTAACGACGCTCGCGCGAAAGAACCTGTATCGACTGTCGTACTTGGAGGGTTCCGACGAGAGCGCGTCCTGCACGGCCGCGTTGTAGATGTTCAACCAGAATGCGCGCCGATGTGCGTCTGAGTCGAGTTCGGAAGCGAGTGCGTCGCTGTCGAGAGCGGCGAGGGCGTCCCGGACCTCGCTCGTCTCGTCGCCGAAACGGACCCGTTGAAGGTAGTCTGACGCGAGTTCGAGCGCGTTCTCGTGTTGCGGGTGGTCAGGGCGGGCGCTCACGGGTCGAAGTGGGCTCCCGGGTGGATAAACGGCGGGGGGTCGTGCGTGAAACGTGCCAATGAATCGCCCGGAAAGTATTTGATTCGGTTCCCGTGATTTACCTCCAAATGGATAGCGAGATTATCGACGTGGTGACTGGGTGGGACTCGGCACCCGCAGGCAGTGGGTACGGGGGTCTCCAGTCGCTCGCGGCCGACGGCTTCACGGGCGCGGTCGTTGCGGGCATGACGTGGGGGTTCATGCTCAACGGTCGCCTGCTCGGAGTCTTCGACGGCCGTATCGAAGACTTCGAGGATGAGTCTTTCAAGGCGTACCGCGCGCCGGACACGTCCCTCCCACTGTTGTACGCGATGCAAGAGACCGGCGGCGACGTTCGGGCCCAGTACTACACGGAAGAGACGCCGCTGAAAGACGCCGACGGAACGCTCTCAGCGGGGGGATTCACTGGCTACATCGAACTCTCCGAAAACGTCCTCTCTGGTGACTACTACGTCGTCTACCACGGTGGCAAGTCGATGAGTGCGGCCTACGTCGGCAACAGCAAGCGTCTCATCACGGGCGACGACGCCTTCGAACGAGCGAACGACGAAGTTGGCATCTACAAAGTCTACGACGTGGACATCGAACTTGTCGATATCCCCGACGACGGGTCCGAAGACGACTCGGTCGCACCCGCAGCGGTAGACACGGCCGAGGAAGACGAGGCTGTCGAGGGTACGGACGACGAGATATCGGACTCGCCTGCTGACACCGTCAGTGACTCACCGACCGAACCGGTCGAGAGCGACGACGCTCCTGCACCCGACTCGGAACCGGACGCAGAGACGCCAGCACCCGACGAACCCGCATCCTCCAGTGCCTCCACCACGTCCGACTCGGACGTTGACGCACCGTCTGCCGACGCGACACAGGCACCAGCGAGCGAGTCTGCAACCGCTGCAGGTGCTGACGCCGCCTCGGCCGAGTCGGAGTCTTCGGCGGCCTCGAACGCGTCTTCGACGTCTGCTGGTCCCTCCTCGGAACCGAGTGCCGCGAGCGACGCGACATCGAAGAACGGTTCGGACGGAAGCCAGACGGCGGCCGAGTCGGAATCCGAAGAGAGTGGCTCCGGAGACGATGTTTTCTCCGCGGAGGCCCAGTGGCGCAACGCCCGGTCGATTCCCTCGCTCGACCCCGGAAACTCGAAGCGAGAGACGGCCGCAAAGCGGAACGCCAAGAGCGCAGAGCGCGCACGGCGACCGAAGAGTCAGGCCCCGAAGCCGAAGCGAACACAGAAACAGACCTCGACTCCGGCGTCTTCGGCCCGGACGCAGTCGCCGAAGCAGACACAGGTCGACTCGGACGCTGCCGAGGCGCTCGAAGCGACAGTCTCCAAACTCAAATCAGAGCGTGACCGCCTCGAATCGGAGCGCGACTCGCTTCGAGACGAACGCGACGAGTACCAGTCTCGGGCGACCGAACTCGAAGCGCGCGTCGAAGAACTCGAAGCCGAAGTCGACCGTCTCGAAGCTAAACTCGACGAGGTGGGCGTCCACGACACCGCCCATTCGATGTCGCCCGACGAAGCACTCCAGGGCACGAACCTCTTCGTCCGCTACGCCAGAAAGGGCGAAGCGACGCTCGAAAAGGCCCACGCCGGACAGGCCAAACGCGAGGATGTCGTCGGGAACCTGCGTCTCGAACACCACACGACGTTCGACACCGACGGACTCGGCGTCGAGGGCCGCCCCTACGAGGAGTTCCTCGAAGACACCCCCGAATACGGCTTCGCCAAGTGGGTCGTCACCGACCTGCTCTACGAGATTGGCGAAACCGGAAACCGGACGAGTCTCGCGGGCGTCTTCGACTCGATTCCGGATATCGACCGCATCGAACTCTACGGCACCGTCTCGGTACCGATTGCCGAGGACGAGACCGAGCCACGAAACTTCGACATCATCTTCCGCGACCAGATGGGCGACCCGCTTTTCGTTGCGAACATGAACGACTCGCGGGACCCCGCGACCAAGCCGATGGTCTCGCAACTCGTCAAGGACTCTCGGGCCGTCGCCGAGGCGAACGAGACGCTCGGCTCTGCGTTCGTCGTCACGGCCAGTTTCTTCGAACCCGAGGCGCTCGAAGTCGCGGCCGAAAAGACCGGCGGCGGACTGCTCAGTCGCTCCAAGCGCAAGAGCTACGTGAAGCTCTCGCGCAAGAACGGCTACCACCTCTGTCTGGTCGAAGGCCGCAGCGGCGAGTTCCACCTGAACGTCCCGGATATCTGAGGTTCGGCTGGGCGTTCAGGTGGTCTGCCGAGGGTGACCAGTCACGACTGAATAATACAATTCGCGTAATGCTATAATTTTCAGAGACCGCACTAAGCGCCCGACGGACGAACACCGGTTGAGGAGGTCACTACCTAGACAGTGCCAAGGAGACCAACATATCATTCAATTGTTGGTTACTCAGTCATGTGTTTAGTCTGCCGTCTCGCCGGCCATATTTCAAGGACTACTGCGAATCAAGGCGGCGAATGTAAATGTTCCTCTGTAGATTCGCTAGTTCGGCAGATGTTCTGACCACAATTCAATCCAATTTTCTTTCTTGTCCTCGTTCTGCCATAACATCAATATGTACCCGAATATATCCTCATGGGAGTTCTCTTCTTCCCGACTGGCGGCCCACTTATTGGCCTCAAAATGTGGAACATCTTTCCACCACGCCTCATAGGTAATGTCGAATGTGTTTTCTTCATCAGATATTTTAAAGTAGGTGTTTTCATCGTTGTAATGATGGTTGTAAATGACTGTGGTTCCAGATGCATACAAATCCCATTTGATTTCACTTATCTGAACAATAAGCGTTTGTCTATCAGGGTCGGGATAGACTGCGACCCATCCAAAATCGCCAGCCTTGCAAAACCCCGAGGTTCCGTAGTCGCCAATCTCCTCAAACTCGCTTCCTGAACCACTGGAAGGGTCGAAACACGTGTACATCATCCGCCGGTCGAAATTTTTCAGTCGTATCATTATTCTCGAATATCTTGCAGCCCAACCTGTATCTCTACTGCGCGGCCCGTCTTATTGCTGTCAAAGGTGTGCTTCCCATCCACCCTTTTCGCCTTTCAATTCGTAGGATAAAGTAGCGTGTTGTCAGTTTTGTTTCAATTACCTTCAATAGCTTTGATTCGAACTTCGTGGTGATTTGGTGGATGGCAGACCTAGTGACAAACTAAATAGCCCTGATTTATTATGGCCGTCTTCGCTATGACTCACTCAGATTGTTTTCTGCTTCATTTTCTGACAAATATTTGATATATGCGAATATGTCCTCTTCTTCGTCATTATACATGTCCCTGACGGTGGTCATATTAGCCGAAGATGGTTGTGGCAACTCCGTCCACCAAGCATCGTAGGTGATTTCAAACTGATTCCGGTCGTTCTCGATATTGAAGTACGTCTTATCGTTTTGACGCTGATGCTCATACGTAACAGTAGTATTCGAATCATTCAGATCCCATACATTGTTGTCAATTTGAACGCTCAGCGTTTGTTTATCAGAATCAAAATAGACCGCGACCCAGCCAAAGTCAAAGCTCTGGCAATATCCATGGGTTGTCTGCTCGTCCAATCTCTTAAATTCACTTCCCTCCCCGGTCGATTTGTCAAAGCAGGTGTATTCGTATTGTCGATTGAAATTCTTCAAATACATTGTTTATATATCCTCCAATCCGACTAGGATATTTACTGCTGAATTCGTTTGTGTAGTCTTTTCAATTACCACTTCCCAATTCCGGTCGTATTTCTGATAGAGTTGGTCAGCGTCCGGCCCCGTTACCTTTCCGTATTTCTTTTCATTCCGTTCTAGCATAGTTCGTAGGTTCTGTTCATCGCATTCTTGGATGTGTGGCTGGATACTTTCAAACAAATCATTTGCAGATCTATCATCCGAACGTTCAACAATCGATTGTATTTTTTCTCTATCTCCTTCTGTAATGTAGCTCATTATACGGTCTACATTTCGTTCGAGAACTGCCTTCCGCGCTACTTGCTCTATTGTATGACTTTTCTTCCTCAGCTCTTCTGCCTCCTGTCTCAGCCTCTTTTTGTTATTGACATACTCCTCTCGTGTCTCTCTCGCAGGAATCACATGGTCTGGGTCGGTCCAGTTCACTCCAAAATCCGGGACCTCCTCGCTTTCGGATGGAGAGTACCCAAAGACGGCGTTAATATCTCGTCTAATCCCTTCTGGAATCTCACCGGTGGCTTTGGTATCGTTTCCATCCAAATCCAGCGGGTCCTTGCTGAGAAGGTTCCGCGCGACCTGTCGCTGGCGTTTTTCGGGGAGGTCGTCAATCGCCGCGGTCGTATGGAGCGCAGCGACGTTCCTTTGAAACATCGCCAACTCGTCCGCTCCGTTTGCCTCGCTCACCATCACTCTGGCCGAGGACTGGGACAACTCCGTTTGTTTTGTGACCCAACTAATTGCCGCTTCCACACCCTCGACAGCAACGTTCAAGCGTTCATCGTCTGGAAGGCGTTGCAACTCGATTGCTTCACTGTGATCCGAACCTGTTTCTCTCTCAGAGATGCGAGACGTCCATTGAATATGTACGTCCGCGTCCCGCATGCGGTGAATCCCGAGTTTTCCGCCGCGCATTACGCGCTGTGCAGTCTCTTCGGCTTCACGCTCTAACCGCTGGTCTGGGTCAACCTCCAACCCACCCAATTGTGGGAGCATACTCACAGCCCCACCTGTTTGCTGGCGGACGTGCGCTAACTCGTGCGCGAGAACGTGCTGGCCTTCAGCGCTCGACGGGTCGTACTCGCCGTGATTGAACGCGATGTGGTTCCCGACGGTGAACGCACGGGCGTTGATGTCCTCACAGGCTTTTGCGGCCCGCGGACCGGTATGGATACGAACGTCTCCGAGCGAATCGCCCATCCGCTCTTCCATCGCACGCTGGATGCTCGTGTCGAGTTGCTGGCCAGGCGACGAAACCACGTCGCGGACCGAGTTCGGAACCTGCGTGTCGCCAGCCTTTGACGCCTCGTGATGCGCATTGCGACTGCGCTGGACTGATTTTGCGTTCCGGCGCTCGATGTCCTTTGGAACCTCGGCCGGGCGCTCCTTTTGACGCTCGCGGAATTGCCGCATATCCCGCGGCTTGCCCATCGTCTCGACGGTCATTCCTTCGTCGGCCCACTGCCGAACTTGGCTCGCGCCGTGACTCTGGACGAGGCGCTGGACTTTGACTTCCAGTCCGTCCCTGTACATGTCGAGGCCGAACCGAGATTCACAGTCCTGCGGCGTCAGCGACCTGCCACCACCACGACTGCGGTTGGAGCCGCCCACCAACTCCTGAATCGACGGAATGGACGACGCTTGGCGGTCCTCGCCCGTCTTCTCCTTCGCAGAGCGAAATCCCATTCTCGACACAGAATTGATAGCAATCCAATATATTGTTTATTGCCAAACTGAAATTTCAAAATATATCTGGAAGAGACCGCGTTTTCCGGCATTCCCATTCAATCAGGAATGTACCCACAGTCGGGCTTGACGTACATCGCCCACGCCTCAGAAAGTCGCATTCCCGCCGCTCAATACCTGAGCCGAGGATAAATAAGAGAGTCCACCCGGCACCAACCGGAGGGTGAGCGACGCCAGATGGTACTCACGCCGTCGAGAACGCTCCGTCAATCCACGTTTCTGTAGAAACTGATTCGTTTCTTCGGAAACAGGACAAAACGACTGCGTGAACGGAGATTAGTTCTCGACTTCGGCTGCTTCTTCAATCTTCATCGATTCGAGCTTCGCAACGATTTCGTCGAGTTTGTCGTCGAGTTCGTCGACGAATTCCTGCGTCCGCTCGGTGGTGATTGCACCTTGGCTGGAGGGCTCGATAAGGTTCTCTTCTTCGAGAACGCGGAGCGAATACCGAACCTTGTGGTGCGGATAACCCGTCTCGTTCGACATCTTGACAATGCCGATGGGTTCGCTCTCGATGACCATCTTCAGGACCTGCAGATGGCGTTCCAACATATCGACTTCCTTCTCAAGTCGGTCTATCATGCCATTTGTTAACTCTTCTTGGGAGACTTTAAGCCTTGCCCTCCACGGCGAGTGGAATAAGAGTGGTCGGTCGATTCGGCAGAGGCTACCAAGACTACACGAGGGCACTAATTAACGGTTGTGTTCTCGCTTGCCATGATGATGCGTGTTCATGGCATTTTATGGAAGTTAGCGTGGAGCAAGTATGCACGAGTATGCTATTGTCTCCGGCCGGTACCGTAATGTGTTTAGTCCATCGCGGGGAACGGCCGACGTATGACTGTTACCATCGTCGGTTCGCAACTCGGCGACGAGGGCAAGGGTGCCCTCGTCGACCTGTGGGGCGGCGACGCTGACATCGTCGTCCGATATCAGGGCGGCGACAACGCTGGCCACACCGTCGTGGAAGACGGTGAGGAGTACAAGCTTTCGCTCGTTCCCAGTGGCGCGGTCCGCGACAAGGTGGGCGTGCTCGGAAACGGCTGTGTAATCAACCCGCGGACGCTCTTCTCGGAAATCGACGACCTCCGCGAACAGGGTCTGGACCCCGACGTGCGCCTCGCAAAGCGCGCGCACGTTATCATGCCGTACCACCGCCGCCTCGACAACATCGAAGAGGAGGCGAAAGCCGACTCAGACCTGACTGTCGGCACGACCGGACGTGGCATCGGCCCCACCTACGAGGACAAGGTGGGCCGCCGTGGCATCCGCGTCGGCGACCTTCTGGACCCCGACGTACTCCGCCAGCGACTCGAGTACGTCGTTCCGCAGAAGCGCGCGCTCATCGAGGACGTGTACGGCCTCGAAGCAGGCGACGAGTGTGATATCGAGGCACTCGTCGAGGAGTACACTGAGTTCGGCCGTCGTCTCCGCGAAGACGGCATGACGGTCAACTGTGGCGACTTCCTCGCCGAGCGACGCGCGGAGGGTGAGAACGTGATGTTCGAGGGCGCACAGGGGACGCTCATCGACATCGACCACGGGAGCTATCCGTACGTGACCTCCTCGAACCCGACGGCTGGCGGCGCATCCACTGGGTCCGGTCTCGGACCGACCGTCGTCGGACAAGGCGAAGTCGTCGGTATCGTCAAGGCGTACCTCTCGCGTGTCGGCGAGGGACCGATGCCAACGGAACTGAAGGACAACAACCGCGAGGAGGAACTCGCAGACTTCATCCGCGAGAAGGGCGGCGAGTTCGGGACCGTTACCGGTCGCCCGCGCCGTATCGGATGGCTCGACATCCCGATGCTCCGCCACGCCGCGCGTGTAAGCGGCTTCACCGGCATCGCCGTCAACCACCTCGACGTACTCGCCGGACTGGACGAAATCAAGGTCGGTCACGCCTACGAACTCGACGGCGAAAAGCGCCTCACCATGCCTGCGACGACCGAACGCTGGGCGGAGTGCGAACCCGTCCTGAAGGAGTTCGAACCGTGGCCGGAAGTCGACTGGGCCGAAGTCGCCGAAGAGGGCTACGATGCCATCCCGGACGCCGCACAGGACTACCTCGACTACATCTCCGACGAACTGGACGTTCCCGTCTACGCGGTCGGTATTGGTCCGGACCGTGAGCAGACGGTCCACATCGAAAACCCGTTCGACAAGTAACCACGCGGCCAACGGCTCCCGAGAACCCTCGCCGGGCACACTCGATTTGCGGCCCGAAGACGCGTTTGGGGCCGCTACTCACCAGACACCTCGATTTTCGTCTCGGCGTCGCTGCCGACGGCGAACCCGTACGCTTTTACTTCGCGCAACCGACGGTCACGTCAATGAAAGAATCCCTGACGGACATCCTCTGTGACCCCCTCGACAAGAGCGAACTGGAACTCGAAGTCGACGAACGGGACGGCGACGAGATTATCGAAGGGAGACTCATCGGCACGGTCACCGGAGAGGTGTACCCCATCGAAGACGGTATCCCGAACCTCCTGCCGCCGGACATGCGCGACGACTGAGAACGCCTCACAAGCTCGGTGGAACTGAACGCTTTTCTGTTTCGGTGCTGACTCTGCGAGCATGCCGAACGAGTCGCTTTCCGTCGAGTTGAACGAGGAGCGCCCCCACGACCTGTCGGTTGCGCCGTCGTTCTCGACGAACGGCCCGTTCGAAATCGAACTCGATAACCTCGGGCAGGCGGTTCACGTCCACCTCCACATCGACGACGAACTCTCGCGAGTCGCGCGACTCTCGGGCGGCAACCACTACGTCGATGGCGGCCAAACCACTGGTGTCGAGGTGTACGTCTCGCCAGCGGACGAACCGGTGACAGGGAAGCTAAAGGTCGTGACCGGATACGGTTCCGAGACGGCGTACGTCGACGTGACAATCAACCCGGCTCCGGAGACGCGGCACGTCGACGTGGACGAGACGCTCTCGAAACCGCCGGTCGACAAGACGGAAGCAACCTCGAGCGAGAGTCTCTCGGACGTGTTTCCCGACGTGGACCCGAACGGGATTCCCCTGTTTTTACTCGGCATCGTGGCCCTTGCGCTCGCCGTCGGTATCGCCACCGTGTTCGACAGTTTCGCCGTCACGCTCGGGGCGGGCGTCGTCGTCGGCGGCGTCCTCGTGGCGCTCGGACTCTCGGTGTTCGAGTAGCCGAATTTGAAACTCGTCCGAAATGCTCTGTTAACGCTGACTGTGCCGGTCGGGGGCGAGACGACACGCGACTTTAGCATCGAGTAACGTGCCGTCCAGCACACCGAGAATCGGGCGTTAGTCACGCTCTGTTCGAGAATTCGGTGTATAACTACTTGCCACAAGGTAGCAGTTGTCTCACCCATCGATTACGACTGGGTTCGAGTAACAATGCTACACGGAATCCGACCGTACCGACGGCGAACAGTACTCAAAACACTTAGCGCGGGGATTCTCGGAAGCGCTGTACTCGCCGGGAGTGCCAGTGCGCACGACGGTCCCAAAAACAACCGTCGACAAGACACGTTCACGTGGGCGAACGGGACGCTCTTCGAGATGTTCGATACCGACCTGAACTCGCCCGAAGACGAAAGCGACGGAAACGAGGCCGCACATCGTCCGCTGTGGGTTATCGCATCGATGGACGGAACCGGTGTCGACGGCGCAGAACACTCACCTCATCCCGCACCCGTTCCCGGTATCGACCACGTCATCCCACTCCCGCCGGGACCGCGTTTCACGGCGCAGTGGCACGTTCACCTTGTGACTGATGGCCCGCCAAACGGACCGCTACCGACGAACTTCACGCGGACCGACCGCCACGGAAACTACCTCATCAGCGCCGACGCCATCACGTCGGCAGCGGACGACCCAGATGACCCGGTCACTGTGACGGCGGTGCCGGAGGTCTTCACGTGTCCGGTACGGCCCCACAAGGGTCCTGACGCGTAGAATCGATTCGAAAGCAAAACGAAACAGTTCGACGCGACGGTGGCTACGACTCCTCTTCGGTGGGGACGCCACAGAGGTTGCCGTCGTCGTCGAACAACTTCGCACGGAGGAACCGCGCCCGGTAGCGGTTGGCACCCTCGTACACGTCGGCTTCGCGAATCTCGTCGGTTCGGTCGTCCGCGACGGCGTCGATAATCGCTTCGAGTTGTTCCTTTTCGGACGGCGTGAGTTCGAACTCGTAGGTCTGTGTGTTCTCACCCTCCAGACGCGTCCACTTCCGGGACGCGGCGATGACGAGCGAGCAGGGTTCCCGGCAGGGGAACGCGCCGTCACCGCCATCCACGTCGAGGTCGGTCTCGTCGTCGTACTGCCACTCGCGGCGCTTCACACACTGCGAGTCGGTACAGCAGGCCTCAGCGACCCAGTTCACGTGTTCGTAGCCGTCACCGCGGTTCCACGTCTCGATGACGCTGTACATGCCGGTTTGGCGACCGATGGTGTCGACCCAGTGTTCTACGTCGAGGGTTCCCTCGCGCTCGCGGTACCAGTTCGGCACCGACGCGGGGTAGAACGTCTCGACCGTCTCGACGAGGTCGCGTCCGTCGAGGTCGGGGAAGACCCATCCACCGGCGAGGTTGGTGCCGGTCTTGAGCGGCCGGTACCGACCCTTCTCGTCGTAGGTGGCCAGTTGTCGGGCAGCAAGTGGTTCGTGGTACGTGTCGAGGCCGTCGCGCTCGCGGTGGGCCTCGTCGGCGTGGCGGAGTTCGTAGACGCGCTCGCCGTCGTCTCCGAGGGTGGCCGTGACGAGGAGTTGGCCCCACTCGCGGGAGAGCCCGTCACGGAGTGCGTCGTACCGCTCTGGAACCGACTGGTTGCTGTCACCGTCCGCACCTTCGACCCACCGGAGGAACGCCCGTCGCTGTGGGCTCGACTCGCCGACGATGTGGGTCCAGAAGTACCAGTTCGTCACGTACTCGTCGGCGGCGGCGAGTGCATCGCGGAGGGGGGATTCCGAGAGGCCATCATGACTGCTGTCCGGTGTTTCCAGTCGGTAGCCGTCGTCGCGGTGCGTCACGCGCAGGCCGTCGAGAGAGACACTGCCGTCGTCGGCGGCGGAGACGAGGGCATCGAGGGGGTCACCCACACTCAGTCACCCGCCAGCGGCGTCTTCCGCGTTCGTTCGCGCACCACTTCGAGGGCGTTTCCGATGTCCGCTCCGGCGTCGGCGGCGCGTTCGAGTACCACGTCGGCCATCAGGCCCTCGGTTCCGACCGCGCCAGCGTACCAGATGCGGTGGCCCTCCACCTCAGCGGGCACGTCGTATCCGGTGCGGTAGTCGTCGGTGAGACCCATGTCCTCGGGGATGTCCTCCTGTGTGTGGAAGCCGTCGGCGATAAACAGCGGGACGACGACGATGTCGTCGGCTTCGAAGTAGTCGGTCACGTCGTCGACCTCTGGCTCTTCGTCCATGTAGAGCGCCTGTACCTCGTCGAAGCGGCCCATGTCGCGGACGCGCTGGGCGTGGTACTCGATTGCTTTCGCGGAGTTCTCGTTGCGCTCGGTCCCGTGGCCGACGACGGCGAGACCGAATCCCTCGCCAACGTCCGGGTCTTCGGTCACGGACTCGGCGCGGCGGACGATAACGTCGGTCATCGCCTCGTGGGTACCGACCGGGCCGCAGTAGTGGACCGTCTTCTCGGGAACGTCTTCGGCGGGGAGCGTGACGTGGGTCGCCGACAGGCCGTCGGAGTCCCAGTCGGATACGTCCCACCCGTCGAGGCGGAGTTCGCGGGGAATGACCTGCTCTGTGAAGTACCCCTCACTGACGAAAAGCGGGACGACGTACACCTCGTCCGCGTCGACGGTTCGGAGGACTTCTCGGATGGATGGCTCTTCCTTCCAGAAGCCGGTTCGAACTTCGTCGAACGCACCAACCTCGCGGATGGTGTCCGCGTGGTCGTAGGTCGGGGTGCTTGAATCCGGGTTCAGGTGTGACCCGTGCGCCACGATGACCAGCGCTTGCATGTCCGGGGGTTACGACGGGGGTGACTTATGGACTTCGCATCGATGAAAGGAATCTTCGCGTTCCGGCAACTCCCGTTTGCGTCACGTTCGAGGGAGTCGAGGGAAACGGTCGCCGTGGACCGACGACCGGCGGCGGATTTTTGCTCGCGGCCACCGACGCCTCCAGTATGTCTCTCGCCGCCGACGCTCGCGATGCCGTCCGCGAACGACCGTTCCTCCTCGACGCACTGCGCGCGGGAGTGGTCAACTACGCCGCCGCTGCCGCCTTCCTCGACCTCGGCGACGACGAGGCGGTCGCCGCCGCCCTTCGTCGTTTCGCCGACGACCTCCCCGAGTTCGACACTGAGTCACGCGACGTGACGGTCACGATGCGAAGTGGCGTCGGACTCGTCGGCGAGGATCTCGACGAGTCTGACGGCGAACCGGTCCTGTCGGTCGCCGATGTCGAACTCGCATCGGGTGGGCCGCTCACCGCTATCATCGCCGAAGGCGACGTCGACACGGCCGCGCTCACCTCGGTTCTCGCTCGCCTCGACGCTGAGTCTGTCGTCGTCGATGCCGCAGGCGTCGCGGGCAACACGCTCG
The DNA here is from genome assembly GCF_044593955.1 of Haloferax sp. S1W. Lineage (GTDB taxonomy): Archaea > Halobacteriota > Halobacteria > Halobacteriales > Haloferacaceae > Haloferax. The sequence goes on from NZ_CP172595.1 coordinate 1,370,417, forward strand.
CAGTCGTCGTTCCCCGGCGACAGGGAGCGGCCGCACTGCAAGTGGTCGAATCGGCCACCGAAACGGTGTCTGTCTGAGTCCGGCGCGGCGTCCGTTCCGACGGGTTGAAAATGATGCCACGAGTACCCCGTGTCGATGACGCTGTCCGTGACCAACACGTTGACGGGAGAGCGCGAGGAGTTCGAGGCTCAAGGCGACGATGTGCTGCTCTACGTCTGTGGACTGACGGTCTCGGACGACGCACACCTCGGCCACGCACGCCTGTGGATGCACGCGGACGTGATGCACCGCTGGTTGGCATACGAGGGCTACGATGTCCACCACGTCGAGAACTTCACCGACGTGAACGAGAAGATTGCCGCCCGCATCGGTGAAGACGACCTCGGCGACGACGAGGCAGACGTTGCCGAACACTTCGTCAGCGACACCATCCGCGACATGCGCGGCCTGAATCTCAAGCGCGCCGAGGTGTACCCCCGCGTCTCGGAACACCTCCCCGAGATTATCGACCTGATTCAGACGCTCGTCGACCGCGACCACGCCTACGAGTCGAACGGGTCGGTCTATTTCGACGTCTCGACGTTCGAGGACTACGGCAAACTCTCGAACCAACAGGTCGAGGAACTCGAAGCCCAGGGCGAGGAATCCGAGCGCTCGGAGAAGCGCAACCCCGCAGACTTCGCACTCTGGAAATCCGGTGCCGTCGCCCCCGAGACGGCGGCCGAACACCGGAATCCGGACCTCGACCCGCTTACCGAACCGTGCGGGCAGACGTGGGACTCGCCGTGGGGCGAGGGCCGACCGGGATGGCACATCGAGTGCTCGGCGATGTCGATGACCCACCTCGACGAGACCATCGACATCCACGTCGGCGGCCGTGACCTCGTGTTCCCGCACCACGAAAACGAAATCGCCCAGTCGGAGGCGGCGACCGGCAAGCAGTTCGCCCGCTACTGGCTTCACGTCGGCCTCCTCCAGACCGAGGGCGACAAGATGAGTTCCAGTCTCGGGAACTTCTTCTACGTCGCCGACGCCCTCGACGAGTTCGGCGTCGACGTGATTCGAACGTTCTACCTCTCGACGGCCTACGGGTCCGAACAGACCTATTCCGAAGAGACAATCGCGGAGGCCGAAGAGCGCTGGGAGCGTCTCGAACGCGCCTACGAGGCCGCGGTCGACGCCTGCGACAGTACCGACGCGCGGACGAAAGTCGAGGCGGCCGCCCTCCGCGAGACCACCGACGAGATATACGAGCAGTTCCGCGCGGCGATGAACGACGACTTCAACGTCCGCGAGGCGATGGCCGAACTGCTCGGACTCGCCAGCGCGGTCAACAAGCACCTCGAAGGAGCCGACGAGTACGACTACCGCGCCCTCCGCGAGGCTATCGAGGCGTTCGAAGCCCTCGGCGGCGAGGTGTTCGGACTCTCGTTCGGCGACTCTGGAGCGGGCGGCGACGTGTCCGTCGCAGAAGACCTCGTCCAACTCGTCTTGGACGTGCGCGAGGCGGAACGCGAGGCGGGTAACTACGACCGTGCGGACGAACTCCGCGACGACCTGACCGCACTCGGCGTCGAAGTCGAAGACAGCGGCGACGGTGCGACGTTCCGTTTCGAGTAAGCGGTCCGCTTCGAGTAACTAACCGGGACGTTCCGGCGACAGCCTAAGAGTGAGACATCGCTTCGTTCATCTCGACCGGGACGCCGCTTACGACGAATCGCGCGCCGCCGTCTCGGCCGTTTTCGACGTGGATATCCCAGCCGTGAGCATCGACGATTTCTGAGACGATTACCAGCCCGAGACCAGTCCCGCCGTCATTCGTCGAGACGCCCGGTTCGAACACGTCGTCGCGTCGGTCCGGGTCGATTCCGGGGCCGGAGTCTTCGACGTAGAATCCGTCGTCGGTCAGGCCAATCCAGACGCGAACGTCGTCGCCGCCGTGTTCGAACGCGTTACGAATCAGATTCTCGAAGAGCCGTTGGAGACGGCCGGGGTCGGCCGAGAGCGCCCCGTCGGACTCGACGACGAATTCCGCATCCGCCGTCACGACGACATCCCACGCGAGCGACGCCACGCTTCCGAGTCGGACGACTTCGGTGTCTTCGACGAGTTGGCCGTTGCGGGCGAGTTCGAGCGCGTCCTCGATGATGACGCCCATTCGAGAGAGGGCGCGACGGGCGGCCTGCGTGTGTTTTTCGTCACCGGTCTCGTGAGCCAATTCGAGATTTCCAGTGGCGATGTTGAGCGGGTTCCGAAGGTCGTGAGAGACGACGCTCGCGAATCGTTCGAGGCGTTCGTTCGTTCGGGTTAATCGCCGCTCTCTCCGCGTTCGCTCGGTGATATCTCGGAAGTTGACGACGATACCCTCGACGAAGGGTTCGTTCAGTAGGTTTCGACCAATTCCTTCGAGGATGACATCCTTACCGCCCGAGCCGGAGACACGCACCTCGAATCGTTCCACTGAACCCGGTTCGTCACACAGGCTGGCGAACGTCGCTTCGATTTTCGGTCGGTCGGCTTCGTCCACGAGGTCGAAGCAGTACTCGCTTACGAGTTTGTCCGGAGGAGTCCCCGTCAGCTCCTCGATTGGCGGACTCACGTACTCGATTTTCCCCGACCCATCGAGCACCATCACAACATCGGATGCGTGCTCGATGGACGACTGGAACCGTCGTCTGGCGCGTTGTCGCTCGGTTGCGTCGCGTATCGTCACAACGGTGCTTCCGGCGCTCTCGGTGAGGGGTGAGACGCGCACTTCGAGGAACCGATGTCGGCCGTCGTCGTCCGCATCGACGACGACCGACGTGTCGAACCTGTCTTCGGAGTTCATCTCGTCGAGTTGCTCGGCAACGTCCGGTGCGAAAGCCGAGAAGTGTTGACCAATCAACTCGCTGGACGGCGAAAACAGGTCCCGTGCCGCCGGGTTGAGGTCGACCACGCGTTGCTTGCCGTCGAGCACGACGTACGCCTCGCGCATCTCGTCGACGACGGCGGTGCGGGCAATCGGAACGAGGTCCAAGAGCTGATAGCGGAAGAGCGCGACTGCGAAGAACGACCCGGAGACGGCGAAGACGATAGGCGTGTAGTCTATCGCCGTCTCACCGAGCACCCAGTAGACGTTCGATCCGAACGAGATGACGACGCCGACGAAGACGGCGAGACTCTGCAGTCGAAGGATTCGACGCGAGCGGACGACCTGCCGGAGCAGGAGTCCCATTCCGACGACGACGATGAGGTACGAGTAGGCGACGAATGCGTGATATCCGATGCCGAACTCACGTTGGAGGAGGACGACCGGTCCCTCGGAGAGACCGGTCACCGTCCACATGAGTTCGTGAAGGGGGTTCGTCACCGCGAGCACCGTGAGCACGAGTATCGGCAGGCTGATGAGCGCGACTAGTCTCGGCGTGATGTCGATGCGCGAATCGACGTACTTGGCGGCGAACACGAAGAGCGCCGGTGCGAGAAAACTCGTGCCGACGTACGCGAACCGAAGCCACAGGAGTTGCCACTCGACGGTGGTCCCGAGGAGTTGCATGAAGTACGCCGCCGACCACAACCCGGTCGAAAGCGTCAGGAACCCGAGTGCGGTCGCACCCTTCGTCTCGCGGTTCCGAAACGAGTATGCAGAGATGCCACCCGACAGCACGACCGAGACCGTGAGGAGTACCAAGACTGGGTGGAACTGCCACGCACTCTCCATCGTCAACACACAGTCGGACCCGTAGTATAATGCTTGGCTGTATTATCAGTCCGAAAACATCACATCGTGAAAAGATGCGAGTCGTCGGGGATATCGAACAACCCCATCCTGACGCCCGCATCCAACCACCCATACCCGTACGAGAACGACGCCAGTGCGTTGACCCAGTCGTCGGCGTCCTTGAAGTGACGGCCGTCTTCGAGGTACGACTCGGCCATCTCCAGACAGTCGGCGGCGGCGTGACCGAGGTGCGTGTCGTCGGGGACGGCCTGAACCGCCTCGTCCAGCGCATCGGCGAGCATCCCCTCGTATCGGTTCGTCTTCTCCTGGAGGTCGGCGGACATATCGTGTCCTGCGTCGGCGATGGATACTGGTCTTTCGCTCTGTGCCCGCCTGTTCGAACAGTCATGCTATGTGTTGGCGTGGCGGTGGTGTAGTAACCCTCGCAATACAGCGAAACCTTAAGACACCGGTATAGCGAACTACGACCCATGACAGAAGACGCTGACTCATTCGTCGAGCACAGAAGGTTGATTATCGCCGGGTCTGGCATCTCTGGACTCTCTGCCGCCATCTACGCCGCCCGCTCGAACAACGAACCGCTCGTCCTCGAAGGGGACGAACCCGGCGGTCAACTCACGCTCACGACGGAAGTCGAGAACTATCCGGGCTTCCCCGAGGGTATCTCCGGGCCAGAACTCATCAACAACATGAAAGAGCAGGCCAAGCGCTTCGGCACCGAAGTCCGCCACGGTATCATCGAGGACGTGGACGTCGCCGAGGGCACCTCAGCGGGCGACCAGACGCAGTCTGGCAACGCCTCCGAGCGCCCCTTCACGGTGACGCTGAAAAACGGCGACGTGTACACCGCCGACGCCATCATCTCCGCGTCGGGCGCGTCCGCCCGGACGCTCGGCATCCCCGGCGAAGAGGAACTCATGGGCTACGGACTTTCGACGTGTGCGACCTGTGACGGCGCATTCTTCCGCGACGAGAAGATTATGGTCATCGGTGGCGGCGACGCCGCCGTCGAGGAGGCCAACTTCCTCACCAAGTTCGCGTCGAAGGTCTATCTCGTCCACCGCCGCGAGGAGTTCCGCGCCGAGGACTACTGGGTCGACCGCCTGATGGAGAAGGTCGACGAGGACGAAATCGAACTCATACTCAACACCGAGGCCGTCGAACTCCACGGGACGCCCGAAGAGGGTGTCGACCACGTGACGCTCGTCGAGCACCCCGAAGGCCACCCGACGGACAAACTCGACGACCCCGAGACCGAGGAGTTCGACTTCGACGTGGGCGCGGTGTTCTACGCCATCGGCCACACGCCGAACGCCGACTACCTCGAAGGCACGGCCGTCCAGCGCGACGACGACGGCTACATCATCGCCAAAGGTGGTTCCGGTGCGAACCAGACCGCGACCGACGAACCCGGCATCTTTGCTGCGGGCGACGTGGTGGATTACCACTACCAACAGGCTGCCACGGCCGGCGGCATGGGCGTGAAGGCCGCACTCGACGCCGACGACTACCTCGAAGAACTCGAACGCGAAGAAAAGCAGGCCGCAGCGGCAGAATAACGCGAGTCGGCGTCTCAGGAGTCGCTTTCTTCTCGGTGCGGAGTCTTTTCGTCGGCAGGCGGGGTCAGAACGTCGGACTGGCGTACAACGCTCACGAGGAGGTAGAACGCCGCGCCCAACACGAGCGGGAGCGTGACGAACGTCGCAATCGTCTCGTCTGTCCGTTGAATACTGAAGAGTTGCCCGGACATCACGCCGAGTTGGATGATGACGAGTGCGAATCCGCGGCGAACCGTTCGCTGGAGGGCTGGAATCGACATACGCTGTTGTCTCCTAACAGTTCCACGAAGACTGTGGTGGGAACGAACTCGACTTCGTTAGTCGGCCGGTTCGGAACTGACACCGCGTTCCTCCGGCGTCAGGTAACACTGCGGGTCCGGACCGAACAGGTCGCCGGAACCGGCGAGGGCGCGAAGCCGCGACGACCCGCGGCACACGTCCTGATACTGGCAGGTCGCGCACTTTCCGGTCAGGTGCTTTTCGCGCTCCCGAAGGCGGGCGAGAAGCGGGTTCGACTCGTCGTCCCAGATGTCGCCGAACGACCGGTCGCGGACGTTGCCGAGGCTGTAGCTCTGCCAGAACTGCGTCAGGTGGACGTCACCGCGGTAGTCCACGTCGGCGACGCGCTCGCCAGTTGGGTCGCCGCCGTTGACGCGGAGGTACTGGTGAATATCCTCGGCGTGCTCGCGGCCGAGTTCTTCTTCGGCGTATTCGACGACGTACGCTGAGTCAGCGTAATTCCCGACGAGCAGCGTCTCGATTTCCTCGCCTTCGGCGTGGTACTCGCGGGTCATGTCGAACAGGCGGTTGACTGCGCGACGCTGGGCCTCGTCGTCGAGGTCGGCGTCGGCGATGTCGCCGCCGCGGCCGCCGTAGTCGAGGTGATAGAAACAGAAGCGGTCGACGCCAACGTCGTACAGAAGGTCGACAACGTCCTCCATGTCGGCGGCGTTGTGTTCGGTGATTGTGTACCGAAGACCGGTTTTGAGGTCTACGGACAGACAGTTCTTGATGCCCCGGACGGCAGCCTCGAACGCGCCGTCTTGCCCCCGGAATTTGTCGTTTCGTTCCTGCAGACCGTCTACCGACACCCCTGCGTAAGAGAGGCCCGCGTCTTTGAGGGCCTGTGCTTTCTCCTCGGTGATGAGCGTCCCGTTGGTCGAGAGGACCGAGCGGATTCCCTGGTCGGTCGCGTACTCGACGAGTTCGACGAGGTCGTCTCGGACGAGGGGCTCGCCGCCCGAAAACAGGAGGACGGGAACGTCGTAGTCGGCGAGGTCGTCGATGAGGCCCTTCGCTTCCGCCGTGCTGAGTTCGCCCTGCGCCGGGTCGAGGTCAGCACCCGCGTAGCAGTGTTCGCAGTAGAGGTTGCACCGGCGGGTCGTATTCCAGACGACGACCGGGCGTTTCTGTTTCTCCTCGCGAATCTGTTCGATATCTGCGTCGGGGTCGTCGTACCGGAGTCCGTCGCCCTCGGCGGCTTGTCCGCACAGTAGTTTGCTGATAGAAATCATCGTTGGGTCACCTCGGTGCCTGCGTCGGCGGTCGCGTCGGTTCGACCCTTCGCGGCGAGGTCGTTGCCGCCGAGTCGCCGGACTTCGTCGGCCGGACAGAGCCACAGCGCCGACGCGGCGTACTCGAAGAGCGTCGTGGCGTGGTCGGTTGCGATGTCGGCTGATGGGGCGGTCACGCTCCCGACGTGTCGCATCGGGTCTGTGCTACTCTCGCGGAGAAATACCTCCCACTGGCGGCTCCCGTCGATTCGTGGTTTCCGTCGCGGGTCGTCGTCCGAGGGCATGCGAGCGTCTTTGGAACACAGAGATACGCCCGTTTCGCCGGTTTTCACCGCGTGGGAATCGAAGGATTAGACATCACCCCCGACGTACTACGAAGGAACCATGGCAGAACCGTTCTCTCGACGGACATTCCTTCGGTCGACTGCTGCAGCTTCTACGATTGCCCTCCTCGCCGGCTGTTCTGGTTCAGGCGGCGACAGCAATGGTGGCAACGGCGGCGACAGCGACCCGACTACCGATACGACGGCCACGGCGACGCCGGCACAAGAAACGGCCAGTTTCGACGGCTGGTTCGAACGAACCGACAACTACGACGGCGTCCACGACAAGACCGGTCAGGACTCGGTAACAGTCCTCGTCGGTGCTGAAGGGAATGGCGGCGGATTCGCCTTCGGCCCGGCCGCAGTGAAGGTATCTCCCGGAACGACTGTCGTCTGGGAGTGGACCGGCGAGGGCGGCACCCACAACGTCCTCGAACGAGAAAACGGACTGTTCGAGTCAGAACTCACCGGAGAAGAGGGATTCACCTTCGAATACACCTTCGAAGAGGCAGGCGAGTACAAGTACGTCTGTGTCCCCCACGAAACGTTGGGGATGGTCGGAGTCGTCGTCGTCGAATAGGCCTCTCAGACCCGTCTTTCCCCTTCTTGGATCGGGGCCTGACAGAGTACACACCCCGTTCCGCGGAGGGTCTGTAACATTTCTTGGTTGACCCGATAGTGCTCACCACACTCGGGACAGATCACCTCAAATTCGCGCATGGAACATTCACCACCCACTACTACGCCAGCGATTCCCGAGGGAAGCCACCCTTCATTCGTCGGGTCCTCACGTTAGTCCTGCAGGATGGCACCCATGAGCTTCTTTTGTGCCATCGCGAGGTGTTCGGAGAACGTCGACGTGGTGATGCCGAGTTCGGCGGCGACTTCGCCCTTGTTGGCCCGCCGTGGGTGGTCGAAGTACCCCATGTCGTGGGCCGTCTCCAGCACTTCGCGCTGCCGGTCGGTGAGTTGGCCGCGTTCGACCAACACGAGGTCGCGCGTCTCGTCCGATGATGACTGCAGGAGGCGGCGAACGTCGACCGACCCCGAAGATTCGCGGAGCGCGGCGACGACATCGCGCAGGGTCTCGATATCCGGCGCGTGGAACGTCAAGAAGAGCGCACCGTCCCGCGTCTGCACGTCGACGACCGGGCAGTTGAACTCCTCGACGCGCTCGCAGGGACAGCCGATACCGCCCTCGCGTTCGAATCGGTAGACACTCCCGTCACCGTAATCGAACAACTGCTCCATGTCGGCGGCGACGCCGTCTTCGGCGTCGAAGACGAACTCTTCTGTCACCGAACCGTTCTCGTTCGGTGCCATACTCCGCGAAAGTGCGTACCCGTTGGTGTCGTTTTCCGAGACAGAGGCGACTGGACAACCGTCCGGCCCTGTCACCTTCAACTCCGCTCTGATACCCGCTGCGCTCGTCATAACTGTAGACAGTGCCTCCACACCCTGATATAAACACCCCCGATAGCCGGGGCCTTTATATCGTGGGTGGTATGACACTGCGTCGAAGCCCCCAATCGACTGTTATACCCCATCATATTCTGGGGGCGATTCGAGGGGGCATCCGGGAGAAACGGACTAGCGAGCATGCAGACCGGCCTCACACGAATCCAGTCCGACACGTCGCCGCCCGAGGCGTGGGCATCGCTCGTTCTCGACGCACTCGCAGACCAAACGTGCCGACGGATGCTCACGACACTTCGAGAGTCGCGCGACCCGATGACCGCACAGGAGCTTTCGGCCGTCTGCGACGTCCCACTCTCGACGACGTACCGGAAACTGGAACGGCTGACGGACGCCCGGTTGGTCGACGAGACACTCCAGTTGCGGGCCAGCGGAACACACACGCACCAGTATCGACCACGGGTCGACTCGGTGACCCTCAAATTGAACGGGGACGAGGAGGTCGAAATCAACGCCTTCGGAGAGGACTGATGGGGACAGAGTCCACGCACACGCCAGATGCCGACAGCGACCAGCGCCCGCGTCCACGCCTGACGGCCCGCGTCGTCGTCCACGACAACGGCGAATCTGAGTGTACGTTCCACCCGGTCGATGCGACGCCAGAGGAACTTCTGACGACGTGGATAACTGCCTTCGACGACTCATTCGTCGACCTCGAAACGATGCGGTAACACCGACGAGTCGGCGCTTTAGAATCCCTCTCGATTCTCCGGCCGCGGTTCGTCGAGCGCGACGAGATACTCGTCGAGGAGCGTCGGGAACGCCCGTCCGCGGAGGTTTCGGAGACCGAAGTCGGCCGCCCAACTGATGATACCCGTATCCTCGGTGACGACCCCGGCGTCCAGTTCGCGGGCGAGAATGAGCAAGTCGAAGTCTTCGCGCGAGTCGAGGACACCCTGTCTGAGGGCACCGCGGTAGTCCTCGCGGAGGTCCGAGATAACCTTGTCAACGTCGGACATCTCGGGCCCTCCGTCGGACCGCCGTCTGGACTCTTCGGCCTTTCGGACCGCCTTCTCGGAGACGCGAAGCCCGCGATTGACGCGTTCAGACATCTCGTCGATAAAGCGGTAGACGACTTCCGCGGGGATGTACACCTCGTAGCGGTCTGGATGTTTCTTGATGACCCACGTGTCGAGTTTGCCGAGTACTCCTTCGGAGACCCCCCGGTCGCGCAGAATGTGCTCCAGTTCGGACGCAATCGAGGGCGGCATGTAACAGGAGATGTTCAAATCGAGACGCGCCGCGGCAATCGTATCGAGAAGCCGTTCGATGCCCTCTTCGAACGTCTCGTCGTCGTCGCGAATCTCCTCTGACAGAAACAACGAGGTGTCGAGCACGAACCGTTGCTTGAGCGGGTACTCGGGCATCGTTCACAATTAGCACTCATAGACTATGACGTTTCCCCGTGGCAGAAGTCAGAAATCAGAAATTAGAACAGCGAGTCCAGCGAGTCGGAGTCGGAATCAACCAACTCGTCGAGTGCCGATGAACTCCCTTCTCGTTTGGCGAGCATATCCCGCTGGGCCTCGATAGCGACCGCCTGTAGTTCCTTGACCCGGGGAACGTTGTACACTCCCGACAGCAGCACGACAGCCGCGACGTACTTCGATTCGACCGGGTAGTCGCCGCCCCGAATCTCCATCGTCCCGGTTTCGTCTTCGAGCCACGCCCGCCCGCGTTCGATGCCCCGTCGCGAGAGTACGTCTGGTGGGCCAGCGAAGACGACGAGGCCACGCTCGGTCCCGGCAATATCACAGGGGAGCGTCAGACGACCCAGTGCCGCCCGGCGGACGAGACTGGTAAGCCGGTTTTCGGCGTCGCCCTCGTCTTCTTCGACATTCGAACCGGCGAGCCGTGACAGAAATCCGCGCTTCGGTTGGTCGAGTTCGACTGATGCGTATCCGAGCGTGGAGACACCGCCGGACGCGAGCGTGTTGATAATCTCGGACGAATCGACGACTGATTCGGCGACGGCAGCCGACTCATCCGTCTCACCGGCCCCGAAGAGGACGCCGAATCGACGCGCGAGTTCGGTGTTGATGGTCTCGTAGCCGGATTCGACGGACTCGCCGCTTTGACGCCACGCCTCGTTGTCGAAGAGAATCAGGTTATCGACCACTCTGACGAACGTCTGGAGCGACCGCGCGGCGTTCAGGGTGTAGATTCCGCCCTCGTCTTTCGACGGCAGGATGCCGAGCCCGTAGATGGGTTCGTCGTAGAGGCGTCTGAGTTCGTGTGCGAGTACCGGCGCGCCGCCAGAGCCGGTTCCCCCGCCCAGTCCCGCGACGATGAGAAAGGCGTCCATCTCGTGGACCGCCATGTCGTCGATGGCAGACAGCACGTCACCGACATCCTCGGCGGTCACTTCCGCCCCGAGGTCGTTGTCAGCACCGACGCCGTGGCCTTTCACCCGTGAGAGACCGATGAGAACTCGACTCGATTTCGGGACGTGCCGGAGCCCCATCAGGTCGGAACGAGCGGTGTTGACGGCGAGCGCATCGACGACAAACCCGGTTTGTGTCAGCCGGTCGTATTCGACGAGGGCGTCGACGACTTTGCCGCCTGCCTGCCCGACGCCGATGAGTGCGAGTTTCATGCGTGACCTCCCAGAAATCGACTTTCTAGACGTGCTCTCGATGCTTCAATATGTCTCTCATAGTGACACTCTGGGCCGGCTTACGACCCCATTAATGCGACGACGACTCCCCAGCGAAAATCAGCGTCACCGAGATTGAAACGAGGGTTCGGACTGATTCGACTGTGAGAGGCGGTCGGAATCCGTGCCGGTGGGGTCAGCGTCACGGGGAGAAGAAGTCTCCGACGGCGACGCGGTGGAATCCGATTTACCGAAAGACTCGCACGCCAATTCGCCGACTTCGGTGAGCAACTCGCTCGGTGAGACGACCGTCGCACGTTCTCTGAGTCGTTCGTAGACTGCCCGGCCAGCGTCGCCCGCGTAGTTCCGCTCCGAGAACGGGCGTTCCTCGACGAGAACGAGATGGTCCGCGGTGAGGGCCGCTTCGAGGTTGGCGAGATTGCCGTCGCCAATTTCCACGTCAGCGACGACGGTCACGTCGGCGTCTTCGACCCGCGACTCCACGGCCCGCTGTGCCGCGTCATCGACCGGAGCGTACGGGGGCACCGTCACGAGGTCCGCGCCAACGCGGCGGGCCGCTTCGACATCAGTATCTCCCTCGTTGAGGGCACCGGCAGAGAGGGCGTATCCGGCGGCAGAAAGGATGTGAAGTGCTCTCGCGCCGGTCCCGCCCCCGCCGACGACGTGGACTGTCCCGCTCGCATCGTCGGACGGCGTGGGGAGCGCCGTGACGTACACCGACCCAGTGACGGGGTGGCGAGAGACGACCGCCTCGGCGTCGAACGCGGACCGGAGATTCGACTCGGTGAGAACCGCAGTGGGGTCGCCAGCGGCGAGAATCCGACCCTCCGAGAGGAGAATCAGTACGTCGCAGTAGTGCGCCGCGAGGTTCAGGTCGTGGATAGCGGCGACGGCGGTCGTTCCGTCACCCACGAGGTCGCTGACGAGTTCGAGGGTCCGGACCTGGTGGTTGATGTCGAGGCTGGCGGTCGGTTCGTCGAGGAGCAGTACGGGCGTCTCCTGTGCGATGGCACGGGCGATGAGGACGCGCTGGCGTTCGCCGCCGCTTATCTCCGTCACCGGCCGGTCTGCGAGGGTAGTGACCGAGGTTCGGTCCATCGCCGCCTCGACCGCTCGCTCGTCGGATTCACTCCAGCCATCGAATCGGCCGCGGTGCGGGGTTCGGCCCATTCGGACGACTTCACGGACCGGGAAGTCGAACGACACCTGCGTCGTCTGCGGAACGGTTGCAGCGAGTCTGCTCCCGGCTTTCGACGAGAGCGAGTGGATGTCCTCGCCCGCAACGTGGACGGTGCCTCGGTCGGGTGAAAGCGCCCCGTTGAGTGTTCGGAGGAGCGTCGTCTTTCCGGCACCGTTCGGGCCGATAAGGCCGACGAACGTGCCCGAGTCGATGTCGGCAGAGAGGCCGTCGAGGATTGTGTGACCGCCGAGTGCGACCGCCACGTCGTCGAGGGAAATCGCGGGCATCGCCTCGAAGGGGTCTTCGGGTGTCGAGTCGCCAACGGAGTCGCTCACGGCGAGTGCACCTCCCGAGTGCGGAGGAGATACAGGAAAAAGGGCGCACCGACCGCAGCAGTCACCACGCCGACGGGAATCTCCGCCGCGCCGGTGCGAGCGATGGTGTCGGTGACGACGAGGAACGACGCCCCGGCCAGCGCCGACGCCGGAAGGAGAATTCGGTGGTCCGGGCCGACGACGAGGCGGAGCATGTGCGGGACGACCAACCCGACGAATCCGATGACGCCTGAGACGGAGACGGCCGCCGCGGTGACGACACTCGCCGTTGCGAGCAGGAGGCGCTTCGTTCGTTCTACCTCGATGCCGAGCGATTGCGCGTCGTCTTCACCGAGGAGGAGGACGTTCAGGTCTCGGGCGTACGCGAGAAGAATTCCAACCGGAACCGGAAGGACGAGCGCCAACAGTGCGACTTCGTCCCACGTCGCGCCCGCGAGGTGTCCCATCAGCCAGAAGACGACCTGTCGGAGGCTTTCGCCCGCCTGGAGGAGGAGAAACGAGATGACCGCACCGAGGAACGTCTGGACCGCGACGCCCGCGAGGAGAAGCGTCGCAACCGGCGTTCGACCGTTTTCGGTCGCGAGCAGATAGACGACGAAGGCGGTGACGACCGCAGACACGAAGGCGGCACCGTGCAGCCCGTAGGGGACCGAAAGCGAGAGTGCGATGGTCGCAACAGCACCGACGGCAGCGCCGGACGAGACACCGATAATAGAGGGGTCGGCCATCGGGTTTCGGAAGAAGCCCTGCATCACCACACCGGCGGCCGCCAGCGCGAATCCGACGAGCGATGCGAGCAGGATGCGCGGGAGTCGTACTTTGAGTACGATGATACTTGCAGTGTCCGGAACCGAGAAGGCGAGCGGCGAGGCGAGGTCAAGTGTCGGCACCGGCACGGCCCCGACGAGCGGGACGGAGACGACGCCGCCCAGAGAGAGTCCGACCGGGACCGAAATCGCGTCGAGGAGGATGAGCGCGACGGTCCGTGGTGGTATCGAGACGTGACCGATACCGGCGCTTACGACCACGACGAGCGCCAAGAGAAGAGAAAGACCGAGTGCCCACGAGGTCGCTCGTGTTCGAACGTTCATCTAACGCAATCTCGCTTGCATTAGGTAAATATATATTGGGGTACGGACGAGGCCACGAACGTGATTCAGCGAATTCTCGTCGCACTGCTCGTACTCGCGACTGTGTTTGCCGGCGTTCCGGCACCCGTCGCGGCGGCAGACCAAGCCGAACAGTGTTCGTTCCCGATGACGGTGACAGACGCCACGGGAACCGAAGTGAACATCTCCGAAGACCCCTCGCGCATCGTCACGACGAACCCGAGCGCCGCCCAGACCATGTGGGAAATCGGCGCGAAGGACGAAGTCGTCGGCGTCTCACAGTACGCGATGTACCTCGACGGCGCGAACGAGAAGACCAACGTGTCGGGGTCCAGCGGCCTGAACGTCGAGGCCGTCATCGGGCTCGAACCCGACCTCGTCCTCGTCCCGAACACGTCGTACACGGCCGAACCCGACCGCGTGGAGCAACTTCGCGAGGCGGGGCTGGCTGTCGTCGTCTTCGAGACTGGCGACTCCCTCGACGCTGTCGCGAACAAGACCGAGCGAATCGGGAAGCTGACCGGCAACTGTGAGGCCGGCGAGAAGCGCGCCGACGAGATGCGCACTTCCATCGAGAACATGGAGCGTGCCCTCGAAGACGCCGAGCGGCCGGTCGGACTCAACGCCTTCTTCGGCTACACCTCCGGTGCGAACACCTTCATCTCCGACGTGATGGTCACCGGCGGACTCCGAAACGGGGCCGCCGAGGCCAACATCACCGGCTTCGCCCAGATTAACGACGAACTCGTCGTCGATATGGACCCCGAGTACATCGTCATCCCCTCGCACGCGCCGCGTCCGAGCAGCCCGGCGTACAACAGCACGACAGCCATGAAAGAAGGAAACGTCATCGTGGTCGACGCGAACAAGCTCCAGCAGCCCGCGCCGCGCGCTATCGAAGCCAGCGAGACCATCATGAAGGCTGTCCACCCCGACGCCTACGAGCGGTATCTGGAGCTCCAAAACGAGTCGGCTGCGACGACGGAAGCACCGCAGACGACCGAGACGCCCGCCACGGAAGCACCTGAAACGACCGAACAGACCACCGAAACCGGCGCGCCCGGATTCGGCGCTGTCGTGAGTCTCGTCGCACTCGCCGGTGTGGCACTTCTCGCGCGTCTTCGGTAAGTAGACGCTCGTTTTCTCTCGTTTTCGTTCTCACGTACGGCCCAGAAAGTGGCCCGGGCGTCGGCCGTCACAACACAGATCGCACGACTGCAGTCACATCACGAACACCAGCCGTCACAGCACGGACAGCACGTTGGTAAGACTCGCAGACGACAGCCAGAACGACAGCAGTTGGCCACCGAGAATCATCGCGGTGCCGGCGACGCCGAGCCAGTAGACGCGCTTTCGCATCGTGTACTGCGCGAGTTCGGCGTCGCCGCGAATCAAGACCGCTTCGGGCGCGCCGGTTGTGGCGTGGTCGGCGTGCGTACCGAGGAGTTCGTCACCGGGTGCCCCCTCGATACGGACGACACCGGGTTCGGCTGCTTGGGTCGCGTTTCCGACGACAGTGACGGGTTCGTCGGCCGGAACGTACCGCTCGATGATTCGGAGTTCGTCGTCCGACGACTCGGGATTCGGCAGGTCGGGATGCGCTTCGAGGAAGGTTGCCGCGGGTTCGGGGACGTTCTCCGAAAGGTCGAGAGAGAACATGTGTTCTTTTTCGATGAACACGCGGTGGGTGCCCGGTGTGACTCTCACGCCGCTCTCGCCGAGCGCGAACTCCGCTTGCTTGACTCCCTCCGCGGTGTTCTTCCACGCCTCGCGGAAACCGACGCGGCCCCGCTTTTGGACGAGCCAATCGGTGTGGACCGAAGGACGACCGGAAAACGGCGTTCTGAATTCGTCTTCCTGTCCGTCCGACAGTGGCGTCGGCCTGCCGGACGTCCCGACGAGCGACTGTCCGCGACTGGCACTGACGTCCTCGGGGTCGACGAAGGGCACGCGCTGGAGCAGTCGATACTCGTCTCTCGAACTCACGGAGATGGTCGCGATGAAGAACCCAACACCGGCGACTGCGGCCCCGAAGACCCACAGTTCGTCGTCGAGCTTGGCCCCCACAAGGACGGGGAGGAATATCCACAGAAACGCCGCGATAGCAAACGCCCATCCCGTCCGTCGAGGGATTCCGAACTGTCTGGATAGCTTCGAGACGGCCGTCGGGTCGAGCCACCGCAACGAATACGCGAGAGCGACCGAGAACGCGACAAAACCGAGGTACCCGAGAATGTTCATATTGCCAGAGATTCACACGTCCTTATAATAGTTCCTCGGCAGCAGTCACAGAGTCCGACGCAACGCCCAGCGGTGACAGGTTGCATCCGCCTCGGACCGGGTTGTATCCACCCCGGACAGGATTGCATCCGTCTCGGACAAGATTGCATCCGTCTCGGACAAGATTGCATCCGTCTCGGACAGGATTGCATCCGCCTCGAAGACCACAACCGTATTACCGTCGGATGGCGCAGACACGGGTATGGTCGAGAACGTCATCTACCCCGCCTACCTCGACGCCTCTCTCTCGCGTAGCGAGGGTCGGCGGGTCGCCGAGTCGGCCGCAGTCGAAGGCCCGACCGTGGACGAGATTGCGAAGGCCGTCCAGCAGGTCGGTTACGACGCGGTTATCGAACGCGACAAGCGCTACTCCCGCGAGTTCGAGACGCGCGGGCGCGTCCTCGTGAACAACGCCGACGACGCCACGAAGAACGACATCGTGCAGGCGGTCGCCGCCTACGTCGGCATCCTCCGCGACTAATGCGCCGTATCGGCACCGTGTCGCGGACGGCACAGGGACTCGCCATCGTCCGCCTCGACGACGACGACCACCCCGATATCGGGACGATGGTCGTCGACGATTCACTCTCGACGGTTGGGCGTATCGTAGACGTGTTCGGTCCCGTGGAGCGCCCCTACGTCGCTATCACGGCGGACGACGATAACCCGGCGAGATTGGTCGGGAACAAGCTTTACGCCCGCTAACGGGCGCCTTTTCTCGGCGCGTTGGGTGTCGAGTTACGCCAACCACAGAGCGCAATCCCCATACCCCTCGGGTGGGAACGCCCGCCCATGACACGTCGTGCCTACTGGGGCGTCGGCCTCGCCGCCCTCATCTTCCTCGTCGTGCAGGTCGGGGCGCTCGCGCTCGTCCCCACCTTCTACGAACAGGGCTACCAGACGGTCGAAGACCCGACGGACCCGACGAACAGTCTCCTCTACATCGGCGCAATCATCGGTATGACGGCATTCATGCTCGCGGCGTTCAAATACGACCTCGACAAAGTCGTCCGACTCATCATCGTCTTTACGAGCGGTGTCCTTTCGTGGTACGTCTTCGCCGCCGTCATCCCCATCGGACTCGTGGCCGTCGGCCTCTCGGCGGCAGTCGCGCTTGCCCTCCTCGTCTACCCCGAGTGGTACGTCATCGACGCCGCCGGTGCGCTCATGGGCGCAGGCGCTGCGGGCCTCTTCGGCATCAGCTTTGGCCTCCTTCCGGCGCTCGTCCTCCTGTCGGTGCTCGCCATCTACGACGCCATCAGCGTCTACAAGACCAAACACATGCTCGACCTCGCGGAGGGCGTCATGGACCTCCGAATCCCGGTCGTGCTCGTCATTCCGACGACGCTCTCGTACTCGCTCCTCGACGACAACTTCGCGCGTGACGCGAACGATATCGGTGACGAAGCGGAGGTTGGCGACGACGAAACGAAGGCTGGCGACGAAACAGAAGAGAACAGCGACGACCCCGACGACTCCGACCCCGCCGACCGTGACGCCTTCTTCATCGGCCTCGGTGACGCCGTTATGCCGACTGTGATGGTCGCGTCCGCGGCGTTCTTCTCCGAAGCATCGTCGCTCGGACTCTCCGTGCTTCCCGCGCTCAACCTCCCGGCGCTCCTCGCGATGGTTGGGACGTTCCTCGGATTCGCCGGGCTGATGTGGGCCGTGATGCAGGGTCGCGCGCACGCCGGACTCCCGCTTCTCAACGGGGGCGCTATCGGCGGCTATCTCGTCGGGTCGGTGCTGGCGGGCGTTCCGCTGGTGTCCGCACTCGGTCTCGCACCGTACCTCTAAAATCGAGCCTCGTTCCTCCTTTCTCGCCTGTTATTCGACGCTGCCGACGCCTTCGCGGACGCGAACCGCCATCCCCGTCTGGAAGTCGAGCATCGCCTCCGCCGAGAGTTCGGCCCGGCCCACGCCGAGGAGTTCGCCGTCGGGGCCGACGATGTTCACCTCGTCACCGGAGCGAACGTCAGGATCCACGTCGGTGACGAACTTCGCGAAGGCGTTCTTTCCGTCGCTGACGAACGGAATCGACTCGTCGCCGACCGCGACGTAGTAGGTCGGCTCGGCGAATGCGTCTCGGAGTCGTCGGCCACCGGCCACGCCGAGGGTGAATCGGCCGTCAGTCGCGTAGGTGACGACTCGCTCGCCCTCGACGGACACCTGTCGCGGGCGGCCGCTGCGCGAGCGAGAGATGGTTATCTCTGCGTCCGCGGGGAACAGCGCGTCGCCCGCGCCGGCCCCGAACTGGTAGTCGGCGACGACCCGGAGGTCTGGCAGGTCGGTCGCGTCGGCATCGGTCATACCCACTCGTTTCTCCTCACGGCTAAAGTGGGTCGCGGTCCGAATCGGGGGCGTGCGCCGAGATAACACGCCCGGTCTCGACGGAAAGCCATAAATGTCGGAGCGCCCCCCGTCGGAGTATGACCGTAGACATCCGAATGGCGGGTGCCGGGGCAGCGCTGCTCCTCGTCAGCAGCGCGCTCCTCACGCAGACGGCTATCGACAGTCGTCTTCCCGCCTTCCTCGCCGCACTCGCCGCACTCGGCGCCATCGCGGTGATGCTTCGCGTGGCCGAACCGACGGCCTGACGAGTTTCTCTCCGTTCCTTCGCGCGTCGTCCCGCGCACCGCCTACGTTCGCGGATACAAAAATCACGCTACTTAACATGTTTTGACTCACACACGTGAGTCGTATGGCCGCTATCAGTTCCCTCAAGACAGCTCTCCACGGGCTCAAGCGAAATCCGGTGTTGTTCCTCGGTGGACTCGCAGTCGGACTCGTCACCTTGCCCCAACTCGCGACGCAATTGGCACAGGTACCCATCCTCCCGCAGGGTATGCAGTTGGTGACGTTCTTCGTCATGCCGTTCGTCGCCGCCGGCCTCTACGGCATGGCCGACGAGGCACTCGCGGACGGGACCGGTCGAACGGAGTTCTCGACGCTGACGGGCGTTGGCCGCGAGAAGTACGTCCCACTGCTGTTGGCGAAGATTGTCGAGTTGGGTATCGTCATCCCCTTCATCATCATCTTCATCTTCATCGCCGCTGCAGGCGTGTTTACACTCGGGTTCGGCGCTGTCGCCACTGGCAGTGACCTTGCCCTCGGGGGCGGCGTCCTCGCCATTTTCCTCGGCGTTGCGGTCGTTACGTTGCTGTTCATCCTCGTCATGTTCTTCATCCAGTTCTTCCCGGTTGCCATCGTCGTCAACGACGCCGGTGCAATCGCGTCGTTCAAACAGAGCTATCGGCTCGTCCGGTCGAACATCGTGCCCACGCTCGGCTACTCGGTCATTCGACTCGTCACCAGCCTTCTCGTGTCGCTCCCAGTTTCCGGGTACATCCTCTTCCGCAGCTTCCAGAATATCCAGCGCCTCCAGGAGACCGGCGGAACACCAGGTGCGATGCAGGCGGGGGCTAGCTTCTCAATTCCGGAAATCGCCACAATCTCGGTTATCTCGGTTGCGACACAGATGCTCCTCACGACGTTCCTGTTTACCTACGCTGTCGCCTTCTTCGAAGCGCACCACTCCGGCACCACAGGTCCTGACATCGACGGCGACTCGGTGATACCCGAGTTCCAATAATTAGAGCAAGAACGTCTCTTTTCGCTCGGAGAGGTCGATAAACGCGTCCGCGGCCTCGACGAGTTCTTCGGCAGTCGACTCCTTGAACGACATCACTTCGACGCGAACGCCCTCGTGGCGGAGGTGCGAACAGAGACGTTCGAAGTCGCCGTCGCCGGAACAGAGGACGACCGTATCGACGTGGTTCGCAAGACTCACCGCGTCGAGTGCAATGCCGAGGTCCCAGTCGGCCTTCTTCGACCCGTCGCCGAACGTCTTGATGTCCTTAATCTTCGTCTCGAAACCGATATCGACGAGTGCATCGAAAAACCGCTCTTCGTCCGGCGAGTCGGCGCGAATGACGTACGCGATGGCGCGAGTGAGCGCCCGGTCCGCGGTGCCCTTCTGCAGAAGCGACGAGTAATCGATATTACGAGAGTAGAGACTCTGCGCAGTATGGTAGAGGTTCTGCGCGTCGGCGAGGATGGCGACGCGCTGGTTGGGATGAATCTCTGTCATTGTCCCTCGGTTGCACGCCGCCGCTTAATAACCGTGGGGGAGCAGGCGGTTCTCGGAGCGCACGGCACAACTACGTCTCCGCGCTGTCTTTGCAGATGCATGAGCCAGCACCTCTCTCTCGACGGCCGCACCTTCGTCGGCGTCGAGAACGAAGGCGGCGAAGTCAGTGGTGACACCACATTCCAGTTCGAACAGGACGGCGACGTCGTCACCGCGCACTACGCCGGTGGGACCATTCTTGAAGGATTCCTGACCGGGACGTTCGACGGGCACGAACTGGACATCCGATACGTCCAACTCGGCGACGACTACGAGACTGCGACGGGTCACTCGGTCGGTGAGGTCAAACTGCTCGACGACGGCCGTGTCCGAATCGAAGACGAGTGGGAGTGGGAGTCGAAGCCCGGCGGCGGCAGGTCGGTTCTCGAAGAGGTTGCCCAGAACAGCGCGGACGACTCGTAGTTACCCGTGCCGCTGTCGGTGGCAGGTCCTGCATGCTGCACAAGCTATATTATGCCTCCAGCACCTTCCTCCAGTGTGAACAGCGCGACGCAGTACTTGGCGACCACCACACGGTCGACAGCGTCGCGTGCCGCTTTCTTTTCGAAAAAACGCGTCTTTTGAATCGCTCGTTGCGGGAGTAGCGACCCCGTCTCGGGCGGCCTTCGACTGACGCACTGTTGGTCACACGACCAGTACCACAGCACCACACACAACGCTACACCAACCCACGACTCATGACAACACTCGACTTACGCGGCGTCTATCCCGCGATGACAACCCCGTTCCACGAGGACGGGAGTATCGACTTCGACCAACTCCAATCCGACGTTCGACGGCTCGAAGCCGCTGGCGTCGATGGGCTCGTTCCCGTCGGCTCGACGGGCGAATCGGCGACCCTGACTCACGACGAACACATCGAAGTCGTCGAAGCAGTCGTCGAGGCCGTCGAGGACGTGCCGGTCATCGCCGGGTCCGGGTCGAACTCGACTCACGAAGCTCTCGAACTTTCGCAACGCTCCGCGGACGCCGGTGCCGACGCACTCCTTCTCATCTCGCCGTACTACAACAAGCCCGAACAGGCGGGTCTCGTCGAACACTACCAGACCATCGCCGACGGGGTCGACATCCCGCAAATCGTCTACAACGTCCCCGGCCGCACCGGGAGCAACATCCTGCCCGAGACGGCCGCGACGCTCGCCGAACACCCGAACATCGTCGGATACAAGGCCGCCAGCGGCGACCTCGGCCAGATTTCGCAGGTCGTCGAGTACACCCGCGACGAGGACTTCGCGGTCCTCTCGGGCGACGATGGACTCACCCTGCCGGTCCTCTCCGTAGGTGGCGTCGGCACCATCTCCGTCGTCGCAAACATCGAACCTGCGCGCACGGGGGCGTTGGTTCACTCGGCGCTGCAAGGTGACTACGAACGCGCCCGCGACCTGCACCACGAACTCGGGCCGCTGTGCCGCCACCTCTTCGTCGAGACGAACCCCATCCCGGTCAAGGAAGCCATGGAGATTCGGGGCTACGGCCCGGCGCGCCTCCGCTCGCCACTGACCCGTCTCACCGAAGAGAACGCCGACGAGATGCGGCGCATTCTCGGCGAACTGGCCAGCGAAGAAGCACTCGCAGACGGAGGGAACACGGCGTGACGGTCCGAGTCGCAGTCACCGGAGCAACCGGCCGAATGGGCGGCGAAGTCCTCGCGGCCGCCGCCGACCGCGACGACGTGGAAGTCGCTCTCGCGGTCAGTCGCTCGTCCGGAGCGACGGTCGAAGGCGTCACAGTCGACGCCGCCGCCGACCTTCCCGAACTGCTCGCGGACCGCGGCCCGGATGTCCTCGTGGACTTCACGGGACCGGAATCCTGCGTCGAGTACGCGGCCGCCTGCGCCGAAGCGGGCGTCGCCGTCGTCTCCGGCACG
The DNA here is from genome assembly GCF_044593955.1 of Haloferax sp. S1W. Classification (GTDB taxonomy): domain Archaea; phylum Halobacteriota; class Halobacteria; order Halobacteriales; family Haloferacaceae; genus Haloferax. The sequence goes on from NZ_CP172595.1 coordinate 1,392,551, forward strand.
ACCGGCCTCGGCGACGACGGATTCGACGCCCTCCGCGAGGTTGCGGCGGATGTGCCCGTCCTCTACGCCTCGAACTTCTCGCGCGGCATCGCGGCGCTTCGCCGTGCCGTCCGCGAGGCCGTTCCCGCACTGGAAGGCTACGACATCGAACTCACGGAGACGCACCACAACGCCAAGCGCGACGCCCCGAGCGGGACGGCGCTGACCCTCTTAGACGATATTGACGACGTACGCGGCGCGGCCGAGCGCGTCCACGGACGCGAGGGCGAGGCACCCCGAACCGAGGGCGAGGTTGGAGTCCACGCTCGAAGAGCGGGGGATATTGCCGGTGAGCACGAGGTATTACTGGCTGGCAATCACGAGTCACTATCACTAACGCACCGCGCGGGGTCGCGGGGTGTCTTCGCCGCCGGCGCACTGGACGCCGCGGCGTGGCTCTCTGACCGCGACGCCGGGTGGTACGACTTCACCGAGGTACTCGAATGAGTCTGGAATCCGACGTACGAGAACTGTGGCAGCGATACGACGACGGCGGCCTCGACGCCGAGTCGGCGACCGTCGACGAACTCGACACACTCGATGCGTTCCTCGACGCCCTCGAAGCGGGCGAGGTTCGCGCGGCCGAGAAGACGGGGGCCGACGTGACCTCGTGGGAGGCCAACGAGTGGGTCAAGCGCGGCATCCTCCTCAACTTCGGCCTGCGCGAGACCCTCACCCGCGAGTACGGCGACGTTCGCTACCACGACGTGCTTCCCCTCCGCGACACCGACGACCTCGGCGACCGCGGCACCCGAAACACGCCCGACGGCACTGTCATCCGCCGCGGGGCGCACCTCGGCTCCGACTGCATCATGATGAGCCCCTCGTTCGTCAACATCGGCGCGTACGTGGACGACGGCACACTCGTCGACTCCTGTGACACCGTCGGCTCCTGTGCCCAAATCGGCGCGAACGTCAAGCTCGGCGCAAACACGCTCATCGGTGGCGTCCTCGAACCCGTCGAAGACGCCCCAGTCGTCGTCGAAGACGGTGCCGCACTCGGTGCTGGCTGTCGCGTCACCTCGGGCTTCGTCGTCGGCGAGAACTCTATCGTCGGCGAGAACACGCTGCTTACGCCGCGCATCCCCGTCTACGACCTCGTAGACGAGGAGATTTACTACGGTCACCTGCCCGCGAACCGCCGGGCCTTCACCCGCTTCGTGGAATCCTCGCTCGGCGACCACGACCTGTTCGCCGGTGGCGCGTACAAGCCCGCCGTCGTCGCTCTCGACATCGAAGACGACACCCTCGACGCAACCCGTCGGGAGGAGGCACTCCGCGAATGAGCGATGGAGGTCCGGCCGTCCGGCGACTGTCGGACTGGGACCGCGAGCAACTCCTATCGCTCGCCGACGAGTTCGGCTCGCCGCTGTACGTGACCGACCTCCAGCGCGTCCGCGAGAACTGTTTCCGTCTCCAATCGGCGTTCCCCGACGCCCACATTAGCTACGCCGTCAAGGCGCACACCGGCCGGGCCGTCCTCGAAGCCGTCCGTGAGACTGGTATCGACGCTGAATGCGCCGCCGCAGGCGAGGTCGAACGCGCCCTCGGTGCTGGATTCCCCGGTGAACAGGTTCGCTACACCGCGGTCAACCCGCCGGCGGCCGACCTCGACCACGTGGTCGCACGGTGGGAAGAAAATCCCGAGATGACCGTCACGGTCGGCGCGGCGGACACCATCGACCGTCTCCGTGAGCGCGGATTCGACGGGCGTCTCTGCCTTCGTGCGAACCCCGGCGTCGGCGCAGGGCACCACGAGAAGGTCACGACCGGCGGCCACGCGAAGTTCGGGATTCCCATCGACCGCGTGCCGGACATCGCCGCGGACGTTCGCGACGAGTTCGACCTCGTCGGCGTCCACGCCCACGCGGGCAGCGGAATCTCGGGCGACGACCTCTCGGCGCACCGCGAACTGGTACGCCGCATGGGCGACCTCGCCCGCGAAGTCGGCGACCTCGAATTCGTGGACGTCGGCGGCGGATTCGGTGTCCCCTACCGCGACGACGAACCGCCGCTCGACCTCGACGCCGTCGCCGACGCGACCCGTGAGGCACTCGGCGAGACCGACGCCCGACTCGCCATCGAACCCGGCCGGTACGTGGTCGCCGACGCGGGCGTCCTCCTCTCGGAAGTAAACACCGTAAAGGAGACGCCCGAAACGACCGTCGTCGGCATCGACGCTGGTATGACGACTTTGCTCCGACCGGCGATGTACGACGCGTACCACGCGATTTTGAACCTCTCTCACCCCGACGCCGAGACGGTTTCGACCATCGTCGCTGGACCCGTCTGCGAGACGAGCGACGTGTTCGCAGACGGTCGCCCGCTCGCCCGCCCTGAGCGCGGCACCATCCTTGCCATCGGAAACGCCGGCGCGTACGGCTACGAGATGGCGAGTACCTACAACTCCCGCCCCCGTCCCCCGGAAGTCGTCCTCGACGGCGGCGACGCCCGCGTCGCCCGCCGCCGCGAAACGCTCGACGACCTAACCCTCCTCGAACGCACCGCCGCAGAGAACATCCCCAACTGACCAAGCACACACAACCATGAGCGCACTCAACACTGTCCCATTCGAAAAGTTCCACGGCACCGGAAACGACTTCTTCGTCGTAGACGCAGAAGACCCGGTTCCAGACCGACCAGAATTCGCACGAACGCACTGCGACCGAGACGCAGGAATCTCGCTCAGCGAGAGCGACCGACGCGGCGCAGACGGCGTCCTCTTTCTCGCCCTCGAAGACCGCTACGACCCGCCGCGGGTCGTGATGACTCTCGTCCAACCCGACGGTTCCGTCGCCGCGATGTGCGGCAACGGCGCTCGCGTCGCCGCCGCATGGGCCGCCGAGCGCGCGGATACGTCTGAAGTCATGATAGACACGCCCGCCGGAACCCGGCGTGCGACCATCGAAGACGACTACGTCTCCGTCGAGATGGGTGTTCCGTCGTTTGCCCCGCGAGATGTCCCGCTCGACAGCGGCGACGAACTCGTCGAGGCGGCGGTCGGCGACCTGACTGTCACCGCAGTCAACACCGGCGTCCCCCACGCTGTCGCGTTCGTCGACGACGTAGACGAAGTCGACCTCGAAGCGGTCGCCCCGTCGATTCGGCACGCACCGCTGTTCCCCGAGGGTGCCAACGTCACCATCGCGTCTCCGGACGGCGAGGGTGGCTTCCACCAGCGGACGTTCGAACGCGGCGTCGAAGGTGAAACGCGGTCCTGCGGGACCGGCGCTGTCGCCGTCGTCGCAGTCGCAAAGCGCCTCGGACTCGTCGAAGACGACGACCCGGTGACGGTGTCGCCGCCGGGTGGCGAACTCACCGTCACCGTCCCCGACGACGGAACGGCACTCCTCGGCGGCCCGGCCGTCCACGAGGGCGACGGCGAAGCAGACGTAGTCTTCCGCCAGCGATGAGCGCCGAGGGGTTCGACCCCGTCGAATTCCTCGAACAGGCCGTCCCCGTCGCCTCGAACGACGGCGTCGAGGAGATGCGCGACCTGTTAGTGGAAACGCTCGAAGACCACGGCGTCGAAGCGACCGTCGACGACGCCGGGAACACCCTCGCATCGAAGGGCGCATCCGACCCGAAGCGCCATCTCGTTCTCAATACGCACATCGACACCGTCTCGCCGCACGTCCCCTACGAGCGCGAGTCGGGCGTCATCCACGGCCGAGGGTCGTGCGACGCAAAGGGACCGCTTGCGGCCCTGCTCGCAGCGTTCTTCGCCGCCGACCCCGGTCGGTCAACTCGCATCACACTCGCGGTGACACCCGACGAAGAAGTTCTCTCGACCGGCGCTGCCGCCCTCGACCTCGACGGCGACCTGTACATCGTCGGTGAACCGACGAACCTCGACGTCTGTACGGCCGCCAAAGGGCGCTTCGAGGGGACAGTCACGCTCCGGGGCGTCGCCGCCCACGCGGCAGAACCCGACTCCGGCGTCAACGCCATCGACGCACTCGCGCCCGTTCTCGACGCGATTCGGTCGTTCGATGACGGACGGGACGAACACCCTGACCTCGGCGGTGCAACGTTGACGCCGACGATGGTCGACGGCGGGGCGAACACCAATCAGGTTCCCGCCGAGTGCCGACTGGTCGTCGACCGGCGGAGCGTTCCCCCGGAGACTGCGGGCGGCTTTCGCTCGGCACTCGAATCGGCGCTCGAAGCTTCCGTCCCCGAGGATGTCGAAGTCGACTTCGAACTCACTGAACGACCGACACCGTTCCTCGAAGCGTTTGCGACCGACCCCGACCACGAACTCGTCACGACGGTCGCAGACGCGTCTCGGAATGCGGGCGGCCACGGCGAAATTCGGCCGTTTACCGCGGCGACCGAGGCATCGTACTTCTCACCGGCCCCGGTCGTCGTCTTCGGTCCCGGCGTGCTCGCAGACGAGGACGGTGCGGTTGCGCACGCGGAACGTGAGTACGTCGAAACCGCCGCCGTTCGAAAGGCGGCGACGGCGCTCACCGACGCCGTCACGACCCTCGCCCATTAAGTGTCGAACAATCAAAACGTACTTGTTTGTTGGCGGATATAATTTGTCCGATGCACCCGTTACGACAGGTTACTGTCGTCTTTGTCCTCCTCCTTCTCGTGACCGCCGGGGTCGCAATAGCGACAAACGAAACCGTCATCGAGCACACCGGTGAGACACTCGTTCTCAACGCGACGACGGACCAGCATATCCGGGGAACGACGCCGTTCGAGAAAGGAACGGTCGTCGGCGTTCGCGTCAAATCCATCGGTGAGACGCATCCGTTTCTCGTCTCGAAGACCGTCAGAGTCGGCGAGAACGGGAGTTTTCACGTCTCGTTCGACCTCGACGAGTTAGCCCCACTCCGTGGTGGCCCCATCGAGGTATCCATCCGGCACAACAGCACCCGAGTCCACGCAAAAGAGGGAGTACTTGTCACTCACAACATGCCGAACGGTTCGACGCTGACCCCGCCGACCACTACCGCGATAGACCCCTCGACGCAACCGCCGACCGAGACGCCGACGACCACCATGTCAACCCCGCCGACGGGACTGGACATCCCCGGGTTTGGAGTCCTCTCCGCGCTCGGGGCCGTCTTTGTACTGGGTCTGTCCCGACACCTGACACATCGCTGACGTACTTCTTCGCAGGCGCACCACTGCGCGGGGACAGGAACGCAACGCCCTTTTTCTCCCCCCTCGTTCGGTGGCGTATGTACGAGGCGGTCTACGCCCACCCGGACGGCGAGAGTACGGCCAGTCGCTTCGCGAGCGCCGCCCGCCGCTACGGATACGATGGAATCGTCGTCCGCGGTGTGGACGCCGACCCCGACTACGACCGCCTCCGAGAGGCACTCGACGTGGACCTCGTCGAGGCCGTCGAAATCGCCGCCCCCGACCCCGAGCACGCGAGCGGCGCGGTCGGAAACTACCGCCCACAGCGAGAACTGGTCCTCGTCCGCGGCGGGACGAACGCGCTCAATCGGTTCGCGGTCGAACAACCCCGCGTAGACGTGCTCACACAACCAATGGCCGACGACGGCGACTTCAACCACGTCCTCGCGAAGGCCGCCCGCGACAACGGCGTCCGCGTCGAGTTCGACCTCTCACCGGTCCTTCGAGCCAACGGGGGGACGCGCGTCCGCGCCCTCTCGAACCTTCGAAAGCTTCGGGAACTCGTCGAATACTACGACGCGCCGTATGTGGTCACCGCGAGGCCGCATTCGCACCTCGAACTCCGGGCTCCGCGCGAGTTGGCTGGCATCGGGTCGGTTATCGGCTTCGACCGCGAGCAGATTCTCGATGGCCTCCGCGAGTGGGGTCGACTCGTCGAGCGAAATCGCGAACTGATGTCCGAGTCGTTCATAGCCCCGGGCGTCGAACGAGGCCGATATGAAGAAGACGATTGAGGAACACGCCGACCGATTCTCCGACATCGCTGCCGACTACGACGACTCCCAAGACAGCGAAGAGTACCGCGCGTGCGTCTCGCTCGTCGTCCACTATGCGGCCCCCTCCGACGACGACGTCGTTCTCGACCTCGGCACCGGCACGGGCGCTATCGCCCTCGCACTCGCCCCGGACGCAAAGCACGTCATCGGCCGCGACATCAGCGACGGGATGATGGGCGAGGCCCGCCGTAAGGCCGAAGAAGTCGGCATCGAGAACGTCGAATTCGGTGAGGGCCGATTCCGCGCCCCGAACGTGGAAGATGAGGAGATAGACATCGTCGTCTCCAACTTTGCTATGCACCACCTCTCGGACGGGGAAAAACGCGAGGCCATCGAAGTCATCGCCGACCTCGAACCGCAGCGATTCGTCCTCGGCGACGTGATGTTCTTCGGCGAACCGAACCCCGACGAACCGTTCTACTCGCCCGAAGTCGACGACCCCTCGACCGTGGGCTCTCTCGCCGATGCACTCACCGACGCCGGGTACGTCCTCACCGCCGTCGAGGCCGTCCACGAACAGGTTGGTGTGCTGGTCGCCGAGCGCGCCCCCGGAACCGACGAATAACGACGGACACACTGCACACACGCAACGATGCACACGCTCGAACACACCCAATGAAGCACCTTCCCAAACACCTCCGGCCGCGGTGGCGGTACCTCGCCGTCGAAATTGAGACGTGGCCCGACGCCTCGCTCTCTCGCGGCCCCTTCCAGCGGGAACTGTGGTATGCCGCCCAGAACCTCTTCGGTGACGCCGGGAGCGCCGACGCCGACCTGACAGTTCTCGGGTTCAATTACGGCGACTGCATCGCCGAGACAATCGTTCGCGCCCGTCGTGGCTACGTCGAAGAGGCGCGGGCCGCACTCGCCTGCATCGACGACATCGGCGGCGACCCGGTGGGCGTCAGAGTGCGAGGCGTCTCCGGCACGGTGCGTGCCTGTTCGGAAAGGTATTTACACGGCCGGGCCGGACTTTCTGAGCAGAGAGACGTCGTGTTCGAGAACGAATCCCGGACTGCAACCGTCCGCGACTCACTCTTGGACGTAAGCGGCCCGGACGGGTTCACGGGCGCGACGCAACTCGATCTCGAGTGATATTCCATGCAGGGACAAGCGCAACAACAGGCGTACGACCGCGGGATTACTATCTTCTCGCCGGACGGTCGACTCTATCAGGTCGAGTACGCTCGCGAGGCCGTGAAACGCGGCACCGCGAGTGTCGGCGTGCGAACGCCCGAGGGTGTCGTCCTCGCGGCAGACAAGCGTTCTCGCTCGCCGCTGATGGAGCCGACGAGTGTCGAAAAGATTCACAAAGCAGACGACCACATCGGTATCGCGAGCGCCGGCCACGTCGCTGACGCCCGCCAACTTATCGACTTCGCTCGTCGCCAGTCGCAGGTCAACCGCCTGCGCTACGGCGAGCCGATTGGCATCGAGACGCTGACCAAGGAAGTCACCGACCACATCCAGCAGTACACGCAGGTCGGCGGCGCACGCCCGTTCGGTGTTGCCCTCCTCATCGGCGGACTCGAAAACGGCACGCCGCGTCTCTACGAGACGGACCCCTCGGGGACGCCCTACGAGTGGAAGGCCGTCTCTATCGGTGCCGAACGCGGTGACCTCCAAGCGTACCTCGAAGAGAACTACTCCGACGAACTGACCCTCGACGAGGGTGTCGCGCTGGCGCTGGAGGCCGTTTCCTCCACCAGCGAAGAGGGCATCCGCCCCGACGGCATCGACGTGGCCACCATCTCGGCCGAAACCGAGCGCTTCGTCGAACTCTCGAACGACGACATCGAAGAACACCTCGTCGCCAACGACCTGCTGGCGACCGAGGAAGACGACGACGACGACGAACCGGCCGAAGAATAAACCGCATCCCGCGGTTCGTTCTTTCTTCTGTACCCGACCGACCAGTCCCGACGCTTCTCGACGGGGTGCCCTTACAGTCCCGACCGTCTCGATGGGGAGTGGAGAGTCGACACAGACCCGACGCTCAGACGGGGGCGGTGTCGAGTCGCAAATCGTAGAAAGCAGTCGCGTCGCGCTCTCAGACGTGAGGCGTCAGTACTCTTCGTACGCGAGGTTCATCAACCACTGCGAGAAGGCGTTGCTGTTGGCGTTGATTTCCTCTTCGCCGATAAACGGCGAGAGCATGTCTCCGGCCATCAGCATCGAGAAATCGAGGTCGCGGGCGGCGGGTTCGAGATAGTAGGTGTTGTGTCCGCTGTAGACCGTCGAGGTTCGCTTGATGAGGTCGAGCGACTCCAGAACCTCGGCGATTCGGCTTCCCTTGCGGGAGGAGATATCGAGTTCTTTCCAGAAGTCGCTCTGGTGGATGCCTCCCGACTCGCGGATGAGTTCCAGTCCCGCGCGCTCGTCAGAAGAGAGGTCGGCTTCGGCTTCGCTCGCGCTCATACAATCTACACGTGGGGCGAGTGGTTTAACGGTGACGTTCGACCGGTTCGAACGCAGTCTCACACGGCGGCCCGTCGGCGAATTCGTACGACTGCTCCGCCTCGCCGAGCGTGATGAGCGACGACGAGCGCGTGCCGAATCGCTCCTCCGGGTCGTGGACACAGACGCCGTAGTCGTGGTCGCCGAGAACCGACCGTGCTCGCTCGCGCCACGCTGGCACCTCCTCGCCCGGTTCCGGTTGTAGCGTCTCCCAGACGCGCCGGGCGTTGTCGGCCTGTTGCTCGCCAACCTCGGGTCGCTCTTCCGGCACGAACCACGAATCCGGCGTGCCGACGTTCACGACGACGTGGGCACCGGGGTCGAGGTTCCGAACCGACACGCTGCCGTCCCACTCGAAGAGGAAGGCGGCGTTCTCGTCGGCGACGACGAGGTTGAATCCGTCGTAGGTGTGGTCGTCGATGGAGTGTTCGACGAACCGGGCGGCGTCCTCGGCCGTCTCGTGGCGCAGCGCGTCGCGGACGAGATGGCCGCGAGAGCGCTCGCCGCCACCCTCCACGTCGACCCAGCGGTTGGTGATGCCGACAAAGACGCCTTCGTCGTTGTAGCCGACCCACGTGCCGCCCGCTTCGGCGTCTCGGGGGGCGACTATCGCAGGGCCGTCACCGTCTGTCCAGCGCTGCGGCGGTTCGGCGGGCCTGTCGAGGAGTTCGTCGCGGTTGGCGGCGACGACGACCGGCGTGCCTTCGAACACCTGCCACGCGAGGATGAGTGTACACACGGGAGTGGGTTGGGTTCGACGGAGCAAAAACCTCGGGACGGATGCGAGTCAGTTCGCAGACTACTCGTCTTCGAACTGACTCACGTCCCGCGACGCGAGCGCGACGTTCACGGCCGCAACGTTCTCCGGAACGTCGTGAACGCGGACGATGTCTGCGCCACGCTCGGCGGCGATGGCCGTCCCCGCGATGGTCGCCGCGAGGTTGTCACCGGTCTCTTCGCCGACGAGTGCGAACATCGACTTGTGGGAGTGGCCGACGAGAATCGGACACCGAAGGGCGCGGAACTCGTCGATGCGACCGAGAAGTTCGAAACTCTCCGCCGCCGACTTGCCGAATCCGAGGCCGGGGTCGACGATGATGTTTCGGCGCGGAATCCCCGCCTTCTCGGCGAGCAGGATTCGCTCGGTGAGTTCGTCGATAACGTCTTCGACCACGTCGTCGTAGTCGACATCTTTGTCCGGAACCACCGGGGCGTCGATGCTGTGCATGACGATGACCGGGACGTCGCGTTCGGCCGCGAGGAATCGCATCTCGGGGTCTTCGAGACCGGTCACGTCGTTGAGGATGTCCGCACCGGCATCGAGGGCCGCCTCGGCGACGGCCGCCTTTCGCGTATCCACGGAGACGAGCGTATCGAGGTCCGAGATGGCCTCGATGACGGGGGTCACGCGCCGGATTTCTTCGTCCACCGGCACTTCGTCGGCACCGGGCCGAGTGCTCTCGCCGCCAACGTCGATGATATCGACGCCCGCGTCGACCATCGCCTGCGCCTGTTCGACGGCGTCGTCGATGTCGTAAAAGTCGCCGCCGTCGTGGAAACTGTCCGGCGTGACGTTCAGGATACCCATGACGGAGGTGCCGTCTTCCCACGGGTAGCCGTGGTCGTCCGACGAAACGCGAATGCCGAGTTGCGTCCGAATCTCCGCGGCCAACTCGGGAAGCGCGTACTGCTGGTCGTGCAGTTTCTCGGTCACGCGGAGGAACTGACTCATCGTCCCCATCAGGACGATATCTATGAGTTCGCCGCCCGAGTCGTGGCCGGAGGTGGCACACTCGGCGCCCTCGGCGAGGAAGCCTTCTTTGAGGTACTGGGCCTGTCGGCGCTGGACGCGGGTGTGGACGACGCGATGGACGCCCTTGCCGCGCATGTGTTTGATGCCGCCCGAGGTGACATTCGCGCGTTCGAGCGTCTCGCGGGAGTCGTCGAGGGTTCGGTGTCGCTTCGGAATTATCGCACGCGTCCACGTCGTCCGCGCCTCGGCAACGCAGTACAACGACCCGACCACGAGCACGAGGTCGTCGTCACCGGCCCGTTCGCGGGCCGTGCTGAGTGCCGAGGCGACAGCACCGCTGGTCGATACCGATTCGACGCCGGCGGATTCGAAGACCGACGCGAGGATGTCCGCGTCTTCGGCGCGTGAGATATCAGCCTCGCAGGTGACGACTGATGCGATATCGGGGAGTTCAGAAATCATCCCGCGGTGGTCCTTGTCGTGCATCGCACCGTAGACAAGGTGCAACTCGTCGTAGTCGAACTCGTCGATGACAGTTGCCAGTTCAGCGCACGCGGCCGGGTTGTGCGCGCCATCGAGAACGACGAGTGGGTCGGTTCCCATCACTTCGAATCGGCCGGGCCAGTGGGCGTTTCGCAGGCCGCGGCGAATCGCCTCGTCTGTGATATCGGGCGCGACCTGCCGGGCCAACGTGACGGCGATACCGGCGTTCTGCGCCTGATACGAGCCTAACAGTGGGACTCGAACGTCCAGACTGTCGTCGTCGGTCTCGATAGCGACCGCCGCCTCCTGATGGTTGACTCGGCCACCGTACTCGACGCGAACGTCGCTTTCGTCGTCTGCATCCGGGGGATGAACCGTCACTACGTCACCGACTTCATCGCGGATAACGTCCAGTGCGTCGCCCGTTGCGCCGGTTACGAGGGGCGCGTCCGCCGGGGCAACCGCGGCCTTCGTCTTCGCAATCTCCTCGATGGTGTCGCCAAGGATGGCGGTGTGTTCGAGAGAGACGTTCGTGACCGTGCTGGCGATTGGGTCGACGACGCTCGTCGCGTCGAGTTTGCCACCGATGCCGACTTCGAGGACTGCCACGTCCACGTCGGCGCGGGCGAAGTACCAGATTCCGAGCGCGGTCATCGTCTCGAAGAACGTGAGAGGTGTCCCGTCTGCGGCCTGTTCGACGAGATACGGCTTTGCTTCCTCCACAAAGTCCGAAAGCGCCGACTTCGGAATCTTCCGCCCATCGACGCGGACGCGTTCGCGCACGTCGTCGAAGTGCGGCGACGTGTACAGTCCGACGCTTCGCCCGCTCTCGCGGAGCGTCGATTCGAGCATCCGGGCGGTGCTTCCCTTTCCGTTCGACCCCGCAATCTGCACGAACGAGACACTCTCGTGGGGGTCGCCGAGGTGAGAGAGTAACCGCTGTATCGACTCGGTCCCCGGCTTGATTTGGAAGCGCCGGAGGTCGAAAAGGAAGTTCACCGCCTCGTGGTACTCCATACGCGAAACACCCGTAGGGTGGGCTTAGGCCTAACGCTCCATGCCGGTCGGCGTCACTCGTCGATGTGGACGACGAGGACCGGGCGGTGGGCGTTCTCGACGACGCGTTCGGTGACGCTCCCCAGCGCGGTGAGTTTGTCCCGGCCGGTCCGTCCGTGGGTCCCCATCACGACGACGTCGATGTCGTGTTCGTCAGCGTATTCGAGGATAACGCGGTGTGGAACGCCCTCGCGGACGGCCGTCGTCGTCTCACACTTCTCTTCACACGCTTCGGCGCAGTCTTCGACCGCTTCGATGGCGTCGTCTCGAAGCGACTGGATGACCGCGTCCTGCTGGTCGCCGCCCGCGGCGAGGTAGACGCGCTGGTCGACGACCGACAGCACGTGCATCGTCGAGTCGGGAGTGGCGAGTTCGAGCGCGTGGTTGACCGCCTTCTCCGTCCCCGGACTCCCGTCGGTCGGGACCAAGATATCTTCGTACATACACCGGAATTCTACTCGGCGACACTTGAAGTGTCCCGTTGATTTTCACCGACGGGGAGATGTTCGGATGGTGGTGCGTCGGTCGAGATTCGACGGCTGCTCACGGTATTGTCTGCAGGTATCGCTCCGCGTCGTCGTGGAAGCAGTCGCCCACGACGACGGCGTCGGCACCGGCGTCGAGAATCTCGTGGGTCTGCTGGCGACTTTTGATTCCACCGCCGTAGATGAGCATCGTCTCGTCGAGGTACGGGGCCGCGGCGGCAACGTCCTCGGGACCCCCGTAGGTACCTGAATACTCGATGTAGAACGCCGGGAACTGATAGAACGACTCGGTTGCTAACGCGGCCCCTGCGACTTGCTCGGGTGTGTACGGCGTCTCGACGTTCGTCTCCGCCGCCGCCTTCGAGTCGGGATTCTGGATGACGTACCCCTCTCCAACGATTTTCTCGGAGAGTTCGGCGACGACTTCCCGTCCCTTCGAGGCGATGAGGTCGCCGACGAACGGCAGACCCGCGCCGACGACCTCCTCCGGCTTACTCCCGATTTCGGTGAAGAAATCGACGTGCTTCTCGACGAAATTGTCCTTGTCGCCGTTGTAGACTGCCGGAACCAAGAGGCGGTCGACAGCATCGACCGTCTCCCTCGAAACGTGGCCGGGGCTATTGGGTTCCTGAAAGACCGGGAGGTCCGAAAACGCCGTTCGAATTCGAGTGATTGCATCGAGGGTGTTCTCCTCGGTGACGCCATCTGAGCCACCGACGATGACCGCGTCAGTGTTGCCGAGTACGTCGAGCGATTCGGGTAGCTCCTTCGCCGGGTCGACTTTCGTGATGTGGGTGATATCCCGCTGGTCGAGCGACACCATGTCGCCAACATCCGAGAGTCATCTTATCAATCTCTTGGGCTGTCGGCTTGGTTGACACTGTTTGTGTGGTACAGCGGTGGTCGGAGTTGTGTGTCCGCGCTACACCCGGATACGAGTTTCCGCCACTAATCGTGGCGGAAACACCGCTGCACTCACGCAGTTCGTGCACCGGACTTTAGGCCCTCCTTCGCTTCGCTCAATCGTGCCTGAAATCGCGTGAGACTCGCTGCGCTCGTCTCACTGACTTCCGTCACTTCCTCGCTTCGCTCAGTCGTGACGGAAGCACCGCTGTCCCGTGAATACCATCGCAATCCCGCGCTCGTTGCAGGCCTCGATGACCTTGTCGTCGTTCACCGACCCACCGGGCTGGATGACCGCCTCGATGCCCGCGTCTGCCGCCTTCTCGACGCCGTCCGGGAACGGGAAGAACGCGTCGGAGGCCATGATGGCTCCCTGCGCGTCCTTGCCCTCGGCGTGTTCTTCGGCCTTCATCGAGGCCAGTTCCACGGCGTCCACGCGGGAGACCTGTCCCATGCCGACGCCGACCGTCTCCGTGCCCTTGGCGAAGAGGATGCCGTTGGACTTCACGTGCTTCAGAACCTTCCACGCGAAGAGCATCGTCTCTAACTGCTCGTCCGTGGGCTCGGTTTCGGTGACGATTTCGAGGTCGTCGAGCGTCGGCGTCCAGAGGTCGCGCTCCTGGACGAGTCGCCCGCCGACGAGCGCCTTTTCGGTGTAGGTTTCGGTGCGGTCGTCGAGTTCGCCGACATCGCCAGACTGCGTCTGGCTGCCCGGCAGATGTAATCTGCCGACGTCGAGGACGCGGAGGTTCTTCTTCTCTGTGAGCACGTCGAGCGCGTCGTCGGTGTAGCCCGGCGCGACGACGACTTCCTTGAACGAGTCGATGATGAGTTCGGCCGTTTCGGCGTCGCACTCGCGGTTGAGGGCGACGATACCGCCGAAGGCACTCATCGGGTCCGTGGCGAGCGCGTCGGCGTACGCCTCTGCGAGGGTGTCGGCCGTGGCGCACCCGGCGGGGTTGGTGTGCTTGATGACCGCCGCGGCGGGTTCGTCGAACTCCTTGATGAGGTTGAGCGCGCCGTCTGCGTCGTTGTAGTTGTTGTACGACAGACCCTTTGCGCCCTCGTTGAGTTGCGGTGCGCCGACAACCGAGGCTTCGTCACATGTCTCGTCCACATAGACGGCGGCGTCCTGATGCGGGTTCTCGCCGTACCGGAGCGTGTCGTAGCGGTCCTCGGAGGTGACGCGGCGCTCGGGAAGCCCGGCAGCCTCGTCGCCGTCGATGGTGACAGAATCGTCTTCGACTGTCACGCGACCCTCGGCAAACCAGCGAACCGCACGCGGGTAGGCCTTGAACTCCGCCTCGTAGAGCACGCGGTGTTTCAGGTCGTCTTCGTCGTCGTCGCTGTAGACCGGGACAGCCTCCTGTGTGACGATGGGGCCGCCGTCGACTTCCTCGTCGACGACGTGGACCGTACAGCCGGTCGTCTTGACGCCTGCATCGAGAACCTGTTCGTGGGCATCCATCCCCGGGAACGCGGGCAGAAGCGAGGGGTGGACGTTGAGCGTCGTCGGGGCTTCGTCGAGGAACGTCGAGGTGAGAACGCGCATGTAGCCGTCCAGACAGACGATGTCGAAGTCGTAGTCCGAGAGCACATCGAGGATGCGCTCTTCGTGCGACTCGCGGGACTCGTCGTCGTCGCGTTCGACGACTTCGGTCGGGACGTCGTGTTCGGCCGCCCAGTCGAGGATTGGTGCCTCGGCGTGGTTCGAGACGACGACGCCGAGTTCGGCCCCGCCCGGGGCACGGTCGGCGATATTTCGCAGGTTTCGTCCACGGTTGCTCGCGAGTCCGGCGATGGTGAGCATGTGAAAGACGCGTGTCGCAGTCCTCAAAGTGGTTGCGGTCCGGGCGGCCAAATCTATCCTCGTTTGTGTATATGTCGTCGGGGACTTCGGACGAAAGGGCCAGCAAATATTCACACCCGTGCGTATGTTCGGGTCCCAGCGCGGAGTCGAACCACCACCGTTTAACCCCCGCACCGAGACGAGTCAACCATGACCGACGCCGACCGGAACGACCCGCTGTATGCGGTGTCGCCGCTCGACGGGCGCTACGCCTCCCGAACTGCACCACTGGCACCGCACGTGAGCGAGGCCGCGCTTATGCGTGCCCGTGTGCACGTTGAAGTCGAATATCTCCTCGCACTGGCCGACCTCGACGAGACGCCGCTGTCGTTTTCGGACGCAGAGCGCGCAGACCTCAGAGCGCTCTACGAGGAGTTCGACGCCGACGACGCCGACCTCGTCAAGCGCCTCGAAGTCGAAGGCGCGGAAGGATTCTCCGCGACGAACCACGACGTGAAGGCCGTCGAGTACTTCATCCGCACCGAGACGCCCGAGTCGGTCCATCCGTGGATTCACTTCGGCCTCACCTCCGAGGACGTGAACAACCTCTCGCATCGCCTGATGGTCAAAGGTGCCGTCGAGGACGTTCTCGTTCCCGAACTCCGCGATATTCGCGACGAACTCGTCGCGCTCGCACAGGAGTACCGCGACGTACCGATGCTCGCGCGCACCCACGGCCAACCGGCCACGCCGACGACGTTCGGCAAGGAGATGGCCGTCTACGCCTCTCGCGTGGGGCGCGCGCTCGCTCGTATCGAAGCCGCGAACGACGCCATCTCCGGCAAACTCGCCGGTGCCTCGGGGACCTACGCGGCCCACGTCGCTGCGTATCCCGACGTGGATTGGCGCGCCTTCTCCCGCGAGTTCGTCTCGTCACTTGGCTTCGAACACACCGCGCTCGCCACGCAGGTCAACCCCTGTGACGACCTCGCGGCGCTGTTCGACGCCTTCCGCGGCGTCAACAACGTCATCGTCGACCTCGACCGCGACGCGTGGCTCTACGTCTCGGACCGCTACCTCGGACAGGAGGCCGTCGAAGGCGAGACTGGCTCGTCGACCATGCCGCACAAGGTCAACCCCATCGACTTCGAGAACTCCGAAGGTAACCTCTCGAAGGCGAATTCGGACCTCACGTTCCTCGCGGACTACGTGACCACCTCGCGCCTCCAGCGCGACCTCTCGGATTCGACCGTCAAGCGCAACATCGGGGCCGCGTTCGCCCACTCGCTCATCGGGTACAAGAAGACGCAGGCTGGCCTCGGGAAGGTCGTTCCGAACGAGCACGTGATGCGCGAAGAACTGGACGATACGCCCGCTATCATCGGCGAGGCGGTCCAGACGATTCTCCGGCGCGAAGGCGATACGCAGGCCTACGAGCGTGTGAAGGAACTCACCCGCGGCCGCGAAGTGACCCTCGAAGACTTCCACGACCTGTTTTCCGACCTCGACGTGACAGAAGAGACACGCGAGGAACTGCTGGCGCTCACGCCTGCGACCTACGTCGGACTGGCCGACGAACTTGTCGACGACGCCGACAACTAACGAGGCAACTCTTTTTTGCGATACTGCGGTGCGAGCGACCGCTCTCTCGGAGTGGCTGGTTTCTTCAGAAACGTACCGCGGCGGTGGCCGACTGGGCACGGGCGTCGGCCGCCAACGGTACTGGCACGGGATTCGGTGAACGCCGACACGGTTGGGCTGGACAGTTGGTCCGCACGAGGCGGCGCGTCATGGGCTGGTAAGACGACGCGAGGCGCTCACCGTACTATCAATTATTTACTCATCATAGAATAAGTCTTTTGGTGGGGTGGTGCGTTTGTAGCGGTATGAAAGCTATCGCCGTCAAACGCGGGAAAGACAAACCGGTCGTCATCGACAAGCCACGACCGGAACCCGAGGCCGGGGAGGTTCTCGTCCGAACGCTTCGGGTCGGAGTCGACGGAACCGACCACGAGGTCATCGCCGGAGGGCACGGCGGATTCCCGGAGGGCGAAGACCACCTCGTCATCGGCCACGAGGCGGTCGGCGTCGTCGTCGACCCCAACGACACCGAGTTAGAAGAAGGCGACATCGTCGTTCCGACGGTCCGCCGCCCGCCCACGTCGGGAACAAACGAGTACTTCGAAAAGGGCCAACCGGACATGGCTCCCGACGGCGCGTACGTCGAACGCGGCATCGTCGGCGCGCACGGATTTATGTCCGAGTACTTCACCAGTCCCGTCGAGTACCTGATTCGAATCCCCCGGTCACAGGCCGACCTGGGGTTCCTCATCGAACCGATTTCTATCACCGAAAAGGCGCTCGAACACGCCTACGCGACCCGCTCGGCGTTCGACTGGGACCCCTCGTCTGCGCTGGTTCTCGGAAACGGCAGTCTCGGTCTGTTGACGCTTGCGATGCTGAAATCTGACGACAAGGCCTACGAGTCGCTCTACTGTCTCGGCCGCCGCGACCGACCCGACCCGACCATCGACATCATCGAGAAACTCGGCGGAACCTACGTCGATTCCCGTGAGACCCCCGTCAACGAGATTCCAGACGCACACGAACACATGGACTTCATCTACGAGGCCACCGGGTTCCCGAAACACCCGATTCAGTCGGTACAGGCGCTGGCTCCGAACGGCGTGGCCGCCCTCCTCGGCGTCCCGAACGACTGGTCGTTCGAAGTCGACGCCGGAGCGTTCCACCGCGAGATGGTCCTTCACAACAAGGCACTCGTCGGAAGCGTCAACTCCCACGTTCGCCACTTCGAGGCCGCGACAGTCACGTTCACGAAGCTCCCGCGGTGGTTCCTCGATGATCTCGTCACTGACGTCTACCCGCTTTCGGACTTCGAGGAGGCGTTCGTCGACGACGACACCACTATAAAAACGGCCATCGAATTCGGCACTGTATGAAGAACGTCGACGACCTCATCGCCAGCGCGGCCGAGCTGGCGGACCGAGGTCTCTCGAAAGGAGAGATTGCAGACGAACTCAACGTCTCGCGCGAGACGGCGAGCTGGTTGGTCGAGCGAAGCGGCACCGCGGCCGAACCCGAACCGGCCGAGGAACCCGATGGTCCCCACGACATCCACGTCGACTGGAACGCAATCGGGAGCGGCGGCGCACGCCTCACGTACGTCGGCCGCGCGCTCGCCGACCTGCTGACCGAGTCTGACGGTCCCGCGGAAGTCACCGTCGGTATCGAAAAAGCCGGTGTCCCTCTCGCCACCGTCGTGTCCCGCGAACTGGAGACGTCGCTCGGGTCGTACGCCCCGGCGAAACACCAGTGGGACGAAGGCGACATAGACGACATCAGCGGTGGCTTCTCCCGAAACTTCGCGCCAGTCGAAGGCCGTGAGTGTTTCATCGTCGATGACACCGTCACGAGCGGGACGACGCTCAAAGAGACCATCGAGGCCATCCGCGCCGAAGGTGGCGTTCCGCTCGCGTGCGTCGTCATCGTGGACAAACAGGGCGTCGAGGAGATAGATGGCGTTCCCGTCCACTCGCTCATCAACGTCGTCCGCGTCGGCGAGCAGTAACACCGTCCGCGCCGACAGGCAGTAATACCGCCCGCGTTGGCGGGCAGTCACGCCATCTCCCTCGACGGGAATCCCGCGCGGAACGACGCAACCCATTTGTCGTCGGGGCCGCTACCTGGTGCCATGACGTTCCAACCCGAGAGCTTCGACCCCGATGAGGTCGACGCCCGCGTCGAGGAAGCCATCGAAAACAACCACGTCGTGCTGTTCATGAAGGGCAACCGTCTGATGCCCCAGTGTGGCTACTCCGCGAAGGCGCTCGAACTCATCTCCACGTACGTCGACGAGTTCGAGACTATCGATGTCCTCCCGGCGCTTCCGCACTACCGAGAGGCACTAAACGAACACAGCGGCTGGGAGACGATTCCGCAGACGTTCGTCGACGGAGAGTTTATCGGCGGCAGCGATATTCTCGAAGAACTCGAGGAACGCGGCGAACTCGAATCGACCCTCGACGGCACCAACTAATCGACCGACTGAACCGGGATTTTCCGATTCGTCATCCGCCAAACCGAAAGGGGAGACAATATAAGTCTCCATCGCGTACACACACACAGGTATCGAAACCGCGTGTGCCCGCACCGTGGGTCATCGTCGATACCGAAGCCAACAATGTCAGGCCGCGTATATCGACTCCATTCGACGCTGGAACTGCCACTCGAAGAGGTAATGGACTACTTCGAGAACGACCCCGACCTTCCACCGGAGGTCGAGGACGTGGACATCACGCGCCGCAACAACACCCTCATCATCAAGGCCGTCTCCACCGACGATAGCCTCAGCAAGTACACGCCGACGGCCCAACTGAAAGCGAGCGTGACCGAGAACCGCGTGTACGAGGAGGAGCCACCCCGTGCGGGTGCGCCAGCCTGGGGAGAAGAAGAAGAGGAGATTCCATCCGAACTCGTCGAGTTCGCCTGTTTCAAAGGTGACCTCGAAACCGTTCTGCAAAACACCGCGCTTCAGTACCCGATGTTCCTCGTGCTCCGCGAGATTGCACTGCTCTCGGAGAAGGGGACGCTGACCGCGATTACGGAAAACGACGGCGACCTGCAAGCCACGCGTATCGTCGAGGGCGAGACGCGCGCTGCCTCGGTCGAAGTCGTCGAGAACCCACAACAGAACTCGTCCAGCGACAGCGGTGTCAACTGGCGCGACAACAAGTTCATCTCCTGACCTCGCTCGGTCTCTCGTCTCTTCGCTGGCGACCGGCGCGTGCGGCCGACTCTTTGTTATTTGATACCATTCGCCTCTCACTTCCGCGGACAAAAGGAATTTATGCGTTGTAATTAGATGTAATTACGAGTCATGTCACAAGCCTTCCCAGACCACCTCGACGTCGACTACACCGACGGTGAGGGGGAGACGCCGGACGATTATCCGAGCATCGAGGACAAAATCGAAAAGGCCATCGAAGTCACGAAGCAGGGTCTCGAACAGTACGAGAACCCCGCCGTCATGTGGACCGGTGGCAAGGACTCGACGCTTACGCTCTACTTCATCAAAGAAGTCGCAGAGCGCTACGACCTCGAAGTCCCCCCGACGGTCTTCATCGACCACTACCAGCACTTCGACGAAATCATGGACTTCGTCAAGCACTGGGCCGACGAGTGGGACCTCGAAGTCATCTGGGCGCGCAACGAGAACGTCGGCGAATACGTCGACGAACACGGTCTCGAACCCGGCGACGACATCGAAATCTCTGAGCTCTCCGAGCACAACCAGCACCACATCCGCAACATTCTGGAGTACGAAGAGGACACCTTCCCGTTCCTCCTCGACACCTACGTCGGCAACCACCTCTTGAAGACCGTCGCGCTCAACGACACCCTCGAAGAGTACGATATCGACGGCGTCATCTCCGGCGTCCGCTGGGACGAACAGGAAGCCCGCGCCGACGAGACGTTCTTCAGTCCCCGTCACGACCCCGACATCTACCCGCCGCACGACCGCATTCAACCCATCCTCCAGTTCGAAGAGAGCGCCGTCTGGGACGCCTTCTGGTACTTCGCAGTCCCGGACACTGTCGAGAACTACCCCGAAGACGGCTACGTCCCCAAAAGCGACGCCGACCTCCCCGAGGGCGTCACGCAGGAAGACGTTCCCGTCTCGCCGAAGTACTTCGCTGGCTTCCGCAGTCTCGGCAGCGAAGTCTCGACGGACAAGTCCGCCGAGGAACCGGCGTGGCTGCAGGACATGGAGAACACGACCGAGCGCGCAGGCCGCGCCCAGGACAAAGAGGACCTGATGGAGCGCCTGCGCGACCTCGGTTACATGTGAAGTCGGCACGCAACTGACGCGCTCGCGGACGACTTTTCTGAGCGCTCGTTCGCACAGCGTATCGGTCTCGGTCCCCGAAACTCTGTCTCGCAGGAAAGTAGATAGTGTCAGCCGTCGATACGTAGGGTATGGTTCTCGCGTTTCCCGACTACCTGAGCCTCGATTACACCGACGGCCGTGAGCAGACCGCCGCCGACTATCCGACTCTCGAAGACAAACTCGAAAAAGCCGCCACCGTGACCGCGACGGCGCTCGAACAGTACAAGAGACCCGCCGTCATGTGGACCGGCGGGAAGGATTCGACTGTCGTCCTCTACGTGGTCCGTGAAGTCGCCGCCGACATGGGCGTGCCCGTTCCGCCGGTCGTCTTCATCGACCACTTCGAACACTTCGACGAGACGGAGGCGTTCGTCCACGAGTGGACCGAGAAGTGGAACCTCGACCTCGTCGTCGCCCGCAACGAGGACATCGCCCGCCTCGATGCCGAACCGGGCGACGGACTCGCGCTGTCGGACCTGAGCGCGGAGACCCGACGCGAACTCGACCGCCTCGGCTACGAGGGAGACACGCTCGTCCTCGACGCCGACACCTTCGAAGGCAACCACCTCTTGAAGACCGTCGCACTCAACGACGTGATTTCCGACCACGGGTTCGACGGTATCTTCTCGGGCGTCCGCTGGGACGAACAGGAGGCCCGCGCCGACGAGACGTTCTTCAGCCCCCGCCACGAGTCCGAGAAGTACCCGCCGCACGACCGCGTCCACCCGATTCTCCAGTTCGAGGAGGCCGACGTGTGGGCGGCGTTCTGGAACTACATCGTCCCCGACTCCATCGAGGGCTATCCGGCAGGCCACGTCCCCGAAACGTCCGATGACCTCCCGGCGGGCATCGCTCCGTCGGACCTTCCTGTCTCGCCGAAGTACTTCGAGGGCTACCGCTCGCTCGGCACCGAATCCGGGTCGGCGAAGACCGACGACCGCCCGGCGTGGGTGCAGGACCTCGGTGCGAGCAAGGAACGTGAGGGCAGAGCGCAGGACAAAGAGAATCTGATGGAGCGGCTTCGGGACTTGGGATACATGTAGAAAGAAATACATGAACTCGCTCACGAGGCACACCTGTGCCCTCTCTTGACCCTCCACAGCAACGCCTCATTCTCCTCTCGCTCGGAACCGCAGTACTCTTCGCGGTCGTATTCGCGCCGCTTGGGTCCGTCTTTTGGACCTACGAGTACACCGTCGAACCCATCGAACCAACTACTGCAGGACTCGACGGGTGGTTGAGTTGGCCCGAGAAGACCGCCATGTGCGCCGGGTCCTGTACGCTCGCGCCAACCGTCCGAGACGACGGTCCGCGGGTCGTCTCGGAGTCGACCTACTCGGGTGCGAACGCGTTCGACAGAGAGAAAACACTCGTCGTGTTTCCGAACAACGACCACGCGTTCTACCGACCGAACGCCACGCACTACGAGAACGACACAGTCCGTGTTGCACTCACTCCAGTCTCGAACGCCACGGCGCTCAAACTCGCGTCGACACCGGCGAGCGATTTACCGCGAGGTGTTCAGCGAATCGTTCGAGAAGGGACAGTTCGAACGAGTCGTCCGCTCATCGGGACCGAATTCTGGAAACGTACCGACGCCGTCGTCTCGTACGACGGCTCGTACTACCGAGACTATGTGGCCACAGACCGTGAGAACATGAATGGCGCGATGTTCATGGTTCGAATTACCCTTCTTTTCACCGGGGTTGGGCTCTGCTACTGGGCCGGTCGAATCGACTGACTTCTCTGGGGGCCGCCCGCGAGTGAGCGATATATCGCGATTGCGCCGCGCGTCCCCGAGTAAGCCGAAACTCCACACCGTAGCGCCTATCTCCCCTAACCCGCTATCGCCCCCATGGCATCCGAGTGGGTCAGCCTCTTCTCCGGCGGGAAGGACTCCTCGTGGGCGCTTTATCGCGCGCTCGAAGAGGGACTGAACGTCTCCCGTCTTCTGACCGTCCACCCCAGCGACGACTCGTACATGTACCACGTCCCCGCGACGGACCTCACCGCCCTCGCGGCCGAGAGCATCGGTATCGAACAGGTGAACGTCCACCCCGGCGACCTCGATGCGTCCGCCGCCGAGGACTCCGGCGCACAAGGTGATGCGGAACTCGAACCCCTCGAAGCGGCCGTCTCGGACCTTCAGTCGGAACTCGACGTTGCGGGCGTCACCGCGGGCGCTATCGAGAGCGAGTTCCAGACGAACCGCATCCAGGGAATGTGCGACCGTCTCGAAATCGACCTCTTCGCCCCACTCTGGCAGGAAGACCCGTGGGACCTCGGCCACGCGATGCTCGATGCGGGCTTCGAAATCACGCTGATTCAGGTCGCCGCCCACGGCCTCGACGAGTCGTGGCTCGGCCGAACCCTCGACGCGGCGGCGCTCGACGAACTCGCCGAACTCAACGACGACTACGGCGTCCACATCCTCGGCGAAGGCGGCGAGTTCGAGACGTTCGTCACCGACGGGCCGCACATGGACCGGCCAATCGAACTCGAATACGAGACGGTGTGGGAGCGGACGCGGGGCCACCTCGACATTACTGACGCGTCCCTCGGCTGAGAGGCCGTTCGACCACGTCTTGTTCGGTGTCCGGAAAGCGTCGCAACTCACGGGTACGAAAATAAAGGGACGAAATCGGTGCGACGAGTGCTTACTGCCCGTGGCCGTTCGTCAACTGCGAGTGTGCGCCGATGAGCGCATTCGAGAGGTCGAGGTTCTCGATTCGGGTCTCCTCGTCGACGATAGAGCCTTTGAGTTCGGCGTCACGGATGACCGCACCGGGGAAGACGACCGTTTCTTCCAGGTGGGAGTTTTCCACGACTGCGCCGGCCATGACGTGGACGTTGGTTCCGAGCGTGGAGTTTTCGACCGTGGCGGAATCGTCGACGTAGTTCTCGCCGCCGAGGTACCACGCAACCGCGTCGAGATAGCTCTGGGGCGTTCCGATGTCGAACCACGCGCCGTCGAAGGTGTACGCGAAGACATCGCCTTTCTGCTGAAGCCACTGCATGAACCACCCGGGTTCGTCTGGGTTGTTGTCACCCGCGAGGTACTCCTCGAACTTCGGCAGGTCGGCCGCCGGGATGGCGTAGCACGCGATAGAGACCAGCGTACTCTTCGGGTCCTCGGGTTTCTCCTGGAAGTCGACGACGCGGTCACCGTCGAGTTGGACGAGGCCGTAGGATTTCGCGCGTTCGCGGCTCTCTACGTCGTAGGCGGCGAGACAGGGCGAATTCTTCTCGTAGAAGAAGTCGACGAAGTCGCCCACGTCGAAACTGATGAGGTTGTCACCGGCGATGACGACGAGGTCTTCTTCGACGTTCTCGCGGTCGATGAGTTGTGCGAGGGCTCCCACCACCCCGAACTTCTCGTCTTCGGCGCTCGTGTCTTCGACCGAGAGCGTCGGCTTATCGAACGGTGACTCCGCGAGGTAGTCTTCGAACGCGTCTGCGAAGCGCTCGTTCGTACTGACGAATACCTCAGACACCCTCTCGTCGGCTTCGAGATCCTCGAAGATGGTGTCGATGACGGTGTCCTCGCCCACCGGTAAGAACATCTTTGGGCGGTGTTTCGTGATTGGCCAAAGACGCGTCGCGTACCCACCTGCAAGGACGACTGCTTTCATACTGTTGAAGTCCCACCACGAGTTCAAGGCCTTTTTGCATCCTCTCTATTTTGCTGACAATACACTCCCCGAAACGCCAGAAGGGATTTTCCCGTTGCCTCCCAATGTGTCGATATGACCGACCGGGAGTCTTCCGCGACGACCCGCCAGCGAATCGCCGATGTCCTCCGTTCTAACCCCGCAACCGCCTCCGAGCTTTCGACCACGGTCGGCGTGCCCGCCTCGTCCGTCTACGGGCACCTCCAGCACGTCGCTCGGTCGATTCACAGCGACGACGACGAGCAGTTTCTCGTCGCCCCGCCGGAGTGCCGGAACTGCGGGTTCAGCGCCTTCGACGACCCAGTGAACTACCCCTCGCGGTGTCCGGAGTGTCGGAGCGAAGGTATCGAAGAAGCCGTGTTCAAAATCGAGTAGCGCGTCTCGGTCGCGCTCCGTCTCCCGCCTATGCGACGTCCAACTCGTCCAAGAGCGTCTGCGCCGCTTCCGCGGACGAACCGGGGCCACGAGCAGTAATCAGGTCGCCGTCGACGGTGACACTCGTCTCGCTGTCGAGTTCGGCGTCCCAATCGCCGCCAGCGGCTTTCACCTCGTCTTCGACCCAGTACGGAAGCTTGCGACCGTCGGGCAGCAGGTCATCGTCGTCGACGATGTCTGCTTCCCACTCGTTCGGGAAGCCAGTGACTGCGCGTCCATCGACGAGGTGCGAACCGTCGGCCTCGCGAGTGAACGCCAGAATACCGGCTGCGTGGCAGACGACGAGCGCCTTGCTCTCGTCTCCGGCGACGCCCTGCAAGAGGGCCTGCCGGGCGTGTCGGTCTTGGTTTACGTCCCAGACGGTTCCGTGGCCGCCGGGGAAGACGACGGCGTCGTATTCGTGGGCGTCAACCGCCGCGAGCGGGTCGGGGTTCTGCAGTCGTTCGTCGTTCTCGTGTACGTCGCGGACGTGCTCGGCGAGTTCCTCGCCGACGCTTTCCGGGTCGATAGAGCGCTCGTCGACCACCGGAACGCCTCCAGTCGGTGTGGCGACGGTGATATCGACGCCCGCGTCGGTCAGGGTGGTGAGTGGCTCGATACACTCCTCGCCCCAGTAGCCATGTTCGCTCACGATGAAGAGTGCGGATGTCATCGACGCGGGGTATGAACTGACGGTAAAAAGGAAGCGGGAAGGCGGAAACCCGGTGTGGGTTCCCGCCGAGTCGTCGCGACTCGCTACTTAATCGTCGCTCGCGGGCGGTTCGATGGTCACACCTTCGTCGACGAGATGGCAAGCGGCGGTCGCACCGTTGCCTGCCGTTTCGAGGGTCGGCGAATCGTGCTCACAGACGGTGGTGAACGCTTCGTCGAGCGTCTGAGCGGCCTGTTCGTGGTCGCCCTCGACGAGTTCAGAGATGCCCTTCGTGAGGATTTCCTCGGCCGTCGGGTCCGAGAGCGTCTCCGGAATGTCGAACTCGCGGCGAAGCTCTTTCTGGACGGCATCGTCCGGGACCGCTTCGGGCTCGTTCGCAACGCCCTCGGCGACGAGGAACGCCCGAACGTCGTCGACATCGAGACCACCGTCGACGCGGAGTCGGAAGTCGAGGACGTGCCGCCACTCGGTCTGTTCGAGGTCGAACTCCGCGGGCGGGATGACCTCGGGACAGCGCGTGTGGAACCGACACCCGGACGGCGGGTTCGACGGACTCGGCACGTCGCCGGTGAGTTCGATTTGCTCGTTCCGTCGAGAGGGGTCCGGCGTCGGAATCGACGAGAGAAGTGCGCGCGTGTACGGATGTTGTGGGTCGTCGAAGAGCGTCTTCGTGTCCGCAACCTCGACGATTTCACCGAGGTACATCACGGCGACGCGGTCACACACCTCGCGGACGACGCCGAGGTCGTGGCTGATGAACACGATGGCGAGGTCGAACTCGTCTTGGAGTTCGCGCATCAGCGAGATAATCTCCGCCTGAATAGACACGTCCAGCGCGGAGACGGGTTCGTCGGCGACGATGAGGTCCGGATTAAGGACCAACGCCCGCGCGAGCGCGATGCGCTGTTTCTGGCCGCCGGAGAACTCGTGCGGATAGCGGTCGAAGGCAGTCGCTGACAGGCCGACGCGCTCTAACAAGTTCTCGACGATTCGGCGACGGCGACTCCGGTCGCGCATCCCGTGGATGGCGAGCGGTTCGGCGACCGATTCGCCGACGCTCATTCGCGGGTCGAAACTCGACGATGGGTCCTGGAACATCATCTGTGCCCGTCGGCGGAACGCCTTCAGTCGGGTGTCGTCGAAGTCGGTGATGTCCTCGCCGTCGAAGACGATGTTGCCGTCCGTCGGCTCTTCCAACCGGAGGAGCGACGTTGCAGCCGTAGATTTCCCACAGCCGGATTCACCGACGATGCCCAGCGTCTCGCCCGGTTCGACATCGAACGAGATGCCGTCGACCGCTTTCACCCGGCCGACTTCCTTCTTCAACACACCCTTCGTAATCGGGTAGTGCTTCTTGAGTCCGCGAACCGACAGCAGCGGGTCGGAACTCATCGGTCGTCACCTCCCGATTCGTCCGCGGCAGCGTCGGAGTCGGCAAACTCGTCTCCGCCGTCCGTCACGGTCGATTCGGAGACGGCGTCGCCACGAATGACCGACGCATCGTACCCCGGTCCATAGTACACGCATGCGGCCTCGTGTTGACTGCCCACTTCGAGCAGTTGCGGATGGTCGCCTGCGCGGCAATCAGCCGTCGCGTGCGGACACCGCGGGTGGAATCGACACCCTGCGGGTGGGTCCTTCGGGTCGGGAAGCGTGCCACCGATGGGTTTCATCGACTGCCCCTGTCCAGGGAGACACCCGAGAAGCGCCTTCGTGTAGGGGTGCGACGGTTGTTCGAACACCTCGTAGACGGGACCCGTCTCCATCACCTTCCCCGAGTACATGACGACGACTCGGTCGGCGATTTCGGCGACGACGCCGAGGTCGTGAGTGACGAAGACGATACTCATCCCGAACTCCTCTTGCAGGTCGCGGAGGAGTCGGAGAATCTGCGCCTGAATGGTCACATCCAGCGCGGTGGTCGGTTCGTCGGCGATGAGGAGGTCCGGGTCGGCCGCCAGCGCCATGGCGATGACCACGCGCTGTTTCATGCCGCCGGAGAACTCGTGGGGGTAGTCGTCGACACGAGTTGTTGCCTCCGGGATGCCGACACGGTCGAGCAGGTCGATGGCGCGGTCACGCGCCGCCTCCTTCGACACGTCTCGGTGGAGTCGAACCGCTTCGACGATTTGTGCCCCGACCGGATAGACCGGATTGAGCGCACCCTGCGGGTTCTGGAAGACGTGGGCGATTCGTCCGCCGCGGATGTCTTTGAGGCGGTTTTCGGAGGCCTCGGTGAGGTCCTCGCCGTCGAACAGAATCTCACCGCCGGAAATCTCGCCCGGTGGCATCGGGATGAGTTTCGTGATAGACTCACAGGCGACAGTCTTCCCTGAACCGGACTCGCCGACGACACAGACCGTCTCACCGCGAGCGACATCGAACGAGACGCCGTCGACGGCGCGAACGGTTCCTTCGTTGGTGTTGAACTGGACGCGCAGGTCGCGGACGGAGAGAAGCGGGTCGGTCATGCGTCTCCCTCCGAACGTGGGTCCAGCGCGTCACGTAACGCGTCGCCGACGAAGTTGAACGCCAGCACCGTGAAGAACAGGAACACGCCGGGGATGGTCGCAATCCACCAGGCGCTGTCGAGGTCGCCGCGACCCGAGGAGATGACCTGCCCCCACGACGGCGTCGAGGGGTCGGTCAACCCGAGGAACGCGAACGTCGCTTCGAACAGGATGAACGACGGGATGAGAAGCGTCGCGGCCGTGATGACCGTGTTCGAGACGTTCGGCATCAGGTGTCGGCGGATTATCCATCCGTCCGAGGCACCGGCGTTTTCGGCGGCCTGAATGTACGACTCTTCGCGCCGCTGGAGCGCCTCGGAGCGCACTAGTCGCCCGATGCCGCCCCATCCGAGGAAGCCGAAAATCGTGATGAGCAAGAACAGACTCGGCTTGAACAGGTAGGTCACGATGAGGAACAGGAAGAACGTCGGGAACGTCTGCTGGATGTCGACGTAGCGCATCAGCACTTCGTCGACGAGGCCGGAGAAGTACGCCGCCGACGTGCCGACGACGGTTCCGATGCTGATGACGATAAGCATGGTGATGAGACCGACCTGCATGCTCACGCGCATGCCGAAGACGACGAGTCTGGCGATGCCTTTCCCGTCGCTCGTCGTCCCGAGCGGGTACTTCCACGACCCGTGACACATCCCATCTACGACCTGTCCCACACAACTCGTGGGGACGCTGGAGTCGACGGTGAGGAACACCGGCGGTTGGTACGCCGCGAGGACGTTCAACTCGGGTTTCGCGATGAGCATCGGGCCGAACGTCCCGAGGACGAAGACCACGAGGAGGTAGATGGCGCTGATGACCGCGGCGCGGTTCTTCTTGAATCGCCGCCAGTAGTACGCCGTCAGGCGGCGGTTATCGGCGAGCGGCCACGCCACGAAGAAGACGCCTGCGAGGAGCGTGAGGAGGAACAGCCAGTTCGTCCCCGAGAGGAGCGCCGATTCGGTGAGGAACACGTCGTAGGCGACTGCGACGACGTAGGCCAGCGCGGAGGTACCGAGTGCCAGCGTTCGGCGCGTGAAGCCGAGCCCGCCGATTTCGTCCCAGTCGACGTCCTCGAAGCGGTCGGTTGCGGCCGTATCGGAGCGCGTATCGGCCGCCATTATCGATCACCGTAGCTGATTCGCGGGTCCAACACGGTGTAGGCGATGTCCTGTACGAGATTTCCGATGATTGCGATGAACACCGGGATGAGCGTCGTCGCCATGACGAGCGCCGTGTCCTGTTGGATGATAGCTTTGTAACTCAACAACCCGAGACCGGGAATCTGGAAGACCACCTCCGTGATGTACGCCCCGGCGAAGAGCAGGCCGAGGATGTCGGCGACGAGGATGGTCATAAGCGGGACGAGCGCCGGTCTGAAGATGTGCCGGATGAGGACGCGCCAGTCGTCCGCACCCTTCGCCCGCGCCGTCTTTACGAAGTCGGCGTGGACGTACTCCAGCGCCTCAGCGCGAGAGTAGCGCATGTTGCCCGCGATGGCTCCAGTCGAGAGGACGATGATTGGCAAGATGAGTTGCTTGGCGTTTGCAACCGTCCATACCCCACGTCCTGTCTGGTAGTAACTGGGCAACCACCCCAAGTCCACGGCGAACACCAGTATCAGCATGATACCGAACCAGAAGTTCGGGATGCTGATGCCGAAGAAGGCCGTGAACGTCCCGAAGTAATCGGTCAGCGTGTACTGGTGGGTCGCCGAGTACAGACCGATAGCGTACCCGGCCACGATAGAAATGAGCGTCGCTGGAACGGCGTACATCAACGAGTAGGGGTACGCTTGGGCGATGGCGTCTAACACCGGTTGGTTCCGGGTGAACGACCACCCCCAGTTGAGGGTCGCCATGTTCACCATGTAGTTCTTGTACCGGGTCAATAGCGGTTCGTCGCGGCCAGTTATCTCGTCGAACGTCTCCTGTGCCTCGTCGACGTCGCCACCTTGGGTGGCGGCTTTGAACGCGAAGGCCGTCTGGCCGTCACCGGGTGCGACGGCGAGGAGGCCGAAGGTGATACTCAAGATAAGATACGTCGCAACCACTGCCCACGCGACACGGCGGGCGACGTACCAGTGCATACTCATCGGGGACCCTCCAGATTCACTCGAAGGTGTAGTCGCCCGACAGGTTGTCGGCGAGCATCTGTTTGGCGTTCGCGGTGCCGTAGTGTTCGCCCACGCCGGTCTTTTCGACCTTCGAGTCGTCGAACCAGTCGGAGTACTCGGGCTGGTGCGTGTGGGCGACCTTGGCGTAGCCGCGGTCGATGTTCTCGACGATGGTCTGCTTGTTCACACCCATCGAGAGCGCCTTGCGGATTTCGCGGGTACGCAGTTGGTCCCAGCCGTTTGCGCGCTGGTTGTACGCGAGGATGGAACAGAACGCGTTCGGCGTCTGGATGACCTTCGTCGACGAGAGGTCTTCGAACTTCTTCGCCTTCGAGGAGGGGATACCAGTGTAGCTGACTTCGCCAGTCTCGAACGCCGACAGCCGGGTCGACTGTTCGCCGAACACCTGGTACTTCTTCTGTTCGAAGTACGGCGTGCCGTCGTAGCCTTCGACTTCGCGGAGGTAGTAGTTCTCGTTGCGCTTCGCCACGAACACCGACTCGCGGTCCCAGCGTTCGAAGGTGTACGGACCGAGGTTGCCGGAGTAGGTAATCTCCTGAATCTCCGTCGACTGGTTGAGTTTGTTGCCGCCGTCGTCCATGTCGCGGTATTTCTCGACGAGACCCTTCGGCAGGCACATCGCCCCCCACATGATGGGCTTCTTGACGAACGCCGGGTCGACCTCGGGAAGTTGGATTTCGAAGCTCAGTTTGCCCGTCTTCTCGACCGGGATTGGCTCCTCGCCGCGGAACCAGTCGGACTGGTTCACGTCGCCCGCCCAGTTGTCCTCGGCCTGATGGACCTCCTTGATGTAGTAGACCCAGTCGTCGGCCGTCATCTGGCCGTAGTCGCCGCCCCACTGGAGGTTGTCGCGGAGGGTGAACTCGTAGTTCTGCTTGTCGTCGGTGTCGATGGACTCGACCCACCGCGGAACGACGTTGTCGTCGTTATCCAGCGAGTATGCTCCGTCGAGCGTCAGCGAGAGGCGGTTGCTCGACGACGTGTCGTTGATGCGAATCGGGTTGAGCGTCTTTGCATCCGTCCCCGCACCGACGCTGTACGCGTCCGCGACCGATGGCGTGCTACCCGACTCGCCACGGAAGAACTGCTGAGCGTTGTACCCGATACTTGGACCGGCGTCGATGCCGTTGATGCCCTTCTGGAAGCCGTTGAGGTCCACAGAGAACTCGTAGAAATTCACCGGCTGGTCGTGACTGAGAACGCCGAAGACGTTTGCGAGGAGTTCCTGACGCTTTGCCTCGTCAGTCTCTTGGGACGCTTCGTCGAGCATGCCCGCGATGTCCTCGCTCGGGCGGTAGCCGTAGAAGTTGACCGTGGACTGCTTTCGTTTCTTCTCGCTCGTCCAGAAAGGTCGAATCGCGGTCGGCGTTCGGGGATACGAGTTGAAGCCGATGCCGAGCATGAGGTCCCACTGCTCTTGGCTCGTTGCTTCGTCACGCGGCCCCGCGTTGAACGAAGAACGCTCCTCGCTGTCGTCCGGCTTGTACGTGTTCTGGGCGTACTTCGACAGCATCGTGTTGAACGGGACACCCGTCAACTCGACGCCGATACCCATCTTCCCGTACTCCTGTTTCATGAACTGAGCGATGGTCTTGGTCGTCTCGCTGCCCGTGCTGTAGACCATGCTCAGCGTGACCTGCTCGCCGTCGGGACCAACGAGCGTGTCACCGAGGTCTTGGGCGGGCGTCGAGGTAGAATCGTCACCTCCACCGCCATCGCCGTCACCGGTGGTCGTCGCGTTCTCACCCCCATCACCAGTACATCCAGCGAGGCCTACGAGCCCGCCTGCACCAATTGTCCGAAGGAGTGACCGTCTATCGAATCTGACATTGTTACGTGATGCCATATCATCTCTGACAGTCAATAATGTAAATAACCTTCGATTATTTATGGTATGACACTGATACCCCGGAGCCGTCTTCGAAAACGAATAAACTATTTAATCGGGGTCGAGAAAGTTGTGAACTAGTTTCAACCGAGATGACGATGTCTCAATCTGAGATGTGTCTATTATCCATAACAACAAAGTGGTGGAAAAAAGCGGTCTTCAGTCGTCGCCGTGTTCGTCGACGATGATAACTTCGCCGTCTTCGACGGTCACGTTGATGAGCGTCTTGACGTGGTGTTCGGAGTCGTCGAGTTCGTTCGAGCCGGCCTTCTTGATGATAGCAACGGTGTCGACGACATCCGCGCCGATGTGGTCGAGCGCGTCGAGGACGGCCTTCATCGTGCCACCCGTCGAGAGCACGTCGTCGAGGACGAGGACGCGGTCGCCCTCGTTGACATCGTTGATGAACATGTCGCCCTCGGAGTACCCGGTCTGCTGGTGGAGCGAAACCTCACCGTCGAGACCGTACTCTCGCTTTCGGATGACGACGAGCGGAATATCCGTCATGAGCGACACGGCCGTGGAGATGTGAATCCCCATCGCCGCGGGCGTGACAATCTTGTCTACGTCTTCGAGGTTCGCCTTGCGGATGATTTTAATGACGATTTCACGGAGCAGTCCGGGCTTGAGCATCGGAACCCCGTCGCTGATGGGATGAACGAAGTATTCGTAGTCGCCTTTTTCGATAATCGGCGCGTCGAGAAGGGACTGACGCAACTGGTCCATGTCGCTCGTTCCCGGTGTTCGGCATAAAATGTGGCGGTTCGCGGTCTCACGGGTAGGCAGACCCACGATGGACGGTATCGACTCGCGTGCGTCCTCGGAGAAAGTCGCGTGCACCCTCGCAGAATCATCACACCACGCTACATCACCCCGCGTGGAGCAGTCGCTCCCGAGCGATACCACTCTCGTGTCACGCGGTTCGAATCCGAGGCCGGGGAGGCCTCGGTCGTGCTACATACCGCCGAGAAGGTGGGACGCGGTCCGAACGAGGGGTTGCACGTCCTCGTCGGGGTCCACGAACAGTAACATCCCACGGCCGCCGCAGTACACCTGCAGCACGCCGTGGCCGTCTTGCTCATCGAACTGGAACTCGACGCTGTTTTGGACCGGACTGAGTCCGGAGAACAGGCCGCGCTCCATGAACTCCCGGCGCGTCTCTTCGGCCAAGTCGCTCAGATGCTCAATAAGCTCAGATTTACTTCCGAACGACTCGCGAACGGACTCCCCCACGTGGAAGAGATTGAACGCCGTCGCCCCATAGATGGCGACAAGAGAGACATCCCCCTTCGCTGTCTCCCGAATCACGTCCATCGCGACTTCGCTGTCTGGTCCCGGTCCGTTGACGGATGCCATCCGTGCCGGGTCTATTATCATGACTCAACCCCCATGCCCTGACGCTGCGCGTCTCCCTGCCCGGAGCGCGCGCCTGGACTATTCATGGATTCCTGATAGTCAGTTATTGGTATAAATGTAGAGGAGGAATTTCTCGTGCTGAAAAACGGCTTAAATGCTTCAAACGTTTGAACAGACCTCTCAAACGTGATTTTAGAATATCATGTCTGAGACGAATCCCACCCGCAACTCAATCTGTTTGTTGCTCACTCAGTCAGGACTCGTCCCGTCTGGTTCCA
Organism: Haloferax sp. S1W; assembly: GCF_044593955.1. Lineage (GTDB taxonomy): Archaea > Halobacteriota > Halobacteria > Halobacteriales > Haloferacaceae > Haloferax. The sequence continues at coordinate 1,426,278 of NZ_CP172595.1, forward strand.
CCGGGCTGAGAACCTCCTCGTCGGACGAGAGTTCGGCAAAGAATCCCTCGGAAGTGAGCGTGATGACCGTCTCGTCGAACAAACACTCATACCGGCGATAGTGCGTGCCGTCTGCTTCCACCTCGGTCGTCGAGTCAATGAGTCCGTACGTGCTGAGTCTGTCGAGGCGTCGGTACACAGTCGGCAACGAGAGATTGGTGGTTTCCGCGAGTTCCTTCGCAGATTGAGATTCACGTCGGAGTGCAACGAGGAGCGCTCTCCCCTCAGCGTCCCCGAGAATGTCGAGGAGTTCGTCGCTCGACACGCATCCGTCCATCGTGATTCATTTCTCCGAGAGTGTCTATAAAGTAGTTACGCCCCTAGACCCTCCGGACTGGGACGTTCCGATGAGGTACGTGCGGAACGCTACTCCAAGTTCGGAGGGCCGAAACGGGAGGGACGCGGCGATTGCAACAACCCATTGGATGACACGCAACCCCCATTCCACCACCATGGCCGAAGGGGTTGGTTCGATGCTTCCAGAGCCAGGTACCACCACCAGTAGAGCAACGGCTCTCTTCGAACCGTTCGGTCACTGCATACATGGCTCCCGAGCACGGCCGCGTTCGGGTGACTCGTAGACGCCCAATCTCGAGTTCGTATCACACCCTGTGCGCGAGTCGTACTCTAGCATGGTAATAGTGTCCCAAGGATATAAATATCACCCTCATCCAACTTTCGTGGAGCACGGAGTATTTCTTTACAAACGTCCAATTCGGTGCTGAACGACGGCCGGTTGCCACTGGGTTTGATAACACCTAAGTCTGCGCTACCCACAATTTCCCCCGTGCAACCCACACCGGAAGTCGTCCTCGCCGTCGTCTTCCTGCCGTTTCTCGCTGCTGCGTTCACCCCTGCCGTTTATCGGCTTCTGGGGGAGCGCACAGCGTATTTCGCGGCTGCCGTCGCGCTGGTCACACTCGGCCTCGTGACGGACCAATATCTCGCGGGGGCGCATGGAACCGTCTCGGTTGAGTGGATTCCCTCGCTCGGAATCTCGCTGGCGTTCAACGTCGATGGGTTAGCGCTACTCATCTCCTTTCTCGCCAGCGGTGTTGGCGTGCTTATCCTCACCTACTCGGGAGGATACATGCACGGCGAACCGGGCCAGGCGAAATACTATGCGACACTGCTGGCGTTCATGGGGTCGATGCTCGGGGTGGCCCTCGCAGCCGACCTCGTCGCCCTGTTCGTCTTCTGGGAACTGACGAGTCTCTCGTCGTTCATCCTCATCGGCCACTACACCGGCGAGGAGTCTTCCCAGTACGCCGCCAGAAAGTCGATGCTCATCACCGTCTCCGGTGGTCTGTTCATGCTGGTCGGCTTCTTGCTCCTCGTCTGGGCATCCGGTCATGTTCCGGCCATCGAGGGGACGACGTTCAGCATCCCACTACTCGTCGAGCACGCAGACGCAGTCCGCGAGGCGCTTTCGGCCTCCGGTCTGCTCGTCCCCGTGCTCGTTCTCATCGGCCTCGGCGCGGCCACGAAGTCCGCACAGGTTCCGTTCCACGTGTGGCTTCCGAACGCGATGGAGGCACCGACGCCCGTGTCGGCGTTCCTCCACTCCGCGACGATGGTCAAAGCTGGCGTCTATCTCGTCGGGCGCTTCCGTCCGCTTTTCCTCCCCAAGGAGGCGGCGGTCCTCGGCGACTGGACGCTCATATTCGCCGTACTCGGTCTGTTGACGATGACCGTCGCGGCCATCCTCGCCGTCGCTGCGACCGACATCAAGGAACTGCTCGCGTACTCTACGGCGTCCCACCTCGGGCTCATCACCGCGGGCTTCGGCTTCGCCAATAGCTTCGGTGCCGAGGCCGGTGCGTTCCACATCCTGAACCACGCGAGTTTCAAGGCGGCGCTGTTCCTGGTCGCCGGTATCATCGCGCACGAGGCTGGCACCCGCGACATCACCCGGTTGGGCGGCCTTCGAAAACACCTGCCCATCACGGCCGTCATCGCCGTCGTCGCCTCGCTGTCGATGGCTGGCTTCCCGCCGTTCAACGGCTTCTACTCGAAGGAACTGCTGTTCGAGGCGACCTACCACGCCGCCGACCACATGGGTGGCGTCGCGTGGGCCTTCCCGGTCATCGCGGTGTTCGGGAGCGTCTTCACGTTCCTCTACTCCATCAAGTTCGCCTCGCTGTTCTTCGGCGACGAACCCGACGGACTGGGCCACGTCCACCGCCCGCCGATTGCGATGCTCGTCCCGCCGGCGATTCTCGGCGCGCTCGTGCTCGCAATCTCGGCACAGCCGAACCTCTTCATCGAGGGACTCGTCGGCGAAGTGTACGGCAGCGTCGTGCCTGGAGAGGCGCACTCGTTCTCCGTCCACTTCCCGACGAAACTGACGCCGTACGTCATCATGAGTATCATCACTATCGTCGTCGGTGCGGTGCTGTTCCCGTTCTACGACACCCTTCACGACGGTATCAACGCCATCCTCAGCGGTCCTGTCCGCGCCAATTGGTGGTACGACAACTTCGTCGAAGGGTTGACGACCACAAGCGTCGCCGTCATGCCGAAGATTCAGACGGGACTCCTTCGGACGTACGCGACGTGGGGCCTGTTCGGCTTCGTCGCCCTCGCGCTCGGTGGCTACGCGACCGCAGGCGTCCAGATGCCAGCTATCGACGGCATCGGTCTGTCGGCCCCGATTATCCTCGTCCTGCTCGTCGCGCTCGTCGGTGCGTTCGCTGTCGATATCGCCCCGTCGCACGTCGCGGGTGTGCTCACGCTCTCTATCGTGGGCTTCATGGTGGCGATATTCTACATCCTCGCGGACGCGCCCGACCTGGCGCTGACGCAACTCGTCGTCGAGACGCTCGTGTTGGTCATCTTCCTGCTCGTCTTGGACCGCCTCCCGGCGTTCTACGGCGACGCACCCGACCGGTTCGTCTTCATCCGCGACAGCGTCCTCTCGGTGGCCGTCGGCGCGACGGTGTTTTTCACCGTCCTCGTGGCGACGGACGCGAACCCCGACGGGAGCCTGAAACAGTTCCTCATCGACCGTGCTGGCGTTCCCGCCGAACACGGGGCGTTCTTCGCCGACTACGGCGGCGGGTCGAACATCGTCAACGTCATCCTCGTCGACTTCCGCGGGTTCGATACGATGGGTGAGATTTCGGTCGTCGTGATGGCGTCGCTCGCCATCTTGACGTTGATTCGAATGCGTGGCCAGGGTGAGACCCGATGAGCCAGTCAAGTAGCAGTCCGACGACGGTCATCTCGCAGACTGTCGCACGAATCGTCGTCCCGCTCATCCTTGTGACGGCAATCGCACTGCTCTTCCGCGGGCACAATCTGCCCGGCGGCGGCTTCATCGGTGCCGTCCTCGCAGTCGCGGCGTTCGCGCTGGTGTACGTCATCTTCGGTCTCGACTTCGTCCAGCGTGAAATTCTCGACCTTCCTGCCGACGGGTCGGAACAACACCGACTCGTCGAGACCTACCGCTGGATGGCGGCACTCGGCCTCGCCATCGCGGTGGCTTCGAGTCTCGCACCGCTCGCGTTCGGTGCGCCGTTCCTCACGCAGGGCGTGCTCTTCGTCGAGCACCTGCCCATCTACGGCGAACTCGAAGTCGCGAGCGCGTTCGCCTTCGACATCGGCGTCTTCTTCGCCGTCGTCGGTGGGCTCCTCACCATCGTCGGGGAGGTGGGTGACGAATGACGCAGGTCGTCCTCGCGGGCGTGCTCGGCGTCCTCTTTACCATCGGGACCTACCTCGTCCTCCGACGCGACGTGGTTCGCGTCGTCTGGGGAATCAGCATCATCAGCCAGTCGGCGAACGTCTACCTCGTCACCATGGGTGGGTTCGAACACCTCGCGCCCATCCTCTCCGGACACGGCGGCGGTGCCGAGACCACGGACCCGCTCGTTCAGGCGCTGGTCCTCACCGCCATCGTCATCGGGTTCGGGACGACGGCGCTCGCCCTCGTGCTGACCTATCGCGTGTACGAAGAACACGGAACTATCGACATGTACGAACTGGGTGGTAGCAGATGAGCACACTCGTCATCGCACCGCTTCTCGTGGCGCTCGTGACAGCCATCTTGACGCTGCTCACGCGCCCGAGCGACATTCTCCAGCGCACCGTCAGCGTCCTCGGTGCCATCGGCTACCTCGTGGCCGTGGGGGCGCTGTTTGATGCCGTGCTGCTCCCGCTCGGGAGCACGCCCGACATCCTCGTTTATCAGGTGGGCAACTGGACCGCGCCGTTCGGCATCACGCTCGTCGCCGACGGTCTGTCGGCATTCATGCTGGCGCTGTCCGCAATCGTCTCGCTCGTCGCGCTCGCGTACTCGGTGGCGTCGGTCGGCGCATTCGGCCAGCGACTCAGCTACCACCCGCTGTACCACTTCATGATGGTCGGCGTGACGGGGTCGTTCCTCACCGGCGACATCTTCAACCTGTTCGTCTGGTTCGAGGTGATGCTCATGTCGAGTTACATCCTCGTGTTGTTCTACTCCGGGCGCGAGCACACGCGGGCGGCGCTCAACTACGTCGTCCTCAACCTCGTCGGGAGCGCCGTGATGCTCATCGCCATCGGCGGCCTCTACAGCACGACGGGGACGCTCAACATGGCCCACATGGCGCAGCTACTGGCGAATCCAGACCCACACGACGTCGCCGTGCTTCCGGTCCTCGGCCTTTCCGCGGTGCTGTTTTCGGTCTTCGCGCTGAAGGCCGGTCTCGCACCGTTCCAGTTCTGGGTGCCCGCGGCCTACCGCGCCGCGCCCTCGCCGGTAACCGCGATGCTCGCCGGCGTCGTCAAGAAGGTCGGCGTCTACGCCATCATCCGACTCATCTTCACTATCTTCGCCGCGGGGTCGTTCGACCTCGCGTTCCTCGGCATCACCGGGGACTCTGTGCTGGGCTTCTTCGGCCCGGTGCTGTTCGTCATGGCGACGGCCAGTATCTTCCTCGGCGGTATCGGTGCGGTCGGCCGCGACGACATCGACGGTATCCTCGCGTACTCGTCTATCAGTCAGGTCGGCTTCATCGTCCTCCCGCTGGCGATTGCGGCGACGGCTCCGACCGAGGCGATTCAGGTCCTCGGCGTCGCCGCCGCACTGGTCTACGCGTTCAACCACGGTCTCGCCAAGAGCCTGCTGTTCCTCGCCAGCGGAACGATTCAGGATGTCGTCGGAAGCGACCGACTCTCTGACCTCGGCGGTCTCGCCGACCGGGCACCCGTCCTCGCGGCCGGGTTCTTCCTCGGGTCGCTGACGCTCATCGGCGTCCCGCCGCTGTCCGGCTTCTTCGGAAAGTACCTCGTCTTCCAGGCGGGTGCGGAGTCGCTCGCTGCTGGTGGTGCGGGTGCTGCGCTCGCTCTCGCTGTCGCCCTCGCCGGTGCGATTCTGACCATCGCGTACTACACCCGCGCGTGGAACGCGGTGTTCTGGGGTCGCCCCAGCGAACTCGTCGATGTCGCACTCCCCGCCCGCTGGACGATTGGTGGGAAGGACGTGGCCATGACCGACGGCGGTGACGGTCTCGACCGTCTCGAACTCACCACGCAGGTGACCGCCGTCGCCATCCTCGCCGTCGCCGCCATCGGGTTCGGTATCGGCTTCGAGGCGGTCTTCGCCGCGGCCGACGCCGCAGCACACGCCGCTACTGACACGAATACCTACGTCGATGCCGTGATGCACGGACCCGGTATCGGCGCTGACGCCGGTACACATGCCGGTTCCGGAACGGGAGGTGGACACTGATGACTCGCCGCTGGCCGGTCACCGGTGTCTTATTGGCCATCCTGTGGCTGTTCGTTCGCGGCGTCGAACTGACGCCCCAGCGACTCCTCGAAGAGTTCCTCATCGGACTCCTCGTCGGGATGGGCATCGCGTTCTACTTCCGGCGCTTCTACAGCGACGAGGCGTCGGTCACTCGGAGCATTCGCGTCGCGCCGTACGCCGCGTTGTACCTCCTGACGTTCCTCTGGGAGCTTCTCACGGCGAACGTCGACGTGGCGCGCCGGACGCTGTCGCCATCGATGCCCATCGAACCGGGTGTCGTCGAGGTGCCGCTCCGCGTGCGGACGTCGCTCGCCATCACCACTATCGCGAACAGCATCACCCTCACACCGGGGACGTTGACAATGGACTACGCCGCCGACACGAACACGTTGTACGTACACAGTATCGACGGAAGCGACCACGAGGCTATCCTCGAACCCATCCGTCGCTGGGAGGACTACGCCCTCGTTATCTTCGACGAGGAACTGAAGCCCGGCGACCCGGCACCGCAGGTCCAGCCTACGGAGGCCGCAGAGGACACCGAAACGGCCTCCGCCGCCGCAACCGCAGGAGGTGAGTCCCATGGCTGACCCGGCGTATCTGCAGTGGCTCGAACTCGTCCTTCACGGGGCGCTCGTCCTCGCGGCGGGCCTGACGCTTCTCGTGAGCTATCGGGTCATCCGCGGGCCGACGGTCCCCGACCGGGTCGTCGCGCTCGACACCATCGGGACGAACGTCGTCGCCATCGCGGTGCTGTACGCCATCTGGTCCGAACAGGGCTTCTTCGTCGGCGTGAGCCTCGTGCTCGCTATCATCGGCTTCATCAGCACGATTACCGTGGCGCGGTACGTCACGGAGGGGGACATCATCGAATGAGCGCCGAAAGTGCGGCCGCCGTCACGGTCGGCCCCCTTCGCGCGGCGCTCGTGGGCCTGCTCGTCCTCGTGGGGAGTTTCTTCCTCCTCGTCGGGACCATCGGCCTGCTTCGGTTCCCCAACGTCTACAACCGGCTGCACGCCACCTCGAAGGCGACCACCCTCGGGGCGGCATCTATCGCACTCGGTGGAACGGTGTACTACCTTCCGCACGGCGACGGACTGATGTTGCTCGTGACGGTGGTGTTCCTGTTCCTCACCGCCCCGACTGGCGCGCACATGATTTCGCAGGCCGCCCAGCGCATGGGCGTGCCGTTCGTGGACGGCGTCGAGTGGCCCGGTAAGAAAGACGACGTAATGACCGGAACCGGTCGCGACGGCGGCGACTGACACGCTGGCGCGGTCCGACCTCGGCCGGTTTTTCTACAGTTCTCGTTCGAGTTCCGAAGCGACGCGAGCGCCGAGTTCGGCTTTTGAGCCGGCAAACTCGCCGATGTCGTCGTCTCGGACCACGAGCGCGCGCGTCTCGTCGGACCCCATGACGGATGCGTCGTTGGCGACGACGAACGCGAGTCCGACGCGGTCTTTGATTCTGCGGGCCTGTTCGACCATCGCGTCGTCGTCGCCCGATGTCTCGGCTTTGAATCCGACGATGGTGAGGTCCGGATGCGAGTCGCGCACCGTGTCGATGAGTTTCGGAGACGGTTGCAGGTCGAGCGTGATGGCGTCACCGGAGCGAATCTTCTCGTCGGCGGCCTCGACGGTGAAATCCGAGACGGCCGCCGCGGAGACGAGCGCGTCCGCACCCGCGTCGACGGCATCTTGGACCGCGTTGAGCATCTCGGCGGCAGACTCGACCGAGTTCACGTCGGCGTAGTGAACGTCGTCGCCGTCGTGGACGAGCGTCACGTCCGCGCCGCGAATCGCTAATGCCCGGGCGACGGCGCGCCCGGTTCGCCCGGACGCGCGGTTCGAGAGCGTCCGGATGGGGTCGATAGACTCGGTGGTTGCCCCGGCGGTGACGACGACGGACTTCCCGGCGAGCGTCTGGTCGGTCGTCACCGTTGCGACGCCCGTGATGATAGCCTCTTCAGTGGCAATCTTGGCTTTCCCCTCTTCGATACGCGGGTCGACGAACTCTACGCCCCACGACTCGACGCGCTCGATGGCCTCCAGCACGCCCGGATGGTCGTACATGGGTTCGTGCATCGCCGGTGCGACGACGACAGGAACGTCGGCCCCGAGCGCAGTGGTCGCACAGGTCGTGACGGGCGTGTCGTCGATAGCGGCGGCCATCTTCCCGACAGTGTTGGCCGTCGCGGGCGCGACGAGGAACACGTCCGCCCAGCCCTCGCGGCCGCAGAGTTCGACGTGTTCGACGCGGCCGGTTATCTCGGTGACGACGTCGTGCTCGGTGGCGAACTGCACGGACCACGGGTGGATGATTCCCGTTGCGGCGTTCGACATCACCGCACGAACCGACGCCCCCTGACGGCGGAGTTCGTGCGCCAACTCGACGACCTTCACGGCCGCGATGCTCCCCGATATCCCGAGCGCGACGTTGACACCTTCCAGCATTCACTCCTCTCTGCGCCCGCTATCGATTAAAAAGATTCGCGTCTGGGGTGGTGTCCGACCACCGTCGATGCTGCAACCAACCGGTTTTACTGGTCGAGACGGCCGAGTTCGTCCTCGACGAGACTCGGGTGGGTCCGCTGCGGGTCAGGGTGGTCGTCGTCGAAGAACTCCTGCATGACTTCGCGCGACTCACGCTCGCGGCGGGCGCGTTCGTCGGCGTCGATTTCCTCGCACGCCGGTGGGACCTCGCGGCCGCGGCCCGTGAAGTAGCCCTCGGGCGCGACCCAGTCGTTGTAGAACGCCGTACCGGAGTCGTGAACCAGCGTAATCGCCGTCTCCGCGGCGTCGCCCGCGGCGACGACCGTCTGGTGGTAGATTTCGGTGAGTCGCCCCGCCGCGTAGAGGCCGGGGACGGCGGTCCGACCGAGGTCGTCGACATCGACGTAGGTCTTCGACCCGGCGCTCCGGAGTTCGACGCCGGTGTCTTCGAGATATGATGCGTCCGACCACGAGGCGGCGATAACCCGATACGCGGTAACGGTCTGTTCACCCTCTCCGGTTTCGACGGTCGCTCGGAACAGCGGGTCGTCCTCGGTTCCGAGTACGTCGAGGTCGATGACGAGACCGGTCAGGCGGTCGGCACCGGCGCGTTCGGCCTGCTCGGTAAGTAGGTCGGTGAAGAGTCTGCTGTTGACGCCCGCGGGGAACCCGGGCACGTTTTCGAGGTGTGCGTTTCGTCGGACGATGGACTCGCCCGCGTTCACGACGAGCGTGTCGAGGCCCGCACGAGCGAGGAAGGTCGCCGCGGTGAGACCTGCGACACCCCCGCCGACGACGAGCGCGTCTCGCGGATTCGTCTCAGACATGCGCGCCGCTACACCCCCCGAAAATAAAGGTTCGCCGTTAGTCGCTTTCGCCCGGTCGCTCCGACCGGAGTGGCGACCCGGCGTCGTTCAGCCATCGGTTTTCGACGGCGTCGACGCTGACGAGACCGGACGCGTCGCCGCCCGCCGTCGCCTGCAGGCGGAGTCGCCACCGGGAGTCAGACAACGCCTCCCCGTCGAGGAACCGAATCGACTGGTCGGGGGCGCGCCGAAGCAGGTCGACCGCGATGGGGAGCGTCGGCAGTCGGCCGGTCCGCTCGGCGAGCGCGTAGTTGCCGAACGTGAGTTCCCACGTCTGCGTCTCGGTGCGCGCGAGGGGCCGGAGCGTATAGCCCTCGATGAACGCGGCGGATTCGAGGTTGCAAAGCGTCTTTTCCACCGGATTCGACATCGGCCCGGCGGCGAGCGCGTCGGCCGCAGTTTCGACGACTGTCGTTTGCTCGGGGGCCGACAGGCGAACGTCCATCTCGCTCATTATGCTCCACAACATGGTGAGACAGAAGTCGTCCCGGTCGGAGACGACTTCGGCCAGCGTGAGGTACGTCTCCATCGCCGCGGTTTCGACACTCCGCAGTCCGGTCTCGGAGAGCGCCTCGAAAACCGACCCGGCGATGTCGTGACAAAACGAGATGTACCGTGTGCGCTCGTCCGCGGGGGTGGTCACGAGCGACGATACCGGCCCCTTCGAGACCTCGTGCACCAACGGGTCGTAGTACGGGACGGCGGGGTCGTACCGCCGGAGCGCCGCGCGATAGTTCGTCGCGAGTTCGACCGCTTCGCTCGCGGCCTCCCGGTCCGGAAATCGAAGCCCGGAAACGACCGCTGGCTCGGTTCCTAATCTCCCACACACCACCATGTAGTCGCCGTCGGGACGTGACAGAGACTGCATCTCTGACCGGATGTCCCGAAGCGTCCCCCCGACCATTTCGCTCATAGGTATCGACAGGTGCCGATTATAGATTCCGATGTTCGTGACAGTCCCGTCCCCGACCCCTCGGCCGCCCACAACGCTTAGTTACCACCACTCGAACCCAGTTGTCGTGGACGAGATAGCCGTCAGCACCGTCGTCTACGTGCCCCCCGATGAGGTCTACGAGTTCCTCGTGGACTTCCCGCGGTATGCAAACTACTCAGAGCACCTGACCGAGGTCCAGCAGTTCGGCGACGGGTCGCCCGGAACGCGGTACCAACTCCGATTTGCGTGGTGGAAGCTCACCTACACCGCCGAGTCGCAAGTGACAGGCGTTGACCCGCCACACCGAATCGACTGGTCGATTACGAAGGATATCCACGCGGAGGGTCACTGGCGCACCGAGGAACTCGACGAACTCCCCGACGACGCGCCCGAACACACCGAGACGGCCACGCGGGTCTTCTTCGAAGTCGAATATGACACCCGAACCGTCTCCGCCGGCGATATCGACCTGCCGCGGTTCGTCTCGCTCGGGTGGGTCGTCGGTAAGGTTCGGCCGGTCCTCCAGAAAGAGGCCGAGCGCATCGTCGAGCGCATCGTTGCCGACCTCGAAGGCGAACCTCGCCGGGTCGAACTGAAGATTCACAACCATCCCGATGACTGAGCTGACCGCCGACATGTCTGCGGCCTCGCCCTCGACGGGAGCGAGTGGCGTGGGCACAGTCACCGCCCCGGCCACCGAAGGGAAATGCACATACCCACAGCCGGACCAACCATGGGGTATGACAGGGGCTGGTCCCTCGTGCGCGTAATCATCGTCGGCGCTGGACAGGTCGGCTCGTCGATTGCCGCCGACCTCGACGACACGCACGAAGTCGTCGTCATCGATTGCGACGCCGAGCGGGCGGACGAACTGAACTACTCGCTCGACGTGCTCGCGATTCACGGCGACGGAACATCCGTCGAGACGCTGGAAGACGCCGGTATCGAGCGCGCAGACATGGTCATCGCCTCTACGGACGACGACGAGACGAACATCGTCGTCTGTTCGACCGCCAAGGCGGTCTCCGACGCGTTCACCATCGCTCGCGTCAAGAACACGGAGTACCTCCGGACGTGGCAGCGCTCCGCGAAGGCCTTCGGCATCGACTTCATGGTGTGTACGAACCTGCTCACCGCGGAGTCCATCGTCCGCGTCGTCGGCCTTCCGGCAGCGCGCGACGTGGACTCCTTCGCTGGTGGGCAGGTCCAGATGGCCGAGTTCGAAATCGGCGAGGACAGCCCCGTGGCGAACCAGACGGTCCGCGAGGCAGACCGATTCGACTCGCTCACGTTCGCCGCGATTCTCCGCGACGGAGAAGTGACGATTCCGCGCGGTGACACCGTCATCACCCCCGGCGACCGCGTGGTGGTCATCGGGAGCCCCAAGAGCGCCCAGGAGTTCGCAACCGCCATCGCCCCCGAGGAACCGCCCGGGACCGCCGAGGAAGTGGTCATCGTCGGTGGGAGCGAAATCGGCTACCACGTCGCCCGCCTGCTCGAAGACCGCGGCTTCAAACCGCGACTCGTCGAACACGACAGCGAACGCGCCCGCGAACTCGCCGAACTCCTCCCCGGAACCATCGTCATGGAGAGCGACGCGACGGACGTGGACTTCCTCGAACGCGAACATATCGGCGACGCCGACCTCGTGGTCGCGGCGCTCGACTCCGACGAGAAGAACCTCCTCGTGTCGCTTCTGGCCGCCCGTCTCGGTGTCGAGCGAACCGTCGCCGTCATCGACACGACGCCGTACGTCGAACTCTTCGAAGCCGTCGGCGTCGATGTCGGGGTGAGTCCCCGGGAAGTCGTCGCCGAGGAGATTACGCGCTTTACCCGCGAAGGCGGTGCCGAGAACATCGCACTCATCGAGTCGGACAAAGCGGAGGTTCTCGAAATCGAAGTCGACCGCGACAGCGTGCTCGCCAATACACCGATTCGCGAGTCGATCGCCGCGCTACCCGAGGGCGTCGTCATCGGCGCAATAACGCGCAAGCACGAGTTCATTACTCCCCGCGGTGACACGGTCATCGAACCCGGCGACCACGTCGTCGTCTTCGTCGATAGCACCGTCGTCGGCGACGTGTCCGCGAAACTCTGAGTCTCTCGGTAGCCATCGCCGCGACACGGGGTGTCGCACGCGGCATGAACCCGAACAAGCAAAACCCCGGCGCACGGAACGTTCTGCCACGAATGAAACTGCGTGTCGACTATCGGGCAAGCCTCCGTCTCGTGGGGACCGTCCTGAAGTATCTCGCTGTCCCCCTCTCCTTCCCGCTCGTCGTGTCTCTGTACTACGGTGAGTCGGTCGTTCCGTTCGTCATCACGATGGGACTCACCGTGCTCGTCGGGAGTGGATTCGAGCGCCTCTCGGAGTCCCCCGATATCGGTGCCCGCGAGGGGTTCTTGATGGTTGCAGCGACGTGGTTTGCCGTCACCGTGGTTGGCGCGGTTCCGTACCTCATCGAGGCCAACGGCATCCCGTTCGTCGTCGGCCCGGTTCACCCCGAATCGACACTTGCCAACCCCGTAAACGCCCTGTTCGAGAGTATGAGCGGCTTTACGACGACCGGGGCGACCGTCCTCGGTGACATCTCTTTCGAGTCACACACCCGCGGCATCATGATGTGGCGACAGCTCACCCAGTGGCTCGGCGGGATGGGTATCGTCGTCCTCGCCGTCGCGATTCTCCCCGAACTCTCGGTCGGTGGCGCACAACTGATGGACGCAGAAGCGCCCGGCCCCGGTATCGAGAAACTCACCCCGCGCATCGCGGAGACGGCCCGCGCGCTGTGGGGCGCGTACCTCGGCCTCACCGTCCTCGAAATCGTCCTCCTGTACAGCCTGCACGTCACCGGACACGCCCCGAATATGGACGTGTACAACGCCATCGCCCACGGCTTGACGACGATGCCGACCGGCGGGTTCTCACCCGAAGCGCGGAGCATCGAAGCGTTCTCCGCCGCCGCGCAATGGATTATCATCCCCTTCATGGTCGCCGCAGGAACTAACTTCGCGCTCTTCTGGCACGTCCTCACGGGCGACCCGAAGCGACTCGTCCGCGACACCGAGTTCAAGTTCTATCTCGGCATCATCGGCGTCATCGCGGCGATTCTCGCGTCCGTCCTCTTTCTCGGTGAGGGACTCATGTCCGTCGCTCCCGCGGGTGAGACGTACGACCAACTCTACCTCGAAGGCGTCCGAACCGCCATCATCGGTGGTTTCGAGTCGTCGCTTCGGCAGTCGCTCTTTCAGGTCGTCTCTATCGTCACGACGACTGGCTACGCGAGCATGGACTTCAACGCGTGGAGCGCACCGACCCAGTACGGCCTCTTGTTCGCCATGTTCATCGGCGGGTCCGCTGGTTCGACCGGCGGTGCCGTCAAAATCGTTCGCTGGTACGTCATCCTGAAATCGCTTCGCCGGGAGTTGTTCACCACGTCCCACCCCGATGCGATTCGCCCGGTTCGACTCGCAGGCCGCGCCGTCGACGAGCGCGCCATCCGCGGCATCTACGCCTTTACGCTCCTGTATCTGGTCATGTTCTTCATCTCGACGGGACTGATTCACCTCAATACCGCCCGAACCGGGCTGGAAATGAGTATCCTCGAATCGATGAGCGCCGTCGCCGCAACGCTCGGAAACGTCGGTCCCGGATTCGGTATCGTCGGCCCGATGGGGAGCTACCTCGACTTCTCCAACAGTTCGAAGCTCTATATGGTCCTTCTGATGTGGGTGGGCCGGTTGGAGATTCTGCCGGTGCTCGTGCTGTTTACGCCCGAGTACTGGCGGCGATAGGCGGGTCAAAAGCTGCTTTTGAACGCTACGGGTTCAATCCGTAGAGGACAGACCGGAAGAACACCAACACGGGGATGATTTCGAGGCGGCCAATCCACATGTTGAAGAGGAACATCGTCTCGGCGTAGGGGCTCATCGACGGGCCGGTGATGCCCGTGGAGATACCGACGTTCCCCTGTGCGCTCGCAACTTCGAAGAGCGCGTCCGCGTAGGTGAACTCCGGTCCGGCGAGGTTCACGAGGAGGATACTGGACGCGACGAGCAAGAGCACCCAGAGCATCGAGACGATAGCCGCCTCGGAGAACTCACGTTCCATCTCGGACCGAGAGAGGCGGCGACCGTTCATCTCGATGTTGACGACGGTGCTTTCGGGCAGGAACACGCGAGAGAACTGCCACTGGATGCCGCGAGAGATAGTGTATCCGCGAATGATTTTGATGCCGCCGACGGTCGACCCGGCAGCGCCGCCGAGGGTCATCGCGCCGGAGAGAAGCAGTTTCCCGCCGTCAGACCACTGGCCGAGGGGCGCGGCTTGGAACCCCGTACACGAGAGCGCGCTCACCCAATGAAACGCCGAGTCGCGGATGGCGTCCGCTCCCGGCCCGCCGACGACGCCCGCGAGACCGAAGTAATCGGTTGTTTCGACGAACGCGCTTCCGGCAGTCGCCGGAAGGGAGACGAGATTCTGGAGCGTGACCCCCGCGATGCCGACACCGAAGATGATGAGCAACCACCGAGTCTGGAGGTCCGTCCACAACTTGTCGACGTCCCGGTTCCGAAGGATGGTGTAGTGGACGGGGAAGGCAATTGCGCCGAGCGCCATGATGGGAAGCAACACCGTCTCGATGAGCGGCGAGTCGTACGTCCCAATCGAGTTGTCGGTGACGGCGAATCCGCCAGTCGAGAGGCCGGTCATCGCGTGATTGAGCGCCTGCCACGCGACTTCCCAGAGCGGGAGGGTCGAACCGTACGCGCTCGCTCGAATGGCGAAAAAGAGGACGACCACCGACAGCAGGGTGTAGCCGACGAAAATCTTCCACACCGTTCGAACGGTGGAAACGACGCTCGGGTGAATCTTCTCCTCGCGGGCCTCGCCGCGGTAGAGGGCGTAACTCCCGCTCCCCGGTCGAGAGAGAATCGAGACGGTGAGGACGATGACGCCCACGCCGCCGACCCACTGGATGAGAGAACGCCACCACTGAATCGTCCGCGGCAGCGACGGTTCGTGGATACCCATCGTGAGTCCGCTGCCGGTCCACCCGCTCATGCTCTCGAACAGCGCGTGCAGCGGGTTGCGGAAGTAGACGAGACTCGACTGGGTGTACTCCACACCGGCGGGGACGAGCGCCGAAAAGACCGCGTCGGGGGCGAAGTGCGCCGTGAGGTAGAACGGGAGCGACCCGAACGCGGCGGTTGCAAACCACCCGGCCGCCGCGATAATCATCCCGTGTTTCATCCGCGGCGCGGGGGCCGACTGGAAGGCCTTTCGAGCGCCCAAGCCGACAGCGGCGGTCGCACCGGCGGCGATGAAAAACGCGAGCGCGGCGTACCACTCACCGAACCCGACGGCGACGAGCACCGAGGCGGTCATCAACACCGACTCCATGGCAAGGAGCGACCCGACATCGCGGGCGATGACCGCAAGGTCGGCGGGCCATCCGGCGACGGTTCGGCCGCGGCGAACCATCAGTGGTCCTCGTAGTGGCCGAATACGTCCGTCACGTCGGGCGTCGCACCCTGGCCGGAGTAGACGGTTACGAGGTCACCACCGTGGATGGTCGTCCCGCCGCGCGGCGTGACGGGGTCTTCGTCGCCATCGCGTTCGACCGCGACGATGAGCGTATCTCCGTCGAGAAGGTTCTCACGGGCCGCATCTTGTATGGTCAAGCCCGCAATCGGCGCGTCCTCGTCGACGCGGATTTCGAAAACTTCGGCGTGTTCGCCGACCCGCATGTAGTCGACGATAGAGGGGCGTTTCACTGCGCGGTAGAGGTACTCTGCGATGAGTCGCTGCGGGTTCTCCATCGTGTTGACGCCGATTTGGCGGTAGAGACTCATGTGCTCGGGGTTGTGGACGACCGAGACGATATCGGGGATGTTCAGTTCCGTCGCCAACAGACAGACCATGATGTTGGTCGCGTCCTTGTCTGTCGTCGTGATGATGGCGTCGGCGCGGTCCGCTCCGGCCTCCAAGAGCGTCTGTTTGACAGTCGCATCGTCGTTGAGGACGAGACAGTCGAACGTTGCTGCGGCCTTCTCAGCTTTATCCTCGTCGCGCTCGACGACGACCACCTCGTTGCCACCCTTGGTGGCAATCTCTATGAGCGGCGTCCCGATGTTGCCAGCACCGACGACGATGATGTACATGACGTTCCGCCGTGGGCGTCGGGGCGTGGAAAAACTATCGGCATGCCGGTGCGTTTTCGGCTCCCGAAATGTGTGCTGTCCTCGCTCTCGATTGGGGAGTGGACCTCACGCACGTTTTGGAATCCACAACGGCGGCACGGTCGGGGCCATCGAGAGGAACGCCATCTGAGAAACGTCGGTCCCGACACGGTGCTCGAAGCGGGCCACCGCTACGTCCTCGCGATGGAGTCGAACGCGGCGAACGAAGTGATGAATCTATTCCGGGGATGAGTCCGCTCCCCGGCCCGACAACACCCTGAAAGCTTATTCCGAGACGTGTTCGGAGTATGAGTTATGCCCTCCTCCACACCCTCCCGACGAGAGGTGCTCAGTCTCAGCGGTGCGACGCTCGCCCTCCTCACAGGGTGTCTGAGTAACCCGACGGCACCCGGAGACGAGTCGCCCACGACCGAGCAGTCCCCGGTCACCGGGACGACGAACACGACGACGACGTCCGAACCGGGCGACGTGACCGTCTCGAACGTCCAGATTACCCCCGAACTCGTCGCCCTCGACTCGCCGGACTCCATCGGGACGTTCGGCGACCGAGACGAGCAGTTCGTTCTCGTCACCATCGCCGTCGATGGCGGGTCCGGACCTCCGGTAGACGCGTTCTCGCTCTCGACGGAGAATCAGACCTTCTCGCCGACCCCGACCGACGACTTGCCGGCGTACGGTCGGCTATGGTCCCGTGGGTCCGCATACGGGGCTGGTGACGAAGAACGCACGTCGGGGTATCTCGTGTTCAGCGTTCCGAAGCCACTCGACGCGACGACCATCGACTTTCAGGGTCCGGGTGGGAAGTTCGAACTCGGCGCGGACGCCCGCTCGACGCTCGCCCGCCCGCCAACCGACTTCGCTGTCACCGAGGTCTCCGCCCCGGAGAGCGTCGAAAGCGGCACTGAGGTGACCGTGTCGGCGACGATAGAAAATACGGGGTCGGCCGACGGGACGTTCGTCGCCGCGCTCAACCGAGTGGGACCGCTCATCGCCTACGCGCCAGTCAAGCGCGTCGAAACCGAACTCGCGGCCGGGGAATCGACGACGTGGACGTATACATACACACCATCTCTCGACGGGAGCACCGACTCACGACCAATGAACTTCCACCTCAACTGGCGTGGCGGGTCTGTCTCGACCGAGACGACGGTCGAACCACCGTCGTAAGAACGACGTGGCCGCACGGGACGGCCGCCGCCGTGAGAATCAGTTCTCGACCGCAGACGCGGCGCGGACGATTGTTTCTTCGCCGAACTTCGGGCCGATGAGTTGCAGTCCGACCGGAAGCCCGTCGGTCTCGCCCGCGGGGACGGAAATCGCGGGGAGGTTCGCGAGGTTCACCGGGACGGTGTTGGCGTCGGCGAGGTACATCTGTAGCGGGTCGCCGAGGCTCTCGCCGAGTTCGAACGGCGGAACAGGCATCGTCGGCGACGCGAGCACGTCAGCGTCCTCGAAGGCGGCGTCGAAGTCCTGTTTGACCCACGCGCGGGCGTCCTGTGCCTTCGCGTAGTACTTGTCGTGGTAGCCAGCGGAGAGCGCGTACGTGCCGAGGAGGATACGGCGCTTGACCTCGGGGCCGAAGCCTTCCTCGCGGGCGCGGGCGAACGCATCGTTCCAGTTGCCGTCGTAGCCGCCGGATTTGCCGTAGCGGACGCCGTCGAAGCGCGCGAGGTTCGAAGAGGCCTCGGACATGGCGATGACGTAGTAGGCGGCGACCGCCTTCTCGGTCGAAGGCATGCTGACCTCGTGGTACTCGGCACCCTGTGCTTCGAGTTCGTCGAGGGCGTCCCAGAACGCGGCTTTGACACCCTCGTCTGCGCCTTCGACCAGTTCGGTCGGGACGCCGATGGTGAGGCCATCCACGTCGCCGTCGGCTGCTGCGGCGTAGTTCGAATCTTCGCCTTCGTCGCGGGTCGTCGCGTCGTACTCGTCGGGACCGGCGATAACGTCGAGCAGCGCGGCGGCCTCCTCGACAGACGGCGCAATCGGGCCAATCTGTTCGAGGGAGTTCGCGTACGCCACGAGACCGTAGCGGGAGACGAGACCGTAGGTCGGCTTGATGCCGACGACGCCACAGAACGCGGCGGGACAGCGGATAGAGCCACCAGTGTCGGTTCCGAGCGCGAGGTCGGCCTCACCAGCGGCGACGGCGGCCGCGGAGCCACCGGACGAACCGCCGGGGACGCGGGACTCGTCCACCGGGTTCTTGGTTGGGCCGTAGGCCGACGTTTCGGTGGTGGTCCCCATGCCGAACTCGTCCATGTTGGCCTTGCCGACGATGGTCGCACCGGCCTCCTTGAGGAGTTCGACGACCGTCGCGTCGTACGGCGGGACGTAGTCTTCGAGCATGGCCGACCCACAGGTGGTCCGAAGACCCTCGGTCGAGATGTTGTCCTTCACAGCGATGGACTTCCCGGCGAGCGGGCCGTCCTCGTCGCTTTCGACCGTCTCCTTCGTGATGAATGCGTTCAGCGACATCAGGACACCCGTGGACCTTTGAAGAAGCCGTCTTCGGTCTCTGCGGCGTTCGAGAGCGCCTCCTCTTGGGTCAGTCCTTCGCGGACCTCGTCGGCGCGCATCACGTTCACCAGTTCGTCCTCGCGGTCAACTTCGGGGACTTCGTCGAGGGCGTCGAAGTATTCGAGGATATCCGCGAACTGCGTCGCGAACTCCTCGACTTCGTCCTCGTCGAGGTCGACCCGTGCCAACTCGGCGACGTGTCGCACCTCGTCGGCATCGACGGGCGTATCGCTCATGTATCGGAGGTGTCGGAGACCGGGAGTAAGGGTTTCGGTGTCGCCGTTTCGACTGCGAACCCGGGGGCGACCCGGATGGCGGCGATTCGACCCAATTTCGTCCTTTCTTCGCCGTCAGATATAAGTAAGCGGCCTCAATACAAATGGGTGAGAACGACCGTTCCAGTTGCTTCTCTCGCACACAAGATGACAGAAAGTGTTCGACGCTTTACGACAGAGAGCGCGCGCGTGCGCGACAAGAACAAAACCGAAACCGAAGACAGTCGAGAGCACACTCTCGAGTGCCCCGAATGCGAGTCTGAGACCTTAGTGTCCGACTCGGAACACGGAGAGACCGTCTGTGACGACTGTGGTCTCGTCGTCGAAGAAAACGAGATAGACCATGGCCCAGAGTGGCGCGCGTTCAACTCTTCGGAGAAGAACCAGAAGTCCCGCGTCGGTGCTCCGACGACCAACATGATGCACGACAAGGGGCTTTCGACCAACATCGGGTGGCAGAACAAAGACGCCTACGGCCGGTCGCTGTCGTCTCGCCAACGCGAGAAGATGCAGCGACTTCGGACGTGGAACGAGCGCTTCCGCACCCGTGACTCGAAAGAGCGCAACCTGAAGCAGGCGCTCGGCGAAATCGACCGCATGGCCTCCGCGCTCGGGCTTCCCGAGAACGTCCGCGAGACTGCATCGGTTATCTACCGACGTGCCCTCAACGACGACTTGCTCCCCGGCCGCTCCATCGAGGGCGTTGCCACGTCGTCGCTCTACGCGGCCGCCCGCATGGCCGACACACCCCGCTCGCTCGACGAGATTACGAGCGTCTCGCGCGTCGAGAAGGACGAAATCGCCCGGACGTACCGCTATGTCGTCCGTGAGCTAAAACTCGAAATCAAGCCCGCCGACCCCGAACAGTACGTCCCCCGATTCGCCAGCGAACTCGGTCTCTCGGACGAACCTGAGCGCCGTGCCCGACAGCTCCTGAAGAACGCAAAAGAACAGAGCGTCCACTCGGGCAAGTCCCCTGTAGGCCTCGCCGCCGCCGCCGTCTACGCCGCGTCGCTTCTCACCAACGAGAAGGTGACGCAAAACGAGGTTTCCGACGTTGCAAACATCTCCGAAGTGACCATCCGCAACCGCTACCACGAACTTCTCGAAGCCGAAGAGCAGGCGCAAGTCCCCTAATACGGTCGCGTTTTCGCTCAGTCGAAATCCTCACACGAGGCGAGGACAGACGCTCCAGCAGACATCATGGCCGCTCCGCCTCTAGTACGTCCTCAACCGAATCGAGTAGACGGTCGATGGTCGCTTCGTTGGTGAACGGATTCAACGGGACGACCCGAAGCCACCGGCTATCTCGATAGGTCGGCAACGACACGAATACGTCGTATTCTCTGTGGAGTTGCTGCTGAACTCGACTATTCAACTCGTCCCGCTCGCCCTGTGGACACCACTCCGGTACGACCCGGAAACACACGATGTTCGTTTCCGGTTCGGTGGCCAGTTCGAGGGCGTCGTTGTCGGCAACTCGGTCACGAAGACGATTACCCAGTCGGTAGCTCTCGTCGATTAACTGTTCGAGCCCGGTGCGACCGAGATGCTGGAACGTGAGCCAGAGCTTCAGGACGTCCGCTCGGCGGGTCCCCTGAACGCTCACCTCCCCGAGATTTGGCAACACGTCGTCACCACGCATGTACGGTGCGCCGATGCGGAAATGCTGTTGTAAGTCCGCTCGGTCCGCGAACAGCGACATCGCACAGGTCTTGGCCACGTAGCACCATTTTTGCGGGTTGAACGTAATTGAATCTGCGGCTTCGATGCCTCGAAGCCGACCCCGTTCGTTCTCGGAGAACACGAGCGCACCGCCGTAGGCGGCGTCAACGTGAAACCAGAGGCCGTGTTCGCGTGCAACATCCCGAATTTCGGGGAGTGGGTCGATGTTTCCAGTGGTCGTGGTTCCGGCCGTTGCGACGACACAGAACGGTGCCCGGCCCTCTCCTTCCGCCCGTGTAATCGCGCGCTCCAGCGCGACAGGGTCCAACCGGGAGTTTTCGTCCGTCTCCACCGCAACGATGGCATCAGTCCCGAGGCCGAGTAACATCGCCGCTTTCTGGAGGGACGTATGCGAAACTTCCGAAGCGAATATCACCGGCTCGCGGTCGAATCCTGTCAGCCCTTCCTGTTGAACGTCGAACGCCTTGTTTCGGGCGACCGCTAGCGCGTGGATATTCGCGAGGCTCCCACCGCTGGTAAGGACACCGCCCGCGTCGGCTCCGAGCCCGAACTCGGTGGCGATTGTCCTAGTCACCTGTGCTTCGAGTTCGGAGAACACCGGTGACATCTCCACACTCAGCATGTTGTTGTTGACTGCTGAGGTGACGAGGTCACCCAGCACCGAAACTGTCGTCGGAGTCGTGTCCATGTGCCCGACGTATCCCGGATGTGCAGGATTCATCGACCCGTCGACGATGTCCTCAAGTTTTTCGAGGAGTACGTCGAGTGGCTGCGGAGTCTCGGGAATCTGAGCCGATGGAGTCTCTTGGTCGTCCGGTAGGGGTGACCGATGTGCGGCCGTCGAAAGCTGCGTGAGTAGCCGGTCGAAGACTTCCTCGGTGAGTTCTCGAATTGCCTCACTGTTCGCACCGCTCGGGTCAACGAATGCGTCTCTCGGGAGGGGAGAGCGGTCCATATGGGACTTCATTCGTGCAGGAATGGCTTGAAGAACGGGGGTTGCAAAGCGATTTGGTGGTCACCGTGGGTCGGCGCGTGTTTCCGAAACACCGATACACCTCCCTCGATAGCGTCGCTCATGGAGACGACCCGACACTTCACGGCCACTGTCTACATCGTCAACGACGGCGCTGTCGCCCTCCACGAGCACAAACGCCTCGGCATCCGCATTCCACCGGGCGGGCACGTCGATAGGGACGAACTCCCGCACGAGGCAGGTCTGCGCGAGGTGCGCGAAGAGACGGGTCTCGAACCGGAACTCATCGACGACACGCCTGACGTACCCGCTCCCGACGGCGAAGTGCTTCCCCGGCCCCGCGAGCAGATGCTCTACGACATCAACGTCCACGACGACGGGTCGGTCGGCCACCAGCACATCGACCACATCTACTATGCCCGCGTCGGGTCGCGAGACATCGACCCCGCACCGGGTGAGGAGGGTCCCGAAGTCTGGGAGTGGTACGACCGCGAGGACCTCCGCGAGAGCGACCTCGACCCCGACACGGTACAGTTCTCGCTGGCGGCTATCGAGGCGGTCGAAGCCGCGAGCTGAGAAAACGACGCGATTAACGTTCGATTAACGACCGAACGTACTTCTCAACGTGGTCGTCCATCCGGCGCTTGAATCCGGCCTGCCGAGCGAGGCGGTCGAGTTCCCGAGACGCGTAGGTACCGTACTGGACGGCCTTCTTGTCTTTTTCCGCGACTGACTCGGGAAGCACCTCCCGGGCGGCCTCCCGGAGCGCGACTTTGCGCCGGTCGCCGTCGACGAGTAGTTCGTCAGGAAGCGGAAGCGCCGCCTCGACAACCCGGTCGTAGAGGAGCGGCGCGACGGGTTCGACACCCGCAGCGCGAAGCACGAGCACGTCACGTTCGAGTTGGTCCGGAAGCGTCCGGATGACCTCGCGGGCCGCGCCGCGGGTCGTCTCGGCCTCGACGCGGTGGTCGTCGGGTGCCTTGGCGACCTTGGCGTATCCGCCGAAGAGTTCGTCCGCACCCTGTCCGACCGCCAGTCGGTCGTAGCCGTCGGCCGCGACCTGCTCTGCGAGCAGATATAGAGGAAGGACGATTTGCACGTCCATCGGGTTGGTCCGGCCGAGCGCGGCGACGATTTCGGGGACGGCCCGCTCGATGGCCTCGTGGGTGAGTTCGACGATGCGAAGGTCGCGGCCCATCGCCTCGGCGGCCGCCCGTGCGGCATCGATGTCGTGCGAGCCCTCGAACCCCGCGACGTAACAGGGCGCGTCGGGGACGCCCGCGGCGACGACCGCAGAATCGACGCCGCCGGAGAACGCGACAGCGAGGCCGTCGTCGTCAACCGACCGAACCGACTCTAAGACGGCGTCTCGAACCCGAGTGAGGGCCTCGTCGCGGTCGGTCGCGACCGGCGGATTCGGGAGCGTCCAGACCGCGTGACTCTCGTCGTCTGCATCGGGGCCGAGGGCCTTCACGTGACCGGCGTGGACTGAGACGGGCGTCGAAAGGTCGCGGCGGTCGAACGACCACGCGTTCGGGTCGTCGCGGTCCCAGAACAGCGGTTGGCGGCCGAGTACGTCCCTGACGATTTGGCCGTCGAGTTCACCGGCGAAGCCTGTGGTGCCGGGAAGCGGGTCGTCAGAATCGAGCGCCCGCCGAACGACGGACTCGTCTGCGCCGCGCATCACAAGAGGTCGGAGAGGGCGTGTTTCACGCGACGCTTCGCACCACCGGCGGCCTGTTGGAACGAGATTCGCCACGGGGTCTTACTGCCGACGACGCTGGTCCGGCCGTCGAGAATCGCATCGAGAATCGCATCGACGCTTCGGGTGTCGGTGCCGACTTCAGTGACGGCCTGTCCGACCATCTCCGCGATGTGAGCGTCGCTCCCGGCGGTCATGGGAATGCCGCGCCGTTTTGCGAAGCGTTCTGCGCGCTGGTTGGCGATGCCCGTCAGGAGTCGCGAGTTGTACGTCTCGATGGCGTCCGCCGAGGCGAGTTGCGACCGAGTAATGTGCGGTGCAACTCCGTGGCGGGACTTCTGGAACGGGTGTGGAACGATTGCGATGCCGCCAGCGTCGCGGATGCGGTCGAGCGTCTCGTCGTACGAGAGGCCTGCGGGGATAAGTTCCTCGACACCGAGTGCCAAGACGTGGCCCGCAGCGCACGTGACTTCCATCCCCGGAATCCCGACTAACCCGTAGTCGTCCGCGATATCTGCGGCTTCGAGGCTCGCGTCGATTTCATCGTGGTCGGTCACGGCGAGCGCATCCAGGCCCACCGCCACCGCCTGTTCGAGCAGGTATTCGACCGGGTCTCGCCCGTCGTACGAAAGCGAGGAGTGCGAGTGCAACTCGACCGATAACACGTGGTACCCTAACAACGGGGTCTAAAAAAGCGCCCCGGTCCCGGCCCGAACGTGCTACTGTGTCTTGTCCCCCACCGACCCTCCCTCCCACGTGATAGTCGATAAAACCCAACAGTCCCGCCGAACATGAAAAGATGTCAGAACATAGGTATAATATCCCAAACGACGAACATCTAGTGTGGTGGTGAGCTACGGCATTCGTAGCAAACCACCGAGGAGAAACCACGATGACCGTACGAGACATTGCACGACCGAAGGACGAATTGGTGACAGCGAAGCGAACAACACCGGTAGAGGAACTGGCGAAGTTGATGGACGACCGGACCGTCGGCTCCGTCGTCGTTGCGGACGGCGACACAATCGAGGGAATCGTCACGGACCGCGACATCGCTCTCAAATGCGCGCTCGGGGGCGGAGACATGAAAACGATGACCGCGGCAGACGTGATGACGGAGAAACCCTTCACGGTCGAGGCGGACACCGGCGTCTACGACCTGTTCGGCCAGCTGCGCGAACACGGTGTCCGGCGCGCACCGATTGTCGATGACGGCAAACTCATCGGCATCGTCACCATCGACGACTTGCTCGTGCTCCTCGAAGACGAGATGCACAATCTCAGCGAAATCATCCGAGCAGAATCGCCGCCGTACACTCCCGCGTGAGTCGCACACCGCCTCACGAGGAGGGAACCAGCCCCCTCCCGGGGAGGGGGCTCATTTTTACCCACGTTCTTGCACATAGAAAGGGTTTACAACCTGCGTTCTGACCATACCAGTGAATGACGCTTCCCGACGCGGACCGCGACCTCGTCGTCGCCGAACTCGGCCGCGACCCGACACCGGCCGAGGCGGTGCTCTTCGAGAACCTCTGGAGCGAACACTGTGCCTACCGGTCGTCTCGCCCCCTCCTGTCGGCGTTCGACTCGGAGGGAGAACAGGTCGTCATCGGCCCCGGTGACGACGCCGCCGTCGTCTCGCTGGACGATGAGACGTACATCACCCTCGGCATCGAGAGCCACAACCACCCGTCCTACGTCGACCCCTACGACGGCGCGGCGACGGGTGTTGGCGGCATCGTCCGCGACACCCTTTCGATGGGCGCATATCCCATCGCCCTCGCCGACTGTCTCTACTTCGGCGACTTCGACCGCGAACACTCGCGGTACCTCCTCGACGGCGTCGTCGAGGGAATCGCCGACTACGGGAACGCCATCGGCGTCCCGACGGTGACCGGCGCGACGTCCTTCCACGAAGATTACGAGGGCAACCCCCTCGTCAACGTGGCGTGTGTCGGCCTGCTCTCGGCCGACCGCCTCGTCACCGCCGAAGCGCAGGCGGCCGGGAACAAACTCGTGCTCGTCGGCAGTTCGACCGGCCGCGACGGTCTCGGCGGCGCGTCCTTCGCCAGCGAAGACCTCGCAGAAGACGCCGAAACCGAAGACCGCCCGGCCGTGCAGGTCGGCGACCCGTACACCGAGAAACTCCTCATCGAGTGCAACGAGGCGCTCCTCGACGAGGACCTCGTCGAATCCGCGCGTGACCTTGGAGCCGCCGGTCTCGGCGGTGCCTCGTCCGAACTCGTCGCCAAGGGTGGCTTCGGCGCGCAAATCGACCTAAACGAGGTCCACCAGCGCGAACCCAACATGAACGCCTTCGAGATTCTGCTCTCGGAGTCCCAAGAGCGCATGTGCTACGAGGTCCGCCCCGAGAACGTCGAGCGCGTGCAGGAACTCGCCGACAAGTTCGACCTCGGCAGCGCCGTCATCGGCGAAGTCGCCGAGGGCAACTACGTGTGTACCTTCGACGGCGAACCCGTCGTGGACGTGCCGCCGGAGTTCCTCGCCGAGGGCGCACCGATGAACGACCTCGACGCAACCGAACCCGAACCCGCCGAACGCGACCTGCCCGAGGCCGACCTCGAAGACGCGTTCGAGGCGGTCGTCGCCGACCCCAACACGGCCTCCAAGCGCTGGGTCTACCGGCAGTACGACCACGAAGTCGGTCTCCGAACGGCCCGTCGCCCCGGCGACGACGCCGCACTTCTCGACATCCCCGAAGCGGACACGAAACTCGCCTTCACGGCGGGTGCTGACCCCAACTGGACGAGCGCGGCCCCCTACGAGGGTGCCCGCGCCGTCGCCTTCGAGAACGCGACGAACCTCGCCGCGAAGGGCGCGACGCCGCTCGCCACCGTGGACTGTCTGAACGGCGGGAACCCCGAGAAACCCGACGTGTACGGCGGCTTCAAGGGCATCGTGGACGGCCTCGCCGACATGTGTCGCGCACTCTCCGTGCCAGTCGTCGGCGGGAACGTCTCGCTGTACAACGACTCCGTCTCCGGTCCGATTCCCCCGACGCCCACGCTGGCGATGGTCGGCACGGCAGACGGTCGGACGCCCGGACTCTCGCTCTCGGGCGAGGGCGACCTGTTCGTCGTCGGCACCGCTGGTGACGCACTCGGCGGGTCGACCTACCTCGCGAACGTCGGCGGCGACGACGCCTTCCCCGCGCTTCCCGACGCCGAGGACGCAGCAACCGCAGTCGAGACGGTCCGGGCCGTCGCGGCGGACGAATCGACGCTCGCTGTCCACGACGTGAGCCACGGTGGTCTCGCCGTCGCGCTGGCAGAGATGGTCACCGAGGAAGTCGGTGCGGACGTTGCGGTCGAAGACGTAATCGCGCTCTTCGACGAGACGCCCGGCCGCGTCGTCGTTGAGACGACCGACGAAGACGCGCTCCGCGAACTCGCGGGCGACGTTCCGGTCGTCGAACTCGGGACGACGACCGACGACGGCACGCTCACGCTCTCGGTCGGTGACGACGAACTCGCCTCCGAGGCAGGGACCATCGCCGACCTGCGCGACGTGCTCGTCCGCGAACTGGATTGACATCCTCCTGCGCCTGAAGACGTCCCCAGAACGCTTCGCGTTCTGGTGGGCGAACGAGACCAAAAGTCTCGTCAACGCGGGAATCCCGACCGCAGTTGGGATATTAGGGTTTGCAACCCACCTGTTCGCTCGGTGCGAAACGCCCCGAGGTTTGGTTGAACAGGTAAGCTACTGGCCGTGCCAAACGACCGTTACTCATATCCTCCGTTGGGAGATTCTGAGTTATCTTTCTGCGAATGTTCACTGCGCCATTCACGTCCGCGTTCATCGTCGCACCACACGACTCACAAACGTACAGGCCGCGTTCCACGCGGTTCGCGTCACACTTCCGACCACAGCACGAACACGTCTTTGACGTGTCTCGCTCGCTTGTTCGGTCTACGAGGATACCGTGTTCCTCGGCCTTGTATTCGAGCAACGTGGTGAAGCGGTCGAACTCCCAGCCGTGGAGTTTCTTGTTCCCCTGCTTGCCCCAGTTTCGAGAGTCACCGTTCTTCTCCTCACGAATCTTGCTCAAGTCACCGATGGCGATGCGACCGACCTCGTGGTCGATGCACCGCTCTACGACGTGCTTGGCGAGAGTGTGCAGGAAGTGGTCTTTCCGTCGGGACAACTTCTGTCGGGCACGGAGCGCACGCTTCGATGGCCCGTTCTCGCCCTCAGTGTCGTACTCGTCGCGGGTGAAGTAGTGCTTGTCCTGCTTCAGCACGTTCCCCGGATACAACTCGGCGTCCCCATCGTCGTAAACGATAGCGAGGTAGTTCTTGATGCCGAGGTCGATGCCCGCCGTGTTGTCGCCGGGAGCGTCTTCCACCGGGATTTCGACCTTGCAGACGAGGTGGAGTTCCCAACGGTCGCCGTTCCACACGGCACGCACTTGCTGGATAGTCTCCACGGTCACGTCCGGTCGCGTCTCGTACTCACAGAGGACGAAATCCGAGCGGTGGGTCTTCAGGTTGAAACCCTTGCTCAGACGGAGTTTGTTGTGCTTGGTGTCGTGTTTGATGCCGTTCTGCTTCCACGTCACGGTGGAGCGCGGATGGTTGTCGCCTCGCTTCCGGTAGCCGGGAGGGTTGGCGTCCGTATCACCGTTCTTGCGCTTTTTGAACCAACCGTTGAACGCCTCAGCGAGTTCTTCGAGAACGCGCTGACTTGACTGAGAATAAGGAGACTGACGAACCGGTCTACGGTTCGAGAACGACCTTTCCGCTGCTCTTTCTGTCTTCGATGTACTGGTGCGCCTCGGCGGCGTCTTCGAGCGCGAACGTCTCGCCGACGACGACGTCGAGTTCGCCGGACGCCAGCAGTTCGGAGAGTTCGGGGACGGCACCGAGGACCGACCGGGGACGCTTCTGCATGGCGTTTCCGAGGTGGAACCCGATGACGGACTTGTTCTCGAAGAGGAGGCGCGTCGTGTCGGCCTTCGCAACCTCACCCGAGGCAGCCCCGTAGGTGACGACGCGGCCGAAGTCCGAGAGGGTATCGAGGCTGTGCTGGAACGTCTCGCCGCCGACACCGTCCAGTACGAGGTCGATTCCCTCGCCGTCTGTCTCGTCGGCCACCACGTCGCGGAAGTCCTCCTCTGTGTACTGAATCGGATGGTCGAGGCCGAGGTCGGACGCGAGTTCGAGTTTGGCTTCGGTGCTGGCGGTGCCGAACGTCTCCACGTCAGCGAACTCCGCGAGTTGGACCGCTGCCGTCCCGACGCCACCGGCAGCAGCGTGAATCAGCACGCGCTCGCCGTCTTCGAGGCCACCCCACGCATGGAGGCAGTTGTGGGCCGTGAGGAACTGCACCGGAAAGCCGGCGGCCTCGGCAAAAGACATCGACTCGGGCACGTCGAACAGGGCGTTCGCGGGGGCGGTGACGTACTCGGCGTACGCCCCGGTTCCGGTCATGGCGACGACGCGCTCACCGACGTCGCGTTCGACACCCTCGCCGACAGCATCGATGGTTCCCGCCGCCTCTAACCCCGGCGTGTACGGTGGGGTTGGTCCGTCGCGGTAGTGGCCGCGGCGCTGCATGATGTCGGCGAAGTTGATGCCTGCCGCCTCGACGGTGATGCGAACTTCGCCCGGCTCGGGCTCCGGCATCTCCGTTTCGCGTACTTCGAGGGTGTCGCTTCGTCCGTACTCGGTGACAGTTATCGATTTCACGTCACCAGTTGGCCACGGCTCTCGGAAAAGGGAAGAGAAAGCGGAAGTTCGTACAAATTGCCGGTTCTACGTGAGAAGGAACGGGACGCCGAACGTGAGGGCGACGCCGACGACGAGGACGATGAAGCCGGTTGTGACCTGCCCCATCGTGAAGTCTTGCATCGGCGAGGTGACGCGGCCTTCGTCGTCGGACTCGTGGTCGTGGTTGTCGTGGTCGCCCGAATGGTGGTCGTCGCTCATGTTCGAGGCGACGTATTCGTGGTACAAAAACGCACCTAACCATCGGTGTTGTATGTCGGCTTGACTGTCGGTGTTGTATGTCGGCTTGACTGTCGGTCCTGTGCGTCGACCCGACCTCGGTGCCTCGTGTCGTCTCCCTCGCGGGATGCCACCCCGCGGCGCACAGGCCTAAGTTCGGTCCACCACTTACTTCTCGTATGACCTCGGCCCCCTCGGACGTGACACGTCGGTGGTGGAAGGAGGCGGTCGTCTATCAGGTCTATCCACAGAGTTTCAACGACTCGGACGGGGATGGCGTCGGTGACATTCCCGGAATCATCGAGAAGGTGGATTATCTCGCTGACCTCGGTATCGACTGCGTCTGGCTCAACCCAGTCTACGAGTCGCCGCACGTCGACAATGGATACGACATCTCCGACTACCGCACTATTCTGGACGAGTTCGGGACGATGGCCGACTGGGAGGCACTCCGAGATGCACTCCACGACCATGGAATCCGGCTTATCATGGACCTCGTCGTCAACCACACGTCCGACGAACACGCGTGGTTCGTCAACTCTCGCTCCGCGAAAGACGCGGAAAAACGGGACTACTACTGGTGGCGCGAGGGTCGCGACCCGGAGGAGACGGACCTCGACCCCGACGACTACGACACGCCCGAGGGCGTGACCGAAGTGCCGCCGAACAACTGGGAATCGTTCTTCGGCGGTTCCGCGTGGACCTACGACGAGACCACCGACCAGTGGTATCTCCACACCTTCGACGAGCGGATGCCCGACCTCAACTGGGAGACCGAGGCCGTCCGCGAGGAGGTGTTCGACATGATGCAGTGGTGGTTCGACAAGGGCATCGACGGCTTCCGAATGGACGTGGTCAACCTCGTCTCGAAGCCGCCGGACCTGCCGGACGGGACGGACCCCGAGGCCGTCGTTCGCGGTGCAGACCAGTTCGTCAACGGCCCGCGTGTGCACGAATATCTCTCTGAACTCCACGACAGACTCACCGACGGGCGAGACGTCCTGACCGTTGGCGAGATGGCTGAACTCTCGGTGGAAGAGGCGAGGCGCTACACCGGCGAGAATGGCGATGGCATGAGCATGGTGTTCACGTTCGACCACATGCGCCTCGATATGGTCGATTCCGAGCGCTGGTCGTACCGCGAGTGGACGCCGAAGGAACTCAAAGAGACGATGACTCGCTGGCAGGAGGGCCTCGCCGAAGAGGGGTGGAACTCGCTGTTCCTCAACAACCACGACGAACCGCGGCAAGTGTCGCGATTCGGTGATACTGGGAAATACCGCCGCGAGTCGGCGAAACTGCTTGCGACGCTTCTGCACACCCTCCGCGGGACGCCCTACATCTATCAGGGCGAGGAACTGGGCATGACCAACTATCCCTTCGAGTCGCTTGACGGGATTCGGGACGTAGACACGTTGAAGAACGTTCGCGCCGCCCGAAAGCAGGGACGACTCGCGGACGACGAAGTGATGGACCTCGTTCGGTATCGGACCCGCGACAACGCGCGGACGCCGATGCAGTGGGACGACTCGGGGTACGCCGGGTTCACCGAGCCAAATACCGGTGCTGAGCCGTGGATGCCGGTCAATCCGAACAAAGACGCCATCAACGTCGACGCAGAGCGGGCCGACCCCGACTCAGTGTGGCACTACTACCGCGACCTCATCTCGCTCCGGAAAGACCGCGACGTGGTTGTCTACGGCGACTACGAACTTCGTCTCGCGGACCACGAGTCGCTGTGGGTGTACACGCGGACGCTCGATACTGCTGACCGCGACGCGCCGGACACCCTCCTCGTCGTCCTCAATTTCGGCAGCGACGAAACGGTATTCGAACCGCCAGCGGACCTCGACGGCCGACCGGCCGAGATTCTGCTCTCGAACTACCCTGCAACCGCCGAGGCGGTCGAGTCCGACACGTTCCGCCCGTGGGAAGCCCGAATCTACGACTTCGCGTAGATTCCGCTGCGACTACGCCCCGGAGAGAATTCCGCTGCGACTACGACCTCGCGTGGTCTCCCGCCGCATCCGCATTTTCGACCAGCGACCGCATATCGAACCGCTGTGTCTCGACTTCGCTCCCGCCGAGGAGTGCCCCCGTCACTGCGGGAGTCGACTCGCGCACGGGGACGACCCGAAGATTCGACACGTCGCCGACGACTGCCCGAATCGCCCGGTCGATTTGGTCGCGCGCCTCCACTGGGACGGCCAACGAAACTTCGCGGAAGTGGCAGTCGCTCGCGTCGCCGAGTTCCGACACGAGGTCGCTGTCGGGCGACTGGAGTTCGATTCGGAAGCCCCACGGGGTGACGAGGAACGTCCGGCGCTCGTTTTCAGTCACCGACCAGTCGCGCGCCTCGGCCCGCTCGACGACCGCCGAAATGTCGTCGACTATCACGCCGAAGTGGTCGAACGCCAGTCGCGGTGCTGGCGTGAGCGTCACATCGGCTGTGCCGCCGCGATTCGTCTGTAATCGAAGCCGGAAGTCGCGTGGGGCATCCTCGTCGGGGTCCAGCGCGACCGATTCACCGTCGACCGAACCGAAGCGCGCTGCGGGCGTGATGCCGAACGACGAGAGGACCGTCGCTGCGTAGTCCACGTCCGGGACGTGGTAGTGGAGGTGGAAGAGAGTAGGTGCATTCATGCCACTGACAAGTCCGGAGAGCGGTATCAATGTAGCGCCACGGACGCCGCCAGAGCGGCCACTTCCACGGGCTGGACGCGCCGAGTGGTGCCACCTGCCGTAGTCGAAACCGTGAAGCGGCTAATCGACCAACGATTCGGTAGCGAATGCTCACGAAGCGCATCATCCCCTGC
Organism: Haloferax sp. S1W; assembly: GCF_044593955.1. Taxonomy (GTDB): domain Archaea; phylum Halobacteriota; class Halobacteria; order Halobacteriales; family Haloferacaceae; genus Haloferax. Next base: position 1,458,482 of record NZ_CP172595.1, read on the forward strand.
ATCGACGTGGACCTCGACGAGGACGGCAATCCGGCCGTCTACACCGGGGTCAACTTCGAGGACCTGAAGTACACCGGTGACCCGGTCGAGATGGCAAAACTGTACAACGAGGCCGGTGCCGACGAGTTCGTCTTCCTCGACATCACCGCCTCCGCCGAGGGCCGCGAGACGATGCTCGACACCGTCTCGAAGGTCGCAGACGAAGTGTTCATCCCACTGACCGTCGGTGGTGGCATCCGAACCCGCGAGGACATCAAAGAGACGCTCCGCGCCGGTGCTGACAAGGTCTCTATCAACACCGCCGCATTGGAGAACCCCTCGCTCATCGAGGAGGGTGCCCGCTCGTTCGGAAGCCAGTGTATCGTCATTTCGGTCGACGCCCGCCGCCGCTACGACGAAGAAGGCGAGTACTACGCCGAAGTCGACGGCGAATCCTGCTGGTTCGAGTGCACCATCAAAGGCGGCCGCGAAGGAACCGGCGTGGACGTGGTGGAGTGGTCCCGCGAGGCCGAATCGCTCGGCGCTGGCGAACTCTTTATCAACTCCATCGACACCGACGGCACGAAGGACGGCTACGACATCCCGCTGACGAAGGCCGTCTGCGACAACGTCTCGACGCCCGTCATCGCGTCGTCCGGGTGCGGCGGTCCCGAAGATATGTACGAGGTGTTCACCGAAGCAGGCGCAGACGCCGGCCTCGCCGCCTCTATCTTCCACTTCGACGAGTACTCCATCCGCGACGTAAAGGAGTACCTCGACGAACACGGCGTTCCGGTTCGACTGTAAGCAGGGGTATCGGCCTGTCCGGCACCGAGACCGCAACCTACCCGGTCGTGCGCTCGCGATGCAGTCGAAACCAATCTTCACCTCACAGGCGAGCGTACGTCATCTGTATGACCGACGATTCTTGGCGAACAGACCTCCGACAGCACCGCGAGCAGAAAGACCGATTTCTCGCCACCGACCCCCACTCGCCGATTCCGCCCGACGAGCGCGACGACTTCGACGGACTCGACTACTTCGACCCCGACCCCGACCTCCGATTCGAGCGCGAACTTCGGCGGTACGACGACCCCGAAACCATCACCATCGGAACCTCGACCGAGGGCGAGCGTGAGTACCTCGTCTGGGGGGCGTTCGACTTCGACATCGACGGCGAGACCTACTCCCTCGACGCCTATCGCTCCACACCGGACGAAGACCGCCTGTGGGTCCCCTTCCGCGACGAGACCAACACGAACGAGACCTACGGTGCCGGGCGCTATCTCGACCTCGAAGCGGCAGACCGAACCGCCGACGGGACGTGGGTCCTCGATTTTAACTACGCGTACAACCCCTTCTGTGCGTACTCACTGCAGTACGAGTGCCCGCTCGTCCCCATGGAGAACTGGCTTCAGGTTCGTATCGAAGCTGGCGAGAAGGATTACGAAGCCCCAGCGCACGGCGAAGGAAGCCACGGAGCGCACGGACACGGGCACGCGGACTGAGTAGTGCGGCCGCTTCCAACACCGGTCGCTCACGAGTCGAACGCGAAAGAGAGAAAATACGAGCGTCGCTTAGATTGCGGCTTCGTAGGCGTCCGTGAAGGCGTCGGCGGTGTCCTGAACGCCGCGGGCGGCCTCGGCGAGCGCGTCGAGGGGGTCAACGCCGTCTTCGGTCTTGATAGAGAGGACGGGGTCCGTCTGCCCACCGGATTGTTCGGGGTTCACGTCGTAGGTCGCCGCCGTGATGCTTTCGGTCTCGAGGAGTTCGCCCTTCAGGACGTTCATGAAGGTGTGGTCCTCGCCGCCGATTTCGATGCGGAGTTCCTCGTCGGTCTTGTCGATGACCCGCAGTTCCATGGCTCTTCGTTCCCTCCAGCGGCGTTTTAACGTTTCGTCTCGGGTACAGCGACCAGTTCGTCCACGTCGGCGTCGGCGTCCACAATCCCGTACTCGGTACCATCGCGCTCGACGACGCCCTCTTCGACGAGGTGGTCGAGGTGCGCGAACGCCTCGCCGGGACCGTGGAGGATGTGAATCGCTTCCAAGTCGCCGAAGAGGTGTGCGCTGACGGTCCACGCGTCCGCCGGGCCGTGTTCGTCGAGGACCGAGAGGACGCGCGCGGTGCGTTCGCGGTGGTGGTCCGCGATGACACGCGCTCTCCCCGCCGGGTCGTCGATGACATCACGGTGCCCCGGCCACGCACGCGCGAAGTCGAGATTGACGAGTCGGTCGAGACTGTCGAGGTACGTCGCAAGCGGTCGGGTTACGCGGAGGTCCGCGCCGCCGACGTTCGGGGTGTACTTCGGGAGAATCGCATCACCGACGAACGCCTCGCGGCCCTCGTCACCTTCGAACGCGAAGGCGCTCAATCCGGCGGCGTGACCGGGGAGATGGACGACTTCGAGTTCGCCGTTTCCGGCGGCGATACGGTCGCCGTCCGTGACAGTCGTCACGTCGACATCGTCGCCCCGAAGGTCCTCGTGACCGGTGAGGAACGTCGTCAACTCGTCGAGCGGTTCGGCCGGGATTCCCCACTCGTCGAAGCGACGTTCGTTGATGCGTTGTTCCTCGGCGATGGCGTCTTCGTCGCCGGCGACGAGAGCAGCATCAGCCTCGTGGACATAGACGGGAGCGCCGCTCTCCGCTTGGAGTTCACCTGCAAGTCCGGTGTGGTCGGCGTGCCAGTGCGTGAGGACGATAGCCTCGATGTCGGCGATGTCGTAGCCGAGAGCGTCCAGACCGTCGTGGAGGTCCTGTCGAACCACGTCGGTCGCGACGCCGACATCGACCAGCGTCGGCCTGTCGCCCGGAATGAGATAGGCGTTGTTTCGTCCTTCGAAGACGGTGTTCCCCAACGGGATGCGTTCCATGTCGCCACCTTGCCGTGGGTGTTCATGATTTTTCCGAACGAATTCGACCCCAGACGGGACGGCCAATCGCCCGGTACATTCAAAACCCGGCGTTGCATCGAATCGCACGTCGAATGCCGGTGGACTTTTACGAGCTTCTCGGCGTCGAACGCGACGCCGAGACGGGGGAGATAAAGCAGGCGTTCCGTCAGAAGGCGCGGGAGTACCATCCCGACGTCAACGACGACGAACGAGCGACAGCGCAGTTTACCGTCGTCCGGAAGGCGTACGAAGTCCTCACCGACGAGGCCGAACGCGCCGACTACGACCGAATGGGCCACACGAAGTACGTCAACAAGCGCCTCGACGGCCTGAACAAGTTCAAGTTCCCCGGTCGCGCCAGCGACGACGGGTCTGTCTCGTCCTCCTCGCAGTCCAGTTCACCATCCTCGCGGTCGAATACGGCCTCGTCGCGGTCGAACGCGACATCCCGAAGCGACTCGTCTCCGTCCCGGTCCACCGATTCGAACCGAACGTCGCAATCGAGTGGCTCGTCGTCCAATCGGTCAGCGTCCGGTCGTTCCTCGGCTAATCGGTCGTCCAACCGGTCTCGGTCGTCGTCCAACCGGTCTCGGTCGTCGTCCGGGTCGAGTCGAACGTCCAATCGGTCATCGAGGACATCCGCGTCGAGTTCGTCAGGGCGAACCAGTCGCCGGTCGTCGGGGTCGTCAGGAACCGGGTCGGCGCGGCGAAGCACCCGCGCCAACCGAGGGCCGTCCGGGTCCAGTTCGACGAGTACCAGCAGGCGGTTCGGCGGCGGGCGACCGGGGACCTCGAAGTCCAGAACGAACCCGCTTTGGTACGGGTGGAGCCTCTCGCTTCTCGCCTTGCTCTCGTATCTCGGAAGTCTCGGGTGGTATATCACACAGGAGGGAACCGCCGTCGTGACCGCGCTCACGTCGCTCGACACCACAGCACCCACCGCGACGTTGACCGCCCAGTCGCCGCTTTCGTTCCCGAGTTTTGCGACGATACAGACGGCTGCGGCGTCGTCGCCAACGTTGCTGGTGGTCCCGATAACGGCCGTCGTGGTGTCGCTCTCGCTTCTGGTCGTCGTCTGGCGGTTCGGCCACGCGTGGACGACCTGGCTCTACGTGGCTGCCGCGACGGTACCGGTCGCCATCGTCGGCGCGTCGATGCTCGGCGTTCCGCGCCCGCTCGCCGTCGACCTCCTCGGTCTCGCGGTCTGCCCGGTCGTCGGTGCTGGTGGCTTCGTCGTCGACGTCGGCCGGTATCTCTGGGCATCGCGGTAGGAGAAGTCGACGGCCGTTCACGGCAGATACGACTTTTTGCTGTCAGTACCAATGCCGAACTATGAGTGCGCTCCGCGACCGTGTCTATCGGTTTCGACTCCGGGGAGTGAACGCGTACCTCGTCGAAGACGGAGCCGACCTCGTCCTCGTCGACGCCGGAACGCCGTGGGACCGCGGTCGAATCGTTCGCGGCCTCGCGGCCGCCGGGTTCGACGCCAGCGACGTAGACCGCGTGCTCCTGACGCACTACGACCTCGACCACGTCGGAACGCTCGCGTCGCTTGGCCTCCGTGAGTCGGTTCCGATCCACGCTGCGGAACCGGATGCCTCCTACCTGACTGGTGATGCGAACCCCCCGCTTACCACGCACAAAGGTGCGTTCCACCGACTCGCGGGGGTGTTTCTTACCCCACCGACGAATCCGGTCGAGAGTATCGAAGACGGCGACGAGAGCGGTGGCTTCGTCGCGTACCGGACGCCTGGTCACACACCCGGTCACACTGCCTTCGTCCACGAAGAACTCCGAACCGCCTTCGTCGGCGACATGGCCCGCGAATCCGGTGGTCGACTCCGACCATCGCCATGGCACCTCACCGCCGACACGAGTGCAAATCGAGCGAGTATCCGAGACTTTGCCGACCGATGTCCCCCAGTAGACGTCGTCGCCATGGGCCACGGCGACCCAATCGAGGAGTACGGATACGGCGCGCTGAAACGTCTCGCCGACCGCGTGTGAACAACCAATTCGGTAATAATTTCACAGAGGGAACAGTTCGGTTTTCCATGCGACAGCCCTCCTCCTCCAGACGGTCGCTTCTCACAGGCGGTGCGACGCTCGGCCTCGCGGCACTCGCCGGGTGTTCAGCGCCCAGTATCGAGACGCACGATTCGGAGACGCGAGTCGTCTCACCCGAAGGGTTCGATTCGCTCGAAGTGTTGAACCTCAACGGGAACGTCGCGGTCGAACCGTGGGACGGTGACGATGTCGAAGTCAACATCGTCAAGCGAGGGTTCATCACCAAAAATCTCGACTCGGTGGAGGTGGACATCGGCGGCAGCGACGCGCTGACTGTCGCGCGACTCGTTCACGACGACGACCCCGAACCAGTCGTCGTCAACATCGACGTTCGTGTGCCGTCCGACTTCCCGGTCACGCACGCCTCTACATCGAACGGGTCTGTCGAGGTTCACGGGACGACAGGTGACCTCGAAGTGCGGACGACCAACGGAAACGTCGACGTTCGGGACATCGACGGGTTCGTCGGGGCGACGGCCAGCAACGGGAGTATCACGGCTGCCACCGTCGGTGGACTCGACGAAGTGCGAACGACGAACGGGTCGGTCGAAGTGGACGTGCCGGCGATTCGCACCGACACGGGAATCGAAACGTCGAACGGGTCGATACAGGCGGCGCTCGCAGATACCCTGAATGCGCGACTGGTCGCACAGACATCGACCGAATCTATCGACGTCAGCGGTCTCTCGTTGACCGATGCCAGTATCTCCAGAACACGAGTAGACGGGACGCTCGGCGACGGCGGGCCAACGCTCACCACGTTGACGAAGAACGGCAGTATCGAGCTATCGCTCTTGGAAGAGTAGAGAGCGGGGACCGCGGCCGAGCGCAGGTCCCCGGACTGACCAAGCCACTGCGAGGAGCACCAATCTCACAGTTGCCTGACGCGCCCGGCGGAGTTAATCGAACCACGCGCGTCAACAGGACATTTGGCTGTGGTTGTAAAAAATCCTTTGTTCCCGCCAATTAGAACCATGCCATCCAGAAGGAGTGGATAAATATGCCGTTATGTGGGCCATTTAGCCCAAATTACTGAACATCTCTCAACCATCATGGTTCTTACTGGACGAACGGTAGGCAGAATCGTGAAGATTCCTGAAAATCGAACGACGAAGGCTGGGATGTGGAAAAATACGCGGCTATCGTACGAGATACGGGTCGGAACCGGGGATGAACCGGCCGAGGTCGGATTCGCGCCGGAAGTCAGTCGACTGTAGTGTCAACAAGCCTGAAACAAGTTCGTCGTGGTCGCCGTCGTCCCACTCGATTGGGTCCTTGATGGGCATGACGAGGAACCCGCTTCCCAGTACTTCTGTTCCGTGGAGTTCGTCCATCTCGATGTCCGTCTTCCACGCGACAGCGGTGTAGTTCTCCAACACCTGTTTCGTCGCGGTTGCGCCGACTGGAAGAAGAACGTGCGCCGCAATGGCGCGGAGTTCGGCGTCGAAGAACCGCTCCATATCGGTGTATTCCGCCTCGGTCGGCGACCCGTCGGGGACGCACATGTGGAGATACGAGAAGTACGTAGCGTTCACCTCGGGTTCGTCGCCGGTCGTTTCGAGGAGTCGAGCCTCGTACAGCGCGTCCTGCAGGCGTTTGCCTGCTTCGTCCGTGAACGGGACACCGGTCTCGACCCCTCCGTGGACGCCGGGATGGTCGCCGATGACGTGGAAGTCGGCGTTCGCGTCACCATATCCGGGGACGAACTGGTCACACGGCGGTCGCATGTCGAACGGATTTCTCGTGCGATCGGTTACGTTCCTCACGCTCCTCTCTGAGGATGCTGACGATAAAGAAGACGTGGTTCGACGCCCGTTTTGACACGAACGAGTGTGAATAACGCCAGTTTAGAGTTCGACGCCGGAGGGGATGAGACTCTGGCCGCGGAGCAAGTTTCCATCCGCATCGTAGACCAGGAAAGTGGACTTCTCGAACGTCGCGAAGTGGTCGCCTTCGATAGCCACGTCGACCCGGTAGTGGCCGTCTACGTCGTCGGCTTTCCGGCCGTACTCACGAGCGGCCCCGATAAACTGCAGTACGTCTTTTGCGGGCGCATTGAGTTCCATCACGTAATCGCCGGTCACCCGATTAGTGACGCTTACGACGCCTGTCGTTTCGGAGTCGTCTATCGGACCCTGAAGACGCAGGGTGGTGTCAAGCTCTTCGGCAGCGAGGAGGTCCCCGTCCGGCCCCGCGAACCGTTCGCGGAGTTCCTCTGCTGGGCCGTAGAAGTCGATAGAAACCGTCGGTTGGAGTGGGGGTTCGTCTTCCCCGTACCAATCGACATCACGGACGTCAAGTTCGAAGTAGTCACGCCGCATTCCGTATCCCCTCGTTATATTGCGCCACCTATTAACGTGACGCCATCGAGTTGTTGGATTTCTTAGGTGGGGAAACCGACGCCGTCGTCGCCGTCGGACCCGGTTTCGGTGGTGGTGTCGGTAGTTTTTACCTGTCGGCACGAGGCGTTCGAGTATGGTCTGGGTCCGTTCAAAACACGCGGGGGCACTCTCGGTCGTCGCAACGTGGCTGTGTGCGCTCCTCCCGTGGAACGTGATGTACTCTCCGAACATCGCCGGTGGAAGCCTGCTCTTCGTTCGGTTTCCGTTCTTCCAGATTCGATTCGCGTGGGGTATCGACGTTGCACAGCGGGTCGTCTTCTCGGACCCGCTCTCTGCGACGGCATTCCAAGCCGGGCAGTCCATCGCAATCGGGTATCAGGCGTGGACGTTCGGTGCTGCCGTGATGGCAGTTGCGGTCATCTTCTCGATTGTGTACTACCGCCGCGAGGAGCGTGTCGAGGCGGGACCAGTCGACCCAGTTCGACTCACGGGCGGTCTGCTCGGCCTCACCGGTGTGATACTCACGGCCGCAACGTATCTCCTCGCAACCCGCGGATTCCCCGGAATCCCGATTCCACTGGGTGTGGTCCTGCTCTTCGTCTTTGCCGGGGTTCTCCTGACAGTGGAGCGAGCCTGACAGTGGGATGCGCGGACCATTTAAGTCGTGACCCACCTTACCACCCGACCGACTGATTCGGGTGACGATGGAACGAGATACTACGAGCGACACGAGACAACCCACTGAGACACCGACGGGGCGGGGCGTGCTGCGCCTCCTGCGCGACGGCGACTTCGACGTGGCCGCAGCGGAGACAGAGCGCCTGCTGCGGCGCACCGCCGAGATGCTCCGTGGCTCCACGGTGAACGTCCGCCCGCTGAATCCGAGCGATACCCCGCTCGGGTCGTTCGACATGCCGCCCGCGCACGAGGAAGTCGACCGCTACTGGGTGAACGCCCCCTTCGCGTACGTCGTCATCACCTACGACACCGAGGCGACCGCCCACCAGTACCACGTGGTCGAACCCGACCTCGACGAGTTCGAATCCGACCTGTTGGCGCGTGTTCGAAGCGACATCCGCGACCCGCTTTTGTATCGAGAACACGTGGACCCGACGCGGGAAGTTGCGCTGATTTCCGAACTCACGTCGCTGTTGGAGCAGTACGGGTTGGAACTGGGGATGAACTCGTTTTACACGCTCCTGTACTACCTGCTTCGGGACTTCCAGGGCTACGGTCGCCTCGACCCGTTGATGCACGACCCGCACATCGAGGACATCTCCTGTGACGGCTACGACCTGCCGCTTTTCGTCTACCACGACACCTACACCGATATCGTGACGAACGTCTCCTTCGGCGGCGAGGAACTCGACAACTTCGTCATCCGCCTCGCACAGCGCTCCGGTCGTCACATCAGCGTCGGCGACCCGGTACTCGGAACGACGCTTCCGAACGGTGCGCGTGCCGAACTCGCCCTCGGCGAGGAAGTGACGCCCCGCGGGTCGGCGTTCACTATCCGTATGTACGCCGAAGAGCCGTTCACGCCCATCGACCTCGTCGAGTACGGAACCTTCTCTATCGAGCAGATGGCGTATCTGTGGCTCTGTATCGAGAACAACAAGAGCCTCATCTTCGCGGGCGGGACCGCATCCGGCAAGACCACGTCGATGAACGCGGTGTCAATGTTCGTCCCGCCGCGGTCGAAGGTGCTCTCTATCGAGGACACCCGCGAACTGGCGCTGTACCACGACAACTGGCTGTCGTCGGTCACACGTGACCGCATCCACGAGGGCACTGACATCACGATGTACGACCTGCTTCGGTCGGCGCTCCGGCACCGCCCCGAATACATCATCGTTGGCGAGGTTCGCGGTGAGGAAGCAGTAACCCTCTTTCAGGCGATGAACACGGGGCACACGACGTTCTCGACGATGCACGCAGACAGTATCGAGACGGTCATCAACCGACTCGAAAACGAGCCAATCAACGTTCCGCGTGCGATGGTTCAGTCGCTCGACCTGCTGTGTGTCCAGACGCTCACCCGTCTCGACGGAGAGCGTGTCCGCCGGTCGAAGGCTATCGGCGAAATCGGAAGCATCGACCAGCGGACGGGCGAACTCGACTACTCCGCGGCGTTCTCGTGGAACCCGGAGAACGACTGGTTCAGCCAGAATGACAGTTCGATTCTCGACCAGATTCAACGCGAAAACGGGTGGTCACGGACGGAACTGCGCCGCGAACTCCGACGCCGCGAGCGGTTCCTCCAGTACCTCCTCGAAAAAGGAGTCTCGGACTACCGGCGCTTTACCGCCCTCATCAACGAGTACTACGCCGACGCCGACGAAGTGATGGAACGCGTCGAAGCAGACGAAGACGTTTCGGACACCAACGTGGGTGCGTGAGATGGACTTCGGCCTGCACTTGCTCCCGCTTGTCGCCGCAGTGGTTCTCGTCTTGCCGGTCGTTCTCTCCCCGGTGAGTAAGCGCGCCAACTTGCTGGTCTCGCAGGTCGCACTCCCCGTCTTCGGTTTCTACGTCGCAAATCAGAACCCCCGGCGGCGCGTGCAGCGGTGGCGACTCCGTGCCGCCCACGTCGGCATCACACACAGAGTGTACGCCGCGCGGACGCTCCTCATGGCCGCTGTCTTTGGTATCTCGGGGAGTATCCTCGGCGTCTACCTCGTGGGGTGGGTGCTCCAGACGCTTTCTGTCTCGGGTGACGTGATTCGAACGCAACTTCCGCCGGCACTGCAGTTCCTCGCGAACCTCACCTCGCTCGAACTCCTCTCTGCGCGCGAGTTATTCGTCCTCTTATTGTTTTCCAGCGCCACGATTGGGGCCGCGCTCGCGCTCGGCGTCTACTGGATTCGCTGGTACTACCTCACCGAGCGCACGAACACCCGCTCGACCGAAATCGAGGCGACGCTCCCGCGGACAGTGGCGTTTATCTTCGCACTGTCGCGGTCTGGTATGCCGTTTCCACAGGTGTTGGAGACGCTCGGGCGAAACGAAGCAGTCTACGGCGAGGCCGCACGTGAAGTCGCCGTTGCCGTCCGAGATATGGACGCCTTCGGAACCGACGTGCTCACCGCCTTACAGACGATGGCCGAGCGAACACCGAGTCCCAACCTCGAAGAGTTCGCGGAGAACTTGGCGAGCGTCCTCGGAAGCGGCCGGAACCTCTCGTCGTTCCTCCGCGAACAGTACGAGCGGTTCGAAGCGGAGGCCGAGGCCCAACAACAGCAGTATCTCGAACTCCTGTCGACGTTCGCCGAGGTGTACGTCACTGTCCTCGTCGCCGGGCCGCTGTTTTTCATCACCGTTCTCGTGGTTATCGGCCTCGTCCTCGCCGACACGCTCACCCTCATCAGATTCGTCGGCTACGTCGGTATCCCCTTGGCGAGTTTCGGCTTCATCGTCTACATCGACAGCGTCACACAGTCGCTTCGTGGAACCGTCGCCACCGACGACGATGCGAGTACTGCGGGTGACTCAGCGCAGGACACCGGCGGGTGGCGCGCTACTGAGTACTCGACGGATGGCGGAGAAACCAGTGCTGTACGGCAGCGCAATATCGAGCGTCTCGCGATGTACGACCGGTTTTACTGGCTCCGTCAGTGGCTCAGTCAGCCGTTCGAGACGCTCGGCCGGTATCCGCTCGCAACGCTTGTGGTGACAGGTCCACTCGGAATCCTTTGGGTCGTCCTCCAATCGTCAGTCACGCCCGGCATGGCTCCCGCCGACATCGTCGCGGCCATCGACCAGCACGTGGTGGAAGCAATTATCGCGGCGCTGCTAGTCACCGCGGCAGTCCACGAGGTCCGAAAGCGCCGGACGCGTGCAATCGAACGAAGCATGCCCGACTTCCTCGACCGACTCGCCAGCATCAACGAGGCCGGATTGACCATCATCCAGAGTCTCCGCCGTGTGTCGTCGTCCGACCTCGGTCCCCTCAGCGAGGAAGTCTCGCGAACTGTCCGCGACATCGACTGGGGAGCAGACGTACAGACCGCACTCCACCGGATGGACCGCCGTACGCGGAGCCCGATGGTTTCGCGCTCGGTCACGCTCATCACGAACGCGATGCGCGCAAGCGGGGACCTCGCACCTGTCCTCCGAATCGCCGCCGACGAGGCGCAAAATAGCCGCCGCCTCGCCCGCGAGCGCAAACAAGAGATGGTCACCTACCTCATCGTCATCTACATCTCGTTTTTCGTCTTCCTCGGCATCATCGTCGCCCTGACCGTCTCGTTCATCCCGGCGGTCGAACAGGCGAGTTCCGGTGCCGTCGGAACGGGAGACGTGGCTGGCGTCTCCTCGGGTGCCTTCTCCGGCCTGCGAGACGTGAACACCGAAGCATACACGATTCTGTTCTATCACCTCTCTGTGATTCAGGGACTCTGCTCCGGCCTCATCGCGGGGCAACTGGGCGAGGGTCGAGTCAACGACGGCATCAAACACGCGGTGGCCCTGCTAGTCGTGACGTATCTCGTCTTCCTCATCATCTGACGACCGCCCCGGGTCGCCGGGGGGTTGTCCCTCCGGACGACGGCGACCCGTGCGGTCTTTGTCGTGGTACCACCATCGACCGGTATGGACGAATCCCGAGCGGCGGTCCGGGAGACGTACGACCGCATCGCATCGCACTTCGCGTCCACACGCGAGTATCCGTGGCCCGAAGTAGAGTCGTTCGTCACCGAATCGACGGCGGACACGCCCGCACCCCGTGCTCTCGACCTTGGGTGCGGCAACGGGCGGCACGTCGAACTCCTCACGTCGCACGCCGACGAGGTAGTTGGACTGGACGTGAGTCGCGGCTTACTGCTCGAAGCAACGTCGCGGGCGCGTGAGCGAGACTTCGAGGCGCGACTCGTACAAGGAGACGCGGCGCGCCTGCCGTTTGCCGACGACGCCTTTGATTTGGCCGTGTACGTGGCGACGCTCCACCATCTCTCACCCCGGGAGACCCGCGTCGAGAGCCTGAACGAACTCGCGCGTGTCCTCGACTCGGATGGCCGTGCAGTCGTGAGTGCGTGGAGCACCGCCCACGACACTTTCGACCGAGAAGCCGGGTTCGACACCGAAGTAGACTGGACGCTCCCCGGTGGCGAGACAGTTCCTCGATTCTACCACATCTATGCGCCCGACGAGTTCGACGAAGACCTCGCTGCGAGCGACCTCACAGTCGTCGAGTCGCGGGTATCGAGTGGGAACTGTTACGCTGTCGTCTCCGGGGTGTGAGAGACGACCGAGACAGTGTGGTGGTTGCTACCACTGGGCGAGTGGATGCTGCGAGCGCACAGGTGGTGTGGGCTTAAGGCACGCGCGACAAATCGACGTGTATGACCGAAACCGACGAACGACGGGAGTACGAGGTTGTCGTCGTAGGTGGCGGCCCTGCTGGGTTGCAGACTGCGCTCTATACGACTCGATTGGGCCACGACACCGCACTCGTTGACCGTGGTGGCGGCCGCGCCGCGATGATGCTCGATACCCACAACGTCATCGGCGTCACCGAGGACATCTCCGGAAACGAGTTTCTCGAAACCGCCCGGACGCAACTCGAAGCGTACGGCACCGACCTCTACCGCGACTTCGTGACCGAAGCCGAACAGTTGGACGACGGCCGGTTCCGTCTCGTCGCCAACGACGGCGCGTTCGTCGCCGACCGCGTGGTCCTCGGCGTCGGGTTCAACGATACACGCCCTGAGCCGCCGCTCCCGCGGACTGGCAAGGGACTGCACTACTGCCTTCACTGTGACGCCTACATGTTCGTCGACGAGTCGGTGTACGTCATGGGCCACTCGGACTCCGCGGCCTACGTGGCGATGATTATGCTCAACTTCACCGACGATGTAGACATTCTCCTTCGCGGTGAGGACCCACAGTGGTCCGACGAGACGGACGAACTGGTGCGCGCACACCCCGTCGATATCGTCTCCGAAGAGATTACGGGGATGAACAAGCGCGACGATGGCTGGCTGGAGAGCTTCGAGTTCGAAGACGGGAGCGTCCGCGAGTACAAAGGCGGCTTTGCGATGTACGGGTCGGAGTACAACACGACACTCTTCGAGCACCTCGGCGTCGACCTGAACGACGACGGTACGGTCCCCGTGGACGACCACGGCCGGACCAACGTCGAGGGCGTCTTCGCCGTGGGCGATATCACCCCCGGTCACAACCAGATTCCGGTCGCCATGGGCAAGGGCGCGAAGGCGGGCATCGCCATCCACATGGAACTTCGGGAGTTCCCGAAGAGCATCGACGGTATTCGCGCCGAGGGTGCCGTCGCCGAGGCCGAGGTGCCCGGCATCTCGTCGGACCTACTCGCCAAGGCCAAGCAGTTCAACGGCTCGCACGCGGACGACTAAACGCGGTAAACTGGGGTTATTGTCCACGTAATTCGGAGAAAACCGGAGCAATTCGGGGCCGACAAACACCCCCCCTCAAGTTCTCGGGGCGAGAAGGGTCTGCTACGATGAACAGTACTAGATTTGCGACAGTTCTCGTCGCACTCCTGGTCGTCTTGGCCGGGTGTGCAGGCGGGAGCGGTACCCTGACTGACAGCCCCTCCAGCTCCGACGATGGAACTGCGACGGGTGACCAAGCGGCCCAGACAGGCACGCTGAACTTCTACGTGAGCGACGAACAGAACGCAATCGCGGACTTCGAGCACCTCAACGTCACCATCGAGCGCGTGACGCTCGTCCGCGCGAACGACGACACCGAGTCGGACGACAACGCGGAGGTAGACGCTGAATCAGAGGCTGACGCCGAAGCCGAAGCGAGCGCCGAGGCTGACTCGGACGCCGACAACGAGTCCACGAACGATTCGACCACCACGGCGTCGTCCAACATGACCGCCACCGCGACGCCCGTTCTGACGGCCAACGGGTCGGCGAACGCGTCCGCCGACGCGTCGGTCAACTCGACGACCACGACTGAATCGGCCGACGCTGCCGAAAACGAGTCTGCGGAGGCTGACGGCGATGTCGAAGCCGAATCCGAAGATGACGAGGCGGGCGAAGGCGGGAAGGTCACCTACGAAGTCGACAACGTGACCGTGGACCTGACCGAACTGCAGGGCGACAAGGCGTCGCTCGTCGGCACCTACGACGTGCCCGAAGGCAACTACACCAAGGTGTTCGTCCACGTGAGCGAGGTCAACGGGACGCTCAAGACGGGCGAGCAGGTGAACGTCAAGCTTCCGAGTGAGAAGCTCCACCTCAATTCCAACTTCGAGGTCGGAAACGGCGAGGACGTGGACTTCGTCTTCGACATCACCGCGTTCAAGGCTGGCAAGAGTGGGAAGTACATCCTCAAGCCCGTCGTCAGCGAGTCCGGGACGAACGTCCCCATCGAGGACGTCGGTGCTGAGAATGCCGAATCCGCAGGGGAAGACGGTGCTGACGCCGAGCAGTCGGACGTAGAGGTGACCCTGAACGCCAGTTTCGATGGCAACGTCACGGCCGGTGAGAACGCGACGCTCGTCGTCACCCAGAACGAGACGCCCGTGGAGAACGCCACGGTCAGCGTGAACGGCGAAGTGGTCGGGACGACTGACGCCGACGGAGAACTCGTCGTGTCCATTCCCGATGCCGACGAGGTGACGGTGAAAGTGACCGACGGCGACACAGAAGCCGAGTTGGAGTACGAATTCGGCGAGGACGAGGAGAACAAGCCCGATAGCGCCGGAAAATCGGGAGACACGGACGCCTGACGAAAAAGGTAACATCCTTATTGGGGCGTCGAGAATGAGGGAATAGAGTTGCCTCAGAGCGCCGGTGTCTCGGCCGACCGAAGGTCGGTCGAGGCTCGGCGCGAACGAGTGCAACGAGTGAGCGCCGGTGGTCTAGTGGCAGGACCTGAGCCTTCCAAGCTCATGGCCCGGGTTCAAATCCCGGCCGGCGCACTTTCTGAACGGAACCAAACGAGGAGTCGTCAGACTCCGAGTTCCGTGGAGTGAAGAAGTACGACCCAGAGGGATTCTGAACCCTGCAAGTCACAGCCCGCGCAGCGAAGCGAGCAGGAATGTCTTGCTCTGGTTCAAACCCCAGCTGGCGCATTACCACACGTAACTTTCTGCGACGCAGGTAAATCGCCAGACGACGGCACGTCAATTGCTCTGGGTTGTCGAGATGGTCATCCATTCCATCACGGAGCGTAATGCGGGTCTCTCCCCTCTGTCGGTTTGGGGCAGGTCTCACGACGCAGGGTGGTGACTTACCACGTCACGAGCGGAAGCGTACGAGAAATTCGTCCTGATGGCACGAGTCGCCTCATTACCGACACCATCGCAGCAGTCACTGCTGAAGAAAGATGGGCGTTGGTTCGCCGAACACGGTCTGGACAAAACGTCGTACCCCCGAAGCGGGCAAGTGGCTTGGACAGGTCCCTGTCAGTTTTGTTCGAGAAGATGGCTTCCTCTGTCCGAATCTAACTCCAGATTACGAGGAAGGGGTAACAGGGTACTTCGACATCGTCGACGCCCTTGTCCGAGACGAATCTTACAACTCGGTTGCCAAGCGGACGCCGAACGTCACCCGACAGACACTCTCGACCATTGATAATGGCGGTGAGCAACATAGATGGTACGGCGATGACCTCGACCAAGCGCTGGATGAAACGTAGAGTCGGTACCTACTCTTTTGTGTCGATAATACAGGCTTCCTTGTCGAGCAACATCGACGCCCACGAGCTATCGTCTGTCGGTGGGTTCGCTGAAATGAGGATGTCCTTCGACTCTTGTGCGCTAATCGCCACTCGACGTTTCAGACTGCCCGTCCGAACATCCTCGTTCTCGCTTTCGTAGAACGTCACCTTCACGATGACCTCGCCAGCAACGTCGCCTTGGTTGATGACCGTCGCAGTGAACTTGTCCTCGTTGATACCATCACTAGTCCACTCGAAATCGGTGATGTAGGCGTCCGTACATTCGGTGGTAATGATGTCATCGACTTTCCGCTCCTCGGTCGTGGTCGGTGCTTCCGTGGCCGTAGGCTTGGGTGTCTCGAACGTACCCACGTCGGCAAGCGGGCCATCGTTACTCACAGTCGATGTCGACTCTCGCTCACTGCCTCTCGGGTCAGTGTTCACCGATACGCACCCACCTAACCCAACTATCCCGAGCCCAGCGAGACTTAGAACCCTCCGGCGTGTGATATCCGTCATTTGAAATGATTCCAGAGCGCCCAAAGTAGGATGAGTAGTCCGGGGCCAACGATCGCGTCGATAGCACCCATATATGGCCCAAGATTCACCGAAACGATCGGACGGTAGTACCAGTTGAGGTAGACGATTGCGGCCCCGAGTCCACCGCCAACGACCAACCACCACCAAAACGAATCGTCGTTACTCGTTGATGTTGAGTTGTTGCACGGCATACAGACCGGATTACCGTCAACCTCGGCAAATTTGTCCTTGGAGAGCGTGAGTGACCGTCCGCACTGTCGGCAGTTCGTCTCGACCAAACAGTTCGAGCAGAACAGTTCCTCGCCGCTCTCTGCCTGACTTCGTAGGGCGAGCATCTCAGCTCGACACCCACTACATCGTATTCTGACCTGCTTCTGGGCCTGCGCCATATCTCGGCATCACACATCACTATGATAAAATATCCGTTCAAGAATACTATTCGAGCGTCAACTTCATAGTCAAAAACGCACTCATGGAGTGTCAATCAAGTCCACCCTACTACATAAGTAGGGTGGGGATTCGAGTTGACACCCACTCCTAATCATCAGTGTAGAACATTACCTAATTTCTCAGAACCTCGTGAGAGACACCGTGACGCTTTGCAACGGGACGATAGTCTTAGTCGGAGGTCAGGTAGTCGGTGACTGCTTTCTCCTTCGAGGAGTCGATAGACCCCGAACTCACAGATTCAAAAGCGAACGAAGACGGGTGAGCAGCCCCCCTTGCAGGTCGAAAATCTGTTCCATCTCAGCATCGGTCAGTTCGAAATCGAAGATATCGATGTTCTCCCGTAAGTGGGGTTTCTGAGACGCCTTGGGTATTGCAGCGACGTGCTCCTGTTGAACGAGCCAGCGGAGAGCGACTTGAGCAGGGGTTTTCCCGTGCCGACTCCCAATCGCTTGGAGCGTGTCGTTCGAGAGGCCCGCGCCACGGTTCAACGGACTGTACGCCGTCAGGAGCACGTCGTTCTCGATGCAGAACTCCAAGAGGGTGCGCTGGCTCTTGAACGGGTGGTACTCGACCTGATTCGTGAGTATCGGTGTTTCAGACGCCTGTATCGCGTCTTTTAGCTGTTTCACCGAGAAATTACTGACACCGATGTGCCGGACTGTACCCTGGTCCTGGAGTTCGTTCATCGCCCGCAACGACTCCGTTACGGGGACGGTTCGACTCGGAGCATGAATCAACAACAGGTCCACGTAGTCCATTTGCAGACGTGCTAAACTCTCCTCGAACGAACGCAGCACGTCGTCGTATCGGAGGTTACTCCGAAGAATTTTCGTCACCACAAATAGCTCGTCTCTATCGACCCCCGAGTCGGCGACGGCGGCACCAACTGCATCCTCGTTTTTGTACATCTGTGCGGTGTCGAGATGTCGATAGCCCAGTTCCAACCCGACTTTCACCGCGTCACGACACTCCGCTCCCCGCATCCGAGCGGTCCCTACCCCTAACGCCGGGACCTCCACTCCCTGCACAGAAACGGACTCCATAGGCTACTATTCGAGTCAGGAATGCAAGAAGGTGCGCCCGTAGCGGCAGACACGGTGTAAAGTCACTGACATCAGATTGCAGAGTACATAATTGATCAACAGAATCAAGAAATACACTCCAAGCAGATTTAAATCAGGAAGCGTCGTAAACGGTGCAGGTAGAGCAGCCGGAGTTCAACCCCCCGTCGAAACCGCGATATGTATCATATATGCGATATTTAAAACCAGCGATTGCTGGTGTGACTATGTGCTTCCAACTTGTGGTGAGATTTCGCTGATCCACAGGTCAAGATGATTTAGTGTGGTTACTCCTCGTCGGGTCGGTCAAAGGCTCGGTCCCGCTGGTCTCTTGATAGGTAAAGAGGTGTGAAAGTCCATGGAATACCGCCATCAGCTTGTATGTATGAGCGGGGAAACGTACTGCTAGAAACAAAAAGAACCAATAGGGCAAGTATCACCCAAAGTCCCTCAAAGGGACGATTGAAGACGAGAGTATACGCTATTGCGGCAACTCCAGAAACCGCTGTACCGAACATGAACTTTCCAAATCCTAAGATGAACTCAATTGCAGAAATTATTCTATCGTTTTCTTCAATTCGGACTTCATACGCACGCAGCTTTGCCCTATAGAAATCCTTAGTCTCCGGATTTGAGTTTCTAATTTTGTGAATGTCATGGGGATTCGTCTCGTTGTGTACCCCTCGCGACTCATATCCACTCCCCATGATATGAAATAAAACCGCAAGAAGAAATGCCGGGATAGTTAGATTTGTCATAGCACCCATGTCAGCAATACATAGTGAAAAGGACTGAACTGCACACTCTGTTGAGTAAACTGAGTCCAACAGACCGCCTATCGATTGAGGATTGATAGCCCCAAAAATTGCAGTAGGGACACCAACGAGTAAGACAGAAAGACGGAATACTTTCAGACCCTCATGAGAGAACTCTTTGAACGTCTCACGTTGCTCTTGGAAGCGGTCTTTTGCACTTTCATATTCTTCTTTAAGGCTAGTCAAGTCTTGACCATATTCGTCTGTCTCTTCACCCGACATTATGTGTGATAATATTCAAGAGAGAATAAATTTGTTTGACGATACAATTAGCTCAAAGAATTAGCGACAACTCAAGTGAGGGTTCGTTAAAGGAGTCTTGCTTGCTATTCGAGTTGCCAATCCACGTGTGGTTTTTGCTGGGTTGTGGAAGTGCTAATCAGAGAATTCCGACTGGCTCTTCTCCATGACACTGTTCAGACTATACTTAAGTAGAATTATAGATGTCACCTAAATCATCAGATACCGAGGGATACAGAGCAGTCCATACCGAACACGTGACACCCGGCCAGCATCTTTTTCTTCAATTATGGAACATGATCGAACGCAGTGAAATCGTTTCCCGATACCCCCCGAACGACACTGACACTCGCAGTACTGCTTCTCGTGGTCACGACTTCGCCTGCGGCAGCGATAACCGCAGGCATGGCCGGGGCGAACGCCCCCGCGAACGTGGGGTCACAAGACCCGGCGGACACGGAGTCGAACGCGACCACGAACGTATCGAACGAGACGACGCTGACCGTTCTCACGTACAACGACATCCAGACCGCCGCGTCGAACCCGACGCGGATGGGGAGACTGGTCGGCGTCGTCAACGACCGACGCCGGGCGCACGACAACCCGACTATCGTCGTCGGCGGTGGCGACCAGGTCAGTCCGAGTTCGCTCTCGCCGACCAGCCAGTGGCGCGTCCCGGTCGAGACGCTCAACGTACTCGGGCCTGACGCGGAAGTCGTCGGTAACCACGACCTCGATTACGGGTTCGACGCGGTCGAGAACTACAGCGCCGCGTCCGAGTTCCCGTGGTTGGTGGCTAACATCGTCCGCGAAGACAGGAGCGGCGTCCCCGGAACGAAGAACTACACCATCGTCGAGCGCAACGGCGTCCGCATCGGCGTCGTCGGACTCGTAGACGACGCCATCACGTCGAAGACGGCAGTCGACTTCGACGAAGAGGGCTACCGAGTCGCCGACTTCTCTCGCGTCGGAGGTCGTATCGCGACTGAACTCAAAGAAGAGCAGAACGTCGATGTCGTCGTCGCGGCGGCCCACATCGGCGTGCCCGAGTCCAAGGAACTCGCGCGAAACACCGAGAATATCGACCTCATCGTCACCGGCGACGACGAGGTGAAGTACGCCCCGCAGACCGTTGACGGAACAACCATCGTCGAGGCCGAGGCCCGCGCCTCCTACGTCGGCGAAGTCAACCTCTCTGTGACCGACGAGGGCGTCTCGCTCCAGAGCGGGCGACTCATCACGGTCGACGAGAACTCGACGGTCAACCAGACGGCGAAGACTATCGTCTCCGACGCACGGGAGGGGCAACTCAGCGAAGTCGTCGGCCGGACCACGGTCCCCCTCGACTCGCGGTTCGCGTCCAACTACAAGGACGAAACCGCGTGGGGCAACCTCATCACGGACGCCTTCCGTGCTGAGACCGGTGCCGACGTGGCAGTGACGAACGCCGGTGGCATTCGCGGCAACTTCGTCATCGACCGTGGGAACGTCACCTACGACGACGTGTACACGTCGCTTCCGTTCGGAAACTACCTCGTCACCAAGCGCATGACCGGCGAGCAACTGCGCGAACTGCTCGCCAGTCAGGTCTCGACGACGGACGACCACTACGGTGCCCAGGCACAACTGCAAGTCAGCGGCGTCTCCTACGAGTACGTCCCCGCCGAGAACGCCAGCCCAGTCGTCCGCGACGTGTACGTGAACGGCGAACCGCTCGACGAAGACGCTCGGTACAACGTCACCGTCAACTCGTACATGGCCGGGTGGTCCTTCGAGGAACGGTACGGGTGGAGTATGAAGACCATCCCGACCGCGAGCGTGGACTACACCCTCTACGGAACCGTCGTCGCGGAGTATATCGACGAAACCTCGCCGATTGCCCCTGACGACACCAACCGCATCCGACGCGTCGACAGCACCCTCGGAAACGTGACGGTTGCGAATCCGCCGGGCCACGCGGAAACGGAGTTCGTCACCGTCCGTATCGCGGTTCCCTCCCGCATCGACAGCGTGAACGTATCGTCGGTGGTGCTGCAGAATGCGACCAACGGGTCGCTCGCTGCGGAGTCTGCGACTATCCGACGCGACGAACTCGTCGTGACGTTCGACCACGACGAGTTCCGCCAACTGAGTGATTCGAGTAGCGAACTCGAACTCTACGTGGGGTACGACAGCCCTGTGTACGGCGATGGCTACTTCGAGCACGCAATCGCGAACGTCGATGTGAACGTCCCGCCAGGCCAGACTGATGCGCACCCGGGACAGGCCAACCCACACCCGGGCCAGAAGCCCGACCACCCCCACGGGAAGGCGTACGGCTGGAGCGCTGCGCTCACACAGCCCGTACCCTGACGACACACCCCACGGACCCTCATTCTTCGGCACCGAGCGACCGACAGTGAGATGCGACTTTGTTCGGACCGGAGTAACGACTATGTGGAATCGTGATAGTTGAATCAGTATGGCAAGCAGTTCCTCAGAGCCAATGTCTCGCTGTCGAAAGTGTGGTTTTTCGGCAGTTTCCGGTGGTACAGAGTGGAGTCGGGTGGAGTCATCGCTCGGGACGATGACACAGTGTCCCGAGTGCGGAAGCACTGACGTAATGACCGGTCTCTAAACGGCACACGGAGTCGGCGACAGCACTATTGCGAAGCCCAAACGGATTTGTCGGTCGCCCATTCTCTCGACGTCTGGACGACCACCGCGTCGCACTCGTTGGCGGGGCCGTCGTTACACTACTGTGAAGTCGCGGCAGTGGCCCGAACCCAGTGACGATGCATACCGTCTCTCTTATCTTCCCGGCGTCCGTAGACGAACGTAATGTTCACACTCATTCCACTGTTCCCGGGACTCCCGGGCGGCCCAGAACTACTCATCGTCCTGCTCATCGTCATCCTGCTCTTCGGTGCGAACAAGCTTCCGGAACTCGCACGCTCGTCCGGGCAGGCGATGGGTGAGTTCCGACGCGGCCGACAGGAAATCGAAGAGGAACTGCAGGAAGGTGCCCAGCCTGACGACGAGGAAGAAGACGAGACGGTGACCACCACCGACACCGCGACAGAATCGGTCGAGACCGAAGAAGAGAACTAACGGGGTTCTAGCGCTGGTTTTCACGCCGTAGACACGACAGCGAGAGTGACGACAGTCTCGGTTAGAGGGCAACGGCCGTCTCAGTCGGGAAGTGACGACACTGGGCACAAACGCTGGGTACAGATGAGAAGCGCAGTCGCTCGGAGCGTAAATGAAGTATGAATGGGTGGACAGCGAGGTTGCCCGGCGTTCCGGCGTGGGGAATCCCGGTTGCCTTCTCCACCCCGCGATCCCTCGAGCGACGCACGTCCGATGGTCCGCTGCTCGCTTCCGCGCCTGGCGGGGTACCACCGATGAACCGTGCGAACCCTTCCCTGCGGAAGGGGTACGCGGAACCGCTGTCCCCGAAGGACGAGGTTTCTACGTTGGCTTCCGGGGCCCGCGCCGGTCTGACCGGACGCGCCCGTGTTCGGTCCCCGCTAAAGACCTATTTCGCGGGTGAAGAGCAGGGCCTAACTGCCCGACCTAGTCCACCCCATCCTACTCCACGGACTGTTAAGGGCCTTTCGACTCGTCGGGAGCAAAATCGTGGGACACCGTCGGGGTCTCTCCTGCGACGTTCCGGCCAGAGACGCCCGCGATGCGGCCGGTTAGACGACGCTGCGCGCGTACCCCGCCGTGCCGACGACGGTGAGTGCCGCGGCCGCGAGAACGGCCCAGCGGTGGTTGCTTATCCACGAGTACTGTTCGGGGAAGCTAAACAGGACCGTCGGGTCGATAGTGAACGCCCACGTCGCCGATATGCCGAGCATGGCGAGCGAGAGGACGAATGCCAGACCGGCGGCCATTGCGGGGTCGGTGCGCTCCTGTCGCCCCGAGAGAAGCACGATGACCTCGATGAGCGCCAACAATCCGACGACGGCGATTCCGAACGGGCCCGAGGCGTAGTAGGCGGCCATCGGGCCGGCTCCGGATTCGACGACGACTGCTGGCACCGCGACGGCGGCCGCGAGAAGGACCGTGCCGACGAGGCCGACTATCGAGGCGGTGCGTTCGACATCCATGACCACCCGTTCGAAAGACCGACAAATAAACCGTTTGAGACGTACTCACGGCAGCGCATTCTGTGTTCGGGTTCACCCGTCCCACGGTGGGATTGCCCGGTTTTAAATCGCGTTGCGACGACGTGCGCGTATGGACCGCGTAGCGATCATCGGTGCATCGATGACCCAGTTTGGGCAACGAGATGCCTGGATTCGTGAACTGCTCGCCGAGGCGGGACTGGCGGCACTCGCGGACGCCGACGTCTCGCCCGACGAAATCGAGCACCTCTACGTCTCGAACATGGCAAGCGGTGAGTTCGAAGGGCAGACCGGCGTCCCGAACGCGCTCGCCCACGACCTCGCGGCGATGCCAGCGTACACCGCCCGAATCGACCAGACCTCTTCGTCCGGCGGCGCAGGCGTCTACGCCGCGTGGCAGTCGGTCGCCTCCGGCGCATCCAACATGACGATGCTCGTCGGCGGCGAGAAGATGACCCACCGCTCGACTGCGGAGGCGACTGACGTTATCGCCTCGCTAACCCACCCGGTCGAGTACAAACACGGGGTGACACTGCCCTCCTTTGCGGGACTCACGGCGCGTCTCTACCTCGAAACCTATGACGCCCCGCGCGAGTCGCTCGGGAAAGTCGCCGTCAAGAACCACAAAAACGGTCTCGACAACCCGCACGCCCAGTTCCGCAAGGAAGTCGACCTCGACACCGTCCTCGACTCGCCCATCGTCGCCGACCCGCTTCGTCTCTACGACTTCTGTCCCATCACGGATGGCTCGGCGGCGCTCGTCTTCTGTCCCGAGTCGGTCGCGCGCGAGTACACCGACGACTACGCCGTCATCACCGGTATCGGCGGCGCGACGGACACCCACGTCGTCCACGAGCGCGCGGACCCGACCACGATGGGCGGCGTCGTCAACTCCTCCGAAATCGCCTACGAGATGGCCGACCTCGAACCCGACGACGTGGACGTGGCGGAACTCCACGACATGTTCACCATCCTCGAATTCCTCCAATCGGAGGACCTCGGCTTCTTCGAGAAGGGCGAAGGCTGGAAGGCCGTCGAAGAGGGCGTCACAGACCGCGACGGCGAACTGCCAATCAACACCTCGGGCGGCCTGAAGTCGAAGGGCCACCCCCTCGGCGCGTCCGGTGTCGCACAGGTGTACGAGATTTACAAGCAACTCATCGGTGACGCAGGCGAGCGACAGGTCGACGCGGACGTCGGCCTCGCGTGCAACGTCGGCGGCTTCGGCAACTGCGTCACGACCACCATCATGGAGTCCCGATAATGTCCGACGACATCCCCCCGATGGAAGCGTACCGCTACCCCGACGGGAGCATCACCTACCCCGGCCACCCGGTCGGTCCCGACGGCGAGGAACCAGTCGGAACCGTCGACCTGAGCGAGTACACGGCGACGGTCCTGACGTGGACCACTTCGACCGCGACGCCACCGGGCGTTCGACAACCCAACACGCTCGCTATCGTCGAGTTCGACGTTGACGGCGAACCCGTGCGCGCCATTGGCCAAGTGACGACCGAAGACGTGGATATCGGCGACGAAGTCGAGCCGGTCTACTGTGACGAACTCCGCGAACCCGGCGCTGGCATCCGTGAACCCGAGAGTCAGGAGTGGGACGGATACCAGTTTACGCCGGTTTAAGGACGCTCTGTCTCCCGCTTTTGGTTCGGAGCGGTCAGATTCGATTCTCCCGGAGCCAATGTTGATGCTTCTACACGTTCTACCTCTCGTATGAGTCACCCGCGCAGCGTCACCTTCGCCCGTGACGCAGTCGTCGCCACCGCGGTGTTAGCCGGGCTGTACGGCCTCGCATATGGCGTTCAGTTCCAGCCCCTCCAGATTCCGGGCTACTTGCTCATCGTCGGGTTCGACCTACTCGAAGTCGTCTTCGGCCCCGTCCGGAGCAACTTCGACCTCGTGTTCGCCGCGTACATCGTCGGTCTCGGCCTCGTCAGCGCAATCGTCGCCCAACTGGCCCGCCTCGGCGGCGAGCGAACAGACCTTCCGCAATGGCGACTCGGCGCAGCGGGTGCGATAGCTATCGTCGGCGTCCTGTCGCTTCTCTTCGCCGCCAACATCCTCGTGTCCACCACGCAAACGACGCCCGTGTTGATAACCGGAACCGCCGGAGTCGTCATGCTCGCGCTGGCCGGGTGGCTCGCGGGTCTCGTTCGCGTGGTGGTCGGAAAATCAACCTCGACTCAGTAGTCGCTCTGCTCGTCGTCCTCGTCGCCCTCGTCGTCCCCGTTGACCTCTCGCTTGATAGACTCCAGTTCCGCATCGACATCGACCGTCGGTTCGTCGTCATCGTCACCCGGCACCTCAGACCCTTCTTCGGTTACATCGATACGAACTGGTCCAGTGCCACGGTTCGTCCCTTCGTCGCCCCGACTCGACCGCACATCGCCGCGACTCGTCCGGTTGTCGCCGCGTCGCCAACGCGACTCGAATCGCTGTTCGTCGTCTCGCCAGCGGCGCTCGCGGTCGGTTCGGTCGCGCTCCGCCTCGTCGATGCGCTCGTCGAGTTCGTCCGCGAGCGAGCGGGCGCGTTCCAGCACGTCGCGCGCTTCCGGGTTCGACGGCAGGTCGGCCTCAGAGAGTGCGGTCCTGAGTTCGCTCAGGGCGCGGTCGACGCCCGTGACGGCGCTCCGAGGAACCTCGCGGAGACGCGCGTCCGCCTCGCGTCTGGAGTCTTCTATCGCACGAGACGGGTCAGAAAGGCGCATCAACCGCCGGAGGAGTTCGAGCGAGGCGATGGTCGCTTCGAGGACGGCGATGACCGTCGGGATGGTGTACGATTCGGTGAAGCGGAGAATCTCTCCGAACGTCGGCGGGCGGGGGGTTCGGGTCCTGTCGCGGACCTCTCGGTCGCGTTCGGCGCGGAGTTCCGCCCCCAGTTCGTCGAGCGTGTCACCGAGTTCGTCGAGCAAATCGAGCACGTCGTCGTCCCGGCGTCGGTCACTCATAGGCGTCGGTTGGGTCGCCGTGGGGATAAGCGTTCGAGGCGCGTCCCCAGTCAGTCGACCGAGCCGACGAATTCGCGCTGTTCGGCGAGAATCTCAGGGTCGAGCGTCCACACGAGGTCGCGTTCGTCACGGTTCAGTGCTGCCGCGACTACCCCGTCGGGTCTGACGACCATAGAGCGCCCGGCGTACTCGCGCTGTGCGACGCCCGTTCTGTCGGTGCCGCCAGTTCCCGTCCGGCCAGCGCCGACGACCCACCGTACACCGTCGAGCGCGCGGGCGCGACAGAGCAGTCGCCAGTTGTCCGAGTGCGCCGCAGGCCACGCGCCGATGACGAAGAGGGCATCGACGCGCTCGTCGGTCATGGCCGCGCTGTCGGCGACGAAATTCAGGTCATAACACGTCAGAAGTCCTGTCTTCCCGACGGGCGTCTCGACAGTGACGAGTTCGTCACCGGGCGTGACGACGGTTGCCTCGTCGCCCCACAGGTGCCGCTTTCGGTAACTGGTTGTGTCCCCGTCCGGGCGGACGTACGCCGACGTGTTGTAGAGGGTATCGCCTGCCTGCTCCAGATACCCTGCGAGGATGTCGATGTCGTTCTCAGCGGCGACCGACGAGAGAATGTCCGTCGCGCGCTCGCTCGTGAGCGCGCCGCTGTAGGCGCGGCTATCGGCGACGAAGCCCGTCAGCGCGTACTCGGGAAAGATGGCGATATCGACGGATTCGGGCAGTGCGGCGGTTCGCTCACGAATCGCCGCCTCGTTCGCGGCGGGGTCGAGGTCGGTGAGCGACAGTTGCGGGAGGGCGACGGTCGGTGCAGTCACGCACGAAGAGACGGCCGGAGCGTCAAAAAATACCCCGCCATTGAGGCAAGCTTCCTCATCCTTCACGGTGCGAAGCGAAGGGAAACGCTCTTTTTACAGACGAACGGACTTCCGGCATATGAGTGACGGGGACGACGATACGACAGCACTCTCGCCCGAGAGCCTCGACGAGCGTCTGACTGAGGCCGAAGAGGCCCTCGAAGCGGCCGAGACCGAAGCCGACCTCGACGACGTCGAGGCCACACTCGACGACATCGACGCGGACATCGAAGCCGCGGACCTACCCGAGGCAGAAGACGAAGACGACGAGGACCCCGCAGAGGAACTCTCGTCTCTCCTTTCGGACCTTCGTGACGACCTCGAAGACCAGCGCGGTCCCTACGCGGCGGACGCGGTTTCCGAACTCGAAGACGCGAAATCCACGATTTCGGACACCCGATGGACCGAACAGGGTGAAGGCGAAATCGTCGTGGCCGTCGAAGCGTTCGCCGAGGACCTCAACGACGTACTCGACACCGGCGTCACGGTCGACGGTAAGGGCGCAGACGCGCTCAACGCCGCCATCGGCGACGGTATCGAGGCCATCGAAGCGGCGAACCTCGACGCCGACGAGGACGCAGAGACCATCGCTGACCTCCTTGATGTGGCCGACGGTCTCACGACCGGTCTCGACGACTCTCAGGAGTGGGACGACCTCGAAACCCGAGAGAAGCTGATGGCACAGGGCTTCTACGACGTGCTCGGGCACTACAAGGACTACCCGCCGGAACTCTCGGCGCTCAAGGAACACGAAAAGCGCGGCGACGTCGAGATGATCGCCCTCGCCTTCGACAGCTTCCAGTCCGGCTTCATGGAGGAGTACTGCATCGAGGCATTCACGCGCATGAACGACGACAGCGCGTTCGAAGCGGTCGAACCGCAGGCCAAGCGCCGCGACAAGGGCGCAATCAAGGCTATTGGCAAGATGGCCGCCGAAGACGGCGTCGAGATGCTCGTCGACTACGTCGACAGCGACAACGACCCGGCGCTCCAGAAGGTCGTGTTCAAGGCGCTCGGCGAAATCGGCTCCGAAGAAGCCACCCAGCCAATCGCGAACAAACTCGTCACGGAGAACGACAACGTGCGCTCTGCCGCCGCTCGCGCCCTCGGTCTCCTCGGTGACACCCGAGCCGTTGACCCGCTCACCGACGTTCTCGCGGACGACGAAGCCGACTCCGTGCGCGCCAGCGCCGCGTGGGCACTTCGCCAGATTGGCACCCAGACGGCCCTCGAAGCGGCCGCCGAGCACACCGACGACCGCTCGTACATCGTCCAGCGCGAGGCCGAACTCGCCGCCGAATTCCTCGGTGACGACGTCGAAGCCGAAGCAACGGTCTGAGACGGGAACGCTTCGTTTTTGGCACCCAGCCAACGGTGAGACTTCCCACCCAGCGGTGACTGCCCAGCCAACGGTGACAACACTGGCTGGTGCCTGCAAACCTTTTTGAACCATACCGGGACCACCGCAGCGTGTGTTCCACCGGGTCGCCCTCGCCGCACTCCTCGTCGTCGCCACCGTCGCGCCCGTGCCGATAGCGGCGGCGACCACCCCACCCGACGGCCGCATCGTCGCCGCCTTCCCCGACCCTACGACACCGGATGACCGCGGCGAGTACGTCGTCGTAAGCGCTCCGGAAGGGACGAACCTCACACTCGACGACGGTGAGAAGCGACTCTCCATCGTCGCTCCCGGCGGACCAGTCGCTGTCGCCTCGAACCCGGACGCCGCGGCAACTCTCACAGACCACCCCATCGTCTCGCCCGGCCTCGAACTCGCAAACAGCGGGGAGACGATTACGCTCCGCGTCGATGGTCGCGTCACCGACCGACTCACCTACGACCGAAGCGAGGAGGGGTCGCTCCTCACCCGACGCGACGGCAGGTGGTCGTGGTGGCCCAGAACTCTGTCCCGGAAATCCGTCACGACCCACGAAGCGGCGAACGCGACGTTGTTCGTCCTTCCCGACTCCCCCGCAGTCCCCATCGAGACACTCCGCCGCGCCGACGACCGACTGCTACTCGCGGGATACGTCGTCTCGTCGCCACGCGTCGCGGACGAACTCGTCGCGGCCCACGAGCGCGGCGTCCGCGTCGAAGTGCTCGTCGAAGACGCACCGGTCGGCGGGTTCCCGAAGCAATCCGCGCGCGTCCTCGATAGACTCGCCGCCGCGGGCGTCACCGTCCGCGTCGTCGGCGACCCGCACTCGTTTCACCACGCGAAGTACGCCGTCGTCGACGACAGGGCACTCGTTACGACGGAAAACTGGAAACCCGCCGGAACAGGTGGCGCAAAGAGCAGAGGATGGGGCATCGTCGTCAACTCGCCCGGCGTCGCGGCAGACCTCGCAAACACGTTCCGCGACGACGCCTCACTCCCGGCGACTCAGTCGTGGAAGGCGTTTCGCGTCGGCCGCGGGTTCGTCGTCACGGACGCGTCGAACGGGTCGTATCCGACGCGCGTCGCTCCGGAGACGGTCCGTGCCGACCGCATATCGATCCTGCGCGCACCTGACAACGCAGAACGCGCGGTCGTCAGCCGACTCGACGGGGCGAGCGAACGAATCGACGTGATACAACCGACCGTCGAAGCGGACGGCCCGTTCGTTGCCGCGCTCAAACGTGCCGCGTCGCGTGGCGTTCGCGTCCGCCTCCTGCTCGGTAGCGCATGGTACGTCGACGAGGAGAACCGCGCGCTCGCAGAGCGATTGAACGAGTGGGCCGACAAAACCGGCCATCCACTCACTGTGCGAATCGCCCGGCCAGCGGGACGGTACGGCGCAATCCACGCGAAAGGCGTCGTCGCCGACGACACCACCATCGTCGGGAGCCTCAACTGGAATCGCCACTCCGCGCGGGAGAACCGAGAAGTCGCGCTCGCTATCGACGACCCGGAAGCGGCCGACTACTACCGCGACGTGTTCGTGGCCGACTGGCGGGCGAGCGAGCGTGGGCCGCCGTCGAGCCTGCTCGCTGGGGTCGGTGTCGCAGCAGTGGTCGGACTGCTGGCGCTCAGGCGGGTCGAGTTCGCGGAAGAGGGGTGATTCGCGGAGAAAAATGAACCGACTGGGAACCGTCGCGTCGGCGGCTTACGCCGTCGTCGAGAGTTCTTCGTCGATGTCGGCTTCTGCCATCTTCTCGACGAGGCTGTCGATGACTTCCTCGCGCATGCCACTGACGAACTTGATGGATCCGACGACGAGGTGGCCGCCACCGGAGACGCCGCCGCCGACGACTTCCTCGTTCAGTTCGGCGACCATCCGCGGAATGTCGAGGCGGACGCCGTCGGAGCGGAGGACGGCGAAGTCAGGCCCGTAGCCGATGGTGATGACCGGTTCGCCCGTCTCCGTGACCTTCCGGTCGTGAAGCTTGCCCGTCGTCTTCCCCGGTGCCGGGTAGGTAAAGCGGTGCGCCCACATGTCGAGGTCGATGCGGTAGAGGTTCGCACCACTGTCGAGGCGCTCGTGTTCGAGGTGGGGTTCGGCCGCTTCGAGTTGGCGCTCCACGTCGCGTTCGGCGCGCGTCGAGAGGAATTCGACGAGTTCCTCGTGGCGGGCGCGGTCGTCACAGCCGACGTTGAGCACGTCGTTGACGATAGACGCGCCGTCGTTGTAGCGAAGCCAGTGCGCGGCGTAGTCGAGTGCCTCGCCGATGTCGAGGAGGTCCTCGCGGTCGTAGCCCTCTGCTTCGGCCAGCGCGATGTAGTCGTCCATGACCTCAGCCTTCGAGCGGTCCGAGAGCCCGGCGACGGCGGGGACGTGCCGAAGTTCGTCGGTCACGTCGGGGTGAATCATCCGCGCGAGTTCGACACACATCATCCCCGTCGTGATGCGGTAGTCCTCGTCGTGGAGGTACGGGTTGACGTGTGCGTCGAGAAGCGAGTCGACTGCCTCGGGGTCGGGGTGGTGGTGGTCGACGACCGCAATGGGCACGTCGTAGTGTGCGAGGTTCTCGTAGGCGGGCACGTCCTCCTCGGTCGACCCGTTGTCGAGCATCAGGAGGAACGGAAGCTTCTGTCCGTGGCGGGCACGGCCTTCCAGCGCGAAGTTCAGGTCGCGCGTGACGTCTTCCATCTCGTAGAACGGTGCCTTGCTCGGCAGGCGCTTGAACAGGTGGCGCGGGGCGTCAGGGTCGTCGTGGACCTCCGTGATGAGGCGTTCCAGTGCCAGTTGGACCGGCACGGACGCGCACATGCCGTCACCGTCGGCGTGGTGGCGCACACGAATCGGGCGGCCTTCGAGGACCGTCCGACGGAGCAGTTGTGCCACGTCTTCGAGGTCGTCGCGGAGTTTCTCGAACGCGGGCCATTCGACGAGGGGTTCGACCACTTCGGGGGCAGCACGTTCGTCCAGTGCCGCTTCGATGCGGGCGCGCACCTCGTCGGCTTTCTCGCCGTCGAGGAGCGAGAGGCCGTCGACTTCGAGTTGGCGCGACCCTTCGTGGTCTTCGACGTTGCCGGTCATGCGGACCACGTCGTCGAGTTCGACCGTGGGGAACGCCCGAACGCCAGCCTCTTCGAAGGCGGCCGCGGCGACGATGCCCGAATCGTCGGCGATGCGGAACACCGTCGGGCCGCCGGTCTGCTTGATTTGTGCGACCGTGCCCTCGATGGTGACCGTCTCACCGACCGTGAGGTCGGAGATGGGCGTAATCGTCGGTTCGTGTTCGACGGTTTCGGTGCGGTAGTCGTCCGGTGTGTCCTCGGCGAACGCGATGTCGCCGTTCTCGCGGATGTCGTCGAGACGGACCACGAGACGGTCGCCGACCTCGTAGTCGGCCGAGAGGTTCGATTCGTGAATGAGACCGGAGACGGAGTCGGAGATATCCACGAAGATGCCGTACTCGACGACGCCATTGACGACGGCGTGGTAGTACGAGTCAGTCTCGATGTCGTCGACTGTACAATTCGGTGCGAGATCGTAGACGATAGGTCGTGAGTCCGAATTCGGACCCGAGTCGGCGCCGGAATACCCGGCGTGCTCGTCGCTCATAGTCCCGCTAGGTCCGGGGGTAGTGTTAAGCTTTACAAAAGCGTTTCGTGGGCGCAGAACTCGATTTTTCCGTCTCTTCGGGGGTTCACCCCGTGCTGTCGGGCGACTTAGTACCCAATCGCGCCCAGCGCGTCTCGAACCTCGGGGACGAACTCGGATCCGAAGACGCGGACGTGTTCGAGGAGCGGAAAGAGTGCGTAGACGGGCGCTCGGTCGTCGAAGAATCCGGGTTCGATGGGGCGCTTTTCGGCGTACGCGTCGAAGAACGCGTCACCGGCGCTGTCGAACCAGTGCATGTACGCGAGTTCGACCTCCGGGTGGCCGTAGTAACACGCCGGGTCGAGGAACGCGACGACGCGACCGTCGCGGACGACGAGGTTCCCTTCCCACATGTCGCCGTGGACGAGTCCGGGGGCGTCCGGTTCGGAGATGAGGCCGTCGAGGTCGCGGGCGACGGATTCGATTCGCTCGGCCGTCGAATCGGGAAGCCCACAGGTGCGGGCCGCATCGCACCACGGCCGCAATCGTTGCTCACGGAAGAACGACACCCACGACTCGGTCCACGGATTCGGCTGGTGGTACGGTCCCGAAAGCGTGTCGTAGGGGAATCCGAACTCGGGGGCCGTCACGTCGTGGAGTGACGCGAGGTGTGATGCGAGGTCGCGTTCGGCCGCCTCGTCGAGTTCGGACGTTCCGGCGACGTAGTCCAGCACGAGCAGGTCGGCATCGGCGTCGTGAACGGTCGGGACCGGTGCCCCCGCACGCGCGAGTGAGTCGAGCATCTTCCCCTCGATGTCGAGCGGCGTCGGCCCGACCTTCGCCACGACCGGGTCGTGCCCCGCGAATTCGAGGACGTACACGTGGCCGACGTGGCCACCGTCGAGTTCCGTTACGGTGTGCGGGTCGGCGTCTCTCTCGAGTACTGCGGCGACGCGTTCGGCGACGGTGGATGCGTGGGTCACAGTCGCGGTCCGTCCGGTGAGTACCTGAAAATGACGGTGAAACTCCGTGGCGGTGAGTCAACGTTCCGGAACCCTTAGATGGAGCGCCCGCCGACGAATCGATATGCGACTCTTCCGGTCGCGGGAGGTCATCGGCATCGCCGCCGACGCGCTCGACTTCGCGCTCGAAGCCTCCGCGGAGACCCACCCGAACGAGTACATGGGTCTGCTCCGCGGCGAGGATGCCCGTCGAGTCGGACTCGACCGCGATGGTCTCATCGTGACTGACGTTCTCATCATCCCGGGAACTGTCTCCGACCCGTACAGCGCGACGGTTAGAAACGACCTCGTGCCGAACGATTTCCGTGCGGTCGGGTCGGTACACTCGCATCCGAACGGCGTCCTTCGCCCGAGCGATGCGGACCTCGATACGTTCGGAAGCGGAACAGTCCACATCATCATCGGCGCACCGTACGGCCAAAACGACTGGGAGGCGTTCGACCAGTCCGGCGAGGTTCGCGACCTGCCGGTCTACACCGTCGACCTCCCGGACCCGGAATCGTTCTTCGACTTTACACAGGAAGACATCGACGCGGAACTGGACAAATGAGACGAGTTATCGCACAGGGAACGTTCGACATTCTCCACCCCGGGCACGTCCACTATCTCTCGGACGCGGCCGCGATGGGTGACGAACTCCACGTCATCGTCGCCCGTGCAGCAAACGTGACGCACAAACCACGACCGATTTTGAGCGACCAACAGCGGCGAGATATGGTCGCCGCCCTCGACGTGGTGGACGAAGCCCACCTCGGCCACCCGGACGACATCTTCGTCCCCATCGAGGAGATTGCGCCGGACGTTATCGTCCTCGGCTACGACCAACACCACGAAGAGGCCGCCATCGAGTCGGCCCTCGAAGAGCGCGGTATCGACTGTGAAGTCGCCCGCGCGACGCCCCGCGACCCCACCCACGACGACGAACTCCTCTCGAGCGGGCGCATCATCGACCGTATCGTCGAGCGTCGCTGCTGAGCGGCCGTCATCGATTCTGCAGGGAGAACACTGCCCCAGCGACGCCTGCGTCGCTCACACGACAGCGTCGCAACTCGATGAGCGAGAAAATATGGGAAACGGAGGGACTTACTCGCTGGAGTTCTTCTGCTCGTCGAGCCAGTCTTGGTACTCGTCCTGCGAGACGACTTCGACGGTGAAGTACATCTGCGAGTGGGCGACACCACAGTACTCAGTACAGTAGCCCTGGTAGGTGCCTTCCTCGTAGGCGACAGTCTTGATGGTGTCTGTCGCACCCGGCATCGCGTCCTGCTTGAGGCCGAGTTGCGGGACGTGGAAGCCGTGTATCACGTCCTGTGAAGTCACCTGGAAGTAGACGGGGCGGTCCTTCGGGATGACGACTTTGTTACCCGTCGTGAAGTTGCCTTCCTCGGGGTAGTACATGTTCCAGCCCCACTGGTAGGCTTCCGCCGTGATGACGACGGGGTCGTCGTTCATTTCGATATCGTTGCCCTGATGCGTGACGTTCTCGTCGGCGAGGACACCGTACGACGCGACACCGACGAACAGCAGCACAATCGCGGTGGCGATGGTCCAGGTAATTTCGAGACGCCGGTTCTCCTTTGTCGGCAGAGCGCGCTCGCTGTTGCGGAACTTGATGACCGTGTAGAGGAGGATAGCCTCGACCAGCACGGTAATCGGGATAGCCACGTAGAGGAGCTTCCCGTTCAGCTGGTTGATAAGTTCCGATGTGGCGGACGCCTGCGCCGCAACGGGGGTGGCGACGAGGGCCATCACGACCGTCGCAAGCAGGGACGCGAGCGCGAAACGCGTCTTTCTCATGCTGAACGGGAGTTAGGAACAACCGCATAAATGCGTACCGACTCTCACGCCACGTTTGTACCCACCCCCTGCATACGACGGGCCTTTCGGTAACCAAACAGACGGGAAAAGCGCGGGTCCTAAATATGGGACGGTCCAAACGAATCGTAGGTGAATTACGTGGCCACGACTCGCGCTTCGAACAGGTTCCACGGACTCCTCGCCGCCACGGCGATGGGGGTCTATCTGCTCTTGCTCGTTGGCGCGACCACGGCGCTCACGGACGCGACTGCCGCATGCGCCGCGTGGCCAGCATGCGGTGACGGATTCTCGCTTCCGACGACGACCGACGGCTGGGTCGCTTTCGGACACCGCCTCGCCGCTGTCCTCGTCGGACTCCTCTCGGTTGCGACGTTGGTCGCGGCGTGGCGCAGTGACTCGTCGCGCCGAGTGAAAGCGGCAGTGACCGTTGCGGCCGCCCTCTACCCGGTGCAGGCAGGAATGGGCGCATTCGTCGCAACGGCTGGCACGAGTCAGTTGCTCTCGACGGTCCACCTCGTCGTCGGGATGGGAATCTTCGGCGGCCTGCTCGTCGCCCTCGCGTGGACGCTCGAAGAGGTAACCGGCGACCCGACCGACCGACCCGCAGAAGGGCTGTCAATGGACGAACCGCTGGCAGACGACGGTGAACGCCCGCCGATTCCGACCGACCCCGTTGCTCGGGCCAAGGCGACGGCGTGGGCGTACTTCCGTCTCATGAAGCCCCGACTGATGTGGCTTCTCTGCCTCGTCGCGTCGGCGGCGATGGCGCTCGCGGGCACCGTCTCGTCCGGCCTGACCCCGCAGGTGATGGTCGCCACGCTCGGCGGCGGCGTCCTGTCTATCGGCGCGTCGGGGACGTTCAACCACGTCCTCGAACGCGACATCGACCGCCGGATGCAACGAACCAGTGACCGCCCGCTCGCGGTGGACCTCGTTCCCGTCCGAAACGCTATCGCGTTCGGCCTCGCGCTGACGGCCATCTCGGTCGGCCTCTTCGCGTCAGTGAACTGGCTGGCGGCCATCCTCGGCCTCGTCGCCATCGCGTTCTACAGCGTCATCTACACGCTCGTCCTGAAGCCGAACACCGTCCAGAACACGGTCATCGGCGGCGCGGCGGGCGCGCTCCCGGCGCTCATCGGTTGGGTAGCCGTCACCGGCGACATCGGACTCGGTGGCCTCGTTCTCGCAAGTGTCATCTTCATGTGGACGCCGGCGCACTTCTACAACCTCGCGCTGGCCTACAAGGACGACTACGCCCGCGGCGGGTTCCCGATGATGCCGGTCGTCCGCGGCGAGACGGAGACGCGCAAGCACATCGTCTGGTGGCTCGGCGCGACGCTCATCACCGCTGCCGGACTGGCAATCATGGACGCACTCGGTGTGGTCTACCTCGTCACGAGCCTCGCCCTCGGAGGGCTGTTCCTCTACTTCGTCGTGCGTCTACACTACGAACAGGACGACACGGCGGCGTTCCGCGCCTTCCACGCCTCGAACGCCTACCTCGGGATGTTGCTCCTCGCTATCGTCGTGGACACGCTCGCGGTCTGATACCACTTCCACTCAATCATGGCAACTGCACGCGCCCTGTCCGACTTCTCACGGTCGTCGCTCCTCCACGCCGCTTTCGCAGTCAACACCACGCTGATTCTCGCGTTCGTCTACCTGCTCTTCACGGAGGCGAGCGTCGGTGCCCCGCGATACGCCATCTACGGCGTGACGTGGGTCGGCGTCGGTCTCTGGGTACTGTTCGACACGACGGTCACACCGGCATCGACGGCGACGAAGCGAAAGGCGGCCGCTGTCGCGCTCGGCTACTTCGCACTGCTGGCGGTCGCTGGCGGCCTCATCACGTCCCCTGTTCCGGGCGGTGACGGCGGCCTTCGCGTCGCGTTCCTCCCCCCGGGGTGGGGACCGGCGCTCATCTACGGCGGCGGCGTGTTCAACCTCGTCCTCATGCCCGCCCGCGTCATCGGCTACGCCGCGCTCGCGTACCTCGTCTACGACACGGTGGTCGAAGCGGCGGGAGCGGCCGTCTCGGGCGTCGTCGGCCTGTTCTCCTGCATCTCGTGTTCGTGGCCCGTCATCGCCTCGTTCGCAACGAGCGTCTTCGGAGGTGGGACCGCCATCGCCGCGACGGTGACGGTACTCTCGTACGACCTCTCGACCGCCGTCTTTCTCATCACGGTCGTTCTGCTCCGCTGGCGACCCGGATTCGGCAAATAACGTCCAGTGGCAGTAGTCAACCGCCACACACGACCGCCACCCTGTTTTTCAGTCTCCAACGAGTACGGCCGTGTATGACTGCCATCGAAATCGAGTACTGCGTACCATGTGGATTCCTCAACCGCGCCGAAGAGATACAACACACCCTCCTCCAGCAGTTCGGCCAGCAAGTCGAACGCGTGGCGCTCGTCACCGGCGACCACGGCGTGCTAACGGTCACCGTCGACGGCGAGCGCGTCTGGGACAAGTCCGAAGACGAGTACGACCCGGACCTCATTCTCCGGCGGGTGCGCCCACACGTGGGGGCGTGACGCCGCTGAAACCGTGAAATCGCTGGAACACGCTGTCGTCGGTGCGGTCGTCGGAGTCGCCGCCGGAGTCACACTGCACCCCCCGGGTGGAATGCCGCTTCTCGTCGTTGGCGCGGTCTTCTTGAGCGTCTTCATCGACCTCGACCACTTTCTCATCGCCCGCTTCGAACGCGGCGACTGGGAGAACCTCCGAACCGCCGTTACGAATCCGCGCGTCGGCCTCGTCGACCAGGAAGACGTGTTCCCCGAGTTCGGCCCGCGATTCAATCTGAAGCGACTCTTGAGCCACCACCTCATCGGCGGTGTCGTAGTCGGTGGTCTCGCAGTCGCAGGAGCAGCGACGCTCGCGGGCTTCGTCGGCGTCGTCCTCTACGCGCACATCGTCTGCGACTTCCTCAGAGACCTCGAACTGGCGTAAACGACGGTGGACGGGCGGCCGATTGCCGCGTCAGTGTCCCCAGCGTCGCCCCGAGTCGTCGTATCGGGCGTTCATGATGCGCTCCCACTGGTCGTCCGAGAGGTCTACGTCCGCGGCACCAGCGTTCTCGCGGAGTTGCTCGGGCGTCCGCGCGCCCACGATTGGGACCACCGTCGCGTCGGAGTAGTCCATCAGCCAGCGAAGGGCGACCTGTGCGGGACTGGCGTCTTCCTCGTCGGCGACGGCGCGAATCTCGTCGAGGACGTGCCACCCGCGCTCGGAGACGTAGAACCGGTCGAATCGCTCGTCGAAAGAACCACGCGCGCCATCGGGTGCGACGTACTTCGTGGGGTCGTCCGGGTCGGCGCGCTCGTACTTGCCGGTGAGAAAGCCGCCTGCGAGCGGCGAGTACGGACAGACGGCGAGTTCTTGATCGCCGCACACGTCGAGGTAGTCCTTCACGTCCTCGTAGTAGCCCGCGTGGAACAGCGGTTGGGTCACGTCGAAGCGGGCGTAATCGTGAACGTCGGACTTCCACAGCGCCTTCGTGAGTTGCCACGCTGCCATCGTGGAGGCACCGAGATAGTTCACCTTGCCCTCCTCAACGAGCGCGTTCAGGGTCTGAAGCGTCTCTTCGATGGGCGTCTCGTCGTCCCAGCGGTGGATGTAATAGAGGTCGAGGTAGTCGGTGCCGAGACGGTCGAGCGTGCCCTCGATTTGGTTTCGGATGTGCGTCCGCGAAAGACCGCGGCCGTTCGGATTCTCCTCGTCGAAGGGGAAATACACCTTCGAGGCGACGACGTACTGTTCGCGGTCGCGCTCGGCGAGCCAATTGCCGATGTACTCCTCAGAGGTGCCGTTGACACTGCCGTAGACGTTCGCGGTGTCGATGAAGTTGCCGCCGAGTTCCTCGAACGTGTCGAGGAGCTTGTGGGCTTCCGCTTCGTCAGTCTCCAGTACGCCGCCCGTCTGGCGGCCGAATCGCCACGTGCCGAAACAGAGTTCAGAGACGCGGGTCCCGGTCGAACCGAGTCGTCGATAGTCGAGGCTCATACGTGATGTCACGGCGTCAGGCGACTAAAGGGTGGAAGTTGCGGCGAGGTATTCTGATTCAATCCGAGCCGGACTCGTATGTGACTCGCCCGCACGCTTTTGCACCTCCCCGACGACATGTAAAGTATGTTTAGAGTCGCAGGTGTCGGACTCGGCACACTCGGGACGCTGGAGTGCCGTCTCTTCGACGAGATGGACGGCGCGAGCATCGTCGCCGGTGTCGACCCGGACGAAGAGACCCGCGAGCGGTTCGCGGACGAGTTCGACGTGCCCGTCTACGAGACGGTCGAGGAACTGCTCGACGGGGAGTTTCTCGACGCCGTGACCATCGCCTCACCGCACACAGAACACTTCGACCAGGCCCTCGCGGCGCTCGAAGCGGGCCTGCACGTGCATCTCGAAAAGCCGATGGTGACGGACCTCGCTGGCGCACGGGTGCTTATCGACCGCGCCGAAGACGCGGGACTCACGCTTGCGGTGGGCTATCAGCGGCACTTCGACCCCCGATACGTCGAACTTCGTCGGGTCGTCGATTCGGGGCGCATCGGCGACCCACACATGGTCATCTGCCACCTCGAACAGGAGTGGATTCAGTGGACGGAAAACGAGTGGCGCAGCGACCCGTCTCAGTCCGGCGGCGGCCAACTCTACGACTCCGGGTCGCACCTCCTCGATGTGATGCTGTGGGTGACGCGCTCGAAACCCGTCACCGTCGCCGCGGCGGTCGACCACCGCGGCCACGACGTGGACGTGAATTCCGCGCTCGCAGTGGTCCTCGACAGGGACGGCACGGAACTCACCGCGAGCGTCGGCGTCTCGGGCGAGGGGACGAGCGTCCCCAACCCCAGCGAATCGCTCCAAATCATCGGCACCGAGGGACGGGTCGCGTTCAACGGGAAGACCATCGAAGTGACCGAGGGTGGAATCACGTACCGTGCCACGCCCAGCGAACCCGACTTCGAGACGCTGACCCGCAAGAAACTCCGGAACTTCATCGACGCCGCACGCGACGAGGCCGACCTCGCGATTCCCGCGGAAAACGGCCTCTACGTCACGGCACTCACCGAGGCGGCCTACGAGTCAGCGACGACCGGACGACGCGTCAACGTCAACGGCGACGCGTGAGCGTCAGACCGAAGTCAGGCGACTCAACATCCCGGACGACCCGCCGATGAGAGACTGCGCACTGGTGCAGACGTAGAGTTCTCCCGCCGGGTCGCGGCCGAACGCGAGCACGTTCTTTCCGGCACCGTCTCTGTCTTCGACCGGCAGTTCGGCAATCGGCCACGGGCGCGTGTCGCTCGGACGGGCGGCGAACAGTCGGCCACCCGAGCGCCAGTCGGCGAAGACGTACGCGCCGTCGAGTGCCGGAATCGACTCGCCGCGGTAGACGTACCCGCCGATGACAGCGATACCCGAAGGACCCGACCCGGAGTGCGGGTATTCGAGAACTGGGTCGACGAGCGGGTCACCGTCGGGCGTCTCGGTCGGACACTCGCCCGCCCGAAAGCAGTGGGCACCTTCGCGGACGTTCCACCCGTAGTTGCCGCCCTTCTCGACGAGGTTCACCTCTTCCCACGCGCCCTGCCCCACGTCGGCGACGTAGAAGTCCTCGCCGTCGAAGGACATCCGCCACGGATTTCGGAGCCCCCACGCGTACAGTTCGTCGAAGCCGTGACGGCCGACGAGCGGGTTGTCCTCGGGGATGCCGTACGGTTTGTCCTCGTCGCCAGCGACGCCGCCTTCGGTGTCCACGTCGATTCGGAGGATGCTCCCGAGCAGGTTTTGCGTCACGTCCTGTCCGTTGCCGCCCGTGACCGCGTCGTACCAGTCGTCGACGTGACCGCGACCCTCGTCGTTTGCACCCCCGCCGTCGCCGACGGCGACGTAGAGGTACCCGTCGGGACCGAACGTGACCGCGCCCGCGTTGTGGTTCGACTGCGGTTCCGGAATTTCGAGAAGCGTCCGCTCGGACTCGGGTGCGACTGTCGTTGCGCTCGGGTCCACCGTCAACTCGCTCAGGACGAAGGTGTGGCTGTAGTTCGACGGCGTGCCCGCTCGCTTCGGCGCGCTGTACCTGAGAAAGAGGCGACCGTTGTCGGCGAACTCGGGATGGAAGGCGACACCGAGGAAGCCGCGCTCGTCGTAGCCGCCCAGGTCGACGACGCGGTCCGTGATGTCGAGGTACGCGTTCGACCGAAGGCCACTCTCGTCGTGGAGCCAGATTCGGCCGGGTTGGTCCACGACGAACGCCCGCGTCCCGTCGAACGCCTCGGGGAACGCCACGTCAACGGGTGAGGCGAATCCAGTCGCAATCGTCTCGAAACCGACGCCGAACCCGTCGAGCGAGTCGTCAGTGTCGCCGCCGGATGGTGCACCCAAACAGCCGGCGAGTCCGCTCATAAACGCTGTCCCGGCGGCCGCGAGAAACCCGCGTCGGGAGCCATCCATGTCAACGTAGAGAGACGGCCGGGGAGTAAGGCTTGCTCCGACTTGGGTGGTGGACGGGGCGTAGAGCTTGCTCCGACTTGGGTGGTGGAACCGAGACGAGGGCACCGGGCGTCGAAGGGAACGCCGATTCCGAATCCCTTACCACCCGACGCGAACGTCGGATACGACATGAACGAGGTACTCGTCGCCGACGACCTCAGGAAATCCTACGGTGACGTGGCGGCGCTGTCTGGCGTCTCCCTGTCTGTCGCCGAAGGCGAGGTCTTCGGCCTCATCGGCCCGAACGGCGCGGGGAAGACGACGCTCGTCCGCGCGCTCACGGGTACGACGACGCCCGATTCTGGGTCGGCATCTGTACTCGGCAGCGACCCGACGAGCGTGAACCGCCAGCGACTCGGACTGCTCCCGCAGGACTTCACACCGGCCGGTCGGCTAACGGCGCGCGAACTCGTCGCGTACTACGCCGGTCTTTACGACGACGCGCGCGACCCAGACGAACTCCTTTCGGACGTTGGACTCGCCGACGCCGCCGACACGTGGTACGAGAACCTCTCCGGGGGACAACAGCGTCGCGCCTGTATCGCGCTCACGCTGGCGAACGACCCCGACGTGCTGTTCTTGGACGAACCGACGACTGGTATCGACCCCGCCGGACGGCGCTCTCTGTGGTCGCTTATCGACGACCTCGCAGCGCGCGGGACGACCGTCTTCCTCACGAGTCACTCGATGGCCGAAGTCGAACGACTCGCCGACCGCGTGGGCCTGCTCAACGACGGCCAGTTAGTCACCGTCGGCCGCCCCGACGACCTCGTGGCCGAACACGGCGGCGAGAGCAGACTCGTCGTCCGGACCGCCGACCCCCTCTCCCTCGACGACGTGTCGCTCCCTGCGTCGCTCGCGGTCGAGGCGACTGGTGACGGACTCACCGTCTACGGTATCGGCCCGCGCGAGATTGGGACGACCGTCTCCGCGCTGGACGACGCCGGAATCGTCTACGAATCGCTCGTGTGGAAGCAACCCGGGCTCGAAGAGGTGTATCTTTCTCTCACCGGCGAGCAGTTCGAAGCTGCCCGTCCGACTGCGGCGGCGGTTGCAGGAGGGAGTCAATGAGCGCCCTCACCCGCGTTGCCTCGGAGTTTGTCGCCTCGTGGCACTCGTTCCTCCGTCGGCGGACTGCCGTGTTCTTCACGTTCTTCTTCCCCGCTATCATCGTCGTCATCTTCGGTGCGCTGGTGCAGACCCAACCGACTGGAGGCGGTCTCTTCGCCGAACCGAAGGAGTACTACATCGCGGGCTACCTCGCCGTCGTCGTCCTCTTTACCCCGCTGTCGCGGGTCGGCAGCACCATCGCCCGCCACCGCGACGGCAACCGATTCGAGAAGTTGGCGACGACCCCGCTCACGCGGGCGGAGTGGTTGCTCGCCCACTCGCTCGTCAACGTCGTCGTCATCGGTCTCGCGGCGCTGTTGCTCCTCGCCCTGTCGGTGCTCGTGACCGGCGCGTCGATTCCGGTGTCGGCCGCGACGCTCGCCGTGATTCCGTTCGTCGCACTCGGTGTCACGCTCTTTTGCGGCCTCGGGGCTATCATCGGGAGCGTCGCCGACTCCCAAGACGGCGTCATCGCCGCATCGAACGCCATCGCACTCCCCCTGCTGTTTCTCTCCGAGACGTTCGTCACACCCGACCTGCTCCCGTCGTGGTTCGTCCCGGCGCTGAATCTCTCGCCGTTGACGTTCTTCGCTCGCGGCGTCCGCGCCCTGACGTACTCGGGCGGCGACTGGGTGACGAACCTCGGAATCCTCGCCGCACTCTCTGTCGTCTTCTTCGTCGCGGGCACGGTGGCGATTCCGCAGACTGACTGAGGAAAGCGGGTTTCGAAGACCGACTGAGAAGAGACGCGGGGGACGTTCGGGCGGCCACCTGCTGCCGACGCGATGGCATTGGCGACGCCCGCAAACTCAAGCCTTAACCCACGGCCGCTCCCACGTGGGTGCATGGTCGATACTGAGACGTACACCATCGAAGGACCGAGCGGTGACTCCGAAGACATCGAACTCCCCGAAGGCCTCGTCGACATCTTCGCGGAGCAGGGCGAAGACCCGACAGATGTCGTTGCCGACGTACTCGTCCAGGCGTTCGCACAGCAGGCACACGTCGTCGCCCACCACAGCGAAGGCGACGTTGCGAGCGACATCGCCGCCATCAACGAGACGATGGAAGACCTGTTCGAAGAGCGGTTCGGCGTCTCCCTCGCCGACGCGCTCGGCCACTCGCACTGAGCGGCGACTCACCACGAACGTTTTCTCCATCGATTCTTTTCGACGCTCACTGCCCGGGAGTCGAGACGCTGGTCGGCGGCCGACCGTGTGAGCAGTTCAGATAAACGCCAGCGGAACCATAACCGCGAACCCGGCAGCGAGTCCGGCGAGGAGTTCCGCCTTTCCGCCCCGCGGGAGGTGCTCGCCGAGTTCCAGCGCCTCGGGGATGAACTCGGTGAGGACGAGAAACACCATCGCGCCCGCCGCAAAGCCGAACCCGAACGGGAGGAACTCGCGGGCGATGCGGACGAAGTAGAACGCGATGACCGCACCGACCGGTTGCGGCAGGCTGGAGAAGATGGCCCACCAGACGAGTTTCCAGTTGGGGACGTCCATCGTCCGAAGCGGAATGGAGATGGCCAGCCCCTCGGGGATGTTGTGGATGGAGATGGCGATAGTCATGAATATCGCGAGCAGCGGCACCGCTAACCCGAGAATCTCGATGCCACCTTCTAAGCCGAGGTCGGCGAAGGAGACGCCGACGGCGACGCCCTCGGGGAAACTGTGGACCGTGAGGATGCCGAGAATCAACAGTAGTTTCCGAAAGTCGGCTTCCTCGTACTTCCGGGGGCTGACCTCCGCTCCCTCGATGACGTGGTGGGCGACGAGCACGAGGACGACACCCGCGAGCATCCCGATTCCTAACTGAAGGGGCGTCCCGTTGGCCAGCCCTTCGAAGATGAGACCGAACAGCGACGCCGACACCATGATACCGGACGCGATGCCCCAGAGCGCGACGTTCCAGCGGTCGCTTATGTCCGAGACAAAGAAGAACGGCACCGCTCCGAGACCGGTTGCGATAGCCGTGACGAGCCCTGCAACAAACACG
This sequence comes from Haloferax sp. S1W, assembly GCF_044593955.1. Classification (GTDB taxonomy): domain Archaea; phylum Halobacteriota; class Halobacteria; order Halobacteriales; family Haloferacaceae; genus Haloferax. Next base: position 1,502,866 of record NZ_CP172595.1, read on the forward strand.
AATATGAGGGCAGCAAATTGGTCCATACTAATCCTACCAGTTGGGTGCCGATAAGTCTTATCACATTTTAGATAGATTTTGGCGGGCCTAAATTATCGAAGTCCAGCCTACACGGGACAGAGGTTTTGTCTGGCCTAAAAATAAACGACAGGAATTGTATTTGAATTATGATATATAGGGCAAAATAGGGAAGATTTGACGCCGGTTTTTGGTGTAGATTACCGGCGATTCGTCGAGTGAATGTTGTGAAAAGTAGCCTCTCTACGAGGGGAACACAGTGATAGCGAAGTCGAACCGTTCAACCGAGTCAGGTCGTCGTTCCGTGCCGGTCAGTCGGAGTCGTCCGGCGACGATTTCATATCCGCCAAACGGCCGAGGTGTTTGGCAATTCGTTCCATCGCGACGACGAGGCGGGCGGCGTACCACAGCACGACCACGGTAAGAGCGATGAATACCCAGAGGAGTATCTGCCGTGCGATGACGACGGCATACGCGAGCGTGAGAAGGAGGAAGACTGCAGCAGCGATTCGGGCACCGGTGGTTCGGTGAAGCGGGGTTCTGTCAGTGGCGGACGACATGTCCCCTCGTTTTTTGGGCGAACGTATATCTGCAGGGGGTAGTTCGGAACAGGACTGGACGAATCGAAGGAGATACCACCTCGAATTGCTCCCCATTAATCAGCAATCTTCCCGATTAATTGCGCCACTGTAGAATGCCACCAAAGGCCGTGAGACGGCCCACACCACCGAATTTATCAGTCAAAGCTGGGTATCTGCACGTGATGGGAGATTTATCTGAGTTGTTCGCGCCGGCGCGCATCGCAGTTGTCGGCGCGACCGAGCGCGACGGGGCCATCGGCCGGGCTATCATGGACAACCTCATCGCCGATTTCGACGGCGAAGTGGTCCCGGTCAACCCCAAATACGACGAACTGTTCGGCTTGCAGTGCTACGGCGACGTCGGCGAGACGAACGCTGACCTCGCAGTCATCGTCGTCCCGCCGAAAGTCGTCCTCCCCGCGATGGAGTCCGCGGGCGAAGCAGGTATCGAGAACGTCGTTGTCATCACCGCAGGATTCGGTGAGACCGGAAGTGAAGGCGCTGCTCGCGAGCAGGAACTTCGCAGCATCGCCGAGAAGTACGATATGAACGTCGTCGGCCCCAACAGTCTGGGCGTCATGAACACCGACGTTGGCATGAACGCCACGTTCGGCCCGGACATGGCGCTGGACGGCAAGATGTCCTTCATGAGCCAGTCCGGGGCGTTCATCACCGCCGTCATCGACTGGGCCAACGACGAGGACATCGGCTTCAAGGACATCGTCTCGCTCGGGAACAAGGCCGTTCTCGACGAGGCCGACTTCATCGAAGCGTGGAACGACGACCCCGACACCGAGGTCATCATCGGCTATCTCGAAGGCATCTCGGCGGGCCGCGAGTTCATCGACTCCGCCCGCGAGGTGACACAGGAGACGCCTATCGTCCTCGTGAAGTCCGGAAGGACGGACGCCGGGGCGCAAGCCGCATCCTCTCACACGGGCACCATCGCGGGGTCCGACGCGGCGTACGAGGCCGGTCTCGAACAGGCGGGCGTCATCCGCGCCGACTCCGTCCAGCATCTGTTCGACACCGCACGCGTGCTCGAACACCAACCGCTCCCCGAGAACAAGGACGTTGCCGTCATCACGAACGCGGGCGGTCCCGGCGTCATGACGACCGACGCCATCGGCGAGTCGGACCTCGAAATGGCCAACTTCGCCGACGAGACGCTCGAACAGTTCTCCAAGACGCTCCCGCCGGAGGGCAACATCTACAACCCGGTCGATATCGTCGGCGACGCCGACAACGCCCGGTTCAAGGACGCACTCGACGTGGCGCTCTCTGACGAGAACGTCGGCAGCGCAATCGTCCTCACGGCACCCACGGCTATCCTCGACTACGAGCAACTCGCCGAGGACACGGTGGAACTCCAGGAAAAGTATGGAAAGCCAATCGCCGCCTGTTTCATGGGTGGCGAGCGCGTCGAACCCGCATCCGACCTGATGAAAGACGCCGGTATCCCGAACTACTTCGACCCCTCGCGCGCCGTCGACGGTCTCGAAGCCCTCGCGCAGTACGCCGACATCAAGCAGCGCGAGTACGACGAACCGACCGAGTTCGACGTGGACCGAGAGCGCGCCCGAGAAATCCTCGAATCCGTCAAAGAGCGTGACGACACGCGCCTCGGTGTCGAGGCCATGGAACTGCTCGACGCCTACGGCATCGAGACGCCGCACGGCGAAATCGTCGACGACCCGGCCGACGCCCTCAAAGTCGCCGAGGAAATCGACGGCAACGTCGTCATGAAAATCGTCAGCCCGGACATCCTCCACAAGTCCGACATCGGCGGTGTCAAGGTCGGCGTCGAGAACGAGGACGTCTACGACGCCTACGAAGACCTCATCACGCGAGCGAAGAACTACCAACCCGACGCCAACATCCTCGGCGTGCAGGTCCAAGAGATGGTGGACCTCGACAACGGTGTCGAGACCATCGTCGGCATGAACCGCGACCCGCAGTTCGGTCCGCTCATGATGTTCGGTCTCGGCGGCATCTTCGTCGAGATTCTCGAAGACACGACGTTCCGCGTCGCGCCCGTCTCCGAGTCCGAAGCGGACGAGATGACCAAGGAAATCGACGCCGCGCCGATGCTCCGCGGCGCTCGCGGGAACGACCCGGTCGACACCGGCGACATCGCAGAAACCATCCAGCGCCTCTCGCAGTTGGTCACGGACTTCCCGGCCATCCTCGAACTCGACATTAACCCGCTCGTTGCACTCCCCGACGGCGTGAAAGCGGTCGACGTGCGCCTGACGGTGGACCCGGACGAACTTTAAAAACCACACCAACCTTATTAGTCAACAATGAACACGGTACTCGTCACTTCGACCGGAGAAAGCACCGGCAAGACGGCCATCACGCTCGCACTCGGCCTGCTCGCGAAGGAACGCGGTCTCGACGTGGGCTACATGAAGCCCAAGGGGACGCGCCTCCAGTCCAGCACCGGCAAGACGCTGGACGAAGACCCGATGCTGGCGCGTGAACTGCTCGACATCGACGCGGAGATGCACCAACTCGAACCCGTCGTCTACTCGCCGACGTTCATCCAGGGTGCCATCCGCGGCAAGGAGAACAACAAGGAACTCTCCGAGGTCATCTCGCACCACTTCGACGACCTCTCGGTCGACAAGGACCTCATGCTCGTCGAGGGCGGCGGGTCGTACCGCACCGGCGGCATCGTCGACCTCACGGACGCCGACATCGCCTCCCTGTTCGACGCCAAAGTCCTCCTCGTCGCCGAGTACGGCCACCCGAGCGACCTCGACGACCTCGTCGCGGCCGTCGAAGACATCGGTGCCGACCGCCTCGTAGGCGTCGTCTTCAACCGCGTCGGCGATTCGGTCTACGACGAACTGGAGACGGAAGTCGCGCCGTTCCTCGATGCACGCGGCGTCCCCGTTCTCGGCGTCGTCCCCACCGAGAAGGACCTCGCAGGCGTGACGGTGCAGGAACTCGCGGACGAACTCGGCGCTGACCTCGCTACCGACGCCCCGACCGACGCCTTCGTCGAACGGTTCCTCGTCGGTGCGATGGGCGGCGACGCCGCACTGCGCTACTTCCGCCGCACCAAAGATGCCGCCGTCATCACCGGCGGCGACCGCGCCAACATTCAGCGCGCCGCCCTCGAAGCCCCCGGCGTCAAGTGTCTCATCCTCACTGGTGGCCACCGCCCCGTCGGTGCCGTCATCGGTAAGGCCGAAGAGAAAGGCGTGCCCGTCCTCCTCGTCAACGGTGACACGCTCTCTGTGACCGACCGCGCCGAAGATATCGTCAGCACGGGCCGCACTCGCGACGAGCGCACCGTCGAACGGATGCGTGATCTGCTGTTCGAACACGCCGACGTCGACGCTCTCATCGGCGGTATCGAGCCGTCAGGTGACGCCGGAAACGACGACGAGTAATCTCACTGCCCCTCTTTCGACTATCTTTAGGCCCGCCTCTGAGTGGCGACGCCGAGTCGACCTGTCTATATAAATCGGTGTTCTCACAAGAAATATTGTGTATCCGACTTGATTACGAGTAGGATGATTTCTCCTCCCCCACTCATGGTTATTCTTCTACTTGGAGTGGCGATTCTGGCGTTTTCCATCGGGACGACGTTCATGAACCGCCGCAACAACAGACCAGGGGCGAGAGAACTCAGCAGTCTCATCTTCGTCGTCGGGGCATGGAGTGCGCTCTACGGAATCGAACTCGCGTCGGTCTCGAGGGCGGACATGGTCTTTCTCTACAAGTTGATATACGTCTGTACCGCCGCTGTCCCTCCGCTGTGGTTCTCGTTTGCGACGGCGTTTACCGGGTCGAAACCGCTCCCGCACGTGGGGTGGGTTGGAGTCGGGGTCATCACGTTCGCACATCTCGCCTCCGTCCTTCTCTGGCCAGCGACGACGCTCACGTGGACCGAAGTTTCCGTCGTCACAGTCGGAAACGTATCAACGCTCTCATTGGTGAAGGGGCCGCTGTTTTACGCCTTCTTGGCCTACGCGTACCTCTTTCTGGCGTGGGGGGCGCTCCGGTTGGCTCAACACGCGATTTCGAACCGTCGAAACTACCGCTACCAGCACCGCATCGTCATCGCCGCGCTCCTCATCGCAGTAATTCCGAACGTCGCGGTCAATCTGAACCTCCTGTCGACGGCGCTCGACCCGACTCCCTTCGCGTTTACCATCTCGATGCTCCTCTTTACGGCCGCGGACAGACGCTACAATCTGTTTATGTCGCACCCTCTCGCCCGCAACCTCGCACGCGAGCACGTCATCGACGAGATGGGTGACGGCGTCCTCGTCATCGATAGGTCGGGCGTCGTCACCGACATCAACCCAGCGGCGGTGGCATCGCTCGAACAGACCTACCAGTCGATTAGCGGTCGACACCTACAGGACGTTTCCCCCACGCTCTACGACCGAATCGAACGCGTCAGCGACGAGACGACGACGTACCACCACGAACCTACCGACCGCACCTACAACGTGCAGGTCTCGCGCTTCGGCGGGGGGCAAAAGAGCTTCCACGGGAAGATAATCACCCTCCACGACGTGACCGACGTTCGACAGCGCGAAGAGCGACTCGCAGTGCTCAACCGCATCCTCCGCCACGACATTCGAAACGGACTCAACGTGGTCGATGGGTACGCCGGACTCATCGCCGACGAGACCACGAGTTATGAGACGAAGCAAGACGCCGCCCGCCACATCAGGGGCCGAACCGACGAGTTACTGGAGTTAGCAGAGAAGATTCGGTCCATCGAGAAAGGTCTCGACACACAGGCAAACCAACAACCGACCGAACTGATGGGAGTCCTTCAGACCGTCATCGACCGAATCGACAGGGACTGGCCGTCGGCGTCGCTGTCGCTTTCCGGCCCCGACGAGGTGCAAGTCCTGACCTGTAGTATCGTCGAACCACTGTTTCACAACATCGTCGAGAACGCCGCAGAACACGGCGGCGACGCGCCAACTATCGACGTATCGGTCACGCCGTCCGACGAGTGGGTCACAATCGAAGTGGCCGACGACGGCCCGGGGATTCCGGCGGCCGAACTCGCGGCCATCGAGTCCGGGGAGACACAACTACTCCACACGAGCGGCGTCGGTCTCTGGCTCGTGACGTGGCTCGTTCGCCAGTCAAACGGGACTATCGACTTCGACGTGGGCGACGACGGGACGACCGTCCGCATTCGACTTCGGCGGGTAACGGGCCGCCAAGCGACACCGGAAACAGTGATTGCAGCAGTGGATTAGACGCGCCAACCGCGGTCGGTGTCGTTCAATAGCTCCGCCCCGTCTTCCGTGACGACCACGAGGTCTTCGATACGGACGCCAAACTCGTCGGGGAGGTAGATACCCGGTTCGATGCTGAAGACATTTCCCACCTCCAGTTGTCGGTCGCTTCCGGCGACGATGTAGGGGTCTTCGTGAACGTCGAGACCGACGCCGTGGCCGGTGCGGTGAATGAAGCGGTCGCCGTACCCCGCGTCTTCGATGACTTCGCGGGCTGTCGCGTCGATATCGCCAGCGGGAACACCCGGTTCGACGGCCTCTACTGCGGCCGTTCTCGCTTCTTGGACGACTTCGTGGACGCGCTCGAATTCGGCCGGTGGGTCGCCGGCGAAGACGATGGTTCTGGTCTGGTCGCTCGGATAGTGGTCCACGCGCGTGCCGAAGTCGAGGACGACGGGGTCACCAGACTCGATGATGCGGTCGCTGTCGGTGTGGTGCGGCATCGCGCCGTTCGGACCGGACCCAACGATTGGGCCGAAGGGGATTCCCTCACCGCCCTCGTCGGCGAGAAGCCGTTCGATTTCCGCCGCGAGTTCCGTCTCGGTCATCCCGAGTACGTCCGAACCCATCGCACGCACGCGCTCGACGGCAGCGTCAGCGACCTGTCCGGCTCGGCGCAGGGCGTCGAGTTCGGCGTCGTCTTTCGTGGCTCGGAGCGGCGCAACAACGTCGCTGGCGAGGCCGAATTCGGCGTCCGGGAGCACCGCTCGAAGGTCCTGCGTGAAGCGTGCCCACATCGTGTCGTCGACGAGGACGCGGCCGCCTGCCAGTCCGAGGTCGGAGACGAGTTCGCGAACGGCCGCAACCGGGTCGTCGTCGTCGCTCCACGTCCGCACGTCGGCGACCCACGATTCGGCGCGAATCTGCGTCTCGTAGAGGTTGGGCACGAAGAAGACAGGGTCGCCCTCGCGTGGGACGAACAAGAACAGATGGCGTTCGGCGGGTTCCTCGTCGAACCCGGCGAGGTACAGTAGATTTCGACTGGGAAACAGGACCACGGCGTCGGCACCGTCCGCCGCCAGTCGGTCCTGACAGGCGCGCGTCCGTCGTTCGAAGGGCGTCATAGCGGGGGCTACGCGGCGGGGGAGAAAAGAGTAGGCGGTCCATCACGAGCGGTCCAAGGTCGTCCACCGCGACCTGTCAACTCACGCATCGAGGTCAAGCGGGTCGTACAACTGCCCCGTGATGCACTCGAAGGCGTCGGAGGCCGTGACGAGACCGATAACCGTGCCCGTCCCGGGGTCTTCGACCATCGCAAGTTCCTGATTTTCGGCCTGTAGCTCGTCGATGAGGTCGCTGACCGGGAGTTCCGAAGAGACTGTAAGCGGCGGGGCCGCCACGTCTTCGAGGGTTCGGTCACCCGACCGGAGACGGTCGATGTTCGAGAGGACGGTCGGCGCGTAGACGATGCCGCGAACGTCGTCGAGCGAGTCGCCGACGAGCGGAAACCGCGAGTGCTGCGGGTTCGACCGAATCAGGTCGAGATTCTCCTCGGTCGTGTTCGTCGTCGCGAGCGCCACCACGTGCTCGGACGGAATCATCACGTCGCGGACCGGCAACTCGCCGATTCGAAGCGCGTTGAGAACCTCCTCGCGGCGGTCTTTGGGGAGTGACCCACGAGCGAGAATGTCGCCCATCTGGCTTCGAACCTCACCGCGAGTGAGTTGCTCACCGGCTACTTCCTCCTCTCCGGGCTCGGCTTCCTGCCACGACCGGGTTATCTCGACGCCGCCGAAAGAGAGGATGCGCTTTGCCAACCAGTCGGCGACGACGATAACCGGGTACATGAGCTTCGTCCACGCGTACAGCACCGGCGCGGTGTACTTGGCGACGAACCGCGACCGTTCGACGCCGAGGTACGTCGGCACCTGCTCGCCGAGGACGACGTGTGCGAGGTTGATGACGGTCAACGAGAGGATGACTGCCAGCGACGTGTGGCCCCCACTGCCACCGCCGCCGAGGAACGCGTCGAAGACCGCGGCGACCGCCGGTTCTGCCACGACACCGAGACCGACACTGGAAATGGTGATACCGACCTGACACCCAGAGAGATATACTTCGAGGCGTTCTGTCATCTCCCACGCGAGTTCGAGGCCACGTGACCCCTGAAACAACTCGCCGTCGAACTGCGGGACGCGAGTCATCGCGAACTCCGAGACGACGAAGAACGCGTTTGCGAACAGCAACACGACCCCGCCGACGAGACGGAGACCAGTCTCAACGCCGACCATGCTTCCACCTGCTTCGTCCCGGAGTACCGTGAGGGTGTCGGCTTCGTATCCAATTCTGACCTCTGAACTTGGATTAATTTTCATTATGTGCCATAACAACTATGTTCAACCACCCCACAGGACGTGGTATGCGTCCACAACGCAGACGTGATTTCCTGAAGACGAGTGGTGCCCTCCTCGGTGGACTCTTCGCGGGTTCGACCGTCGTCGCCGCCGAGCGAACCGACCGATTCGTCGTCAAGACGAACACGGTGTCCAGACTCGAACGCGCCGGTCTCGACGTGGTTTACGACCTCACTCCGGCCAACGTCGCAGTCGTCGAAGGAAGCGAATCCGACCTCTCCGGTGTGAGTTCGTCGTACGCCCCGGACATCGAGGTTCGCCTGCAGGAACCGGACGTAAACGGAAGTGCGCCAACAGAGGCGCACGACGAGCCAGGATATCCGGTTCAGTGGGACAAACAGGACCAGCAGATTCCCGACGTTCACGAGGTCACCCGTGGGGAGGGAACCCGCGTCGCCGTCATCGACACCGGTGTCGCCGCTTCCCACCCCGACCTCGAACACACCGTCAACGAATCGCTCTCGCGTGACTTCACCGGAGACGGCTTCGGTGCGGGCGTCCCCGCAGGCGGAAGCCACGGGACGCACTGTGCGGGTATTATCGCCGCAAACGACGCCAACGACGAGGGCGTCGTCGGCTCTGCCCCCGGAACGGAAATCGTCGATTGCCGCGTCTTTTCGACCACGGAGGGCGCGTCGTTCGCCGACATCCTCGCGGCGATTCTCTACAGCGTCGAAATCGGCTGTGACGCCGCCAACCTGAGCCTCGGCGCGTATCCGGTTCCCCGAGAGGCGAACGGTGACTTCTACGGCAAGGTGCTCAACAGCACGCTGACCTACGCGAACAAAGAGGGGACGGTCCTCGCTATCGCGGCGGGCAACGACTCGGCGGACCTCCAGCACGACAAGAACTTCATCAGCCTCCCGAACGAGGGCGCACAGGCGTTCAGCGTCGCTGCGACGGGACCGAAAGGGTTCATGTTCGATGCCGGTGACGACGCCGAAGGCCCCGAGAGTCCCGCGTTCTACACGAACTACGGAACGAACGCAATCGACATCGCCGCACCGGGCGGCGACGCACTCCTCGACGCCATCGAAACGCACCCCGACACGTGGTTCTTCGACCTCGTCTACAACACGCTGTCGACGCCGACCTACGAAAACGGCGAGTACGTCGGTGCGACCCACGAATACGGCTGGAAGGCGGGCACGTCGATGGCGACTCCACAGGTCGCCGCCGCCGTTGCACTCGTGAAATCCGTCAAGCCTGACCTCAACGCCAACCAGGTCAAATCCCTGCTGAAGAACACCGCGAGCGTCCCCGAGGGGTACGACAAGACGTACTACGGGTCCGGCTATCTCGACGTTCTCGCTGCCATCGAATCCTAACTGGGCTGACGTCCATCACCGAACGTCCATCACCGAACCGACCTTCTAACCGCCCGAGTTCGGCACGGGAGCACCCGTGCTAACACCTCGGTTCTCAAACACCTTTATGACGTGAGAAGGGTAATTCCACTCTATGAGTTGGAAAGCAATCGACGCCCTCGACGATGCACGTGACGCGACAGCGTCGCTTCTCCTCCCCTTCGATGCGGGTCGGTGGGCGCGCCTCGCGCTCATCGCCTTCTTCGTCGGCAGCATCGGCAGCGGCGGCGGGTCGTTCGGTAACTCTGGAAATACGGGATTCACGCTTCCGGGTGATACCGGCGGCGCACCGGGTGATATCCCGGTTGACTCACTCCCCGGGTTCGCCACCCCAGAGAACTTCGCCATCCTCGCCGCGGCTATCGTCGTAGTCGCTATCGTCTTCTTCCTCCTGTGGTCGTTCATCAGCGCGGTGATGCAGTTCGTCTTCGTCGATGGTGTCGTCTCGAAGGACGTTCGCATCCGCAAACCGTTCCACGAGCGCCTCGGTCTCGGTGCCAGACTGTTCGCGTTCAAGGTTGGTCTCGTCTTCGTTGCCTTGCTCCTCATCGGCATTCCGATTGCGGCGGTCCTACTCGGCGGTATCGCCCTCACGGGAGCAGTGTTCCTTCTCGCGATTCCGCTCGTTCTGCTCGCGCTCCTGCTGTTTTTCGTCCTCGCCCTCGTCCTCCAGTTGACGACCGACTTCGTCGTCCCGACGATGATTGCAGAGGACAAGCAGGTCATCTCGTCGTGGCGGCGGGTCGCACCCGTGTTCCGCGCTGAACTCTCCGAGTTCGGCCTGTACATCCTCGTCCGGTTCGTCCTCGGCATCCTCGCGGGCATCGGTATCGGCGTCGCAACCGCCCTCCTGTTACTGGTGGTCGCGATTCCCTTCGCCATCGTCGGCGGCGCGCTGTTCCTCGCACTCAACGCCGCCGGGTTCGGTATCTTCTCAGGCGTCTCACTCGTGTTACTCGGGGGTCTCGGACTCCTGTTCGGTCTCACGGCGCTCGCCGTTACCGCCCTCATCCAGATGCCCGTGGTGACGTTCTTCCGGTACTACTCGCTGTTCCTGCTCGGGAGCACCGACGACTCGCTGGACCTCGTCTCGCAGTTCCGCACCGAAGACGACTCGTCCACGCCTGAAGGCGCGGCACCGGCCTGAACTGACTGCGAAGACCTTCTGAACCGACTGCTATCGCCGCTCCGCTTTTTCACGCCGTCGTCGCCGCAATCACCCGGCGGTCCAGTCGGGCGAGCAACGCGACAATAGGGAGCAGCAACAGTCCGCCGACGACGAACGGTGCCCAGAACGCGATGCCGGTGTAGAGGCCGCCCGCGAGTACAGGCCGAACGTCCGAGCGAGGCTTCCCGCGCTCTGTGTGAGGCCGAACGCTCCGCCCTGTTCGTCGTCACCCGCCGAGCGCTCGGCGGGGATTCTCGACGGTCATCGTCCACACCCTTCGGCGGGCGGGTAGTACGCACACGAACTCCCGAATTTGTGGCGATAAGCAGTCATTAATTAAGCTATAGAACAGTATCTGTTGGTGTATGTCCCTCGAGTGGGTGTCGTACTTCACGTGCCACAGGTGCGGCCTGAAAAAGCCCTCATCCGAAGTGCCGTACGACCACCTCGGATACGCAATCTGCCCCGCCTGTGGTGCGGAGACGCGACCGGCGGCCACCACAGCGACTGGTGCGCAGAACGTCGCGGATGGGTAGGCACTTGTCGGCGGCCACGAATCGACGAGTATGAGTTGGACGGAGGTTCGTCGAGACGACCGTATCGTCGAGTGGGAACGAAGCGACGGGAACGCGACCATCCGGCTCCGTCGCGGGCCGAACGCGTGGCACGTCAGGTTCGACAGACTCCACCAGGGCCCGGACGGCCGCGCCTACGTGAGCGAGCAGTTCGGCGACGAAGCCGCCGCGCTCGACGCGGTTGCCTCGTGGAAAGACGCGTACGACGTTTCGTGAGACGGTCGAACGCCGCAGTTCACTGCAGGCGACGCGTACTCTCGACGAGCGGGTGACGCGCGTAATCGACGATGTCGATGTCGTCGATGGACGAGAGTCCCTCCTTTTCGGCCGTTCGCTGCATACCGAGTTCGATGGGGTCGTCGATGACGATGATGTAGGCGTCCATCGTCTCGATACCGGCGCGGTCCGCGGCGAGCACGCGGTGGTGGCCGTCTGCGAGGAGGTACGTCCCTTTGTTGTCGATGACGACGAGGGGTTCTGCCAGACCGCGGTTGAGTTCGTACCGGCGGCCCTCTAACTCGTCTGCGTACACGCGCGCCTGCGTCGGAATGAGGTCGGAAATCGGGACGGTTCGGCGCTCCTGGTGGACGGTGATGCCGTGTATCTGTTCGAGCGTCCGCATCAGTTTCCCGACCTTCTCCGGCGTCGCACGCTCGATTTGGCTCCGTATCACGTCCGTGTTCGAGATGATGCCGACGAGGTTGCCGGTGTCGTCGACGACGGGGAGTTTCTGGATGCCTGAGCGGAGAATCACGCGCGCGGCGTCGGTTACGTCCATATCCGGATGGGCGACGACCAAATCGGTCGCCATCACCGTGTCGATTTCCGCTCCCTCGTCGGCCAAGAGAATATCGCGGGCAGTCACGAAGCCTTCGACCTTTCGTCTGTCACAGACCGGAAATCCGTTGTGGCCGTCGCTTTCTGCGATGCGACGGGCGACATCTGCGACCGTGTCGCTCGGGGAGACGGTTTGAACCTCGCGCGTCATGTACTCCTTGACGGTCGCTTTAGCACTCATCTCCCCGACGTAGGGTGACCGACCGGAAAAACGTGTGGGCACTATTCGTCGAACGGGAATTCGAAGGCGACATCCGAATCGAGCGTCGGTGCCGACGGCGCGTGCTCGAGCGTCTCGAAGATACGCCCGGCGACGATGTCCGTCACGATGGTCGCAAGCGACTCGCGGGAACTTCCGCCGACGGCGTCGAGGATGCCGAGAGGAATCTGCGCGCCTGCCATGTCCGCGTGTCCACCCGCACTCCCGATTGAACCGAGCGCGTCACGCAACACCTCACCGAGGTCGACCTGTGAACCTCGCGTCCGTCCGGAGACGTAGACCGTTCCCTCCATCAGTCCGTAGACGACGGCGATGTCGACGCCTTCCATCCCGAGCAGATAGTCACACGCCTGTGCGATGGCGTCTCGGTCACGAACGTCACCGACGTTCGACGTGAGGACCGACCCCCGCCTGTCGCGGTTTGAAATAGCGCGTGCAAGCGTCTCCATGGTCTCGGAAGTCATACTCGGCGTCTCGACGCGCTGTAACAGGTCGGTGTCGACGTACGGAACGAGCGAGGCAGCGGCCTCGAAGTCGGCAGTCGACACTTCGCGGGTGAAGTCGTTGGTGTCGACGCGGATGCCAAACAGGAGGGCGGTTGCGACGCGCTCGTCGGGGGTGATACCGAGTCGGTCCAGATACTCGACGAGAATGGTACTCGTCGCACCGACCTGCCGCCGAAGGTCCACGTACGACGCCTCGATTGGTTCGCGTGGCGGATGGTGGTCGATGACGATATCGACGACCGTGTCGGGTGGTAGGCGGTCATTAACGCCCGGCCGCGAGTGGTCGACCAGCGCGATGCCGTCGAACGCGTCGAGGTTCGGCGTCTCTTCGAACTCGTGTAAGTCTAACCCGAGGAGGTTCACGAGCGCGCGGTTCTCCTGATGGCTAATATCCCCGAAGTAGCACGCCCTCGCCTCGACGTTCGCGCGCTCTGCAATCGCCTGCAACGCCACCGCGGATGCGATGGCGTCCGGGTCCGGGTTGTCGTGCATCACAATCGCCAGCGGGCCGCCGATGTTCCGAAGCACCCGCATGAGACGGTAGATGCGTTCGCTCTGTGACGTGCCGATAGCGTCGTCGATGCAGTCGAGAACAGCCTTCCGCGGGTCGATTATCTCGTCTGCGAGTTCGACGAGTTCGTCACGAATCGCCTGTGATGGTCCCCCACCGAGGTGGGCGACGAGAACCGCGTCGGGAAATTTGTCGCGGGCGGCAAGCGCTGCGTCCCGGTTCTGCACCGGGTCGTCTCCAGCAACGACGATTACCCCAGCCGAATCGGGAAACGTCTCAGCGTCGGTCGGGTCGCCGGGGGTGGCGTCGATACCATCGGTACGCAGGTCCTCGGCGCGGCCCTTCCGGTCGGTAATGACCGTCAACGAACCGGGGCGGGCGGCGAGCGTGGCCAACAGGTCACCGCCGAGGAGACTGCACCCGAGAACCAGGCGACGTACCATACCCCGATGGTCGGTCTCTGGCCGCAAAACCCTACCGTCATTCAGTTCGCCGATGCTGTTATGGTGTGTGATGACATGACAAAAAATAGGATGGAGCTCGAATCTCAACTCGTCTCTGACTCTCTCTCGGAGTCACTCGTCCGGGCGTGTCGAACAACCGTTGGCGACGACCTTCGCAGCGTCACCTACTTCACCCCCGAGAGATGCGAACAGATATATCTCCGGGCGGACCTCGAAGCCGACGCCGACCTCGCGGGGTTCGTCGAACACGAAACCGACGGATTCCACGCACGAACGGCGTACAAAGGCTCGGAACTCGGAAACTACCGCTACACCGTTCGCGCGTTCGACCACGGGTACATGACGCGTGTCACGGTTGCTGACGCTGGCGTCTTCGTCACTACTGACGGCCTGACGCTCAGGCGCTCCGAAGAGCTCGCGTCGGCACTCGCAGAGTTGCTGCAGTCCAGTTGACATCCTCCCGCGCCTGAAGACGTCCCCAGAACGCGAAGCGTTCTGGTGGGCGGACGAGACCATTGGTCTCGTCAACGCGGGAATCCCACGGCACTGCACCGCTGAGTTGGGATATTAAGGTTCGCGGTTAGCAACCTGTTCTCGTGGGGCGAAACAGCCCTCACTACGGTCGAACAGGTGAACCGCTGGCTGTGCCAACCAGCCGTTATCCCTATCACCGCCCCCAGAATGCTTCGAATTCTGGTGTGCGGACGAGACGCGACGCGTCTCGTCACCGCCGTCCGTGGCGAGACTCGGGAGTACCTTTTGTCGAATGTTCTCCGCACCATTCACGTCCGCGTTCGCAACCGTATCGCACTTCTCACAGACGTACAGTCCGCGTTCAACGCGCTGATTGTCGTCGATATGTCCACACGTCGAACACGACTTCGACGTATCGCGTTCGGACACTAACTCCACGTCGATTCCTTTGGCTTCCGCCTTGTAGTCGAGTAGCGTCGTGAAGCGGTCGAACGCCCACCCGTGCAAGTCGAGATTGCCGTGGGCGCCCCAATTCCGAGGTTCGCCGTTCTCGTCGTCCTCGCGGATACCGCCGAGGTCGCCCACGACAACCGTTCCGACCGCCCGTTCGACACACTCCTCTACGATTGCTTTCGAGAGGGCGTGCAAGAAGTGCGTCCGGCGACCCGTTCGCTTGCGGTCAAGACGGGTGGCCTCTCGGGACGAGGAATCGTCGCATTTGGCTTTCTGCTTCGTGAAGTAGTATTCGTCCTCTTTGAGTGCGCCACCGGGGTACAACACTGACTCATCACCGAACGAGACGACGGCGAAGTTGCAAATCCCGAGGTCAACACCAGCCACCTCGTTGCCCGGCGGTTCCGGGTCGATGGTGGTGCGACAGACGAATTGAAGCCGCCACTCGTCTCGCTTGTAGATGGCACGAACCTGCTGAATGTCCCACTCGGTCAGGTCAACATCCGGGCGCGTCTGGTACTCGCACAGGATGAAGTCCGAGCGGTGTTCTTTGAGGTTGCGACCTTTGGAGAGACGGACGCGGGTGAACTGTGCGTCGTGCTTGAAGCCAGCCGCTTTGAACGACACAGTTGAACGCGGGTGAGAGTCTCCGTGTTTGCGGTAGCCGGGCGGTCGGGCACGGTCGTCGCCGTTCCGACGCTTGCCGAACCAGCCGTTGAACGCTTCAGCGAGTTCTTCGAGAACGCGCTGACTGGATTGAGAATGCAAGTCCGTGTAGCGTTCCTGGTCTTTGAGTTCCCCGTCATCGGGGATCTCGCCCGTTTCGTCCCACTGTTCTTGCGTGTAGTAGCGACCGACGTTCCAGAGTTTTGAGGCGGCCCATCCGAGTTGGTCGAGGTCGTCACAAACCTGGCGCTGGTTCGTGATAGTGGCCTCGAAGGTTCGGACGGTTCGGCTCATTTTCTGGCTTCATAACTGGTTATGGACGTCGTTCTCTTAATGGTGGTGGCGTGAAATATCCGACCTTGCCATCGACGGTGGATTGTGTAGGAATTGTCGGATTCACCCTGACCCTAAAGGGCCAGGTATTCTCCTTGATTCTGTATAAAGAAAGTCGACGATTCTTTTCAGACCGGGCAGTGCGCTCAGAAGAGCGCCGCTGCGACGGTCTGGGCCGTCTCGATGACGGGTTGGAAGCCGGGCAGGAGCAGGACCGTCCCCACGGCGGCGAAGACGACCGCACCGTAGAGACCGACCGGCTGGCTGCCGATTTCGAGCGACTTCGCTGGCTCTTCGATCCACATCGCCTTGACGACGCGGCTGTAGTAGAACAGCGACAGCGCACTGTTCATTGCGCCGACGGCGGCGAGCCACCAGAAGCCGGACTCGATGGCGGAGTAGAACAGGGCGTACTTCGAGACGAAGCCACCGAACGGCGGCAGCCCTGCCAGCGAGAACATGAAGACGGTCATCGCCGTCGCGGCGATGGGCGCCTTCGACGCGATGCCGTTGTAGTCCTCGAACGTGCGGCCGATGCCCCACTTTTCGACCATGGCGATGAACAGGAACGCACCCGTGTTCATGAAGCCGTAGACGAGCAGGTGGGCCATACTCGCGCCGAGCACGTTTCCGTTCGCGGCACCACCGTCGACGGTGATGGCCGCGAGACCGATGAGTGCGTAGCCAGCGTGGCCGATAGAGGAGTACGCAAGCATGCGCTTGACGTTCTCCTGCGTCGCCGCGGCGAAGTTACCGAGCGTCATCGTGACGACGGCGAGCACCGCGAAGAGCAGCGACCAGTCGACTGCACCGCCACCAATCGAGGAGACGGTTCCGAGCGGGAACGCGACGGTGAAGACGCGGAAGGCGACGGCGAAACCGGCCGCCTTCGACGCCGACGAGAGGAACGCGCTGATGGGTGCGGGTGCGCCCTCGTAGGCCTCCGGCGCCCAGAAGTGGAACGGGACGGAAGCAGTCTTGAACGCGAACCCACCGGCAATCATCAGCACACCGAGGCCGAGCACACCGACGAGTCCGTCGGCATTCGAGAGGTTGGCTGCGATGTCGGGAAGCACCAGCGACCCGGTGACGGCGAACACGAGGCTGATACCGAATGCGAACACCGCCGACGACAGCGCGCCGATGAGGAAGTACTTCAGGCCTGCCTCGACGCTGCCGCGGTTCCGCTTGAGGAACGCGACGAGCGCGTACGACGGCAGCGAGGCGAGTTCGAGGCTGACGAAGACCGTCGCCAGCGAGTTCGACATCGCCATGAGCGTCATCCCCGTGGCGGCGAGCATGACGAGCGAGTAGAACTCACCCTGATACCGCTCGCCAGCGAGGTAGTCGTACGATGCGACAGACACCATCGCCGCGACGCTGGTGAAGATGAGCGTGAAGAACAGGCTCATCCCGTCGACGATGAGCGCGTCACCGTACAGCGAGATTGCGCCGCCCGTGGACTCCATGCCGGTTCCGGCCGCGAGGAACCACGCAGCGACACCGCCCGCGGCGAGCGACCCGAGGGTCGCCGTGGTGGCGAGCAGTCCACTGTTAGTGCTGTCCGGGTCGATAGTGTCGATGGTCAACAAGAGCAGCGCCGTCACCGCGAGGATAATCGCAGGCGCCGTCGCCGTCCAGGTAGGTACGGTTTGCAGTGGCGTCATTAGAACGCACCTCCCAGTTCGAGAATCGGATTAACCGCGTCCTGAATCATGGTGAAGAAGATGTCCGGAGAGACACCGAGAATGATGGTGAGGAGCAGAAGCACCGCAAGCGGCGCCACGTCGTGGAACGGCGCTTCGGTGATTTCGTAGTCACCATCGAACTCGAACGGTCCGAACAGGGTCCGCTGCATCGCAAACAGCAGGTAGCCCGCGACGATGACGATACCGAACATCGCCGCACCGGTAAACAGCGGCATCGCCTCCATCACCGTGGACTCGAACGCGCCCTTGAAGATGAAGAACTCTGCCGCAAACCCGGCCATGAGCGGGAGACCCATGTACCCGAACGCACCAGCGGTGAAGATACCCGCCGTGACGGGCATTCTGTCGGCCATGCCGGACATGTCCGTCACCATGCGCGTGTGGGTCGTGTTGTAGATGACACCGACGGCCATGAACATCAGACCGGAGATGAGACCGTGGGCGACCATCTGGAAGGTCGCACCGCCGACGCCGTAGGTGGTGTAGGCGATGAGACCGAGGATGACGTACCCCATCGACGAGACGGAGGAGTACGCGACGATGCGCTTGAGGTCCTGCTGTGCCAGCGCGAGAAGTGCGCCGTAGATGACGCTTGCGACGGCGAGCAGGGCGATGGGCAGCGCGAAGCTTCGCGCCGTCTCCGGCAGCATCGTGAAGTTGAACCGGAGCAGGGCGTAGGTACCCATCTTCAGGAGGACCCCCGCCAGCATGACCGACACCGGCGTGGGTGCTTCAACGTGAGCGTCGGGAAGCCACGTGTGCAGCGGCGCGACGGGGACCTTCACCGCGAATCCGAAGAACATCGCGATGAAGGCGACCGACGCGAGCGCACCGGCCGAAAGACCGGCGAAGCCGCTGAGTTGACCGGCCTGCAACGCCTGCGCGATTTCGGGCAGGCGCAGCGACGTGATGGAGTCGCCGAGACCGAACACGAGGGAGATGAACCCGATGAACATCACGAGCGACGCGATGTTCGTGTAGACGAAGAACTTGATTGCCGCGTACTTGCGGCGGGGTCCGCCCCAGACACCGATGAGGAAGTACATCGGGACGAGGACGGCCTCCCAGAAGACGAACCAGACGAAGAAGTCGAGCGCCGTGAAGACGCCAAGCAGGTTCGCCTCCATGAAGAGCATCAGACCGAAGAACTGGGACTGACGCTCCGCGATGGGAGTCCACGCGCTGACGATAGCGAGCGTGGTGAGGATAGTGGTCAGGACGATAAGCGGCATGCTGATGCCGTCGACGCCGACCAACCAGTGGAGGTCGTACTGGCCGAGTTGCAGCCAGACGATGTCTGTCTCGAACGCGGCAGACCCGCCGAGAAGGGCGTTCCCGCTCGCGTCGTACTGTTGCCACATGTAGAGGCTCCCGACGACGGGAACCAGACTCAGCGCGAAGGCCGCCTTGCCGGCGTACCGGTCCGGCACGACGAAAGTGACCAGCGCGGCGAGGAACGTGACTGCGATGAGCGCTTCAATTATCATGCGAACCAACCTCCGATCAGACCGAGACCGAGGAGCAGCGCCGTCAGGCCGAGCGTGATCAGGGCGGCGTAGTTGCTCACCACACCGGTCTGGAGACGCTTCATGCGACTGCCAGTGAACAGGCTCACGCTGGAGATGCCGTTGACGACACCATCAACGATACCCTGGTCGAACTTGTCGAGGACGCGCGAGATAGGCTGGACGATGCTGTTTGCAATCCAGACCTGGTACTCGTCCTGGTAGTAGTTGTTGTACAGTACGGTCTTGATGCTCCCGAGCTTCTCCGTGTGTTCGACGGGTTCGGGGACGTTGTACAGACGGTAGGCGAGTCCGGCACCGGCGAGTGCGAGGCCGAGCGAGAGTGCGCCCGGACCGAGCGAGCCGATACCAGCCGGGTGGATACCCGCGCCCGCGTCGCTTTCAAGCACTTCGAGGTAGTGGTGCGCGGTCAGCGAGCCGAAGCCGTGGTCGAGCCAGTCGTGGAGGAACGCGAGGTGCATGCCCGTCAGTTCCTCGACCGGCGCCATGTTCACGAGACCAGCGACGGCCGCGAGCGTCCCGAGGACGATGAGCGGGAACTTGACGTTCCAGCGGACACCGTGGGGGTCGCGTGCCGTCTCAGTGCGCGGCTTCCCGTGGAAGGTGAGAAACACCATCCGGAAGGTGTAGAAGCCGGTGAAGAACACGGCGATGAGACCCATCGCGTACGCGACGAGGAGGATGGTTCCGAGACCGCCGTGGGTCCCGAGACCGTGGTTGAGTGCCTCGTAGAGGACTTCGTCCTTCGACCAGAAGCCCGCGAACGGGACGATACCCGCGAGCGCGAGCGAACCGGAGAGGAACGTGTAGTAGGTCACGGGCATCTTGTCCTTCAGACCGCCCATGTCCCACATGTTCTCGTTGTGGTGCATGGCGATGATGACCGAACCAGCACCGAGGAACAGGAGCGCCTTGAAGAAGGCGTGCGTCATGAGGTGGAACGTCGCCGCGACGTAGCCACCGGCACCGAGCCCGAGCATCATGTAGCCGTACTGGCTGATGGTCGAGTACGCGAGCACCTGCTTGATTTCGCGCTTGACGAGACCCATCGTCGCCGCCATCAGCGCGGTGAAGCCACCGATGAGGGCGATGATAGCGAGCGTCGTCGGAGTCAGCGCGTAGAAGCCGTACATCCGGGCGACGAGGTAGACACCGGCCGCAACCATCGTCGCTGCGTGGATGAGTGCAGAAACCGGGGTCGGACCTTCCATCGCGTCCGGAAGCCACGTGTGGAGGGGGAACTGCGCGGACTTCCCGACGACGCCTCCGAGAACGAGGAGGCCGACGACGGTGAACCACGCCTGTTCGCCCATGCCCAGGAACGTGTTGACCGAGTGTTCGCCGTGGAGCGCTTCCTCGGCGAGCACCGGGAAGGCTTCGGGGCCAGCGAAGGCCGCAGAGCCGAACGTCGCGAACACCGCGACGACGCCGATGAGGAAGAAGTAGTCACCGAAGCGGGTGACCAAGAATGCCTTCTTCGCCGCGCTCGGCGGGCCGTCCTGGCGGAACCAAAAGCCGATGAGCAAGTAGGAACACAGCCCCACAAGCTCGAAGAACATGAACGCCATGAGCAGGTTGTTCGAGACGACGAACCCGAGCATGGAGGCGCTGAACAGGCCGAGTGCGGCGTAGTACCGCGGGAGACCCGTCTCGCCCTCGTCGTTCATGTAACCGAGGCTGAAGACGTGGACGAGGAACGCGATGAGCGTCACGATGACCAGCATCATCGCCGACAGCGGGTCGATGAGGAGGCCGAATTTGAGCGTGACGGCGTCACCGACGCCGCTCGCCCACGTGTAGATGTGTTGGTTGTACGTCTGTCCACCGCTGACGGCGAAGAACGTCGCCACGGCGAGGGCGAGCGAGCCACCCGTCGCGGCGATGCCCGCCAGTGCGCCTCCCTTCGGCATGTACCGTCCCGCTCCGAGTGCAATCAGGAACGAGAGGAACGGGAGGAGGACGATGGCCGGAGCGAATTCGAGTATGCCTGCCATAAATTTACCACCTCATCGTGGTCGCCTTCGTGACATCCACACCGTCGAAGTTGCGGTACAGTACGAGGATGATACCGATACCGACCGCGACTTCGGCGGCGGCGAGTGCCATCGTGAAGAGACCGAACGTCTGGCCCGTCACGTTGCCCCAGTAGTAGGAGAACGCGACGAGGTTGATGTTTGCGGCGTTCAGCATCAGTTCGACCGACATCAGGAACAACAGCGCGTTCTTCCGGGTGAGAAGGCCGAAGATACCGATGCAGAACACGGCCGCCGACAGGACGAGGTAATACTGTCCGGGTACCATTAGTGGTCACCCTCCTCGTCGTCGAACAGCGTGCGCTTGAGTTCGCGGCCACCGTCGGTCAGGATGGTACGCATCGAGCCATCCTCGTCGCGGCGCGCGAGGAGGACGGCACCGACGAGTGCGCCGACGAGAACGAGGTCGATAATCTCGAACGCGACGAGCATACTCTCGCCTTCGACGCTGCCGAACTCGAGATTGAACATCGTATAGCCGATGCTCGCAGTCAGGTTGGCACCATCTGCGAACCCTTGTGGGTTCGGGAACGACGCACCGAGGAACACTGCCGCCATCACGGCGAACAGGCCAACGGCCGCCAGACCGGGCACGAGGTGCGAACCGAGCTTCAACTGCGGTTTCGTGGTCATGTGCTACTCACCTCCGGGTCGATACGCGTCAGCATCACGGCGAACGTGATGAGAATCAGCACCCCGCCGACGTAGACGAGGATTTGCATGGCGGCGAGGAACTCCGCCTGCAACATCACGTAATGCACCGCGACGCTCAAGAGCGCGCCCCCGAGCAGGAGTGCGGAATGCCAGATGTCCCGCACGAGGACGACGCCCAGGCTGCAGCCCACGGTGATGAGGGCGAACAGCGCGAACGCGAGGGTTTCATAAACCATTGTGTGTGTCTCCTTGAGATATCCCTTTGAACATTTCGAGAACGTCCTCAGCACCCCACAGCGGGTTGCAACGGACGAACCTCGGTCGATTCGTTCGTGGACATGTTACTGGTAGTCGACCTCTCGTTCACCTTCGCCAACCCACGCGTTGCGGTCGGGGTTGCGGGAGTTGAGCGGGTCGATATCCTTGTACCACGGGACGTTCTTGAGCTGTTCTTTGTTGTAGACGAAGTCGTTCTTGGTGTCCGCCGTGAACTCGAAGTTCTGCGTGAGCAAGATCGCGTCGACGGGGCAGACTTCCTCGCACAGGCGGCAGTAGATACACTGACCGATGTGCAGGTTGTACTGCTCGCCGTTGCGCTTGTCGTCCTGAACGATCTGAATCGTATCGTTCGGACAGACGTTCTCACACTGGCGACACCAGATACAACGCTCTTGACTGAACTTGTGGACACCGCGGAAGCGCGGGCTCACTTCGGGCGCTTGTTCAGGGTACTCGACCGTGAACGTCTGCCCGTCGAGCGCGTGCTTCAGCGTCACTGCCATGCCCTTCAGAATTCCAATCATGTAATCACCCCCACGATGATGGCCGTGAGAACCAGGTTAGCGAAGGACAGGACGAGCATGCCCTTCCAACCAATTTCGAGGAACTGGTCGACGCGAAGGCGCGGCACTGCGGACCGCGCCCACTGGGTGAACAGGAAGAACGCCCAGATTTTGATGATGAACCAGACGAACCCGGGCAGGAACGGACCTGCGGGCCCGCCGAGGAACAGCGTCGCCGCGATAGCGCCGCCGAGGAAGATGTGGATGAACTCACCGAGGTAGATGAGCACGAAGTAGATCGAGGAGTACTCGGTCTGATACCCGGCGACAATCTCGGTCGGTGCTTCGGGGATGTCGAACGGGTTACGTCCGACTTCTGCGAGGTTCGCGATGACGAACAGCACGAACGCGAACGGGTTCACGAACGCGAACCACGTCGGAATCGCCACACCACCAATGGACAGAAGCGGCTCTGCCTGTATGGCGACGATTTCGCTCATGCGGAGCGTCCCGGTGAAGATGACGACCGACGCTGCAGTGATAACGAGCGGAATTTCGTAGGCGATGTTGGCTGCCACGGCACGGAGCGCACCGATGAGCGAGAACTTGTTGTTCGACGCGTAGCCGGTCATCACGAGGCCGAGCGACGCAATCGAGGCCGCCGCGAACGCGAACGCGAGGCCGGTCTCGGGGTCTGCGAGTTGGATACCGCTTCCCATCGGGATGACGGCGAACCCGAGCAGTGCAGAGAACGGAATGACCATCGGGGCGATGTCCCATGCGGGACGGTCGACGCCCTCGGGGACGATGAGTTCCTTCGACATCAGTCGGACGGCGTCCGGGATAATCACGAGCAACCCGAACGGTCCGATGCGGTTGACTGCAATACGGTCACCGAACGCGGCGGTGATCTTCCGCTTCGCCCACGGACCGGCGATAGCCGTCGTGATGAGCATGATGTTGGCGACGATAAAGGCACCAATCAGCCCACCGACGACGTCGCCGAGGATACCTTCGAGACCCAGCAGTCCGCTGATGGTGTCCGGAAGGGTCGTCTGCAGTGTCGCAGCCATTAGCGGTCCACCTCACCGAGAACGATGTCGAGGCTCCCGAGCGATGCGATCATGTCCGGGATGTACTCACCCTCGGACATCTCGGGGAGCGTCTGGAGGTTCGAGAAGCACGGGCTCCGAATCTTGAAGCGTGCCGGTTTGTCGGTGCCGTCGGCCCGGATGTAGATACCGAGTTCGCCCTTCGCACCTTCGACGGCGCGGTAGATCTCGGTGTCTTCCTCGGGCTTGAGCGTGCGCGGCACGTTCGCCTGGATGTT
Organism: Haloferax sp. S1W; assembly: GCF_044593955.1. GTDB lineage: Archaea > Halobacteriota > Halobacteria > Halobacteriales > Haloferacaceae > Haloferax. Next base: position 1,526,706 of record NZ_CP172595.1, read on the forward strand.
CCGTTCGTCTTCCGGCCAGTCTTCGAGCAGGTCGACACACTGCTGGATAATCTTGGCCGACTCCTCGACTTCGCGCATGCGCACGAGCAGTCGCGAGAAGTTGTCGCACCCGTCTTCGACGACGACATCCCAGTCGAGTTTGTCGTAGTAGCCGTACGGGTCGTCGCGGCGAAGGTCGTAGTCGACACCGGAGCCACGAGCGACCGGTCCGGTCGCACCGTAGCTCTTTGCGACTTCCGGCGGCAGGACTCCAGTCCCGACGGTACGAGCTTGGAGAATCTCGTTCGAGGTGATCATGTCGTGGTACTCCTCGAGTGCCTCCGGCAGGTCGTCGAGGAAGTCACGAATCTTCTCGAAGAACTCCTCGCGCGGTTCGGGGAGGTCCCAGACGACGCCACCGAGACGGAAGTAGTTGAACATCATCCGCTGACCGGTGAGATCCTCCAGAAGGTTCTGGACGATTTCGCGGTCCCGCATGGCGTACATGAAGATAGCGGTGAAGTCGCCGTAGACGTCGAGCGCGAACGTACCGAGCGCAATCATGTGCGACGCGATGCGGCACAGTTCGGCGCTCATGGTGCGGATAATCTGTGCGTACTCCGGCACCTCGATATCCGCGAGGTCTTCTGCGGTGCGGGCGTAGGCCCACTCGTTCAGGAGACCGGCCGAGATGTAGTCCCAGCGGTCGGGGTACGGCATAATCTGGTGCCGGTAGGTCCCCTGCTGGCACATCTGCTCCTCACAGCGGTGCAGGTAGCCGATATCGGGGTCGAGGTCGACGACCTGCTCGCCGTCGACGACCGTCTCGACGTGCAGCACGCCGTGGGTCGCCGGGTGGTGTGGGCCGATGTTGATGTACATCGTGTTGCCCTGCTTACTGGTGTGGTCCCTTTCGAGCGGGTTCGCGTGTTCGCGCAGCGTCGAAATCTGTGGCCGGTCCTGATCGTAGTCCAGCCCCAGCGGGTGGCCCTGCCACGTGTCGGGCAGGAGGATGCGACGCAGGTCCGGGTGTCCCTCGTACTTGATGCCGACGAGGTCGTACGCCTCACGCTCGTGCCAGTCGGCCGTCCGGTAGACGGGTTCGGCGGTCTGACTGACCGGGTCGTCCTTCGAGGTGGGCACGACGACGCTGACTTCGTCCGTTCGGTCGTCGAACTTCGTGAGGTGGTAGATGGTCTCGTAGCGGTCTTCGTACTCCTCGGCGGTGACACACGAGAGGTGGTCGAAGTCCGCCTCGTCGCGGAGCTTGAAGAGCGCCTCCTGTACCTGGTCGGGGCGGATGACGAGACCCGGCGCGTTGAGGTGCTCTTCGCGACCGATGACGAGGTCGCCGAGCAGTTCTGCCAGTTCGTCTCCGCGGGTGAGGCCAGCCTCGATTTCGGCCGCCTCTTCGGGTTGTTGTTCTTCCAGGCTCATGGTGAATCAGCCCAGTTGTACCGCATGACGAGGTCGTCCTCGTCGATCTGTTCGGCGAGTTTGTCGACGATCTCGTCGCGCGGGAGGTCGCCGAACTGCTCCAGTTCGTACGGCTTGACCGTGACGGGACTGGACTCGCCGTTCGCGATACGCTCTTGGAGTTTTGCGATGCCGTAGATGAGCGCCTCCGGACGCGGCGGGCAACCGGGGATGTGGATGTCCACCGGGATGACCTCTTCTGCGCCCTTGATGACGTTGTAGCCCTCCTGGAACGGACCGCCGGAGATCGTACACGACCCCATGCCGACGACGAACTTCGGTTCGGCCATCTGGTCGTAGACGCGCTTCATACGCGGGGCGAACTTCGAGACAATCGTCCCGGGAACGATAATAACGTCCGCCTGTCGCGGGGATGCACGCGGCACACCGGCCGCGAAGCGGTCCAGGTCGTGCTTAATCGCGTACGTGTGCATCATCTCGATACTGCAGCAAGCGATACCGAACTGCAGCATGAACATCGAGGACCCACGAACCCAGTTCATGAAATTGTCGAACTTCGTGAGGATGAACGGCGACGAGCCGAACGCCTCCCGAAGCTTCGAGTTGAACCGGTCGTCCGAACCCGCCATGCGGGCGTCGCGGGTCTCGGTCTGTACCTGTGTATCGTCAGTGACGAATGGTTTCTGTTCGCTACTCATGCTTGCCTCTCTGTCTTACGACGGTTCGCCTGCGGGCTTTTGACCCACTTGACGGCGCCGTTGCGCCACGCCCACACGAGCCCGACGACGAGGACACCGATGAAAACGAGCATCGGCGTTAGAATCGTCCCCAGGGTCGCGCCCTGTTCGAGGGCAGAGCGGTAAATGACTGTCCACGGGAAAATGAGGACAGTCTCGATGTCGAACACGACGAACAGCAACGCGACCATGTAATACTGAATGTTAAACTGGACGCGCGCCGTGCCGGTCGGCACCTCACCACTCTCGTAGGTGGCACTCTTTCCTTGTTCCGGTACGCTGGGGCGCAGCATCGCCGACATTGCCATCATTACCAATGGTAGGCCGACAGCGACGACACCCATCGCACCGATTGCAATCCATTCACTCATGCCGTAGTCTCCCTGACGTGCGGCGGTTAGAAGCGCTCCCCTATAAACATTGATTTGTGTGTTTCGGGCGCGAGAAGCCTTCTATTTTGAAAATACGCGAGAGACGCTCGGAACGGTGGCCCGGGGACGTTTTGGGCCGAACAACCGGCCAACGACTCAGAAAAAGGACCCCTGAACTGAGGCGACACTCGTAAGCGGAAGTGACCGCGTCGCGTTCACTCGGACGGGGGTACACATTCGCTGCCGCTCGTAGACGGTGTCTCTACTCCGAGTCGCGGAAGCCGGAGACGCCGAGGCTGTGGAGTCGGGCCGAGGTGTCCGCCACGTCTGCGACGAGGTCTTCGTGGTACTCGACGAGTCGGGCTTCGAGTTCGTCGTACCCGCGCGAGAGCATCTGGACGGCCGAGAGGGCCGCGTTGAACGACTTGCCCGCGTCGACGGCGACGATAGGTGCACCCGTCGGCATGCCGATGACCGAATCGACCGACTTCTCTTGGACCGGAACACCGACGACGGGGATGGGATACGCGAGAGAGGCCGTCATGTTCGGCAGGTCCGCGGACTTCCCGCCCGCACCCGCGATGATGACTTCGATACCGCGGTCGGCCGCCGTCTCGCCGTAGGCGTACATCAGGTCGGGCGTCCGATGGGCGGAGACGACGTACGTCTCGTAGGTAAAGCGCGCTTCGGGCGCGTCGTCGAAGTCAGTCTGCTCGCCGAATCCGAGCGTGTCCAGCGCCTCGTGCGCACCGGACATCACGTCGAGGTCGGAGTCCGAGCCCATGATGATGCCCACGTCGGGCGTCGTCTCGGGGTCGGTGTCCGCGGCGGCCTGTGCGTGCAGTTCGTCGATGAGGTCTTGTTCTGTCGTCATGGGAACGCGGTGTGAAATGGGGGTGGTCGTCTCTCGGTCGAAGTGGGGACAGTCGTGTCGTCAGTCGAAGTACAGTCCGTCGCGAAGGTCTCTCGCGCGCGAAAGAAGTACTTCGAGGTCGGTTTCGGTGTCGCCGACGGCCGTGAGGTGGCCCATCTTGCGAAGCGGGCGCACCTCGTCTTTCCCGTACCAGTGCAGCGAGACGCCGGGCTCAGAAAGTGGGTCGTCGAGCCCACCGAGGTGGGCCGGACGCGTCTCGTCAACGGTCCCGAGGACGTTCGCCATCACGGTCGGAGAGCGGCGGTCGGTCGCACCGAGCGGCCATCCGAGAACGGCGCGGACGTGCTGTTCGAACTGCGAGCAGAGCGCGCCTTCGATGGTCCAGTGGCCAGAGTTGTGCGGGCGCGGTGCGACTTCGTTCACGAGGACGTCGCCCTCGCTCGTCTCGAACAGTTCGATGCCGAAGACGCCGCGGCCCGGCAGGTGCGAAAGCACTTCGCGGGCAACGCGGTCGGCCTCCTCGCGGACCTCGTCGGTCGTCCGGGCGGGGACGATGGTCTCGCGGAGAATCTCCGCTTCGTGGACGTTCTCGCCGACGGGGAACGTCCGAATCTCGCCGTCGCCGCGGACGCCAATGACCGAGAGTTCGCGCTCAAAATCGACGAACGCTTCGGCCATTGCGGGGCCGCCGACTTCCTCGATGGCGGCTTCCGCGTCGGTGGGGTCGGTGACGGGGACGTTCCCGCGGCCGTCGTAGCCACCGGTTCGAGCCTTCAGCATCACCGAACCGAACTCGTCGAGCGCGGCGCGAAGGTCTGCAGCGTCGTCGACGCGATGAAACGGCGGGATTGGAATCCCGGCCTCGCCGAAGGTGTCCTTCTGAATCAGTTTGTCCTCGATAGTCCGAAGCGCGTCGGGAGACGGGTGGACCTCGATTTCCTCCTCTACGGCGAGTTCGTCGAGCAGGTCGGGGTCGGCGAGTTCTATCTCGAACGTCAGTGCGTCGGCTCGCGCAGCGAGTTCCGCCATCGCGTCGGGGTCGTCGAACTCCCCGACGATTTGGTCGGCGACGTTCGCTGCGGGACAGTCCGGCGTCGGGTCGAGAACCACGACATCGACGCCGAGCGGCGAAGCGGCCTCGGCGAGCATGCGCCCGAGTTGGCCGCCGCCGACGACACCGAGCGTGGGTCCGGGTACGGTGACGGTCACAGTCGCCGGTTCAGTATATTGGTGCATAAACGTTGCCACCTCGGGTGGGAGAATATGCACATCCGTGGTCAAAAGGAGATGTGAGAAGTGGGTGGCTGCCTGACCGACTCGGTCAGGCTGTGGCGTTCGCCTGGTCGAGTGCGTCTCTGTCGATGAACACGACGACGTCCTCGCTCCAGAGTTTGAACGCGTGCTGGCGGACGACGTAGCCGTCGAGTTCGGATTCGAGTTCGTCTCGGTCCCACTCGTAGGCGACGACGACCGGCGGCGGGTTCTGTCCAATCTCGCTTGCGGGCGTCTCCGGTGCGCTGCTCGTCCGTTCTACGTCGGCACCCTCGAAGTACCACGGGAGCGGCAGCCGACTGTGCCACGACGGCCCGCCGAGCGGATTCGACTCGTCTTTGACGTAGAAGTGTGTCTCGTCGGCGTTGTTCGGCGGGTGCGTCCCGTACAGGAGCACGTCAGTACCGGGGTTGGCGGCGGAGACGGCCGCGATATCGTCGAGCGTCGGCTTCAGGTCGTTTTCGGGTTGCGCCCACTGGAGGACGACTTTGTCCTCGTCGGTGGAGGCGTTCCAGTAGTCGTGGTTTGCCGCGGCGACGCCGCCGACGGCGGCGAGTAAGACGAGGGCAGCGAGACCGATTCCGGCCGCGTCTTTCGTTTCGACCGCCGTGGTGGCCGCACGGAAGATGAAGGCGGCACCGACTGCTGCGGGGATAGCCAGCGGAACGACGGCGTGGACGACGACCCACGGGGCCTGAATGTCGGTCGCCAGCGGGTAGCCGAAGATGCTCACGACGCCCCAGTAGGTTGCGAAAGCGACCAACCATCGGAGGCGACCGGCGACGACGCCGTAGCGGTCGACGACGATGCCGACGAGTGCGAAGACGATGAGGACCGGCGCGCCGTAGACGAACGTTTCGAGGAAGTCCTTCAGATACGGGAGGTACTCGTGGGACTGGTGACCGCCGTCGAGCCAACTGCTCGCCATGCTCTCGGCTGCCCCGATAGACCCGGCTTGGATGACGCCGGGAAGCGCGCCGGGGTTCCCGAAGGCGTTCCACAGGTCGGGACGGGGCGCGTAGAAGAACACGAAAACGACGGCGAAGGCGGCGAGACCACCGAAGAGACCGGCACTAGCGCGGACAGCGCCCGAGGACAGGCTTCCAGCGCCGCGTCGTCGGAGTCGGTCTTTGATGGACTCGGGGAGTTCCGTAAAGAGGATGTCGCGGGCGGAGTCGCCAGCGGACGTTCGCGCGAGCAATCGGTGGTCGAAGACGAGCGCTCCGGCACCGAGGAAACACAGGAAATAGACGAGATAGTTCTCCTTCGTGGCCGCGCCCGTCGCAAACGAGATTCCCGCGGGGATGAGGTAGGCGAGGCGGCCGGTGTCGTACGCCCGGACGACGAACCCGAGGGCGACAAAGGAGAACGTCGCGACGAGCACGTCGTTGCGCATAAAGCGCGAGTAGTAGACGAGAAGCGGGTTGAACGCGAAGAAGAACGCGAGCGCAACCAGTTCGTCTCGGCGCAGGTGCTCGCGGAAGAGCCACACCGAAAGCGGCAGGAGGCCGCCGACGATAGCGACCGGGAGGCGTGCGGTGAAGTCGGTGGCGGGGAGCACCGCAAAGAGGTAGTCGTTGACGACGGGAAGGAAGGGGCCGTGGATGATAGGGCGGTAGGAAAACGAGCCTGTTTCGTGATAGCGGAGAATCCAGTAGCCGACGCGGCCTTCGTCCCAGTGGAAGACTCGGCCGCCGAGGCCGACCAGACGGACGAGGAGAGACGCGGCGACGATGCCGAAGACCGCGAGGAGGGCACGGGACCGAGTGACCATCCCGGACCCACTGTCTGTACTCATGTCCCTTCTTCCCGCCCCGAGAAATACAACTTTTGTGTTTGCGAGTCGCCGACACGACAGGGGTCGAGAGTCGGCGGACGGCGCGACACGCGTCTGGCCCGCGATGTCGCGGCCAAATCAGTTGGTGTCGGTAGTTCTTTTAGCGGCCACGGGAAGGGTCGCGCATGGTCTCTCTCGGACTCGTAGTGGCCCGATTCAACTCGTCGGTCACCGAGCAGATGGAGGAGGCGGCCCACGAAGCGGCCGCAGAGCGCGACGCGGAGGTGGCCGAGACGGTTCACGTCCCCGGCGCGTACGACTCGCCCCTCGCGGCGGACCGACTCGCCCGCCGCGACGACATCGATGCAGTCGCCGTCATCGGCGCAATCGTCACCGGCGACACCGACCACGACCGGGTCATCGCCGACGCGACGGCCAAGTCGCTGACCGAGGTTTCGCTCGACCGCGACAAACCGGTCACGTTCGGCGTCTCCGGCCCCGGCATGAGTGGTGCTGAAGCCCGCGAGCGCGTCAGCAAAGGTGCGGAAGCGGTTTACGCTGCGACTGAGTTGGTGGAGGCGTTGGCATGAACTTCGACTTCAGTGCCCGGGTAGACCGGGTCGAACCGAGCGCCACGCTCGCCATCTCCAACCTCGCGAGCGAACTGGAAGCACAGGGTGAAGATGTCGTCGACCTTTCTGTCGGCGCACCGGACTTCCCGACGCCCGAGAACATCATTCAGGCGGCCAAAGACGCGATGGACGCCGGCCACACCGGTTACACCTCGTCGAACGGCATCCCGGAACTCAAGGAAGCCATCGCGGAGAAACTCCGCGGCAACGGCGTCGACGCCGAAGCCGACGAAGTCATCGTCACGCCCGGCGGTAAGCAGGCACTCTTCGAGACGTTCCAGACCCTCATCGGCGATGACGACGAAGTCGTCCTCCTCGACCCCGCGTGGGTCTCCTACGAGGCGATGGTCAAGCTCTCCGGCGGCTCCCTGAAGCGCGTCGACCTCGCGCCGCACGACTTCCGACTTGAACCCGCGCTCGACGAACTCGCCGAGACGGTCTCCGACGAGACGAAACTACTCGTTGTCAACAGCCCGTCGAACCCGACCGGCGGCGTCTTCTCCGACGCGGCACTCGAAGGCGTCCGCGACCTCGCGGTCGAACACGACTTCGCCGTCATCTCCGACGAAATCTACGAGCGCATCACCTACGACGGCTTCGAGCACACCTCGCTCGGCTCCCTCGACGGGATGGAAGACCGCACCATCACCATCAACGGCTTCTCGAAGGCCTTCTCGATGACCGGCTGGCGACTCGGCTATCTCCACGCCCCGTCGGACCTCATCTCGCAGGCTGGCAAGCTGCACTCGCACTCGGTCTCCTGTGCGGTCAACTTCGTCCAGCACGCCGGTGTCGAGGCGCTTTCGGAGCGCACCGACGACACGGTCGAAGAGATGCGCGAGGCCTTCGAAGGCCGCCGCGACATGCTCGTCGACCTGCTCGCCGAACACGGCGTCGAAGTCGCCGTCCCGAAGGGCGCGTTCTACATGATGCTCCCCGTCGACGACGACGACCAGGCATGGTGTGAGGGCGCGATTCAGGACGCGAAGGTTGCGACCGTCCCCGGAAGCGCGTTCAACGCGCCGGGCTACGCTCGTATCTCCTACGCTGCAAGTGAAGAACGTCTCCGTGAGGCCGTCGAGCGCCTCGCCGAGCACGGCTACATCTAACGCGGCGTCTCCTTTCTTTTAGCGCTCTCCGACCCAAAAGCGGACGCGACCCTCGCTTCCGGCAGCGATTGTGGCGTCTTCGTTTGCTCCCGCGATGTTCGTCGTCAGTTCGCCGCCGATAGGGAGTGTCCCGTTTGGTCGCCGTCCGCGAACCTCCCTGAGAGGCCGCCATCGAGGTTCCGACTCCCGAGAACGTGGCTCTGATAGCCGCCGCCGTCTGTGAGGTCATATCCGTGCACGCTTCCATCTTCGAGGGCGACAGCCCACTGAGGATAGCCAAAATCGGCTCTGTTGAACCCTCCACAGTTGATACAACCGGCGTGCTGAATACAGAGGGTGAATTCAGCATACCCACGACATTTGTCTCAAGGAAGTGATAATGAATAAATCATCCAGTAGACGTGCGAACTCACCACTAAACTTTCAGAAATCCACCTTCCAAAAGGGGACAGTAATAACGACCACTGGTAAGCGGACTGGCCAGAGGGGTTTCGTCGAACTGCGTTCTCTGGTTTCCCCGACCTTCAATCACAGAGACTGTTATTCTGTAATTAACTTTGCGAGTGGGTGTAGTGATTCTGTACCGGCACTGGTGCCAGGGTAAAACCAATGTCTGACAATGAAACAACCTCGTCGGGGATGACGAGACGAACCGTCCTCGCAGCCGCAAGTACAGCTGCCGTCGGATTGACCGCATTCACGGGAACGGCAGCTGCACATGAAGTGAGTACCATCGCGTTCTGTGGGTGCACGCAGGTTACTGTGTATGGTGCTTTGCTCCTCGGTCGGGATGGTACTGAAAGTGGAACGTACCATGCAGTCCTCTATTGCGATGGCGAAATCGTTCGCCGGGAACTCACTGGCTCCCAAACAAGACAGAACTACGACATGGACGCGGACGACACTCTCGGGTCGGGCGACGACTGCCAGGTCATTGCCCTCGAAGGACAGACATACGACGCCGAGGAAAACGTCACGAGATCCTTCACGATCTGCAACACTCATTGTCCGTCGAATTGCGCGACAAAGGGTCTCAATGACCAACGGGCACTCGATGCTGCGGATGTGGGTTCGTGTGATGACCCCAATTCAATACTGTCCGGCGGGTCGTCCGATGGAGTCGTAAGACAGACCATCACCGTTCAGTGTTCGGGCTGTGGACGCGACGAACCCGGTCATCCAGGAAAGGGGCATGGAAAAGACAGAAGCAAGAATAGGGGCAGAGGGCAATAAGTTAGGTGGAGACAAGGTCACACAGCGTTCTGATTGGAGATCTCTCTAGCCAGCGAATCCACCCTTTCTTCGGAGCGCAGAAGCCTGGAGCCACTTCGGTGCGAGGTACTCGCTGTGTATTCAGCACGCTCCATTCGATCTACTTGAAAACTGCCACAAGGCGAGTGCAGAAGACAGTGGTGACCGAATCACTGCGGCCTGAACAGTTCACCGCGGCGAAGATATTTAAGTGAGTCCGGGTCCACCGTGTGACAGATGCGCGTGAGCGACCTCCCGCTTCCGGCGGACTTCGTCTCCCACTACGAATCGAACGGTATCGAGGAGTTGTATCCGCCGCAGGAGGCTGCCGTCGAGGCTGGCGTCGCAAACGGCGACCGGGTCGTCGCTGCGATTCCGACCGCCAGCGGCAAGACGTTCATCGCCGAACTCGCGATGCTCACCGCCGACGGACCGGGCCTCTACATCGTCCCGCTGCGGGCGCTCGCACGCGAGAAGTACGAGACGTTCGACGAACTGCCGGGCGTGAGCGTCGGTATCTCGACCGGCGACTTCGACTCGGCCGAAGAAGACCTCGGCGAATACGACATCGTCGTCGCCACGAGCGAGAAGGTCGATTCGGCGATTCGAAACGGGGCCTCGTGGGTCGAATCGCTCGCCTGCGTCGTCGTCGACGAAGTGCACCTGCTCGGCGCACCCGGACGCGGGCCGACGCTCGAAATGACGTTGGCGACGCTCCAGCGTCGCGTTCCCGACCTCCAACTGGTCGCACTCTCCGCAACGGTTGACAACCCGGAATCCATCGCCTCGTGGCTGGACGCCGAACTCGTCGAGAGCACGTGGCGACCCGTCTCGCTCAGGACGGGGGTGTATGCCGACGGCGACGTTGCTTTCGACGACGGGTCCTCGCTCGCGGTCGATGTCCCGCCGGTCGGTCCGAAAGACGACATCGACACCGAAGCGACTGTCTCGCTCGTCGCGGACGCCGTCACCAACGGCGGTCAGTGTCTCGCCTTCGTTCGCTCCCGACGGGAAGCCGAGTCGCTCGCCGAACGGCTTGCCGAAGAGGACCTTTCGCCCGCCTCCGACCTCGGTGGCGAACTGAGTGAACTCGGCGGAACTGCGACCGGAACGCGCCTCGCCGAGTGCGCCAGTACCGGCGTCGGGTTCCACCACGCTGGCCTCCGGAGTGCTCACCGGGCGGCCGTCGAGACTGCGTTCAGAGAGCGCCGTCTGGCAGTCATCTGTGCGACGCCAACCCTCGCGGCGGGCGTGAACGTCCCGGCACGCCGCGTCGTCATCCGCGACCAGAAACGCTACACGGGAGATTCGATGGCGTGGATTCCCGTTCTCGACGTACACCAGATGTGCGGGCGTGCGGGGCGTCCCCACCTCGACCCCTACGGTGAGGCGGTCCTCGTCGGTGACGAGACCACCCGCGACGAACTCGTCAAGCGGTACGTCGAGGCTGACGCTGAGGCGGTCGACTCGCAGTTCGCCGACCGCGAGTCGCTTCGGACGCACGTCCTCTCGGTCGTCGCCTCCGGGTTCGCGGACTCCGTGGCTGGCGTCGTCGACGTGTTCGCCGCGACCTACTACGCCCACCAGCAGGCCGACGTTGACCTCACGTCGCTCGTCAGCGACGTAGTCACCGAACTCGAACGGATGGAGATGCTGGCGGTCGATGGCTCGTCGCTGTCGGCGACGACGCTCGGGGCACAGACCTCCCGGCAGTACGTCTCGCCGACGACCGGCGCGCGAATCGTCTCCGGTATCCGAACCATCGAGACGATGGCAGACGAGAACGTGACCGCACGCACCGCGCTCGAAGTCGTCTGCGACACGCCGGACATGCTCGACACCTACCTCGGGAACCGCGAGCGAGCGCTGATGTACCAGTACGCCCGCACGCATGCTGCCGAATTCACCACCGCGATGGGCGAAGCCGAGTCGTTCGAAGACTGGCTGACCGCCGTCAAAACCGCCCGCATCCTCCACGAGTGGTCGCAGGGAGAGACCATCGAAGACCTCGTAGACCGCTACCGAATCGGCCCGGGCGACCTCGAATCGCGCGTCGAACGCGTGGAGTGGCTTCTGGGTGCGGCCGACGCACTCTGTGGGGCGCTCGACACTGACGTCCCCGAGTTCCGCGAGGTTCGAGCGTTGCTGTCGCCCTGAAACAGAGCTTTACATCATTTCGCGGAGAGGTTCACCCACAGGCATGCTCGTGGAGGTTGCGCTCTTCGTCGTCGGACTCGTTGCGCTCGTCTTCGGTGCCGACAGAGCCGTGACCGCCGCGGCCGAAGTCGCCCGGTTCTACGGCGTCTCGCCCTTCTTCATCGGCGTGACGCTCATCTCAATCGGTACGTCCATCCCGGAGATGACCACCTCGGTATACGCCGCGACCTACGGTGCTGGTGACCTCGTCGTCGGCAACATCGTCGGGTCGGAGACATCGCAGATTACACTCGCCATCGGTATCGTCGCACTCATCTCGCCCATCGTCGCCAAACGCCGCGACGTGATGATATACGGTGGGGCGATGACCGTCGCGATGATTATCATGCTGCTCACGCTCGAAGACGGCGTCGTCCAGCGGTCCGAGGGCGTGCTGATGATGCTCGCGTACGTCAACTTCATCTACACGCTCTACACCAACGAGGGGGGCGAGGAAATCGCCGAAGAGGTCGTCGAAGAAGAAGAGACGCCCGAGCGAGCGCTGCCGCGCGTGGCGTTCGGTCTGCTGCTCGTCGTGGTCGGCGGACAAGTGATGGTGACAAACGGCGTCGAACTCGCCAGACTGATCGGTATCTCAGAGTACCTCGTCGGGTTACTCACGGGTCTCGGCACGACGACCCCAGAAATCGTCGTGGCGGGCATCGCGGCCAAAGGAGGCCAAGAAGGCATCTCTGTGGGTGCGATTCTCGGCAGCAATATCACCGACCCCGTCTTCTCGCTCGGCGTGGGTGCCCTCGTCGCAGACGTGGTCGTCACAGACCTCGGGTCGGTGACGATGTCGGGACTGTACATGCTCGCCGTCTCGCTGACCGTGCTGACGCTGTTTTACTGGCGGCGGGGCATCGACCGCCGCGCGGCGCTCCTCTGTATCGTTCTGTACCTCCCGACGTTCGTGGTGTTGTGACGGGGACGGGGCCTCAGTGTCGAACCCTGAACATTCGTTCTCCCCCCTCAAAGTCGCTTCGGGACTGCGTTTTAAGATTCGTGGGGGCGAAGGCGAAGCTATGGGTATCACCTACGAAGACTTCCTCGACCTCGACTACGAACCGACCGACGAGGACCTCGTCTGTACCTTCCGCATCGACCCCGCAACCGGGATGACGACCGAGGAGGCTGCGAGTCGAGTGGCCTCCGAGTCTTCAAACGGGACGTGGGCCGCGCTCCAGACGGGCGCGGACTTCACGGACATGGGTGCGACTGCCTTCTCCATCGACGGCGACACGATTGGCGTCGCCTACCCCGCCGGGCTGTTCGAACCCGGCAACATGCCGCAGATACTCTCCTGTATCGCGGGCAACATCATGGGCATGAAAGCGGTCGATAGCATCCGCCTGATGGACTGCGAGTGGCCCGAAACTATCGTCTCCTCGTTCGACGGCCCGCTCTTTGGCTCGTCGGTCCGCGAGGAGATATTCGGCGTCGACGACCGTCCCATCACGGCGACGGTCCCCAAGCCGAAAGTCGGTCTCTCGACGAAATCCCACGCGCAGGTCGGCTACGACGCGTGGCTCGGCGGGGTCGACCTCCTGAAGGACGACGAGAACCTCACCGACCAGGACTTCAACCCCTTCGCCGACCGCCTCACCGAGTCGCTCGCCCTCCGCGACGACGCCGAAGACGAGACGGGCGAGAAGAAGTCCTATCTCATCAACGTCACCGCGGACACCCAGACCATGCTGGACCGCGTGGACGAGGTGGCCGAACAGGGCGGCGAGTACGTCATGGTGGACATCATCACCGCCGGATGGGCGGGCCTCCAGACCGTCCGCGAGCGGACCGAGAAACACGGCATGGCCATCCACGCCCACCGCGCCATGCACGCCGCCTTCGACCGGATGCCGACCCACGGCGTCTCGATGCGCGTCCTCGCACAGGTGTCGCGCCTCCTCGGCGTCGACCAACTCCACACCGGCACGGCGGGTCTCGGCAAACTCGCGAACGAAGATACCGTCGGCATCAACGAGTGGATGTACAGCGACCTCTACGGAACGGCCGACGTGCTTCCCGTCGCCTCCGGCGGTCTCCACCCCGGACTCCTGCCGGACCTCCTCGACGCGACTGGAACCAACATCTGTATCCAACTCGGCGGCGGTATCCACGGCCATCCCGACGGCACCCACGCCGGAGCAGTCGCGCTTCGGGCCGCTATCGACGGCTACGTCGAAGGCAAGTCGATTCAAGAAGTCGCAGACGAGACGCCCGAACTCGCTGTCGCCCTCGACAAGTGGGGCACCGAAACGCCGCGATAGCCGGAATCGTCAGGGTTCAGCCCACGGTTCTTCTGTTCCCTCGCCGAAGAGTTCGCGCATCAGCGTGACGATGCTCTCGGGTGGGAATTGCCCGCGCTCGGTGACGATGGCATCGACGTAGCGTGGCGGCGTCACGTCGAACGCCGGGTTGACGACCTTCGGACTGCCGATTTCTTCGCGCCGTTTCTCGTCGATAATCTCCTCGGTATCGCGCATCTCGATATCGACGGTGTGTCCCGTCAGCGTCCCCGGGTGAAGTTTGAGCGTCTGCGAGGCGACCATGATGGGCGCCCCTCTATCGCGGGCGTTGACCGCAAGCCCGCTCGTTCCGATTTTGTTGATGACGCTCCCGTCGGCGGCGACGGCGTCCGCACCGACGAGGACGTGGTTCACGTCGTTGAGGTACCGTCGAGCGGCCGAGTCGACGATGAGCGTGACGGGAACGCCCATGTCGGCGAGTTCTTCTGCGGTGATGTGCCCCTGATTTCGGGGCCGCGTCTCCTTGACGATGGCCTCAATGTGCTTTCCCTGCTCGACGGCGGCCTCGACGCACGCCAGCACGTCCGTCGAGTGGCAGTGCGTCATGATGACATCGCCGTCGCGGAGTCGGTTCGCACCGACCCGGCCGAGGTCGGCCTGCGCTCTATCGAGGCGCTGGCAGAAGTCGTCGGCCGACTGGACGATGTCCTGCCGGAGTCCCTCGACGGTCGGACTCGACATGCCCCGAAGGACGTACCGGAGGGCGTTGGGAAGACTGACGGCCGTCGGCCGTGTCCCGTGGAGCGTCCGAGCGGCGGCGCGGAGTTCTGCGCGGAACGCCTCCGGGTCGTCCGCGTCACTCTCTTCGGCCTGTGTTCTAAGGGCCCGAGCCACCGCGTCCGCAATGGTCGCCGCACCGCGAACCTCCATCGTGTCGATGTCCGCCGCGATGCGTCGGACCTCGGGGTGTACGTGCTCGTCCATAGCAGAGATACGGGGGTCGGGCGGAAAAATGGTTGCCGAGGTGAGGGGTGGTCGCCAGCATTCCTCGACGGCGTGCGGCCGCGACTCAGACTCGGTCGACGAGGGCTTCGTCAGGGTGCCGAACGCGGACGGTGTCGACGCGAGCGACTAAATCCTCTGCATCGGCCAGTTTGTCGGCCGACTCCGCGTGGACGGTAAAGAGGGCGTCGCCGACAGCGGTCGTCTCACCCATGCGGCAGTGGAGGTCGATACCCGCGCCGGGGTCCTTCGGCGCACCGGCGCGTCTGGCGACTTCGCTGACGAGGCGGTTGTTGATATGCGTGACAACGCCGTCGTCGTCAGACCGGACGGTGTGAGCGTGCCGACCGGGTGAGAGGTCCGAGGGCTCGACATCCGGGTCACCGTTTTGCGCGGCGATGATGTCGCGGAACGTCTCGCGTGCCTGTCCAGAGTCGAGAATTTCAGTCGCGTCAGCGTCGATACCCGCACATTCGAACAGGAGTTCGGCGAGTCGTATCGATTTTACCCGCAGGTCGTTCGGGCCGTTCCCGGCGAGCGTCGCGAGCACGTCGCGGGCTTCGAGGATGGGTCCGACACCGCGGCCGACTGGTGCCGCCCCGTTCGTGATTGCGCATTCGATGGCCATTCCGAGGTGTTCACCGACGCGTTTGAAGTCCTCGGCGAGTTCGCGTGCCTCGTTGAGACTCGCAACCTTCGCCCCCTCGCCGTAGGGAATATCGATGACGACGTGGGTCGACCCAGCGCTTTCTTTCTTCGAGAGGACTGACGCGATGAGTTGCCCACGCGGGTCGATAGACAACGGCGTCTCGACGCGGATGATTCGGTCGTCGACCGGTGAGAGGTTCACGGCACCGCCCCAGACGAGACAGCCACCGGTCTCGTCGACGATGTCGCGAATCTCTTCGATAGTGAAATCGACGTCGCACAGCACTTCCATCGTGTCGGCAGTGCCGGATGCAGACGTGACCGCCCGCGACGAGGTCTTTGGAATTTTCAACCCCGCCGTGGCGACGATTGGAACGAGAATCGGCGTGACGCGATTCCCCGCGACGCCGCCGATAGAGTGTTTGTCCGCGATGACGGCGTCAGACCACGACATCCGCTCGCCGATGTTCGCCATGCACTCGGTAAGGTGCATCGTCTCTCCCATCGACAGGCCGCGCGTGTACGACGCGGAGATGTACGCGCTGAGTTCGACATCGGCGAGTCGTTCCTCGTAGATGTCGCGGACGATACGCTCGATTTCGTGTTGTTCGAGTTCGATACCGTCGAGTTTCTTGCGAATGTAGTACACCGAATCTGGTTGCGGTGCGACGGACACCTCGACCGACCCCTCGATGTGGCCGAGTCGGCGCGTCACGCCGAGCGTCCCGGAGTCGACGAGTTCGTCGGTCAACTCGACGATGCCGATAGTGGTTCGACCGTCACGCCGAAGTTGGACCCGTTCGAGCGCGTGAACTCCGAGTTCCGCCGCATCCGCCTCGTTGAGAAGAACCGTGGGCGCGCGAGTTCCGATATCGACCGATTCGGCGACGAGTTGCATAGCTAAAATTGGCGCGTGAGCGGCATAAACGACACCCGCGTCGCCACTCGCGGTGCAAACGTGCCGAAGGGAAACGTCGAATCAGATTAAGCGAGGTGGGCGTTGATGAGACCTTCGAGGTCGTCGTATCCGCGGACGCCGACAATCTGCTCTGCGACCTCACCATCTGCGAAGAGAAGCAGTGTCGGAACGCCGCGAACCTGATACTGGGCGGCGAGTTGCTGGTTCTGGTCGACGTCAACCTTCGCGATTGCCGCGTCGGTGTTGGCGGCGAGTTGCTCGACTGTTGGTTCGAGCATCTTGCACGGGCCGCACCAGTCCGCGTAGAAATCGACCAGCACGACATCGTACTTCGAGACGGTCTCGTTCAGCTCACTCGCTCCGTTTACGTAGATTGGCTCTGACGGTGCATCACTGGCTTCCTGCGCAGTTCCAGCGCCGTCACCACGAATTTTGGATTCGATTTGCTCACGTTTTTTCTGGCGAATCTCGTCGAGTTCGTCGTCGGACATACCTGTCGGTAGCGCCCCAACAGTAATAACAGTTTTGCAGATTCTAAGCAAGAATGGCGTGTGAAGTCGACCCGTAGCACAGCGAATGTGGCGGTGACAACACACCAAGCCGTATGTCCCCGTCCGAGTTAGAAACCGAGCGACTCCGCCTCGTTCGCTTCTGTCGAGACCACGTGTCGACTCGTGACCGCTACAGTACACTAGTCGACCAGGCAGTGACTGAATAGTCGGTCCACGCAGCAACAGAACAATTGAACCCGAGGAGACGCGCTGAGTCTGGGCCGCGAGAGGCGATTAATCGACGTACAGCGAGTAGGTGATGACCGCGAATCCGACGAACGTCAGTATCGCGTCGACGAGGACGCCGGTCGCGAGGTCGATTTCGAGGAGGACGTCGAACGCGCCCGCGAGGAGCGCGCCGAAGGTGACGATACCGAACCCGAGCGCCAGCGCTCGGAGGGCCGGCGAGCGCGTCCGGCGGTAGGCCTTGTAGCTGAAGTAGGTGATGAGACCGCCGAGGACGAGAATCCCCGTCTTGACGATGATGATGAACGTCGCGATGGTCGGCGAGGCGGTGAGGTGTCCCATCTTATGTCTCCCTCCGGACCTGCGTCCAGATGTCCGCAATTCGGTCTTCTGGTCTCCGTTCGGGCCGCCCGACGCTCACGGAGAAATCCCGGCCTTCCGTGAGGGCAATCCGAACCTCGTCGAACGATACTTCGTAGGTCGTCGCGTGGTGACCATCCGCTCGAATCTGCGTCCCTTCGGTGAGGAGGGCCGCGTCTGTGAGCAGGTCCAACTTCCGGTACGTCGTCGAAAGTGGGATGTCACACGTCTCTGATATCTCGCTTGCCGTCATGGGTTCTTCGAGTCCTCTGATGATGGCTCGTGCGTCCGCGTCGTCGAGCGCGTCGAGCACCGCTGTTAGTTCGGCCGACTCCATCGCGGACCGGTCGCGCGCCATTACCGTGAGTCTCCGGCGAGAGCCTTATTAACGCTCCGGGTCGGTACCACCCTCTGAGACGGGGTCGGGCGGTTGATTATACGCACCCTCTTTCTTGAGGGACCCCGCAGCGCGGAGGACCGAGGGCGTCCGACAGACACCACTGGCACCAGTCACCTGCGGCACCGTGCAGTTGTTACAGCTCTCGCAGACGGCGCGAGTCTCGTCCGCAACATCGCGACCCAAGAGCCTCGCCGGGAGTTCGGGTTCGGCGTAGAACGGCCGCGCCATCCCGACGGCGTCGCACGCATCACCGAGCAGTCGGTCGATTTCGCCGCGTTCTCGAATCCCACCCTCGCAGAGGACTGGCACCGACACGACATCCCGGACGCGGCGACACAGGCGAGCGTTCCACGCTGCGTCGAAGTCGTACCACGCGGCCTCGATTCGATTCCCGAGTGCGACGAGTCGCGCACGAATCGGACCACTGAAGGCCGAGGCGTATCCGTCTCGATATCGCTCGTCGGACCACGCGCGGTCCGGATACGACCCTCGAACGATGCTCGCATCCCAGAACACCGACCCGGAGACGGGAACAAGCGCATCGTACCCGTAGTCGGCGAGTCGGCGACAGATGTCGATTGCATCGTCTTCCGTGAGGTGCCGACGGATTCCCGCCGGGGCGGCCGTCTCCGCGGGAACCTTGGTCATAACCGGTACGTCGCCAGCCTGTTCGCGTATCTCGTCGGAGACGACTTCGAGAAATCGGACGCCGTCGCTGAATTCGTCGTCGCGCTGGTTGTAGAACGGCGAGAGGAACTGGTGGATAAGCCCCATGTTCGCACCTGCGAGGTGGATGATGTCGTATCCGGCGTCGGTCGCCATCGCCGCGGAGCGACCGAAGTCCGCCGCGAGGTCGTACACCTCCGCGGTCGTCATCACGTGCGCATCGTAGTCGAGAAAGCCGAGGCTGTCGAGCAGTCGGAGCAGTCGCGGCGGCCGCGACACGGCGAGTTGCTGAAGGTCCGGATGCTCGCGCCGATAGCCAGCATGCCACGTCTCCATGCTCCGGAGCCCACCGTGTTCTAACTGGATGGCGATGGCCGACCCGTGTTCGTGAACCCGGTCTGTCACCGTCGAAAGCGACGCGACGAACTCGGGGTCGGTAACGTAGGTCATGTTCGGAGCGGCACACCCGCCCGGCCCGCGCACGATAGTCGCACCCTGACAGATGAGACCCGCACCGGCCCGTGCCGCGGGTTCGAGTTCGGACGCGAGCGTCTCGGCGGCGTCGGGACCGGTACCCGCACATTCGAGAAGCGGCGCTCGGTACAGGCGGTTTCGGAGGGTCACGCCGCCGAGTTCGAGCGGGTCATCCACCCGAGGGGAAGCCATACCGAGACGTACGTGACGAACAACGTTAATCGAACCGTCGCAGTAAGAAATAGCCGCGGAGGAAGGCCGGTCAGAGCGAACTGCTCATCCCGCCGTCGACGACGAGCGATTCGCCGTTGACGTAGTCTGAACGGTCGCTGGCGAGGAACACGGCGGCGTCAGAAACGTCGTCTGGTTCTCCCGCGCGGCGGGCGGGAATGCTCTGCATGAACAGCTCTTCGGCCTCGGTTCCGAGGATGGGAACGTCGTCGGTGGTCATCTTCGTCTCGGTGAGGCCGGGATGAATCGCGTTGACGCTGATTCCCTGTGGTCCGAGTTCCGCCGCCAACGAGTACGTCAAGAGCCTCACTGCACCCTTCGACGCGTCGTAGGCCGAAAAGCCGGGAGACCCGCGAAGTCCCGCGACGCTAGAGATGTTGATGATGTCGCCTCCGCCGGTTTCGACCATCTTTTTCGCCGCGGCCTGTGCGCCGAAGTAGACCGCTTTGACGTTCACGTCCATCAGGTGGTCGAAATCGTCCTCAGTCACCTCGAAGAAATTCTGCTCCCTGAAAAGCCCCGCGTTGTTCACCATCACGTCGACGCCGCCAAACTCGTCCGCGGCGTCGACTGCGGACCTGAGTCGGTCCACATCGCCCACGTCGCACTCGACGAACGTCGCACTCGCGTCTGTCTCCGATTCGATTCGTTCGTGTGTCGGGGTCCCTCCCGTTCGAGGGGCCGACTGAATATCGACGACGACAACGTCACACCCTTCGCGTGCGAACGCCATCGAAATCGACCGTCCAATACCGCTTGCACCGCCAGTTACGACCGCTGTCTTTGCAGTAAGCGCGCCCATTGCAGCCATAACTGTCAAAACTATTGATTAAATATTTGTCCTTAATGATTGATATTCATGGCCGCATTTTGGGGCTATTTCGTTTCGTCTGCGACTCGCGAGATGGTCTCGTACTCGTCGTCGGCGTAGGCGATAAATCGAACGTCACGGAGCGTGGTCGGGTTGAACGCGCGAATCGTCTCGCAGATGAGTTGCACACCGTCTTCGAGTTCAAACCCGGCGACACCGCATCCGAGCGCGGGAAGCACGAGTGATTCACACCCCCGCTCGTCTGCGGCACGGAGGGTGTTTTCGGTGGCGTCACGGATGCTCTCGGCCGTTGCTCGTCCGTCGCCGTAGTGGGGCATCGCTGCCGCGTGAATCACGTAGTCGGCGTCGAGGCCGAACGCGTCGGTCACGGCGACTTCGCCGAGGTCGATTGGTCCCTTCGCCATTGCCGCCTCGTTGAGTTCGTCACCGCCGCGTCGGCGAAGCGCGCCCGCGACGCCCGACCCCATTTTGAGGCTCGTTCCCGCGGCGTTCACGAGCGCGTCAGCCGATTGGGCGGCGATATCTCCCTGAATGACTGTGAACTCCATACTCACCCGTTAGATGGCCTCCAAGGTGGACGTTTCGACGAGGTGGCAGTTCGCTCTGGACCCGTCGCATCAACCAGCCGAAACCGACACCCCTCGTCGGTCCAACTGTCCAGTATGGACCTGCTCTCGATGCGGTGGCGACACACCCTGTTTCTCCACTGGGCGGTCGACCCGGCAGTCGTCGAACCGCACCTCCCCGAGAAACTGTCGGTTGCGACGTCCGACGGGCGGGCGTGGCTCGGCGTCGTCTCGTTCGACATGGAGGACATCCGACCCCGCATGTGCCCGGTCGGCCTCGCCTTCCCCGAGGTAAACCTCCGAACCTACGTCGAACCCGCAGACGGAGGCAAACGCGGCGTCTACTTCTTCACCCTCGAAGCGGCAGACCGACTGGGTGTGACGATGGCTCGACTGGGCTATCGGCTCCCCTACAGCTATGCCTCGATTTCGGTCGAAGAGCGCGATGGCGAAATCGAGTTTCGGAGCCGCCGGGCCTCGTCGCGGAAGTCCCCGGGCGCGCGGTTCGACGCAACCTACCGGCCGACTGGCGACATCGAGCAGGTCGAACCGGGGTCGCTCGACGAATTCCTGGTCGAGAACTACCGCTTCTACACGGACGCATGGCCGGTCGTCATCGGCGACATCCATCACGAACCGTGGCCGATTCAGGACGCGGAAGTCGAAGTCCGCGAGAACACGATGTTCGAAGCCTGCGGGTTCGACCACCCCGAAGGCGACCCGCTCGTCCACTACGCGGGTGACCTCAGGGTGACAGCCGAACCGCCGAAGTTCCTCTGAGACGGCCGCTCTTGGTCAGTTGCCGCCCTCGGCACGCGACACTCAGTCGTCGGCTTCGACGGCCGGGTCGTGCCGCTCGTACCAGTCGAGAAGCTGTTCGAGGCGGTGGGTCGCGCGCTCGGGCTTTCTGACGGCGTGGTGTTCGTCCGGGTGAACCGCCTCGGGGTCGGACTCGGAGACCGTAAAGGCAATCGTCTGGCCGTCCGGCGACATCGAAACAGCAGTCGGCAACGAAAGGTCACAGAATGCATCGACTGGGAGTTCGCCTGACATATACTACCGCACCTCACAGACAGACTACAAATAAATTTGCGTCGGCGAACACTTCGGTATTCCGACCCTGTCGCACGGTTTCGACGGGTGAGTGGACCGCGCCGAAGGTGAAACCTTCAAGCATCGGTGAACTAACCCGACGGATATGGCACTCATCGACACCACGATAGCGACAGTTCACATGCTCGTCGGCGGTCTCTGGATGGGGAGCGTCCTCTTTTTCGCCGTGGGCGTGCTCCCGACCGCTCGCGCCGGGAACATCCGCGCCGCAGCGTTCGAGTCGGTTATCTCCCGACTCACGATGGGTTCGCGTATCGGTGCTCTGCTGATGTTCGCCACCGGTGGCCACCTCGCCGGGACGCGCTACACCGCAGGGAGCCTGTTCGGCTCGACTCGCGGCCACCTCGTCCTCGGAATGCTCGGCCTCTGGTTCGTGTTGACTGCTCTCGTCGAAGTCGGCGGCAGCAAGGCAAAAAGCGGGCTCGCAGAAAAGAAGGTCCGAACCCCTGCAGAAGACGCTGCCCCGTTCTATCTCGGTGCCGCCGCCAGCGCCGTCGGCCTGCTCGTCATCGCTGGCCTCCTCATCTCCTAACTACAGAGAACTACGTAGTCTATCAATAGCTACGTTCTGAGATATATATTTCATACGATATGTTTACTACCCTGCCGCGGGTGGGTATCTGTGTATGTCAGAGGACGATGTGACTGGCGTCCTTGAAACGTCACTCCAAATCGAACTGTGTCGGGAGTCGGGCAGCATCCGGGTTCATCGCTCGACTGAACTCGGAACGTACACACGGACAATCGACCGATGAGAACCGCGCACCCGCATACGCCGGGTCCGGTCCTCGACCACCTCGACGCCGCCAGACGAACACTCCGCCGAGAGCGACGGCGCTGCGTGGACGAGCGCGAAGCCTTCCGCGCGTTCGAACGAGCGGTCACCTCCCTGAAAGCGACAGCTCCGACGCCTTCGCCACCTCCCGCCGCACCCGTCATCGGTCGCCAACAGGCTACCGATGGGTCGCTCACACGCGTCCGGCGAGCGTACGAACAGACCGTGATGTCGGTGCCACACTACGACGAAGAGTACGCCGACCCGTACAGCGAGAGCCTCGAAGCGGAGTTCGGTCCGGACGTGGCCGCCGCGGTTCAATCGGCTACCGTCTTCTCGCCCACACTCCGCCGGACAGTCACTGCCGCCGCCACCGAAGCAATCGCCGAGCGAGAAGAGTTCCTCGACATCATCGACGAGGAAGTCGAATCCGTCGAAACCATGACCGACGAGATTACTGCACTCGATGACCGTCTCGACTTCCTCGACGACCGGCCGCTGTCCGAGCGCGGATTCAACGAATTGCTGGCGCTCCACGCGAACGTTCGGCGACGCCAGACGCGGGTCGATGAACTCGCGAGTACTCGCCAGCAGACGATTGCCGAGCAGCGCCGGTCGATGTCGTCGTTCGTCCCCGACGTAGCCGAGTATTTCTATCAAGACCTGACGGTTCGGTATCCGGTTCTCTCGACGCTGGCGGCGCTCGGGGAAACGCTGGACCGGGCACTTCGACGACTCGAACGGCACCTCGCGGCGACACCGTAGGCCGATTCAGCCACAGATATTTAGCGCCGCACGACGGACGCCTGAGTATATGCTCTCGTTCGTGGAGGAGTCTCTGTGAACCGTCTCCATCCTCGTATCCGTCTCCTCTGGGTCGCACGCGCAGTGGTAGTTGCGCTCATCGTTGGCGGTGTGACCCGTGCAGCGGTCATGTTCGGGCCATTTTCTCTTCCCATCTACG
Source organism: Haloferax sp. S1W (assembly GCF_044593955.1). GTDB lineage: Archaea > Halobacteriota > Halobacteria > Halobacteriales > Haloferacaceae > Haloferax. The sequence goes on from NZ_CP172595.1 coordinate 1,550,277, forward strand.
CCCCCGTCGTTACCGGCGGCCTCTTCCTCGTCGGCGGCGTGGCCCACGCGCTGCTTCGCTACCGCGCGTGGGGCTACGAACTCCGCGACGATTCGCTGTATCTCCAGCGCGGCGTCTTCACCAAGGTCAATACTGTCGTCCCGTTCGTCCGCATCCAACACGTCGACTCCGCCCGCGGCCCGCTGGACCGTCTCGTCGGACTCGCCTCGACCATCGTCTACACCGCCGGGTCCCGCGGTGCTGACGTGTCGATTCCGGGTCTCACGCCTGACGGTGCCGAAGACCTTCAGGACCGATTGAAGCGACTCGCCATCCGCGCCGAGGGCGACGACGCCGTATGACTCACCTGTCGCCCCTCTCGGTACCGTACCGGGCGGCCCAGCGCAGCATCAGTATCGTGTTCGCCGTCGCGTTCTTGGCCTTCTCCGGCGGGGCCGCTTTCGGAGGGGTGCTTGGCGCGTTCGGGGGCGTCATCCTCCTCGGCACCATCGTACTCGCCATTACGGGCTACGAAGTCGCCTACTACCAGCGGTTCGAGTACGAACTTACGCCCGACACCTTCGACATCCGGTCGGGCGTGTTCGGCCGCCGAAATCGCGAGATTCCGTACCGCCGCATCCAGAACGTCGATATCTCGCGGAACGTCGCCCAGCGACTGTTCGGCATCGCGGCGGTGAATCTCGAAACGGCCGGTGGCGGCGAAACCGAAGGGAGTCTCCGCTTTGTCACCTACGAAGAGGCGCTCCGCATTCAGAAGGAAGTCGCTCGCCTGAAGCGCGGCGAGACGGCGGAAGAGGCGACCGAACCCGACCGTGAAGTGCTGTTCGAGTTGGCCCCGCGCGAACTCGCTATCGTCGGCGCGCTCTCTTTTGACCTGCGACTGCCGGGCATCGTCTTCGTCTTCGTCACCTCCGCGTTCCCCGTCGCGTCGTCGTACCTCAACGTTCCGCTGCCGACAAGCGGCGTCGTCGCTGCGGCCGTCGGTCTGGGGGGGCTTGTCCTCCTCGTCGCGCTCGTCTCGTGGGGTGCCGGATTCGCCAGAGCCGTGGTGAACTACTACGGCTTTCGACTGACCCGCGTCGGCGAGGAACTCCAGTACGAACGCGGCCTCCTCCAGCGGTACAACGGGTCGATTCCCCTCGACAAACTCCAGACGCTCACCATCGAGGACAACCCCCTCAAGCGGCACTTTGGCTACGCGACGCTGCTCATCGAAACCGCAGGCTACGCACCCGGCGGCGAGAGTCGAAACGGTTCGTCCGGGGGCCGTGGGTCGGAAGCGGCGATTCCCCTCGCTCGCCGGGAGCGCGTCACCGCACTCGTCGAGGACCTCGAAGGTGTCACCGAGCCCACGTACGAACGGCCGCCGCGACGCATCCGCCGTCGGTACGCGGTTCGTTACTCGCTCGCGCTCGGGGCGATTACGCTCGCGCTCTACGGTGCGAACACCCTCCTCGACAGGGTGATTCCGTGGTACGTCCCGCTGGTGTTGGTCCCAGTCGCCATTGTCGCCGGTGTGTATCAGTGGCGGCACCGCGGGTGGGGGCTGACCGACGAACACGTCGTCACCCGAAACGGCTTCTGGAAGCGCGAGACGCGGTTCGTCCCGTACTACCGGATTCAAACCATCATCGACACCCGGACCATCTTCCAGCGTCGCTGGCGCGTCGCCACGGTGACCGCCGACACCGCAGGAAGCCTCTCCCTCGTGGGGGGGAATGCAGCGGCCGTGGATATTGCCGCGGAGGATGCTGTAGAACTGCGAGAGATGCTGAACGACCGGCTTCGGGCGTCACTCGCCGCGCGTCGTGAAGAGCGGCGACGTGCCCGCCAAGCGGCGCTCGGTATCGAACTCTCTGATCAAGCTCACGAGGAGACAGCACACTCCGATGCCGGTGACAAGTCACCCAACGACCCATCGGACCCGTTCGTCTACAACGAGCCAGTTTCTCGACCGGACCGCCGGAACGCCACAGGTGACAAGCAGGCGGACGAAGCCGAGACGACCGGCAACGAGATGTCGTCCGAAGGTGGCGACGACGCCGACTCCGAGAAGGGCGCGGATGCCGACGCCGACGGTCGTGACCCCCAGTAGAACAAAATATCTTTTTCAGTCCCCTGATACGTACCAGTATGGCAAACGACGGCATCGACGACGTGGACCGCACCATCCTCCACGCCCTCCAAGAGGATGCGCGAAATCTGTCATCGGGCGACATCGCAGAACGGGCCGGAACGTCCGACAGCACTGTCCGAAAACGCATCAAGCGTCTCGAAGAGCGCGGAGTTATCAAAGGATACCACGCCGCTATCGACTACCAGAATTCAGGGTTCCCATTCAAGATGCTCCTGTTTTGTACCGCACCGATTCCCAAACGAGGTGAGATGATACAGGACGTGTTGTCTATCGACGGTGTCGTCTCTGTGCAGGAACTGGTCACCGGCGAGAAGAACCTCCTCATCACTGTCGTCGGCGAAAACGACGACGACGTTACGCCGGTTGCACAGGAACTGCTCGAACTCGGACTGACCGTCGCTGACGAGGTACTCGTTCGAACTCACAAGACGACGCCGTTCGGTGGGTTCACGAGCGAGCAGCCCTCAACAACCGAGTGACTGCCCTCTCGACGTCACAGCGGACGCTACTGCTTTTCCACCCACTCTAAACGAGACCGAACGATTCGCTCGGAAAGGGACGATAGTCGAACGGAGTGTGAAATAGAACAACGAGTGCTACGGACGACGAACGAGAGCGAGACGACGCGTACCCGGGTGAACTGGATGTTCAGTACGGAGCACCCGACTATCTGTCACTCGTCAACATAGACCATAATGTTCTTTCATGGCTTATCTAGAGAACAAATTGTTCGGATAGAAGGCTTTAACAACGAATACGTTCGTACCGTAGGTGTAAAGAGGACAGTCAGTGATTGCACCTCTCGCGTCGAAGGGTGGACTCACGGACTGCCACAGCCCACAAACGATGACAGACGAGACGAGAACCCCTCGGGTCGGACCGCTACCGAAGACGACGACGGCGACGCCACAACTCCCGCTCGTTCTGACGCGAGTCGTGTGGCTCCTGTGGGCGGTGAGCCTCGTGGTGGCGATATTCCGACTGTCCAGTTCCGAGGGCTGGTCGCTTTTGGGACTGTTCTCTATCGATGGTCTGACAGTCGTGATGTGGGTCGTCGTGACGTTCTTCAGTGGAATCGTCCACAGTTACTCACGGCGCTATATGGCCGGAGATAGTGCGCTCAACAAATTCTTCGGCACCGTGTTCGCGTTCACACTCGTCGTGATGGCACTGGTCGCGGCAGACTCGCTTCTCGTGTTCGTGGCGCTGTGGCTGACGATGGGACTAGTCATGGCCACCCTCATCGGTCACGTCGACTCCTGGCACCACGCGCGTACGGCGTCTGCACACGCCCGCCGGTACTTCGCGGGGAGCAGTGCATTGCTGGCAGTCTCCGTCGCGACGTTGTGGTGGCAAACCGGCGCATCGACTATCTCTGCTGTCGCCTCGACAGAGATTGCACCGTCTGCGACCGTTCTGTTTGCGGTTGCGATGCTCCTGCTGGCGGCGATGATTCAGTCTGCGCTGCTCCCGTTTCACACGTGGTTACTGTCGTCGATGACAGCGCCGACGCCCGCGTCGGCATTGATGCACGCTGGATTCGTCAATGCAGGAGGAATCCTGTTACTCCGGTTCGCGCCGGTCGTCACTGCTGATGGTGGCTTCATGCTGGCAATCGTGGTCGTTGGCGCGACGAGTGCTCTTGTCGGAAAGCTTCTAAAGACCGTCCAGACGGACGTTAAGGGGAAACTCGGCTGTTCGACCGTCGGACAGATGGGGTTCATGTTCATGCAGGCGGGACTCGGCTTTTTCGGTGCCGCCATCACCCACCTCATCTTGCACGGATTCTACAAGGCGTACCAGTTCCTCTCTGCGGGGAGTCGCGTCGAACACGGAAGCCCCGATGGGAAGCACACCGCGACACAATCGGCGGGAATCATCGGTTTCGCGACGACACTCCTGACTGCACTCGCAGGCGGCGCTCTGTTCGCCGTCACAACCGGGGAGGGAATGGCGTTCGATAGCGGATTGCTGCTCGCGGGACTCGTCGTCCTGACCACGATGCACGCCGCCCGCGAGACGGTACGCCACGCGACGCTACCCGCGTTCCTTCGGTTCGGTGCCATTCCGCTTGTGTTCCTGCCAGCAATCGCGGTGTACGCGTTGGTGTACAAGGTCATCGAGCACGCGTTAGTCGGGGTTCCGTTCGTCACGGCCCCTGCCGAACTGACCTCCGTTCACGTCGTCGTCGCCGCGGCGTTCGTCCTGACGTACGTCATCATCGAGAGTGGAGTCTACCGCCGCAGCACCCGCCTGTACATGGCGCTCGTGAATGCGACGCGCCCTGCGTCCGGAACTACTGTGACAACCAGAGAGGAGTACAATGAGTACTAACGAGACGATTCGCGACACTATCGAACAGGCTGCAACTACCGTCGGGTCGGTCTGGCCGCTTCACTCCTTCGTGACGGCCAATCCACTCAGTGGGCTTGAAGACCGCCCGTTCCACGAGGCCGTCCAACAGGCCGAACGCCTGTTCGGCGGTCACGGCTATCCGAGTGCGGACGTGTTCCGCGCCGCGCTCGACACGGGTCAAATTGACCCGGAGACGCTTCGGAGCGAACTGCGCGCACACGGATACGAGGAGGACCCATCGACCCTCTTGGCACGCATGGAGACTCAAGCGGAGTCGGCCACTGAAGACGACGAGTCGAGTCAACACGATGTCGTCGATACGGTCTTGACGAAGTGGCTCGCTTCCTTCCTCGACGAGGGGCACGCTTCGTGGCCGATGCCGAACCGTGAACGTGGGTTCTACGCCGCATTTCGTTCCGCGGCGCGCTACGACCGGTCGCTTCCGGACCCGGGTGCCGTCGCCACCTATCCGGACGACCCGACCGAGGCAATCGAACAGGTCGTCTCCACGTACCCACGCGACCGGTTAGTCGACCTCTTCGAGTTCCACTTCAGCAGGCTTCCGGGGTGGACCGGGTTCATCAAACAGCGGGCCTCGAGTGGTGGAGACTGGCAGGCGAAATACCCCATCACGCTCACGGGGTATCTGGCCGTCCGGTTAGTTCTCACAGACCTCTTCGATGCGCCGCTCGCCCCGCCGGATTCTGTGGCAGAATCGATGCGTTCTGAACGTGACCTGCAACACGACGACGAGGTCCCACTCCCTGAACTCTGGTTAAACGCGTGGGAGACCACGTATCGCACCGAACTGGTCGAGGCGATTGCTGACCAGAATCAATCGACAGTTGCGTCCGGAGACAGTGAGCCAGCCGTCGCGCTCGAAGACGGCGGTCGTCCAGATGCACAGCTCGTTTTCTGTATCGACACGCGTTCGGAGGTCATCCGTCGGCACATCGAGAACGCCGGTGCCTACGAGACCTACGGCTACGCGGGCTTCTTCGGCATTCCGATGCGCTACGAGGCCTACGACTCCGGGGTCGCGGTAGACGCCTGCCCGCCGATTCTCGATGCGCAACATTACGTTTCCGACCATCCGGTCGAGGGATGTGACCACGAACACGGACGCTACGACACGTGGGCGAACACCACCCGTACTGCCGCGCACGTCCTCAAATCACTCACCTCCAACGCTGCGACCGTGTTCAGTTTCGTCGAGAGCACCGGCGTCGGCTACGGGGCCGCCCTCACCGCACGGACCCTCTTTCCGGCGCGCGTGTACGACTTGCTCACCAACGCTTCAGAGCGGGTCCCCTCCCCCGCAGACTTCTGCGCCCCGGCACTCGACCACGACTCGAACGCCGACGGAAACCTGCCACACGGACTGTCCACGGCGGAGAAAGTCGAGTACGCCGCGACTGCGTTCGAACTGATGGGCTGGGACGAATTCGCACGCATCGTCGCGTTCGTCGGTCACGCCAGTCAGACCGCGAACAACCCGTTCGAATCCAGCCTCGACTGTGGTGCCTGTGCGGGCAATGCTGGCGGCCCGAACGCTCGTGTCCTCGCGGCCATCTGCAACGACGACGAGGTCAAGGCCGCACTCCGTGACCGGGGATTCGACATTCCGTCGGACACCGTCTTCGTCGCCGGCGAACACAACACGACGACGGACGAAGTGACGCTCTTTACTGCGCCTGTTCCGGAGAGCCACGAGGCCGACCTCGAACAACTCCGTTCCGACCTCGAAACGGCCCGGGCCGGTGCGGCCACGGAGCGGACCGAATCGATGGACGTGCCATCACCGGGGACTCGGGAGGCCGAACGCCGCGCTGCAGACTGGGCCGAGACACGCCCCGAGTGGGGACTCGCTGGCAACGCGGGCTTCGTCGTCGGCCCCCGTTCGCTGACGCGGGGTCTCAACCTCGACGGCCGTTCGTTCCTTCATTCGTACGACTGGCGGGACGACGAATCGGGCGAGGCCCTCGCGGCCATCGTGACCGGACCCATGGTCGTTACCCAGTGGATAAACATGCAATACTACTTCTCGACCGTGGACAACGCGGTCTACGGTAGCGGGTCGAAAATTACCCACAACCCGGTCGGCAACGTCGGCGTCTACCAGGGGAACGGTGGTGACCTGATGACGGGACTGCCGCTCCAGTCAGTCATGGCGGCCGACGACGACCCATACCACCAACCGCTGCGCCTCTCGGTGGTGATTCACGCCCCGGTCGAACGTGTGACTACCGTCCTCGCAGAGAATCCTCGCGTCACCGAACTGCTGGACAACGGCTGGCTCTCGCTAACCGTCGTCGACCCGACACAGAACGGCACCTCGTTCGAGTACGACGAGAACCTGACGTGGGTGGCTGCCGAGACGGACGACAGACGCGACGCGGCCGAGAAACCAGAACCGACTGCGGAGCCCGTCGCACCGCTTTCAGCAGACGACTGACTGGACGGATGGTCGGCCGTCCGTTCGGCAGTGCTGCCCTGCGGTGAATCTTCGTTCCTTCCAAGATATTTACCTCAGAAGAGCGTTAGTTAAACGCAATGTCGAATTCGGTACTGGAATCGCTCGTGGCTGGAAACAAACACCACGTCGAGCACCTCGACGCAGACTACTTCGAAGGAGTTCGAGACTCACAAGAGCCACAGGTCGTCTCCATCGGGTGCTCGGACTCGCGCGTTCCAGTCGAAGCACTCTGGAATACCAACAAGGCGGGGGTACTCTTCAAGTCGGTCAACGTCGCCAATCAGGTGTGGACTGAAGTCGACGGCACACTCGTCGTTAACGACGTTGTCGGCTATGCAGTCGCCTCGCTCGGCGTCTCAGATATCGTCGTCCTCGGACACACGGGGTGCGGCGGAATCACCGCAGCCTACGAGTCCGTCGTCGGTGACGGTGCGAAAGACCTCCCAGTGGCCGTCGAAGCCGCCGTCTCGCGTCTCGTTCCGCTCGTCGAAGAGGCACGGGAATTGGGTCTCTTCGACGAGGATACCCCGACTGACGACGCCGTCAACCGTCTGGTCGAGTACGCTGTCGTCCGGCAAGTGGAGTTCCTCACCGAGAGTGACGAGGTTCCTGAATCCACCGACTGCTGGGGCTTCGTCTACGACTTCCAGCACGCCTACGGCGACGACGACGGTGCGGCATACCTCGTCGCCGCAAACGGTGATTCGGACCCTGAAACCGTCGTCGAGTGGGTCCCCGACGAGTTCGCCTGTCGCGTAAAATCGATTCGGTAGCCCGGCGACTCGAACCGGTTACTCGACTCGCGCGTCGTCGATAATTTGGGAGAACTCGCGGGCCGTCTCGGTAATCGACTCGAAGTCGCCCGATTCGATAGCGTCGCTGTCCATGAGCGCGCCACCCGCACCGACGACGACTGCGCCCGCTTCGATGTAGTCTGCGGCGTTGTCGAGTCCGATGCCACCGGTCGGCATCATCGGAATCTGCGGGAGTGGGCCTTTCATGCTCTTGAGGTGGCCGGGGCCGAGCGACGACGCCGGGAAGACCTTCACGAGGTCCGCGCCTGCCTCGTAGGCGGTGACGGCTTCAGTCGGTGTCATAATGCCCGGCGCGACGAGCGTCCCGTAGCGGTTGCACGTCTCGACGACGCCCGCGTCGAAGTTCGGGCCGACGACGAACTCCGCACCAGCCTGAATCGCGGCGTTGGCGGTCGGTCCGTCGAGGACCGTCCCCGCGCCGACGATGGCTTCGTCGTCGGAAAACGACGCCGACACCTCGCTGATGAGGTCCATCGCGTCGGGATTGTCGGCGGTAATCTCGTAGGCGGTGACGCCTCCTTCGTGCAGGGCGTCTGCGACCTGAATGATGGTGTCTGCGTCTGCGCCGCGCATCACGGCGACGACGCCGCTGTCGGCGATTCGCTGCATGTCCTCGTGTACGTCGAGTGCGGCCATGTCGACCGGATATTTACTACAGATGTTATTAAAAGGGGCGGTGGCGGCCGAATCTCGGAGTCACCGAAGACGACACACCCATCCCGGAACAAGACTGTTGGTTGTCAACATGCGACAATCACAAATCCGTCGGACACTAACCCGAGGTAAGCGCGTTCGAGGGGCGAACGCTGTTCGGTCGACGCCACACCATGTCCACGACAATCGACTTCGAAGGACTGTACCGCGATGTCATCCCGTCGGTCGTCTCGGTCTACGTCGGCGGCCATCGACGCGCCGGTGGTGCCGGAAGCGCCTTCGTCTACGACGACCAGCACCTCGTAACCAACGAACACGTTGTCCGGTTAGCCAACGGTAGCGACACGAGTCGCGTCGAACTCAGGTTCGCCGATGGGTCGTGGCGCGTCGGCGACGTGGTCGGCACGGACGCATACACCGACCTCGCGGTCGTCGCCGTCGACGACCTCCCGGCGGACGCCTCACCTCTCCCGCTCGCAACGCAGAACCCCACCCCCGGTCGGCAAGTCGCTGCCCTCGGCAATCCGCTCGGGCTCGACGGGTCCATCTCGGCGGGCATCGTCTCCGGAGCAAATCGGTCGCTTCCGACCTCGAACGGCTTCGCCATCCCCGATGTCGTCCAAACGGATGCGCCAATCAACCCCGGCAACTCGGGCGGACCACTGGTCGGTCGCATCGGCAGTGAAGAGAGCGACCCGACGTACGAAGTCGTCGGCGTCAACCGCGCGAAACAGGGCGACAACATCGGGTTTGCTGTCTCTCCGGCCATCGCCACGCGCATCGTGCCGGACCTCGTCACCGACGGCCGGTACCGACACTCCTACCTCCGCGCTCGGACCCTCGACGTGACGCCGACCGTGGCCGAAGCGAACGACCTCGACGCACCGCGCGGTGTGCTCGTCGTCGACGCGGTGGGTCCGGACGGAGGTTCGGCGTTCCTGAACGGGTGTCGAGACGTGGTCGCCCACGGCGGGGTCGAAATCCCCGTCGGCGGCGACGTTATCGTCGCCATCGAAGGCAACCCAGTCCGGACCCACGAGGAGTTGATGCGCTATCTCATCACCGAAACCAGCCCCGGAGAACCCGTCGCAGTGGACGTGTTCCGCGACGGTGACCCGGCAACGCTCGTGGTCGAACTCGACGAGCGACCTGCGGTCAGGGGTCGGGACCGCGACCGCGACGGCGGTAGCCCGATTCCAATCGAGTAACCCAACGGTGTCGAATCCGACTCGGCAGCCACATACTTATCATTCCGTTGGATAGTGTCGGTGTGCCTCCGAACGAGACCGAACGCAGCGACGACCCGACGGTGGTTCCACCGGACGAACCGCTGTTCGCAGCGATAGTCCCGCACAAACTCGCCGTTGGCGTCGCATTCACCGTCCTCGCTTTTGCCCTCGTCAGTCTCGGATGGATCGACGCGGCACTCGTCGACGGTGTCGCAGTCGGCATTCTCTGTCTGGTCTTTCTCGCCGGGGGCTTCGCCCCATTCAACGAGACGCTCGGGTACCAACTCGCGCAGGCCGCCGCGTTCTTCCTGTGGGGCGTCGCCCGACTCCTCGTCGGCGGGGTCGAAGTGGTACCCGTCATTCTCGGCGGCGCAGGCGCTCTCGGTATCGCTGTGTACGGGCGCAGAGCGGTGCGAGACGGGATTCGAGCGCACACTTGAATCCGCGGCGTGTTTCCGACTCACTCCCTGACGGTCAAGACGGGAACGTCGGACAGTCGCACGACCCGCTCTGTGGTACTGCCGAGAATCGCGTGTTCCAGTCCTTTTCGGCCGTGTGTCGCCATCACGACGATATCAGCGTCGCGCTCCTCGACGAAGTCGAGAATCTCTCGGTGTGGAACGCCGATACGGACGGTGGTTTCGCAGGGGACGTCCGACTCGGATGCGAGCGCGGCGATTTCTTCGACCGCCATCTCTGCGGCGTCTCTGAGGGTAGCTTGGACGTTCGCAATCGGAACGTCAGCGGAGGTCCACAGGCCGAGGTCTCTCGCGTCGATAACCGAGAGGACGGAAACTGTCGCCCCGTAGACCGCCGCGAGGTCGATAGCACGGCGCGCGGCGGCGCGAGAGCGGGCGCTTCCGTCGGTCGGAACGAGGACTGTGTCGTACATCTCAAGAGATTGGTGTGCGTCGTTCATGACTGTGCTGTCGAGTGTGACCGTGCGTCCGAACACGTCGTCCACGGACGACGCGCCGCTGGTCAGAAACTGGTGTGAGAAATGGAGGCGTCGGACGGGTTACCGGCGAGTTCAGGCACGGGTGCGCGGCTTGGGCGCTATCTTCGAGACGCTGGCGGCGGCCGCGAGGAGCATCACGCCGAAGACGATGCTGACGAGCAGTTCGGGCGCGATAGTCAGCCCCGAGACGCCGCCGAGCGTCGCGTACAGCGCGTATCCAGCGACACCCGTCAGGACGATGCCGATGACGACTGCCACGCCGATGCCGACTTTCATCAAGTCGATGTTCATAGTCACTCGTAGATAGCCCAGAACGTCCCATATATACGCAGACTGGTTCTCAGTGCGCGGGAAACTATCCGGTTCGATACAATTTTGAGACGGCGACAGACGAGAGCGAAACGACAGACAGCAGCCACTGTCGATGCCGAGTGTCAGAAAATGATGGTCGTCGTCGATTCGGGCGGTCGAATCGCCGCGGTCGGTCGAAGTCGGTTCAGGGGCGATAGTCGGTTCAGGGGCGATAGTCGGTTCCGGGCCGACTATTGAGCCGCGGCAGCTGACTTTTCGCCGTACAGTCCGTACAGGACGAAAAGCAAGGCGAGGAACAGGAATTCGATTACCACGACCCCGATGAGGGGGAGTTCGTAGTTGAAAAAGCCTGCGACCGTGCGGAGTTCGATTGCGACCGGAACGCTGAACGCGATCAGTATGAGTGCTTGTGCTTTGGTGAATCTCATAGTAACACCCCCGCAAGCGCGGCGAAGACGCCTTCGAGAACGGTCTTCACTATCTCTACGTCGGGGAAGACCGTAACTGGAACGGGTAGCCCCCCACCGAAGAGGCCGCCACCGTACTGGATGATTCCCGCCAACGGCAGTGTGTAGGCGAGGACGACGAGAACGGCAGCGATGATGGTCCACATGCCGAGGTTGTCGAGGACGCGGGGACTCCCGTTGGGGCCGGAGAGCGGTTCGGGGAGGGACGCGTCCACGGGCTTTTCGGACTCCTCACCGAACGCGGTCAGGAGCATGTTGAACAGGAACAGCACCACCGACAGGAACAACAGCACCCCGCCGAAAGCAATCTGGACGCGAAGTTCGAAGATGCTGCCGATGGGCGTCACGAAGTCGAAGTTCTGGTACTGCGGTTCGGCCGTACGGCGTGGGATGCCAGCGAGACCGGCACGGTGCATCGCGTTCGACATGAACACGATGCCGACGAACCAGAGGACGACCTGTAGCAGGCCGATTGGACGGCTGTAGAGCTTCGTCCCCGTGAGTTGGGGAACGAGCCAGTACGACCCGGCCATGAGGGTCAGCGCGACAGCCGTGCCGACGGTCATGTGGAAGTGGCCGGGCACCCACAGTGTGTTGTGGATGAGGTAGTTGATGTTCATCCCGGCGTTTATCATCCCCGAGAAGCCACCGGCGGCGAAGATGAAACCGGCGAAGGCCATGCCGGTGAACGCCGGGTCGCGCCACGGGAGCGCACCGAGCCAGCGGAGGTAACCCTCACCGCCGCGCTGGCGCGCACCGTGTTCGACGCTCGCAACGGTGGTAAAGGCCGTGAGCAGCGACGGAAGGAGCAGGAACATCGTGTTCGTCATCGCGATGAACTTGAAGCCCTCCGCGATACCCGGGTCGACGTACTGGTGGTGGATGCCGACCGGGGTCGAAAGCAGGAGGAACAACACGAACACCACGCGGGCGAGCGGGTCACTGAACAGCCGACCACCGGCGAGTTTCGGCAGGACGGTGTACCACATCAGGTACGCTGGCATGAGCCAGAAGTACACGATGGGGTGGCCGAAGTACCAAAACAGCGTCCGCGTCAACAGTGGGTTGACGCTCTCGATGAGGCCGAGCGACCACGGGATGAGGAAGAACACCACCGACACGGCGACGCCGAGAGTGGAGATGTACCACATAATCATCGTGGTCAGGACCATAAAGCCCTGCAACGGGATGCGCTCGTTGGGATTGTCTTTGCGCCACGCGCGGTAACTAAGGAACCAGTCGGCACCCGAGAGCCACGTCCCGACGATGAACATCGCCAGTCCGATGTAGAAAATCGGGTGGGCCTGCAGCGGCGCGTAGAAGGTAAACAGTACGTCGGCGCTGATTCCGAGGTTCGGAACGAGACCGCCGAGAATGGCCACGGCGGCGAGAATCGACCCCGTCGTCATGAGACCGAACCAGGCCCACGAAAAGAGGCTACTGACCGCTGGGCGTTCGAAACTTCTCGCCGTCGCCCAGTGGAACACCGCAGCGAGCGAGAAGATGGTAAAGACGATTGCCAAGAGGACGCCGTGTCCGGTCAAGAGCGTGTAGTAGTCCGCCGAATCGATGATCCGGAGCACATCCGTCCGGTGCAACGCCTGTATGAGGCCAAAGAACGCCCCGATGCCGAGTGCGACGAACGCGACGAGGAGGTTCGCTTTCGCGACGGCCGCCTCGTCGGGGAACCGGGTCGCAAAGAGTGGTTCACTAGTCGCCATCAGTTCTGTTCCTCCTCGTTCTGCGCTTCGTACCAACTGTCGAATTCACGCTGTTCCATCACGACTATGGACCCTTCCATCACGTGGTGGCCCGAGCCACAGTACTCGTTGCACAGCATACCGTACTCGCCTGGTTCTTCGAATTTGACGGTGAACTCGGCGACCTGTCCGGGAATCGCCATCGTGTTGGCGTTCGTCCCGACGACTTCGAAGCCGTGGATAACGTCAGCGGCGGTCACGTGGAAGGTGACGGTGCTTCCCGCGGGAACGCGGAGCGGCTCTGACGTCCCGGGTTCGAAGACGAACTGCCGAGCGACGAGGTACACGTCGTACTGGTTCTCACCGGTCTTTTCGATGCCCGGGTCGCCGAACTTCGGGTGGTCGTCGAGCGTCGCCGGGTCGACGGTGCCACCCTTGTCATCTATCATCTCGATACCTGCCCCTGCGGCACCGTAGGTGATGGTGCCAATGAAGCCGACGATGAGAACGAGTGCCAGCGCCAACCAGAGTTTCTCGTAGGCGTGAATCTCCATGTTATCCCACCACCGTCAAGCCACGACCCAGGAACTCGACGAAGTACATGAACACCCACATCCCCAGAAGGATGGCCATGTAGATGAGTACGAGTATCAGCGTTCCAACCGGGTCGAAATCGTCGTGCCCAATTTCGCGGACGATGCTGTCGTCGGCCGTTCCGACGATAGAATCGGTCGGTGGTTCGGAGCCACGTTGTTCCGCCACGGTCACCCCGCCGTCTCCGACCAAATTGGAGTCGTCAGAGTCGGGGGCCGCGGCGCTCCCCTCTGCTGTCGAATCAACGGCCATACCCCGTCTTGGGTATGAACAAGACTTCAACACAGAAGGCGATTCTCACGCTGTTAGAATCGCCGAAATCCGAAACAGTACCCAACGTGACTCACCGATATGGAACTCACTCCGCGTCTCGCCGGAACGGTTGCACTGCTCGCACTCTTGCCTGCAATCGTCTTCGGTCTGACCAAGAACCCGCTCGCGGGAGGTGTGACGGCAGTCAACGTGCTTCTTATCTCGGTGGTTATCTACCTGCTTATGAGTCCGACCGAGGGCGGACACGGCCACGAGAGCGAGCACGACGCAGAGCACGAACACACGGCCTGAGATGCACGAGGGACCTGAGATGGAGGATGGGTAATGGACGGCGGGATAACTGTCCCTGTCTGGCTCGCCGACTCGCCGGAAGCGGTTGCCTTCCTTCTCGTCGGCGTACTCGGCGGGGCACATTGTCTGGGGATGTGTGGTCCGCTAGTGAGCGTGTACGCTGAGAGGCTGAGCGACCGCGAGGGGACCGACTCGCTCACGCTGTTTCAGGTTCGACAGCATGCGCTCTTCAACGTGGGCCGTGCACTGAGCTACGCGGCCATCGGTGCCGCGTTCGCCCTCGTCGGGAGTCTGTTCTTCGGCGCTGTCGACTCACTGTCACTCTTCGGCAACGGGGTTCGTGGGGCGATGGGACTCCTCGTCGGGAGTGCTATCATCCTCACCGGTGTCGGCTATCTCGTCGGGCGGTCCGCCGCCATGGACCGACTGACGCCTGCCCCCGTCACACGTCTGTTCGGGCGCGTGAGTGGCTGGGCGACGAATCACGTCGACCGTCTCGTTGGCGGCCCCCGAATCCTCGGACTCGGAGCGATACACGGGGTGCTTCCGTGTCCCATCATCTATCCGGCGTACCTCTACGCCTTTGCGACCGGCGCACCGATTCGGTCCGCCGCATTGCTCGGATTGCTCGGCCTCGGGACGATTCCGACGCTGTTCCTCTACGGAACGCTCCTCGGACGAGTGTCCGCCCAGCGACGCGCACTCCTTCATCGCGCGCTGGGCGCGTCGTTTCTCGTCCTCGGGTATATCCCGCTGTCCCACGGGTTGATGCTCCTCGGCGTCCCGGTCCCGCACCTCCATGTTCCCTTCTACCAACCCTTCGGATAATGGCGACGACCAAGACGCGGCCCCGCGGCGACGATGCCCGCGATACTGACGGCTGTGACCTCTGTGGGTTGCCGACGCCGTCGCCGCCAGTCACGGACGACGAAGTCACTGGCGAGTTCTGTTGTCGCGGGTGTCTCGAAATCACGCGTACCCTCGGCGACGCCGCGACTGCGGACCCAGAGGAAGTCGAGCGCGAACTCGCCGGGTCAGACGCGTCGGTTCCCGACGACGCCGAACGGACCTACATGGCCGTCGACGGGATGCACTGTGCGACCTGCGAGGCGTTCGTCTCGGGGACTGCACGGAACTGCGAAGGCGTCTACGCCGCCGACGCGAGTTACGCCAGCGACATGGTCCGTGTCTCCTACGACCCGGAGACCACCGACCTCACCGACCTCTCGTCGACGCTCGCCCGCTACGGCTACGGAACCCGTGACCCCGAAGAACGCGAGGCAGCAGAGCGGGCCGACAATCAGGTTGCCCGTTTCGTCATCGGCGGCGGCGTCTTCGGGATGATGGTGATGCTGTGGTACGTTCTCTTTCTGTACCCGACCTACGTCGGTTTCTCCCCCGTCGTCGAACTCGGCGTCTTCGACGGCATCTACATCCTCGGAAACATCTGGGTCATGACCTCTATCGTCCTGTTCTACACCGGTTTTCCCATCCTCCGCGGGGCCGTCGTCAGCCTCCACGCGGGACAACCGAACATGGACCTCCTCGTCTCGCTCGCGGCCACGAGCGCGTACGTCTACTCGACTGCCGCCGTCCTCGTCGGGCGGACGCACGTCTACTTCGACGTGAGCGTCGCTATTATCCTCGTCGTGACGCTCGGAAACTACTACGAAGACCGCATCAAGCGGAAGGCCGCAGGGATGCTCTCGGACCTCGCGGCGTCACGGGTCTCCGAGGCCCGCCGCCGCACCGCAGATGGTGTCGAGACGGTCTCCGTGGACGACCTCGCCCCCGGCGACGTGGTCGAGGTTCGACCCGGCGAGCGCGTTCCGGTAGATGGAACTATCGCCGAGGGAACCGCCGCCGTCGACGAAGCACTCGTCACTGGCGAGTCGGTGCCGCGGACCAAACGCCCCGGCGACGAGGTTCTCGGTGGAACGGTCGTCACCGACCGCCCACTCGTGGTCGAGGTTGGTGACGACGCGACGAGTACGCTCGACAGACTGGTCGAACTCCTCTGGGACATCCAGAGCGCTCGCTCGGGCGTCCAGCGACTCGCGGACAAACTGGCGACCATCTTCGTCCCGACGGTGCTCGTCCTCGCGGTGGTCGCCTTCGGGTGGACACTCTTCCGAGGAGCCTCGGCGACGGCGGCGCTCCTCGTCGGTCTCACGGTCCTCATCGTCTCCTGTCCGTGTGCGCTGGGTCTCTCCACGCCGCTCGCGGTCGCCTCGGGTATCAAGACCGCCGCGAGTCGCGGCATCGTCGTCGCCTCGGAGGCCGTCTTCGAGGCCGTCCCGGACGTGGACGTGGTCGTCTTCGACAAGACGGGCACGCTGACGGACGGCGATATGTCGGTCGTGCGCGTCGAGGGCGACGAGTCTGCACTCGCCGCGGCCGCAGCACTCGAACACTTCTCCGCGCACCCACTCGCAACTGCCGTCGTCGAGGCGGCAAAAGAGCGCGGCCTCAACGTTCCCGACCTCCCGGCTGAATCCGTGACTGTCCACGACAGGGGCGTTTCGGGCGTCGTCGAAGCGACCGAGGGCGACTTCGGCGTTGCCGATGGTCGCGACTCCGCCACCAACGGCGAACGTGTCGTCGTGGGTCATCCGTCGCTCCTCCGAGACGAGGGCATCACGGTCGGAAAACACCTCGACACCGCAATCGAGGCCGCCCGCGAAGCGGGCGCAGTTCCCGTCGTCGTCGGGTGGGACGACAGTGTACGGGCCGTCTTCGTGGTCGGCGACGAACCCCGAGACGAGTGGGACGACGTGGTCGCCGCCGTCGCAGACAATGGCCGCCGCGACGTGGTGGTTCTGACCGGCGATTCCGAGCGCGCTGCCCGCCGGTTCCGCGACCATCCCGACGTGACCGACGTGTTCGCGGGCGTGCCGCCGGAGGCGAAAGCCGAGACAGTCGAACGACTCCGCAGTCGCGGGACGGTTGCGATGGTCGGCGACGGAAGCAACGACGCACCCGCGCTCGCTGCCGCCGACATCGGTATCGCACTCGGCACCGGGACCGACATCGCCGAGGACGCCGCAGACGCGGTCCTCGTTGGCCGCGACATCGACGCGGTGCCGGAGGTGTTCTCGCTGTCGGCAGGTGTGAACCGCCGTATTCGCGGGAACCTCACGTGGGCCTTCGGGTACAACGCGGTGGCCATCCCACTGGCCGCACTCGGCCTCCTCAACCCGCTTTTCGCCGCCGTGGCCATGGGCACGTCGAGTCTGCTCGTCGTCGCCAACTCGTCTCGGTCGCTCGACTAACTGCCGCGAGCGCATTAATCAAGTCACTCCGTCACATTCGTTCACCAACGATGACTGACGACCCCTTCTCGCTGTCTGTTCCGGAGGGGTGGACCGTCGAACTCGACGTAGACACGGACGTCGACGACTCGCACGCGCAGACGGTGTACGAGTCACCGGACGGGCGCTACCGCGTCACCGTCACCGAGTTCGCGCGCGGGCTTACACTGTACTGGTGGGTCGATATCTTCGCCCGAGCGGGCGGCGAGTGGCACCGCCGCGAAATCGGCGTCGGGGACTCGTTTCGCGACCCCGAGGCTGTCGCGGCGGCCGCACAGGATGCCCTCGACCGTCTCGGCGACTCGTTCGAGTCGGAACTCGAATCGTTCGCCAACGACTGACTTATCAGGCGTCCGAGGAACGTATCGTGTATGTACATCGTCGCGTACGACGGGTCACAACTGGCGAATGCGGCGCTCCATCGGGCGGCAACGTATGCGAAACAGACCGGCGACGACGTACTCGCTGTCGCCGTGGTTCCACAGGACGCGGAGTACGCGTCCGACAAGGGATGGGTCGTCTCGGAAGACGACTTCGACCGCGAGAGCGTCGTCAGTGAACTCCACCGGACGGCAGTGAAAATCGCCCCCGGCGCGTCCTTCCGGGCGCTCAAAACGGGCCGGTTTCCAGCACCCGGCGAAATCGTGGCGAAACTCAAGCACGCCGCCCACAACGAACACGCGGACGTAGTCTTCGTCGGCAGCGAGAACGCGGGTCGCGTCGTCACGCCACTCGCCAGCATCGGCGGCAACTTCGCGAGCGACAGGGCCTTCGACGTGCACATCGTTCGGCACGCCCCGCCTGAGATTCGCGAACGGATGCCCAAATCGGAGTTCTACCTCCCCGACTGAGCCTCGAATCAACGACGCGCCGGTGCCCATTCATCTGTACTGGTGGCCCATTCATCTGTACCAGCGGCCTATCCATCCGTACCGTCGGCCTATTCATGTGTCGAGGGGACGAACAGGTTCGTATGGACAATATCGAGTACGTCTACACGGTGGGGATGGACGACGAGGAAGTGGAAACACGATTGTCGGACGCCTCGTCCGGGGTACTGTCGCTCGCCGACGACGGACTCGCCTACGGCGTTCCGGCGCATGTCGCCTTCGACGCCAACGGTGGACGACTGTTATTTCGCCTGACCGATGACGGCAAAAGCGAGAAGTTCGAGTTCATCGAGACGACGACCGAAGCGACGTTCGTCTGCTACGAGGACGCCGGAAAGGACTCGTGGAGCATCGTTGCCCGCGGGCCGATTCGAACCCTGCCGGACGACCAGATACCCGACGACGCGACTATCAACGACCTCTTCGGTGGCGTCCGTGTCTTCGACGAAGAGATAGACGACCTCAGAATCCACATCGTCGAACTCGACTTCGACGAACTGACGGGACGAAAGACGGCGAGGTAGCACACCGGATTCTGAGAATCGGCGGTGGACATACGTCCTCTCGTGTCGTCTCATCGAAACGTGTCCGAGCGGGCTACACAGCATCAACCGAGACGTGACGAGTCAGCGGACGCGCCGTGGCACGCGCTCGCCCCGGAGGAGGTACTTTCACGACTCGACTGCGACAGTGGCGGACTCGACAGCGACGAGGCAGACCGTCGACTCGACCGCTACGGCCGAAACGAACTCGTCGAAGACGATGGCGTCTCCCCCGTAGAACTTCTCGTCTCGCAGTTCACAAGCCCGCTCATCCTCCTGCTCGTCGTCGCCGCCGGACTCTCGCTAGCGGTCGGGTTACTCCCGGGACGCGAACCAGAGTACACCGACGCCGCGCTCATCTTCCTCATTCTGTTCGGCAACGGTCTCTTCGGCTTCGTGCAGGATTACCGTGCCGAGAAGGCGCTCGAAGCGCTCAAACAACTATCGACGCCCGACGCAACCGTCCGCAGAGACGGGGTCGTCCGGGAGATTTCCGCAGCGGAACTCGTCCCCGGCGACGTACTCATTCTCACCGCGGGTGATGCCGTCCCCGCGGACGCTCGTCTGCTCGAAGCCGTCGACTGCCGGGCGGACGAATCGACGTTGACGGGCGAGAGCGTCCCTGTCGAGAAACAGCTGGAAGCGGTCGCCACAGACACGCCGCTCGCCGAGCATCAAAGTGTCGTCCACGCCGGGACGACACTCGTCCGCGGACGGGCAGAAGCAGTCGTCGTCGGCACCGCCATGAACACCGAACTCGGAGATATCGCAGACCAACTTGGACACGCCAGAGAACGCACGACGCCTTTCGAACGCGAGATTGACCGACTGGCGCGTCGCATCGGCATCGGCGTCGTCGGGCTTATCGTCCTCGTCGCGCTCGTCCAGTTGTTCTTCACCGCCACAGACCCAGTGGTCGTGCTTCTCGTCGCGGTCACGCTCGCCGTTGCCGCCGTCCCCGAAGGGCTTCCCGCCGTGGTCACGCTCACCCTCGCACTCGGGTCACGGACGCTCCTGCACCGAAACGCGCTCGTTCGCAACCTCGCCGTTGTCCAGAGCCTCGGGGCGGTGGACTTCATCGTCACCGACAAGACGGGAACGCTGACGGAGAACCGAATGACGGTCACGCGAGCGTGGGTTCCGGACGACCGAACTGTCGCACTCGGCGACGACCACGTCGAGACGACCCCGGCGCTCAGGTCACTTCTCGCCTGCGGCGTCACGTGCAACGACGCCGAGTTGCTCGACGACGGCGACCACCGTGGCGACCCGACCGAAGTCGCGTTGCTCTCTGTCGCCCAGCGTGCATCCGTCGAGCGCATCGACGAGCGACTGCGCGAGATTCCATTCACCTCGGAGCGAAAGCGGATGACCGTCGTCGTCGACGAGTTCGAAGCACCGGGTGACGGCCCAGTCGCACTGGTCAAGGGTGGTCCGGAAGTCATCGTCGAACGGTGTGACCGAATACTAGTCGATGGCGCACTCGAACCGTTGACCGACGCCCACCGCCGGGAAATCGAGGCCGCCACAGCGTCGTTCGCCGACGACGCGCTTCGCGTGTTGGGATTTGCGTACGAACCGGGGGTAGACCCCGACGCAGACGACGAAACGCTCGAATCTGGGTTGGTCTTCCTCGGTCTGCAAGGGATGACCGACCCACCGCGGGAAGGTGTCGCGTCGGCCGTCGCCGACTGTCGGTCCGCAGGTATCAGCGTGACGATGGCGACGGGCGACACTGCCCAGACCGCCCGCGCTATCGCTCGACAGGTCGGCATCGACGGCGAGACGGTCCTCACGGGACGCGACGTTGGTGAGATGGACGACGCGGAACTCCGGCGCGTCGTCGAGGAGACGAGCGTGTTCGCTCGCGTCGAACCGGAACACAAAGTCAGAATTCTCCGGACGCTCCAAGACGTGGGCTACACCGTCGCGATGACCGGCGATGGCGTCAACGACGCCCCCGCACTCGGCAACGCTGACGTTGGTATCTCGATGGGGAAAAAGGGGACACAAGTCGCACAGAGCGCGTCCGACATGGTTCTCCGCGACGACAACTTCGTCACCATCCGCGACGCCATCGCGGAAGGGCGCGGTATCTTCGACAACATCCGCAAGTTCGTCAACTACCTCCTCTCGGCCAACGCTGGCGAGGTTCTCGTCGTCTTCCTCGGCACGCTGCTCGGTGCGCTGTTGTTCCCAGAAGCGTTCAGTACCGGGTCAGCGCTCGTCATCACGCCCGTCGCGCTGTTGTGGCTTAACCTCGTCACTGATGGGTTTCCGGCGCTCGCACTCGGTGTGGACCCCAAATCCGGGGACGTGATGCGGCGGCCTCCTCGCCCGAGAAACGAGGGGGTTCTTGACAGACGGACCGTCGCGTCTATCGTCGGTATCGGGGTCGCACTCACCGCAACAGGGCTCGGGTCGTTCTTTTATGCGCTGTCGGCGACCGGAGACATCATCGTCGCACAGACGGTGCTGTTTACGTTCCTCGTCACCGCCGAGTTAGTCCGCACCCAGTCGGTCAGACTCCGCTATCACCTCTCTGTGTTCTCGAATCGCTGGCTCCTCGACGCGGTGGCACTCTCGCTCGCGCTCCACATGCTGTTGCTCTACACACCCATTGCCGAGCTGTTTGGGGTCGTTCCACTCGGTCTCCGGGAGTGGGGATGGATTACGGGCGCGTTCGCCCTGTTCCTCCTTTCGAACCTCGCGGTTGTCCGACTCAACGACTGGTTGTTTGGGCGCTGACCCATCCGAGGAGTTGGGACCGATAGAGATACCCGAACACCGACGCGGCGGCGAGAAGGCCGATAGTCACGGCGACGAGTGCTCCGTTCGCATCGGCCGCGGCCGACCCCGCGACGTTCACGAGGAGGAACCCCGGCAACCGTCCGATTGCGGCGACGGCGACGATGCGTCTGACCGGGAGGTTGGTCAGTCCGGCAGCGAAGCAGATTGCGTCGTCCGGCAGGCCGGGAACGAGGAACACGACGAACAACACGGCGAGTCCGTGGTTGGCAGAGAGACTGTCGAAGCGTACGAGTACATTCGTTTCCACGACTCGCTCGACGTACCGGCGGCCGAGTTTTCGCGAGAGGGCGACGGCGATGGCCGTCCCGATGACGATACCCACCATGCTGTAGAACGTCCCCAGTACCGCTCCGAAGAGGTAGCCGCTGGCGAAGCCGAGCGCCTGTCCCGGGATGGGCGCGACCAGAATCTGGAGGACTTGCACCCCGACGAAGACGAGCGGTGCGAGGACGCCGAATTCGAGAAGCCACGTGCGAAGTGCTCGTGGGTCGGTGAGTATGGGGACGCGCTCGACGATGAACGTGCCTCCCGCGAGCGCCGCGGCAACGACGACGCTCAAAATGACGAGTGTTCGCCACCGGTCGCGAGGCGATTCGAAGAGTCTCGGGAGTCGAACCACATGTAGAGACTCACGCGCTGACCAGAAAAGTCAGCCGCACAAGTGCTTTTCTGCCGAGAGAGCGTATCACCAGACATGGCAGACACTATTCTCGTTCCCGTCGATGGGTCACCGCTCTCGAAGCGCGCGTTCGAGAAAGCGCTCGCCGACGCCGACTCGACGGTCGTCGCATTCCACGTCATCGACCCGTCGGACCCCGGATACAGCGCTCCGGTCGATGTCGACGTGAGCTTCGAACCACTCCACGGGTCGGCCGAGTGGTACGAAAAGGCCGAGGAGGTGGCGGACGCGATATTCGAAGAACTAACCGCACTCGCCGACGGCACCGGTATCGAGGTACAGACTGTGACCCAACGCGGCGACCCCGCACGTGAGGTCATCGACTACACCCGAGACCACGACGTGGACGAGATTTACGTCGGCAGCCATGGTCGCTCGGGTGAGACGAACCTCCTTCTCGGGAGCGTGGCCGAACTTATCGCGACACGCGCGCCGGTCAGCGTCACCATCGTCCGCTGACGGCAACTCGTGACCGAGAGACAGTTGGCACTCGCGCCCGTGGTGGACGGGTGTGCCGACTTCACGTTTCGAGGTTCGAGTCGGGGGCGAGCGTCGAACTGACGAGTTGCGAGACTCCCCGTCGTATGCGCTCTGAGGTCGATTGCGCCGAGATTCCTAACTCGTCGGATAGTTCCGACAACGACGCCTCTCTCGGAACCTCGAAGTAGCCTCGTCCGGCGGCGAGCGAAAGCACCTGTCGTTGTTTCGGACTGAGTCCGTAGCGGTTCTCTTCTGTGGTGTCGCCCCGGTAGATTCGGTGGACGAACATCTCTAGCCCCTGGTCGGCGCACTGCTGTCGATACTGTCGGAGTGCACAGCGGTCCGGAAATCGCATTCGGGCGTGGAGTCCGTCGACGGTAAACGAGGTGTCGAGACGGGATGCGCCAACCTCGGCACCCGTTGGAAACACGGTCTGGTTCACTTCGTCCGACACTTGCAAGCGATAGAGACGCCGTTCAGACAGCGACTCCATCAACGTGGGTTCGGCAATCGTCTCGTCAGTCTCTAATCCCAGTTCGAATGCGTCGAAATCGCCGCCGTCGGCCCACACGAAGAGCATCGGCCGGTCCGAGTCCGTGGTAACGACCTGTTCGACAGCGAGCCGCATCCCGGGGGCCTGCTCGAAAGCGCCCATCAGTGGAAGGTCCCAACTTCGAATCGTAAACTCCGCGATGCAACTCATTCACTGACATATCGTCGTCCCGAGATGTAAAATTTCACATTCAGGATTCGAATATCGATGCTCGAATACGGGAACCAAAATGTGGACCCGGGCAAGATCCACAATGTCAGAGGCATGCCCACTGGCACGACGGATGCCGGTCGAGTCTGTGGGCATCGGTTCGTTCACGGGCCATCGTTCTATACGTGGTCCCTGACTGATCAGGTTGTTTTATACCCGGGTCGAAGCGTCACCCTTACTCGGCGGGCCGAACTGGTGACGGTATGAACGTCCCGTGCGTCCGCGTCCCCCGAACCGAGGGTGAGGAAACGCGGAAGCAACTCGCCGACGCTGACCTGCTGGACCACGACCACGAGATTTCGGTCGTCGAAGGGGACCTCTACATTCCTATTGTCGACCCCGACGCCGTTTCTTCGGACCTCGATATCGTCGAATACGAGGCCCCCGCCCGCGAGACGCAGACGAACCCCGCCGACATCCTCGGCTTCGAACCCTCTTACGAACGCCTCGGCGATGTCGTCATCATCGACGAAGACGACGCCGACCGTGCTCGGGAGATTGCGGACGCTATCGTCGAATCTGACCTTCGGGCCGACACCGTCGTCAACCGCGCGTCCAAAATCAAAGGCGAACTCCGCGTTCGGGATTGGGACGTACTCGTCGGCGACTCCACGGAGACGGTTCACCGCGAGTACGGCCACGAGTTCCACCTCGATATCGCGATGGTCTACTTCTCGCCTCGACTCGCCACCGAACGCCACCGCATCGTCGAGCAGGTACAGGAAGGCGAGCGCGTCTTCGACATGTTCGCTGGTGTCGGCCCGTTTGCAGTGCCCGCGGCCGCCAGGGGTGCCGAAGTCGTCGCCTGCGACCTGAACGAGTCGGCTATCGCGTACCTCCGCGAGAACGCCGAGCGCAACGACGTGGCCGACCGCATCACCGCGATTCACGGCGACGTTCGGGAGGTTGCCGACGACTACGAAGGGTGGGCAGACCGACTCATTATGAACCTCCCGCACAGCGCCGACGAGTTCGTCGAAACCGCGGTCAGACTCGCCGCCGACGAGTGTGTTATCCACTTCTACGACATCCAGCACGAAGACGACCCATTCGGTCCCGGCCTCGAAGCGATTCGCGAGGCTGCCGAACCGGCGTTCGACGTGACGGTGCTCGAAGAGAAAATCGTCCGCTCGTACGCCCCACACGAGTACAACGTCTGTCTCGACGTTCGCCTGACGAAGCGGGAGTGACGGGGCGAGCGACGTGGTGGCGACCACCAGACACCGCGTTGATTCGCAAGTCTTAATTACGTAACCGGGGTACGGAAGAATGCGTTCGAAAGCCCACCGCGCCGGTGTAGCTCAGCTGGCAGAGCGATTCCTTCGTAAGGAATAGGCCGAGGGTTCAAATCCCTCCACCGGCTCTTTTTGACGCGAACTACACGAGGAGCGAAGCGACGAGTCCGTGAGCGTCAAACGTAGCCACGGGGGATTTGAATCAGGGAGCGACTGCAAGGAGCGACCGTGGTTCACAATCCCTCCACCGGCTTGCTTTTTAACGAGTTCGAGGAACGATGACGACGATACTAAACGGGGTACTCGGTGGTCACCTCGTCGGAGTCATCGCCGCAATTGTGACCCGGCTCATCGCTGACGAGCCACCGACGACTGCGGTAGTGCTGGAAAGAGCAGTTGGCACCGGTGTCTCATCATTTCGATGGGCAGCTTCCGCCGTCCATATTTTGTATGGTGGCTTCGCTGGCGGTATCCGCATCGCTCTCATTCTGAATCGAGTTCTATTCTGTCTGTTCCCGGCGTACCCAATAGATAACTGAGAGGATTGTTTTGAATAGTGTATGGAGACTCGACTTCGGCATCCACTCCTTGCTCTCGCTGGTGTCGTCTGTCTCACGCTCCCATGGCTCGCCCTTCGAGGTTTGGGAGTAGTCCCGACACTTCCGGTCCCTGCTGTCATTCTCGTGAGCGGTGTCGCAGTTATTGGTGCAGCGTTCATACTGACGTGGGGCGCCGAAACGGCCGAAGTTGATGTTCCACGGTCGTTCGCATTGGCCGTTCTCGCAATCATCGCTGTCGCGCCAGAGTATGCTGTCGACGCGCTCTATGCGTGGGAGGCAGGGGCGGCACCGGGTACACCGGCCTCAGAGACCGCTGCCAACCTTGCTGTCGCCAATATGACTGGGGCGAATCGCATTCTCGTCGGTCTCGGGTGGTCACTTATCGCCCTGTACGCCATCTATCGCGCCCGATTCACAACCGACGAGTCGGTAATCCGTCGGGACGGGTTTCTCCGGAATTCGGTCCAACTCAAACCACGGATTAGCATCGAAATCCTGTTCCTCGGTGTGGCGACGGTGTACGCCTTGTTCATCCCGTTTGGCGGTGGTATCGATGCGCTCGATGCGATTATCTTGGTCGGACTGTACGCGGCTTACGTCGTCGTCATTCTCCGAGGGGAGACGATCCACGAACCACAGTTGGGCGTCCCAGGCTATCTACAAGCGTTGTCACGGTCGCGTCGAATCGGTGCAGTCCTCGTGATGTTCGTGTACTCTGCATTCATCATCCTGATCGCGGTGAAACCGTTTGCGAAGGGGTTGGAGACGCTGGGACCACAACTTGGGCTTTCGTCGTTTTTCATGATTCAGTGGGTTGCGCCGCTGGCCAGCGAGAGCCCTGAATTTATCGCAACCGCGTACTTGGTCCGAAAGCTGCGGACGACATCGGCGTTCAACACGCTCATCTCTTCGAAACTCAATCAGTGGACGTTACTCATCGGAACGCTCGTGGTCGTGTACAGCCTCTCGCTTGGCTCGTATGGTGTCCTCCAATTCAGCCAGAAGCAGGCAGGTGAAATCTGGCTAACCGCGGCACAGAGTTTCTTTGCGGTGACACTCCTCGTCAATTTCGAACTCAGCGTCCGTGAGGCCGTTATGCTGCTCGGCCTGTTCGCGCTCCAGTTCCTGCCGTTCTTCCAGAGTTTCGACGGACTGATGCTGTTTAGCGGTGTGTATCTCGCACTTGGGGTCGCACTGATCGTCCGCCGTCGCAGTGATATCCCGACCGTCGTTAGGTGTGCCCGTCAGTTTGGTCGGCGTCACTGAAAGAAGGCCTTCGCCTGCGACAGCTGGCTGACAGTACATCGTCGTTCAGTGGAGGAGCGCGACGACGGGGCGCAGCGCAGCGGACAATTTCGTACGGTCTGTTGGACCGCTGTCTAGAACAACTGGAAGACGAAGGAAACCTCTCACCCAAGAACGATACACGTACTCGTCCGGCCGACGCCATCGAGCTGTTGAATCTGGTCGGTGATGAGTGTGAGCAGGTCGCGCTCGGAGTCGGCCTCGACTTCGGCGACGATATCGAACTCGCCAGCGACGATACTCGCCTTCCGCACCCCGTCGAGGTTGCGAATCTGTTCGACGACGCGCTGTGAGGTTCCACCACCGGTCTGAATCGTGACGTATGCTTCGACCATTCGTGAGTGTAGTCTGTCGACTACCATAAGTGCGAGTTCGAAGCGACACATCCGAGAGACGACTCAGAAGCCGAGGTGTGCGTCTACGCTGGTTCAGTGAATTGGCCCCAGACGGCGTAGCACTCCTGACAGAGGTGTCCCGTGAACCCGTCGACGGTATGCCCGATGACGGTGGTATCTACCCCACACCGTTCGCATCTCATACCGTCTCGTACCACTGACTATCACATTGTAATGGATTTCATAGAATCTGATTAGTCAGGCTCAACTGACGGTTCGGAAGTCCCTGAAACGAGAGACGCGACCCGACCCAACCCAACCCAGTTTCCAGTCCGGGTCGTAGCCTGTCTCTTCGCGGTGGCCCTCGATTCGCTCGGGGAATAGAGGACACCCTATGAGACATATCGGTCTGGCAGAAAAGACGCGACTCCACATCTCGCGTGTCTGCCTACCGAAACCCCCCACAATAGTGTGGTATGTTTTATCGTGACAAATTTCAATACGTTGTGGAGAAAAGGGTAGCTATGGCGTCTACTGACCGGGACCAAGCACCACTTCTGCAGCGGCTGTACGACCGAATCTGGTTATTGGCGCTCTTCGCACTCCTGTTTTGGGCGCTTTCGTATGTCGTGTGGGGAGTGCTTGATATCTTCTCGGTGCCGCCGGGGTGAGTTCCCATGCCGTCGCCCCTAGACACCCCGGAGGACGGATGGTGGAGTGACAAAATCAATCGCCGAGAAGCGATGTGGCTAGGACTCACCGGCGTTTGGTCGGTCATCATCTTCGGGTGGATGAGCGCCTTCACCCGCATCGGCGACCAGAACCCAATCGGTGAGACGCTTCGAGTGAGCGCCGACGAGTACCAAGACAAGATGCGGTCGTACAAGGACGCAGCAGGCGAGCGAGACGGTGCGCTCGTTCCGCCGGGGACGGATGTCTTTATCGCTGCGTTCCGGTTCACCTGGGACGGGACACCGGTCGTCCTCGAAGCGGGGACCGAATACGACGTTCACCTCAGTTCCTACGACGTTCAACACGGGTTTTCCATCCGCCCAGAACACGCGCTGAGCAAGCAGATGAACTTCCAGGTGTTGCCCGGATACGAGTGGGTACTCCCGATGACATTCGACGAACCCGGCGAGTACCACATCATCTGCAACGAGTACTGTGGAAACGGTCATCGAACGATGCACGGGACCATCCGGGTGGTCGAAGAACTATGAACGTCCTCGGCCTCTTCGACAACGAATACGACGAAGACGGGTTCAGGACGTGCTCGGTGACCGGACTGTCCCTCCACCGAACGGCCGAAAATCAGGTCAAACTGTTCGGCCTGACAGCGGTGATTGCGCTTCTCATCGGCGGCATCTTCGCGTTTACCGTCGCGATGACTCGGTGGGAGGTAATCGGACTGCTCGACCCGGCTGACTTCTACGTCCATCTCACCCTCCACGCGTGGAACTTGCTTATATTCTGGATGGTGTTCATGGAGATAGCCATCCTCTACGTGGGCGGGCCGATGATTCTCGGACGGCGCTTACCGGTCCCGATAGTGGCCAAAGCAGGCTGGGTCGCGATGGTCCTCGGCGCGATTACCATCAACGTCTCTGTGTTCCTGACTGATACACCCAACAGCGCCCCGCTTCTGACCGCGTACGCGCCGTTGCAGTCCCCACCAGCGTTCTATCTCGGCGTCATCGTATTCATCGTCGGTGCTGTCGTCGCCGCCCTCCCGTTCTTTGTGACACTGTGGCGCGAGCGCAGGGAGAACCCGAACAAGACGCTGCCGCTTGTCGCATTCGGGGCGTTCGTAACGTCGATTATCGCCGTCGAAGCCCTCGTTGGCGGGCTTATCACGTTCGTCGTCACCTTCCTCTGGCGCATCGACGTCATCCAGTGGATGGACGCGGCGTGGTACCGCCAGATGTACTGGACCATCGGCCACGGAAGCCAGCAAATCAACCTCGCGGCCATGGTCACGGTCTGGTACTTCCTGACCCACGTTGTCGGCGGCGCGGAGGTCGTAAGCGAGAAAGTCTCTCGAACCGCGTTCATTCTCTATCTCTTCTTCATCAATCTTGGCGCGGCCCACCACCTGCTTTCGGACCCCGCGGTCTCTTCCGGCTGGCGAATCTGGAACGCATCCTACGCGTTCTACGGTGCCGCCTTCGCGAGTATGATTCACGCCTTCGCCATCCCGGCCGGACTCGAAGCCGGTCGCCGAAAGCTCGGCAAGGGCGGCGGGACGTTCGGGTGGCTCACGAACGCCCCGTGGACGAATCCCGTCTTCTCCGCGACGATATTCAGCGTCGTCCTCTTCGGCTTCCTCGGCGGAATCACCGGCGTCGTGATGGGCCAACTGCAAGTCAACATGACGTGGCACAACACGTTCGCAGCAGTGGGTCACTTCCATGGGACTGTCGCCGTCGGAACCACGCTCACGTTCATGGGGCTGGTGTTCTTCGTCGTCCGGACGATGTTCCAACGCCAACTGTCGTTCGACCGGTTGGCGAGTTTCCAGCCGTTCTTCTACGCCGGGACGATGGGTATCGTGGTCATCATGATGATGTACGCTGGCATCCTCTACGGTGTTCCGAGGCGCACGGCCGAAGTCGTCCAGAACATTCCGGGAACGGAGTTCAACCTCGCAGCAGCGTCCCCGTTGTTCGCCATCTTCGGGGTGTTCGCCATCCTCGCCATTCTCGCGGGGACTGTCTTCATCGGAGTCGCCGTCGTATCGCTACTCATCGGCGACCCCGTCACGAGCCCCGAAGACAACGCTGACCTCGTCCCCGACGGGGGCGAAGCGGGTGAGGAAAAACCAATCCACGCCTACGAGATGCGGGGAACGTTCCTCATCTGTCTGGTCTTCCTGGCGGTGTTCGTCGCCTCGTACGTGATTAACTGGTATCTCCTTACGGAGCTCTGGGCGGTCGGAGTCTGAGAACACACAATTTCGGCTTCGACGCCCGACTGCGAGCCCAGGACGAAACCCACAGCGAGGAAGAAAATGTCTGATTCGAGAAGCGAACAACCGCATCCTGGCTCACCGCTCACGTGGGTACGGAGGACACTCCGCGGCGCGTGGAACGACCTCCTGAGCGTTTATTACGCCAACACGACCGTCTGGCGACTGCTCAAAAGTGGGGCGTTGGTCGCACTCGGGTTATTCTGCTGGAGCGGGGCGAATCTCGTCCTCTCGTACCGACCCGATTGGACGGTCCTCTACTACGTCATGTCCTACGGGTTCGCACTGCTGTTCTGGGGACCACTTACCCACCTCGTCATCGTCCCAGCGGTGATACGAATGCGGCGGTCGGGAAACGGAGGGCTCAGACGGCAGTTCGCTCGACACGGGTCGAAGGCGAACCTCACGGTGTTTTTACTCCTCGTCCTCGTCCTCGGGACCGTTCCGCTCGGCGTGATGACCTTCGAGTTTCAGGTCCCCGCAGACGGGGACGGTGGCGTCGACATCAATCCACAGCTCCAGTGTACAAAGTCCGGGGAGTTGATTCACTGTCACGTCTCGGACTCCCGCGGCATCGACAGCGTCGTCGTCTCCACGGGAGGACAGACCCTCCAGAAGATAGACGACCCACCCTTCGACTTCAACGTGAACGTGAACAACCTGGAGGAAAGCGGCGGCGACCGGCAGTTCACGGTCGAACTCCGCGATGAGAACGGCGAGGTCATCCGCCGATACATCCGTCGGGCGGAACTCATCCCCGGGTGATTCACAACAGCGGTCGCCGAGAGTTCGTCACGACGAGCAGGCTACTTGCCGCCATCGCGAGCGCGGCCAACAGTGGGTTGAGAACGCCGACAGCGGCAAGTGGAATCGCGATGCCGTTGTAACAGAGCGCCCAGCCGATGTTCTCACGAATTCGCCGTCTCGTCGCCGCCGCGAGAGTGAATACCGCAGGTACGTCGGCCAACTGGCCGTCTACGAGGACAGCATCGGCAGCGTCGGCAGCGTAGGCCGTGCCAGCGATTGCGACGCCGACATCTGCAACCCCGAGTGCTGGCGCGTCGTTGGTTCCGTCACCGACCATCGCCGTGGTACCCTCGGCACACAACGCCCGAACGGTTGCGACTTTCCCATCCGGTGGGACGCCTGCGAACACGCGGTCGACGGTCGGGTGTTCACGAAAGCGCGCGGCAGCACGTTCGTCGTCGCCCGTGAGGACGACTACCTGTTTGTCGTCGAAGGCTTCCAGTACCTGTTGCCAGTCGTCTCGCTCCCGGTCTCCGACGATGGCGACTGCTTCTGCGTTCCCACCACGACCCACGACGACAGGCACGTTACCCGCCGTTCGCGCCTCTTGAACAGCCGCAGACAGGGGTTCGGGAAGCGCCCCGACGTGGCGCTCGACGAGGTCCGGCGTACCCACCACGACGCGCTCACCGTCGACGCGGCCACTCACTCCCGCTCCGGGGTGTCGTTCGAATCCGGATACGGTCGCTCGCGTCTCCCCGCCGTCAGTCGCAACGGCCTCGTACTCGACGAGTGCCGCAGCAACAGGATGCGACGACTGCTGTTCGACGGCCGCAGCAGCAGCTAGTGCGTCAGGGTCGCCGACGACAGACTGGACCGCCATCTCGCCGGTCGTAAGCGTCCCAGTCTTGTCGAAGACGACCGTGTCGATATCGGGTGCCGTCTCGAACAACGAACTGTTGGTCACGACGATACCGCGCCCGAGCGCGTCTCGAAGTCCGCCGGCGATTGCGAGTGGTGTCGCAAGCCCCATCGCGCAAGGACAGGCCACAATCAGGACCGTGAGCCCCGCGAGAACGGCTGGACCCACTGGTTCGGCGGCGAGTAGCCGCCAGATGGTCACGCCGACACCGAGCAGGAGAACGAACGGGACGAACACCGTTGCGAGGCGGTCTGCGAACCGCTGGACGCTCGTCTCCTCGCTCTGGACAGACCACAGGAGCGACGTGATGCGGTCCAGCGTGCTTTCGGCCTCGTCGGCGACTGCGACAACGAGTGCGCTGTCAGTGACGACGCTCCCACCGACGACGTCATCCCCGCACCGTTTCGTACTCGGCAGCGACTCACCTGTCAGAACAGCTTCGTCGACGGCGGCGACGCCCTCGACGACGGTGCCATCGATAGGGACACGCTCGCCGGGGCGAACGACGACTTCGTCGCCCGGAGTGAGCGCTTCTACACCCACTGTTTCTGTCGAGCCATCGCTCCGGCGGCGCGTCGCCTCAGTCACACGCATCGACGTCAGTTCAGACAGACGTCCGGTCGCCTCGCGTTTCACTCGTCCTTCGTAGTACTTCCCTGCGGTGACGACGAGGACGATGGTGACCGCAACGTCGTAATAGAGGTGCACAGAGCCGAAGACGAGTGCAACCGTGCTGTAGGTGAACGCCGACAGTATCGCAACCGCGAGGAGGAGGTTCATGTTCGGCTGCCCGACACTGAGACTCACGTACGCGCCTTGGAGAATCGGCCAGCCAGTGTACAGCACGACGATGCCAGCCAGTAGCCCGATGATAGCCATCGGGAGGTACAGCCCGACCGGGGTCGTCATGTCTGCGGTGAGGATTCCTGTCTCGATGCCGACGTAGCTCGGGTAGAGGAAAAAGACGTACCACGGCATGATGAGCATCGCGAGAAAGCCGCCGAGAAGCAGTCGTTGAAACGTCTCCTCGTCGCGGGGTGGCTGGTCAGGTGCTGTGTCCTCCCTGAATCGGGCGGTGTACCCGTATCCGCTCACCACCGCTGGCAGGTCCGCCGTATCTACCCTCTCGGGGTCGTATCGAACACGAGCGGTGTCTGTGGCGTAACTGGCTTCGACTGTTTCGACCCCGGGATATGCCGCCCCACGAAGCGAGACGAACGACTCGCAGGTCGTACAGTGCATCCCGTCAATCTCTAGAAACGCGTCGGCAAGCCCATCAGGTGGGTCGGTGTCGCGGTCGATTGTCGAGTCGGACTGTGTGTGGTCACGGACCGCTTCTGCGGTGACACCGTCGACATCACCGACCGCACGCCAGACCTCCAAACAGCCGCGGCAGCAGAAGGTTCCAGAGCTATCGGGAGCAGTAATCTGCCGTGTCTGTGTCGGCAGGCCACACAGGGTACAGTGTTCAGTCATTAGCCGGTGTCGGGTCCGGGTTCAGCCGGTCAGCGGCTGGGAGTCGGGATGCCGGTGCGTCCGTCGTTGCAATCAGGTGGTGTCAAACCAGAGTACAGAAAGATAGGTCCCAGTACGGAAAAACGCTTTTCCGCCCACCGGACCCGCAAGCACCGAGTCAGTTCCCCGTCAGCGGTCCGGGATACCGCACACACCCGCTTCGTCACCCATCTGCTCTACACCCGGGGCGAACCGACCCAACTGCCAGTCTGGGTCGTGGCCCGTTTCCTCGCGGTGTTCCTCGATTCGCTCGCGGGCCGACGCGAGTTTGGAGAAGGTCTCTTCGAGTCCGCAGTCGGGACAGCGAACCGTCGCTCGGGGTGTCGTCATTGTTCGAAGAGAGCACAGCAACGGAGATAATTCCGTCGGACGCGCACCAAATGGCGGCAGTGACACAGTCCAAACGACAAGATATTGTAACCAATGGCCACGAGAGCCAGCACTGTACGTCCGTGCAACCGATACGACAAGGCCGAAAAACAAGCGCCGGTGGTCGCTGAGCGTCACCCCAGCACGAGCGACATCCAGCGGTTCCGACGGACGAGTTCCATGTCTTCGAGGTACGCATCGACTCCGAGGATGCGACCCGCGCCGAACGCGCCGAGTCCGAACAGGAGCACCGCGTAGACGATGTGGTCGTCGACGACCCAACCGTGTGCGAGTGGCAGGCCAGCGAGAAGACCGCCTTGTAGTGATGCTGCCCAGTAGAACAGCATCATTACCGCCCCCCAGAACGCGCTCCAACGGACGAACGCACCGAGGATGAGCGCTAATCCGGTGAGGGTCAACCCCCACATGTTCAGCATGTCGATAAGCGGACTTCCCGCCATCGAACTCCACAGGCCCATGAAGGGGTTCCCCGGTGGAACTGCGTTCGCGAGGAATCCCGCGGCCGTCCAGTTGTTCGACGGGTCAGCGTCGAGGTAGGTGATGAGCTTCGTGACACCACCTTGGAACAGCGTCCACCCCATCACCACCCGCAGGAGGAAAAGCGAGTAGCCGACCCACCGTTCCGAGTACTCGAACCGTACGTCCTGTCCAAACAACTCCGTTTCCAGTGTGCGGCTGCTCGTTGCCATACAATAGAAGATATTACCTTCACTCTAAAATAATATGTTTGTTATTCCCACGCATTGAGAGCAGTCAAAGAAGGTCACGCTGTTTATGGCCGCCTACGACAGAGCAAGAGCATGCTCACCTTCATCGGACTCGGCCTATACGACGAAGCATCTATCACAGTCGAGGGAAAGAAAGCGCTCTCAGAAGCCGACCGGGCGTTCGCGGAGTTCTACACCAGCCACCTCGTCGGTGCGAGCGTCGAGGACCTCGAAGCGTACCACGACATCGACATCGAAGTGCGGAACCGCGCCGGCGTCGAACAGGGCCCGGATGAAATTCTCGACGCAGCCGAAGACGAACACGTTGCCTTCCTCACCGCTGGCGACACGATGATTTCGACGACGCACGTCGACCTTCGGTTGCGCGCCGAAGAGCGCGGTATCGAGACGCGACTCGTCCACGGTGTGACGGCGCAGTCCGCCGCGAGCGGACTCACTGGGCTTCAGAACTATCGCTTCGGGAAAGCGGTCACGCTCCCATTCCCCTTCGTCCACGGTGGCGACCCGGTCCCGAAAAGCGTGGTCGACTCCCTCGAAGCGAACCGCGAACACGGTCTTCACACGCTCGTCTACCTCGACATCAAAGTCGAGTGGGAAGGTCGCCGCGGCGTCGAAATCGACGACGACGAGTACATGACGGCCGACTACGCTGCCGAACTGTTCGCCGAACACTGGGACCCCGACGCACTCGGCGTCGCCGTCTGTCGAGCAGGGAGTCCGAATCCGGTCGTTGCGGCCGACCGACTCGAAGCGCTCGCCGAGCGCGACTTCGGCGACCCGCTCCACATGCTCATCATCCCCGGCGAGGTCCACCACGTCGAGGCCGATGCGCTGATGGCCCTCGGCGGCGCACCTGAGACCCTCTTCGACGACTACTGAAAGCGTCGTACGAAACGCAAAAAAGGAAGCTCGGACCGCCGATTACGCTCGCCGGTCGTCCGGCACGTCGATGCCGAGTTCGGCGCGCAGGTCGTGTTCTTCGCCAGTCACCATGTAGAGGATGTCCTCGATGATAGTGAGGAGTTCCGGCACTTCCCGGACGACCAGGTACGTGATTCCGATGAGTGCGACCACGGCGAGCACCTGGCTGATGATTCGGTCGGAGATGAAAAACGAGACCATGTAGGGGTCCGACGACCCGAACAAAAAGAGAATCTCGTCGACGAACAACTGGAAGTACTGCTTGCCGACCGAGATAGTGATGAACGTCGTCCGAAGGAGGTTCAGTGCGTAGATGATGGGGACTGCAATAGCGAGCCCACGGACCTTGCGACGGAGTGGGGCGTCCACTGCGGTGATGAGACCGGCGAAGATAGCGATACTACCGAGGCCGGTACACGCGAGGACGACCGAGATTTCGATACGGTGGCTCCCCTGCATCCACAAGAACGTATTCAGGTAGCCTTCGTCGCCGGGAATCATCGTCGTCGAGTAGCCGAGCGACTCGATGAGGAAGTTCGTCTGCGCGGCGACAGTCTCCATGAGCACCCCTCGTGGTGCGGGAATCATCGTCCCGAAGAGCGTCAGCGCGGGTATCGTCTCGAAGGGGAGATAGACGACACCCATCGCTGCAACGGCACGAGAGAGAACGAAGAGCGAATCCCGTCCGCTGTAGAGGAGCCATCCGGCGTAGAGTGACGCCGGAACGGCCGCGATGGTCAGCAGTCCCTCGATGTAGCTCTTGTGAACGAGCGTGAAGTGTGGAATGAGTTGGAGCCAAAAGAGTGCAAAGAGAACCCACCCCGCAGACATCACAGTGCGGCCGAGGTTACGGTCACGTCCGTTCGCGACCACACCAGCGACGAAGGTGGCGATTACCACCCAAGCGAGGATATCCGAGAGCAGTCCGGGCATACGTGTTGGAATGTCGTGCAGTTACTAAATCCCTTGTCGTTGCGTGCGCTCGTCGCGCGCGACCGGTTGGTAACGATGACTCTCTGTGAAAACACACTGTAACGCGGTCGCTACCGGGGGTAACGCCAATAAAGAACGTTGAGGGGACCGGGGAAAACCCGGTGGTTAGTTAGCGAACGGAATTAGTCGCGGCGGACTGCGAGGAGTGCCGCAGCGACGAGGGCGACGAGGGCCACAGCGATACCGAAGCCAGGCGTGCTGGACTCGGTGGTCTCTTCTGCGGGTTCCTCAGTTGCCGTTTCCGTCGGCTCTTCCGTCGGTGCAGCCGTCGTGGTTTCCGTCGGCTCTTCCGTGGTCGTCTCTTCGGCCGTGGTCGTCTCTTCGACCGTGGTCGTCTCCTCAGAGGCAGCGCCAACGACGCCGTCAGCGGTGGCGTCTTCAGCGGTGCCCTTGTCAACGGAGACAGTCACTTCGAAGGTGTCGTTCACGTTCTGCTCGGAGAAGTCGAACGTGGACGAGAACGTACCGTCAGCCTGGACGTAGGCGGTCGAGGTCTTCAGGAAGCGCGGCTGGGTGTCGCCGTCGGACTTCACGCGGACCGTGAGAGCCGTACCGGGGGCGACGGAGGCCGTGCCCGAGAGGGTCTGGTCGGCAGCGGCTTCGACACCGAACTCGTCCTTGTTCAGGTCGAGCGTCGGCTCAGAGACGTCGAATTCGGCGGAGGTGGACTCGCCGTCTTCAGCGTCCGTCAGGTCGCCGTCTTCGAGGACGTGGAACGTCGCGTTGAACGCGTCGTCGTCCTCGACAGAGAGCTGGTCGGCGCTCGTGCTGTAGAAGTCCGTGCGCGAGGCAGAGACATCGTCGAGGTCGTAGACGATGAAGTAGGTGTCGTTCTCGCCGTCAGCGATGACCGTGGCGCTGGAGCTGTTGATGCCCAGGACCTTCGGGTCGCGGTTCGGACCGGGGTTCGTCTGCTCAACGGAGACGTTGAACTGCGTACCCGTGAGGGAGTCGAAGTCGGATGCGTCGAACGCACCTTCGAGACCCGTGGCGGAAACCTGGTGGACGACGATGTCGCCGTTAGCGACAGCGTCGGATTCCGTCAGGTTGCCGTTGTCGATAGCGTCGTAGACGTCCGAGGATTCAGCGAGGTCGCTGCCCGTCGGAGCCGTCCAGATGGTCTGGGAGTCGGTGCTGCGCTCTTCGAGGACGAGCGTGCCGACGTTGTCGGCGTCGCCGCCCGTCGAGACTTCGAGGTCGTAGTCGCCAGCGTCGAGGAGGTCACCCGCAGCGATGTCCGTCGTGATGTCGGACGAGGTGATCGTGACTTCGTCGTCGCTGTCGTCAACGTCGAACGAGGCCGTGTTGTCCGGGTCGTACGTGTTGAACAGAAGGACGACTTCGCCGTCGTCGTTGCCGTCTTCGACGGTGACGTTCGCGGTGTAACCGAGGTCGTCGCCGCCGATCATGACGTCGGCCGTGTCCGTGCCTTCGAGCGTCACGGTGATCTCAGCGATGTCGCCGACCTGTTCGGTGACAACGGAGGTGTCGAAGTTGGACGTGGAGTCCTTGGCCTTCGAGACAACAACCGTGTCGGATTCGACGGAGACACCCGAGAAGGTGTCCGTCACTTCGACCGTGTAGTTACCGGAGTCCTGCGTGCCGAGGTCGAAGCTGGCTTCACCCTGACCGTCGAGCGTGACAGTCTGGGAAGCGGCTTCGTCGCCATCTTCGTCGAGGGCGACAACGTCGACGGTGCGGCCGTCGGCGTTAGCCGTGACCGTACCTTCGAGCGCGTCAGCGTCCGTGATGTTGAGGTCGTCAACAGAGACGTCGAGACCGAGGTCGCGGACGTCGACGGAGGCCGTCTGGCCATCGAACGTGAACTCGTAGGAGCCGAGCTCACGGTCTTCCGTGTTGAAGAGGAAGACCTTGCTGTTCGTGCCGGTGGAACCGTCGAACACGTAGTTGTTGTCGTCGTCAACAGCGTCGACTTCAACGTCTTCGCTCGTGTTGTTCGAGACAACAGCAACCGTGGAGCCCTTGTAGGCCGTGTTGTTGTTCGTGCCACTGACGTAGACAGGCGCGAAGGTCACGTCTTCGGTGCCGGTGACCTGGTTGCCTGCGGCGTCGGTGACGTTGTACTCGACTTCGAGGTCGGACGTGTTGACGTCGCTCAGGGTGTAGACGATACGACCCTTGTCAGACGTGGACGTGTCCGAGACGAGGCTGGAGTCACCGTCGGTGACGTTGACGTCGTTGACGTTAACGTTCTCGCTGAAGGCGAGTTCGATCTCGGCGTCAGACGAGGACGTACCGTTCTGGTAGTGGATCGCCGAGAGCAGGGACGGCTTCTCAGCAGCCGTCACGGTGAGTGCGTCAGAAACGTTAACGTCAGCAGTCTCTCCACCGCTAAGGGAGGTGGCAGAGCTGTTGAGTGCCGAAACGTTGTACGTTCCCGCGCTCACGTCGGAGAGGTCGAGGTCAGAGGAGAACGACGTCGGGTCCGAGGAAGACACGAGCGGTTCGCTCGTGTCGTACTCGCCGTCGTCGTCAGCGTCAACCCACACATAGTATTCGTTAGCGGTACCGTCGGATTCAGCTACCGAGGAAACACCGACAGACGCACTGGGTCCAGCTTCAACACTAGAGGAAGCCAGAGTAACGCCTTCGGCATCTGCGACAGCCGTGCCCGTAAACGCGATGGACCCGGCGAAAACCGAGAAGACCATCAGCGCAGCGAGCAGAACTGCGCGGATCTGTTTGTTACGTGTCATTGTTATAGATGGTTCTGCAAGCGGCGAAGCAGCTTTCGTCCCGAATACGCCCAGGGGTAGGTCAGGGCGTGGGGTTACTCGCTGGAATCACCTTGGGTAGGGGTACGCCCGGACCTATCTCGGCACATTATAAATGCTTTGTGTATTATCTTGGTAACAATACACTCACGTGTAGCGGAAATTTAGGTCGGAGAGGGACAACAGTTATGTACCAGTTGTAGTCCGGCTCCGAACGCGTCGGCAAAAGAAATGATAGTTGTCAGTAACCCGACCTTATTCGGGCGACTCGAAGTCCGTCGGCAGAACCTCGATTTCGTGACCGTCGGGGTCCTTCGTGAAGGCGTAACGGTCGTCACAGGACGCCGGGTCGCGGTAGTCCTCGGCTTCCCGCTCCATCAGCACTTCCCAGTAGTCACTGAGGTCGTCAGTGCGCACGGCGAGGTGGCCCCAGGCATCACCCATCTCGTAGGTCCGGCCGTCGTAGTTGTACGTGAGTTCGACGGCCATCGCCTCCGCCGAGGCGTTTTCGGGCTTCATGAAGTAGTTCGCGAAGGTGTCGGACTCCCAGCGACCGGTGTGTTCGTACTGGAACTTCCGCGTCCAGAACCCGAGCGCCTGGTCTGCGTCCTCGACACGAATCATCGTGTGGTCGAGACTCCACTTGGCACCTTGGTTCCGCTGGACGATTTCGACCTCGTGGCCGTCGGGGTCCTTCACGAAGGCGTACCGACCGCCGCACGACTCAGGGTCGCGGTAGTCCTCGACGCCTTCGTCCATGAGTTGCTGATAGGCGTCTTCGAGTTCACCCTCGGGAACGCGAACGGCGATGTGACCCCAGGCGTCGCCCATCTCGTAGGTGTGGTCGCCGTGATTGTACGTGAGTTCGAGGACTGCGCCGTCCTCGTGGAGGTCCTCCGGGCCGAGGTAGACGTTCGTGAACGTCTCGGCCTCCCATCGTCCCTTCTCCTCGTAGTCGAGGTGGGTCGTGTACCAATCGAGCGATTCCTCGAGGTCTTCGACGCGCATCATCACGTGGTCGAGGATTCCGGACATAGAGGAGAGGTGTGTCTCACCGTCGAAAAGCATACCGGACGCGGAAGGCCTCGACTGATGGTCACACGGTACGCTGCCGGTGACGCGTCTTCCGATACGTGTCGCCTAAATAGTCGCCACTGGAACTGGTGAGTCGTGTCCGTCGTCCCCAATCCAGTGCGACTCCTCATCCTCGGTATCGGACTTGCACTCTCCCGTGTCGGCCTCCTCGACCGTGAGCGAGCGGTCCGAACGACCGAACTCGCGTGGCCTCGAATCGTCACGGGTATCGCCCGGATGTCGAAGAACGCTGTCGACGTAGCGATGGTGGGGGTTGCATCGGGGACCGTCGCCATCACCGGGGTTGGATTCGCAGGACCGTTCTGGGGACTCGCGTTCGCGCTGGGCGGCGGCATCGCGGGTGGGACTATCGCACTCGTCTCACAGCGGTACGGTGCCGACGCCATGCACGAATTGGGGCTTGCGGTACGGTCGAGCGCGTTTCTTACTGTCGTTGCGACGATTCCCGTCACGGCGGTGTTCTGGGTGTTTCCGACCGAACTGCTGTCACTCTTGAGTAGCCAGCCCGAGGCTATCAGACTCGGCGCGGAATACCTCAAAATCGTTGGATTGGGGGTCCCGTTCGCCGGACTAAACCTCATCGGAAGTCGCGTTCTTGTCGGTTCCGACGACGCCTACACCGCGATGGTTCTCCGAGCGAGCGGGGCAGTCATCAACATCGCACTCAACGCGGCCCTCATCTTCGGCCTCGGGATGGGGGTCGTCGGGGCGGCACTCGGAACAGTCCTCTCGAACGTGGTCGTGACGAGCGCGTTCGCAATCGGACTGTCGCGGGGGTCGCTTCCCGGTGTCGGACGATTCCCGGTCACAATCGACCCATTCGGGCAGTTCGTCGACCCGGCGACACTCCGCGACCTCGTGGACATCGGCCTCCCCGTGATGGGACGCGGTTTGGTGTGGACCGTCGCCGAATTCCCGATGCTCGCTATCCTCGATGGGTTCGGCCAGGAAGTGGTTGCTGCGTTCGTCATCGCCCGTCGCATCTGGGGACTGATGAACACGCCCGGATGGGGCTTCGGACTCGCGGCATCGAGCCTCGTCGGCCAAGCACTCGGACAGGACGACGAACAGACTGCGGAGGTCTACGGCCACGAAGTCATCCGATTCGCCGTCGCTACGTATCTCGTGTCGGCGGTCATCGTTGTGGTGTTCGCGCGACCAATCGTCTTAGGATTCGTCGGTGACGCGACGAAACCGGCGTTTCCAATCGCCGTCAACCTCGTGTACGTCGCGTGTGTTGCCGTCATCCTACAGGGAGTTTCCGGCGGGTCCGCTGGGCCACTGGATGCGAGCGGAGACACCCGGTGGACGTTCGGGAGCCAGTTCGTCGGGATGTTCATGGGATCGATTCCACTCGCGTACATCGGCTCTGTCACGTCGCTCGGCCTCATCGGCCTCTATCTCGCGTTCCTCGCCGAGACAACCATCCCCGCGGCTCTCAACTACTATCGCTTCCAAACGGGGACGTGGAAGGCCGTTAGTCGGGGGTATCGGCCAGAAACACCGGTGGACGATTGACAAGAACAGTTGCAGGTACGAAGGTTAGTTCACCGCGCACGAGACCAGTAGAAGTACGCCGCCACGGCCCACAGGAGTACAGTTCCGAGTGGCAACGCAGTCCTGCCGGGTTGCAGCGAGAAGCCGCGGGCGACTTCGAGTTGCGTGAGTCCGGCACAGGCGAGACCGGCGACGGTGAGTCGGACATCCTCGTGGTCGAAGACGAATCCAGCGACGACACTCGCGAGCGCGACGAGGTAGCAGGCGACGCCGAGTGGCCACACGAGAATGTAGTCCGGAAGCCCGAGTGTGAACCGGAGGAAGAAGTCGGTGATGGTGGTGGCACTCGGCGGAGACGGCGTGAACAACCCCCACGCAAAGAGAAACGTGACTGACCCGGAGGTGTAGGTCTGAATGGACCACGGCGCGATGCCGACGAGGAGAACGAGGAGCAGTCTACCGAGACCAGTACTATCGGCGGACCCGGTTGAGGTGTCGTCAGAGGTGGATTCGGCGGACTCGGCGGTCACCGCTGGGCGATGATGCGAAGCACGTCTTCGTCGGCCAGTTCGTGGTCACGGCCGACCTGTTGGTCGTCGTGCTTCGCACTCGGTCCCGAGACGCGGGCGAACCGGAATCGCTCGTCGAGTTTCGCCCCGAGTTTGTGGATGGCGTCGTCGACGGTGCTCTCGCCTTCGCGGAGGACGAGCGGTTCGTCGTAGTCGACGCCACGGCCGGGCTTGTCCATGTAGACGCGGATGAGGCCGAGCGCCTCCCAAATCTCCTCTTTCAGCGCGTCGAGGCCTTTCTCGGCTTCGGCGCTGATGAACGTCACCTCGTCGGGGTCGAGACCAACGTCGCGGAGGTTCTCCTCGACGGTCGGGAGATAGTCCTTGTCGATGAGGTCCGCCTTGTTGACGGCGACGATAGACGGCAGGTAGACGCGATTCTCCATGATGCCGTCGATGAGTTCGTCGATGGTCGTCTCGCCGCGAAGGGTCACTTCGGCGTTGACAAAGCCGTGCTCGCGGAGGATTCCCTCTATCGTCTCCTCGTCGAGGTCGACACTGTCACTTTTTGTGACGTTGATTCCGCCTTTGCCTTTCTTCTTGATAGAGAGGTTCGGCGGCGTCGTGTCCAGTCGAATCTTGTTGTTGTAAAGCTCTTCGCACAGTCGGACGTACCGCTCGATTTCGAACACCGAGAGCATGAAGACGACGAGGTCGGCAGTCCGGACGACAGAGAGAACCTCCTTCCCGCCGCCGCGGCCGCCAGCGGCCCCTTCGATGAGGCCGGGAACGTCGAGTATCTGGATGTTCGCACCCTGATACTTCAACATCCCAGGGTTCACATCGAGCGTCGTGAATTCGTACTCGCCAGTCTCGCTGTCGGCGTTAGTGAGCGCGTTGATGAGCGTCGATTTTCCGACGCTGGGGAAGCCGACCAGTGCGACAGTCGCGTCACCGGTCTTCTCGACGGCGTATCCTTGGCCGCCACCCGCCGAACTCTGGTTCTCGAGTTTCTCTTTCAACTCCGCGAGCTTCGCCTTCAACCGGCCGATGTGGCCCTCTGTGGACTTGTTGTAGGGCGTATTGGCGATCTCCTCGCGGATGTCTTCGATCTCCTCCTCCAGTCCCATCGTCACAACTTCCGCCGCGTCCGTCGAAAAACCCTTTCCTTCCGACCCGAGGGTGTAGCACACCGCGGGCACTCCCACGTGTACACCGCGGGCACCCCCACGTGTGCGTGCGAATCTCAGTATTAATCGAACGCATTCGGCACGATTATTGCGTGGGGATTCGACGCGCCGATAAAGCCAATGCCGGATCCCCGTACGCTCCGCGACAGTACGCAAATCGTCCTCCCATGCGACCTGCTCGCGGACCTCCGCGACGAAATCGAATCCGAATTCATCGTCACGATTTACGAACACGCCCACGGAATGTGTCGAATCATCGGCAGCCCGGTCGAAATTCGCGCCGTCAGTGACTTTCTCGCTCGGCGCGGCATCGCAACGCCTTGACATCCTCCCCGCGCTGAAGCGCGAGGATTCCCGACCGCGTTGGGATATTGTGGTTTACGACGTTACCTGTTCTTGAGGTGCGAACGCACCAGTTTCCTTGTCAAACAAGAACGTCGATGGCTGTGCCAACCAGCCGTTACTCCTATCCTCGGAAGGATTTGGAGATACTTTCTGCCGAATATTCTCAGCACCGTTCACATCCGCGTTCGCCACCGTCCCACACTCATCGCAGACGTACAACCCGCGCTCAACACGGTTCGTGTTTCGCGTGCGCCCACAACACGAACATGACTTCGACGTATCACGCTCGGACACCTGCTTGACCGTGATGCCTTCCATCTCCGCTTTGTACTCAAGCATCGAGGTGAAGCGGTCGAACGCCCACGAGTGCAGGTCAAGATTGCCGTGTTTGCCCCAGTTCTTCGAATCACCATTCTCCTCGTCCTCACGGATACCAGAAAGGTCGCCCACCACGATGGTTCCAACTTCCTCGTCAACACACCGCTGTACGATGTGTTTCGAGAGAGTGTGGAAGTAGTGGGTTCGGCGAGTCGACTGCTTCCGGTTCAACCGCGTGGCCTGCTCAGAGGCTGAGTCGTCACAGCGAGCGATGCGCTTGCTGAAGTAGTAGTCGTCCTGCTTCAGACAGTTGAGCGGGTACAGTTCGCTGTGCCCGTCTTCGTAGGCGAGTGCGGCGAAGTTGTTGATACCGAAGTCAACACCCACCGTCTTCTCACCGGGTGCTTCAGACACTTCGATTTCGACTTTGCACACAAAGTGGAGTTCCCACTTGTTACCCGTCCAAACGGCTCGAACCTGTTGGACGCTCTCCACGGTGGAGAGGTCAACATCAGGACGAGTCTGGAACTCGCAGAGGATGAAGTCAGACCAGTATTCCTTGAGATTCGACCCTTTTGAGAGTCGAACGCGGTTGTATTTCGTGTCGAGTTTGAAGCCAGCAGCTTTGAACGTGACCGTGCTTCGCGGGTGGTCGTCGCCGTGTTTGCGGTACTTCGGTGGGTTTGCTCTCGTGTCTCCGTTGCGTTGTTTGCCGTACCAGCCGTTGAACGCTTCAGCGAGTTCCTGTAGAACGCGCTGACTCGACTGAGAATGCAGGTCATCGTAGCGTTCGTGCGACTTGAGGTAGGAGGTGAGTTCGTTGTGACCGGGAATGTGTCCGATTTCGCTCCACACTCGGTCGCAAACCCACCGTCCGACGTTCCAGAGTTTTGAGGCTGAGAACCCGAGCGAATCGAGGTCGTCGGACACCTGTTGCTGATTCCGTATGGAAG
The DNA here is from genome assembly GCF_044593955.1 of Haloferax sp. S1W. GTDB lineage: Archaea > Halobacteriota > Halobacteria > Halobacteriales > Haloferacaceae > Haloferax. The sequence continues at coordinate 1,595,275 of NZ_CP172595.1, forward strand.
CAGTGTAGGTGCGAGTGACGACCTGTTTCGCCATACGTAACCTATATCGAGATATTTACTTGAAGGTACGGATTCGGGCGTGGAATATCCAGCCGTGCTATCGGACGGTGGGTTGTGTAGTCGATTGTCGGATTCATCCCCGCGCTAAAGCACGAGGCTTTCTCCTTGACTCTCCGTAACCGCAGTTCCGAAGGGCTTGTTACCACACAGTTCGAGAGGCGAGTATGGACGAAGCGCCGGGTCTTTCTGACCAGTACCGCACTGCCAGCCCGTGGCCAGTGTTCGTCGCACTCGGTATCCCACTCTCCGAGCTCGGTCTCCTGTTCGGCATCTTCCCGCTCGCAGTCGGGGGGTTGTTGCTGTTCTGTGGGAGCATCGCAGGGATGCTGAAAGAGTCCGGGTACGTCGAATCGACGATGCGCTCGCTGGTCGTACTCTCGGTCATCCTGTTCGCGTTCGGCGGCGCACTCGCATTCACCGAAATCAGCCTCGTCACCCGTGGCTACGCGACTATCGCCGCCGCAGCACTGCTCCTCGTTGGCGGCGTCGCATTCGAACTGTTCGTGTGGGACAACAAGCAGACACTCTAGCCGGGTCCGGAGCGTGCTGGCGGGGTCCGGTCCACACAGAACTCAGCGTGTCGCGCGAGAAACCACCAATCTATTTGAATAGCGTCCCCGAGAGACCCACTATGGCAACCAAGACGTTCGACAAGGACACCATCCTCGACCTGACGGTCAACATGGTGCCGTTGGCCATCATTCTGTTCTTCGTGGTGGCCTTCGCCGTCGTCAACCCCTTCGGGTTCGAATCGCTCGCGTCGGGACTCCAGTTCTCGCTGCTCATCGCACCGTTCGTGCTGCTCGCGGTGCTGACGTACCTCTCGGGAAAGGCTATCGCTGGCTCCGAGAAGTCCGACACCGTCTACCCGCCGGGACAGGCAACGGTCCCCGGCGTCGGCTCGCTCCACGAGGAGGAGGCAAAGGCGGAAGCTGAACTCGAAGAATCGGTCGCCGCTGACGCGGAATAAACTGCTGTCTAATCGGCTTAAAACCCCCTGAAGCGCAGGGCGTTCCCGAACCTTTCATTACCCTGCACTCCTCAGGCACTTCCATGGAGGTTAACGGACAGTTAGCACTGACGGTGCTCATGGGGGTCTTCCTCATCGCCGTCGCCGCGTGGCTCGCGCGGGTCGAAGATTGGCGGTCGTATACCCCTCTCGCTGGTGGTGGGGCCGTCGGAGGTACCAAAGAGCAGTACGTCTCGGAGGAGAAGCCTTCAGGACTCATCCGTTGGTTGACGACTGTCGACCACAAGGATATCGGCATGCTCTACGGCGCGTACGGCATCATCGCGTTCGCCGTGGGTGGCCTGATGGTCGTCGTGATGCGCGTCGAACTCGCGGACCCGTCGATGACGCTGCTCTCGAACACGTTCTACAACTCGTTGCTCACGAGTCACGGAATCACCATGCTCTTCCTGTTCGGGACGCCCATTATCGCGGCGTTCTCGAACTACTTCATCCCGCTTCTCATCGGCGCGGATGACATGGCGTTCCCCCGTATCAACGCAATCGCATTCTGGCTGCTGCCGCCGGCGGCACTGCTCATCTGGGCCGGGTTCTTCCCCATCCCGGATGTCATCCCGGCGCAGACGGCCTGGACGATGTACACCCCGCTTTCGGCCGGTGCCGGTTCGGGTAACCAGGTCAACGCGGGTGTCGACCTGATGCTCCTCGGCCTGCACCTCTCCGGTGTCTCGGCCACGATGGGTGCCATCAACTTCATCGCGACCATCTTCACGGAGCGCAACGAGAAGGTGACCTGGGCGAACCTCGACATCTTCTCGTGGACCATCCTCACCCAGTCGGGTCTCATCCTGTTCGCGTTCCCGCTTCTCGGCAGCGCCATTCTGATGCTGCTTCTCGACCGGAACTTCGGAACGGCGTTCTTCTCGGTCGATGGCGGCGCAATCCTTTGGCAGCACTTGTTCTGGTTCTTCGGCCACCCCGAAGTGTACATCCTCGTGTTGCCCCCGATGGGTATCGTGAGCCTCGTGCTCCCCCGCTTTGCGGGTCGTCGCCTCTTCGGGTTCAAGTTCGTCGTGTACTCCACGCTCGCAATCGGTGTCCTCTCGTTCGGTGTCTGGGCGCACCACATGTTCGCAACGGGTATCGACCCCCGTCTTCGCGCCTCGTTCATGGCCGTCTCGTTGGCCATCGCGATACCGAGCGCAGTCAAGACGTTCAACTGGATTACGACGATGTGGAACGGGAAGATTCGACTCACGACGCCGATGCTCTTCTGTATCGGTTTCGTGTCGAACTTCATCATCGGCGGCGTCACTGGGGTCTTCCTCGCGTCGATTCCGATTGACCTCATCCTCCACGACACCTACTACGTCGTCGGTCACTTCCACTACATCGTCATGGGCGCGATTGCCTTCGCTGGCTTCGCTGGCCTCTACTACTGGTTCCCCATCTACACCGGCCGGATGTACCAGACCACGCTCGGTAAGTGGCACTTCTGGCTGTCGATGATCGGGACCAACCTGACGTTCTTCGTGATGGTGCTTCTCGGCTACGGCGGCATGCCGCGTCGCTATGCGACCTACCTGCCGCAGTTCGCTACGATGCACCAACTCGCGACCGTCGGCGCGCTCATCCTGCTCGTCGGCCAGATAATCTTCGTCTGGAACTTCGTCCAGTCGTGGCTCGAAGGGCCGGTCGTCGAAGACGGCGACCCGTGGAACCTCGGTGACGACAACCTCGTCACTTCCGAGTGGACCTGGTTCGAACGCAAGCTTCAGACGGCCGTCACCGACGGCGGCGAAGAAGAGACGGAACTCGCAACCGACGGCGGCGAGACTGTCACCGACTCGGACGACAAGTAACACACCCGGTTCCTTTCTTTCGAACGCTTACCCGTCGAGCGGTTGCACTCAATATCTCTGTCGGGCGGGTGCACTCAATATCTCTGTTGGGTGGTTTTCGAAGCCGCGTTCGAACGACGTGGCCATCGGTCGTGCAGTTACACACTGGTGCCACCGCTCACCGGACCGTTCCTTGGAAGAAATCGAACCTCAGATGACGAGCAGAATCCCTACGACAAACATCAAGAGCGCGATTCCGCCGAGGATGATGCCGAGGATGTCCGTGTCCGACATACGCGACCGTTAGTGTGTGCGAAGAAAGGTGCATCGGTGTGGTCGCCTCGAACGAAAACCGCTAACCCCGTCGCCTACGCAGGTCGAGTCGTGAGTTCGAACGTCCGCGGTCAACGATTCGTCATCGGGTTGTATGCGGCGCTCGTCGCCGTCGCCGGCGTCGCAGGGTTTCTCACGGGTACGTTCGTCTCGGGACTTCGGCCGCCGAAGTTCCTCTTTCTCGTCCCGTTTCCCGCGACTCCGCTCGGGTTCGCGGCGTACGGTGCGCTGACCATCGCACTCGTTTTGGGTCTCCCCCTCCTCTTGGTCGTCTACGTCTCGAGCCAGTTGGATGACGTAGCCGAATAATTCGAACGACAGTGTCGGGGTCGGAGGACAAGAATCAGCACAAACACTAATATCAATCCGTGGGACGTGATAGTATGTACCACATTATAATCGGCGTCGACGACGATACAGAACACGCACTCGCCTGCGTCGAAGAGGTTGCAAACCTCCCGGGCGACCCCTCGGAAAAGGAGGTGACGTTGGTCCACAGTTTCACCGAAAATCCGAGCGGTGCGTCCGCGACGCAACTTCATTCGGTCAGAGAGGCGAGTGAGTATCTCGAAGACCACGGAATCGCGTACGACGTGAACGAGTCGTCAGGCAACCCTGCAGACGTCATCGTCGAGTTCGCGGAGAAAGAAGACGCGGACCTCATCGTTACCGCCGGACGCAAGCGGTCGCCTGCAGGGAAAGCGTTGTTCGGCAGCGTCACACAGTCAGTCATCCTGAACTCCGACCGCCCCGTCATGGTGACGGGCGAGACGAAGCGGTCGTAAAGTTAGTAGACGCGGTCAACGAGTCGTGCGACGCCGTCGGGCGACATTCGACCGGACGCTGATTCTTGCAGTTCGCCGTCGCGGAAGCACAGCACCGTCGGGGCTGAATCCACGTCGAACGTCCGACAGAAGTCGTCGGTTGCCTCACCGTCGAGTCCAGCGACCGCGACACTGGCAGGGATGGATTCGAGAATCTCGTCGAGGTCCTCTTTCATCGCGTCACACGGGGTGCAGAAGCGCCGCCAGACGGTGATGACTGCATCCGGGTTCGAGTCGAGAAACGCCTCGGAGGAGTCGTCGTCGAGTTCCGGCAGCGCGTCCGGAACCGGTGACGACGGTGTGATTTGGACCAGTACGCTGGCCATGTGCGTGAGGAGTTCCTGCCCGACGGGGATGTCGAGGAACGACTGCGCCGCGAGATACGCCACCACATCAGTTCGGTCGACACCGTTCGCTTCGAGGTGGGCTTCGACCGAATCGGGGTCGACGCCGAAGAGGTCGACGACCGTCTGGTGGAACTCCTCGGTCGATACCGCGCCGTAGATGTCGTGGTAGATGGCGAGTACCTTCTCGAACTCCTCGGTCGTCGTGAGCGTTCCGTCGGCCGCTTCGTCGACTGCACCGGCGGAGATGAGCGTATCGAGCGCCGTCTCTGGGTCTGCGTGCGTTGCCGACATCTCAGACCCCCAGATAGCGTTCGCGCGTCTCTTCGTCCGCGCGCAACTCGTCTGCGGTTCCGTCGAAGACGATTCCACCCTGGTCGATGACGTAGGCACGGTCGGCGAGGTTGATGGCTGCCGCCGCGTTCTGTTCGACCAGGAGGATGGTCGTCCCGTCGTCGCTAATACGCTGGACCGCGTCCTCGACGTCCTCGATAATCTTCGGCGCGAGGCCCTCGTACGGCTCGTCGAGGAGTAGCAGGTCGGTGTTCTGCTTCAGTGCGCGTGCGATGGCGAGCATCTGCTGTTCGCCACCGGAGAGCGTCCCCGCCCGCTGGTCTCTCCGCTCGTCCAGCCGCGGGAATTGCTCGTACACCTCTTCGGTGGTCATTCCCTTGTGGCCGAACGACAGCGACCGCCCCCACGTGTTGGACTTGTTGTTGACGACTTCTGCGAGGTGCAGGTTCTCCGCGACGGACAGGTTCGGGAAGATACGCCGTTCTTCGGGGACGAGCGAGATCCCGTTTACCGACACGTCCTCGGCGGGCACGCCGGTGATGTCCTTTCCTTTGAATCGGATGGTGCCGTTTCGCACGTCCGGCGGTGTCGCCCCGGCGATACACCGAAGCGTCGTCGTCTTCCCGGCACCGTTTCGACCGAGGAGTGTACAGATTTCGCCCTCTTCGACGCTCATCGAGAGCTCACGGATGATGTGACTCTCACCGTAGTAGGCGTCGATGTGGTCGATTTCGAGGAGACTCATAGCTCGACACCTCCGAGGTAGGCCTCTTGGACGGCCTCGTTTCCGCGAATCTCGTCGGGCGTCCCCTCGGCGATGATGCCACCGCGACTGAGGACGACGATGCGGTCAGAGATACTGAAGACGATTTCCATGTCGTGTTCGACGAGGACGAACGTGAGTCCGTGGTCGCGTTTTACTTGTTCGATGAGTTCCACTGTCGACTTCGTCTCCTCGGGGGACATCCCGGCGGTCGGTTCGTCCATGAGGAGCAAGTCGGGTTCACTGGCGAGTGCGATACCAATCTCCAGTCGACGCTTGTCACCGTACGGGAGGTCGGTCGCGACAGTGTCCGCACGGTCGAGAAGCCCGACCGAGTCGAGGGTGTCGCGGGCAACTTCGTGAACGTCGGTGAGGCTGTCTCGATGTTTCAGGAACTCGAACCCGAACGCGCCGCGTTCCGCAGCAAGCGCCGCAATCTCGGCGTTCTCTTTGACTGTGAGGTCCGGGAAGATAGACGCCGTCTGGAACGACTTCGAGACGCCCAGTTGGACGACTTCGTGCGGGTCGAGGCCGACGATGGAATCGCCTTTGAATCGGATGTCGCCGCTCGTCGGGTCGAGTCGTCGCGTGATGAGGTTGATGAGCGTCGATTTCCCGGCCCCGTTCGGGCCGATGACAGAGACGCGTTCGTCTTCCTCGACGGTGAGATTGACGTCGTCTGTCGCGACGAGTCCACCGAACTCCTTGACGAGGTTTTCGGTCTCTAAGAGGGCCATCAGCGGGCACCTCCGTTCCCAACGAGCTCACGGACCCGGTTCGCTGCCTTCGAACCGAGGTCGAAAACGAGTTCGCGGAGCTGGTTCAGGATGCCCCACAGGCCGTCCGGAACGACCCAGACGACGACGACGAAGATGGCTCCGAGGAGCAGGTGCCAGTAGAAGCCGAAGTCCTTGATGAGCACGATGTCAGTGAAGGGAATCGTCAGTGCTTGGATGGTACTGACGATGTTCTCGACGTAGAGGTACAACCCGACGCCGAGGACGGGACCGAACATAGACCCTGCGCCACCGAGGACCGTCATGACGACGATGTCACCGGATTCCGTCCAGAACAGCGACTGGAGCGGCACGTACGACCCGTGAATGGTAAAGAGGCTGCCAGCGACGCCGGCGAACGCCCCCGAGATGATGAAGGCCATCAGCTTGTAGCGCCAGACGTTGAGTCCGACGAACTCGGCGCGCTGTTCGTTCTCGCGAATCGCACGGAAGACCATTCCGTACGGCGAGTTGAGGATGCGGTAGGCGACGGCCACCGCGCCGACGAAGAACAGGCCGACGAAGGCGTAGAGCCAGGTCCCGAGGAGCATTCCACCGACCGAGGGGATATCCGCTTCGAGGTGAATCATGCCGAAGAGACTCCCGACCTCGACCCCAGTCAGGCCATTTTCACCGTTGGTCAGGAACGCCAACGGCGAGGCAGCCATGTAGTAGAACATCTGTGCGAACGCCAGCGTGAGAATGGCGAAGTAGATTCCGCCGCGACGAAGCGAGAGGAACCCGAGAATCCACGCCAAGAGAACGGCAAAGAGCGTCCCCGAGAGGACCATCACGAGGGGGTCTCCGGAGACGTTCTTCGCGACGATACCCGCTGCGTAGGCGGCACCGCCCCAGAAAGCAGCGTGGCCGAACGAGAGCAGCCCGGTGTAGCCTAACAGCAGGTCGAAGCCGATGGCGAAGATACCCCAGATGAGGATGAGCGTCGCGAGGCTCTGGTAGCCCTGGACAATTCCAGAAATCACCGGGGCGCGGGCGAAGAGCCACGGGAAGAGGGCCACGAAGATTGCCGTGAGTCCGACGACTGTCCCCTCTCTACCGCGGAGTTGCTCCCAGCGACCCACGAGGCTCCCATCGAAGAGAGACTCGCTTTTCGTGCTCGTGCTGGTGTCGGTGCTCGCGCTCGCAGTGTCTGTCTTTTCGCTCATGGTGCCACCTCCTCGTTACCGAGGAGTCCCTGCGGTCTGGTGAGGAGGACGATTGCCGCGATAGCGTACAGCCCAACCTGCGACCACGCCGGTGCGAATGCGACGAGCGTCGCCGTGGTAAGTCCGAAGATGACGCCACCAAGGACTGCCCCTGCGATACTTCCCACACCCCCGATGACGACGGTGAGGAATGCGGGCACGAGGATATTCGTCCCGATAGTCGGGTTGACGACGTTCAGTGGGCCGCCAACGACACCGGCGACACCGGCGAGTGCGGCACCGATACCGAAGACGACGATGTATGGGCGAGTGATTTTGATTCCGAGCAGTCGGACCATCTCGGCGTCACGGGTTCCGGCGCGGACGACGAGACCGAAATCGGTGAACTCGACCAACACGTAGACGAGCAGGACGAGTACCGCGGTGATGCCGATAACCCACAGTCGCCACTGCGGGAAGTTGCCGACGAGAGGAAGTGCAACGGGACCGGAGACCGGAATCCCCGCGAACGACCCGAACGAGAGGATACGTTCCGGCTGTTCGAACGGAAGACTGTTACTCCCAAAGAGGACGCGGAATAGCTCTTGGACGACGATTGCGAGACCGAACGTGACGAGAATCTGGTCGGTGTCCGGTCGGTCGTAAAACGAGCGGGCGAGGAAGCGCTCCATCAGGAGCCCGACGACGAACACCACGAGAGGGACCATCACCAGTGCGGCGAAAAATCCCCAGTCGAGGCCGAAACTCGTGAATCCCCATTCTTGGAGCTTCCCGTTGGACAGCGGGACGTTCAGCGCGACGAACAGCCCCGCGTACGTTCCGACGAGATAGAGCGCGCCATGGGCGAAATTGACGAACTTGAGTGTCCCCAGGATAATTGAGAGCCCGACAGCCAACAGGACGTATATCGCACCCTGCTGGAGCCCGTTGAGCAGGATGACGACGATGTCGGCCAAGAGGCTCACACTTTCTCACCCCCGTCGTAGTCGTTCGAATCATTCGGTTCAGTGGGTGTGTTAAACATACTCATTGAGGCCTTCGTAGTTGTCTACGATTAACTTTCATTAAGATAACGGTGTGGGAGTGGGACCTTACTCGTAGGAACCGAGTTCACACTCGGCGGCCGGACCTGCGTCACAGGCGTATCCGAGGTCGTCGCGACTCGTGACGTTGACAATCTCGAAGTACTTGCCTGCCTCCTGTTCAGACGCCGGGAGGCCCTGGACGACCGGCACGTCGCGCTGTGCCTGATGGTCGCATCCGCGCATGGTCTCTGCGCCCATTCCGCTGTTGTCGTACTCGTAGTCTTCCAGTTGCTTGATGACCTCAGGCGGGTAGAACGTCCCCGCACGCTCGACTGCCGCGGCGTACTGGAGCGTCTGCGCGTACGCGAGCTGTGCCGGACCGGACGGCGTACGGTCGTACTCGGACCGGAACGCCTCGGTGAACTCCTTCGACGGCGTATTGTCGATTTGGGAGTCCCACGCGACGGTTCCGTAGACGCCTTCGATAGCACCTCCCGCCGCCTCCGCCATCGGTCGGTTGTACAGCGGGACGAGAATCTCCATGTCCTCGTCGATACCTGCGTCGACGGCCTGCTGGACGGAGTTCGCACCGTCGAGGCCGTAGTGGTTGAGGATGAGCACGTCCGCACCGGAGTTCTGCGCCTCCGAGAGGTACGTCGAGTAGTCCGTCGTCCCGAGCGGCGTTGCAACGGATTTGATCTGTTCCCAACCAGCAACCTCGGTCATGAACTGCTCCATCGATGCTTGCTGCGTCTGGCCCCAACTGTAGTCGGCGTACAGCTGGTAGAACTTGAGGTCGCTCCCGTAGGCCTCCTTTACGACCGGTGCCAGCGCCTGTCCGGTCATGTAGGCGTTGAACATCTCACGGAAGGAGTAGCGGACACAGTCTTTCCCGGTGGTGTCGTTCGAGTGCGTCAAACAGGCCATGAACATGACCTTCTCGTTTTGACACAGCCCTTGGACCGCAATCGCCACCGCGGACGACGACCCGCCGGAAATCATGATGGCGTTGTCGCGTTCGACCATCCCTGACGCCGACTGTCGTGCCTGGTCGGCGTCGGTCGCTGTGTCGCCGTCGACGTAGTCGATTTCGTAGCCGAGTACGCCGTCTCCGGAGAGGTCGTCGAACTGCGAATCGACCCAGCCGCCCCCGTTGTTGAGATGCTTCACGGCGAGTTGGTACGCCCGGAGTTCGTCTTCACCTTCCGACGCGTACGGTCCGGATTGCGGAACGTTGAATCCGAAAATCGCTTTGTCGCCTTCGATGGGGAAGTTGCCCAATGCGGGGTAGTCGTCTCCCCCGCCGCCATCGCTTCCTCCGCCGCCACCATTGCCACCGCCGTTGCCGCCATCGCCACCGTCGCCGCCGCCGTCGCCAGTACAGCCAGCCAGCCCAGTCAAGCCAGCAGCACCAACAGCCCCGGTCGCCTTCAACACATCTCGCCGATTGAGTGGCTTGGTATCCCGTGCCATGGCACTATCGGTGGATACCTAGTTAATAATTGTTATGTACATACCACCTACAACAATGATAACATATGTCAAAGGTTCCGCGCCATATGGGTATGATAATATTTACCAAGATAAATCATACGTCCTTGGTAATATCTTTTTTACCAATCATTGAGGACTCTAAAACACCGCTGCAGTCCGTTGATTCAGCGGAAATTTGGAGAAGACGGTGGAGAAGTTCCGCTGTCTCCGTCCCGTTCGACTATCCTTCTCCGACCATCCGGCCTTCGTCGTCCCACTCACGCTCCCGCAACTCGTACTTCTGAATCTTTCCGGTCGCAGTCTTTGGGAGTTCGGCGACGAACTCGATTTCCTTCGGAACCTTGTACGTCGCGATGCGGTCCCGGCAGAAGTCGATGAGGGCAGATTCGGTCACACCGGGGTCGTCTGGATTACCGCTCGTCGGGACGACGAACGCCTTCGGCGACTCGCCCCACTCCTCCGATGGGATGGGGATGACTGCGACTTCAGACACCTGCTCGTGGTCGAAGAGCGTATCCTCCAGTTCGATGCTGGAGATGTTCTCGCCGCCGGAGATGATGATGTCTTTCTTGCGGTCCTGAATGCTGATAAAGCCGTTCTCGTCGACGACAGCGAGGTCGCCCATGTGGTAATAGTCTTCTCGTCGCGCGGTGAACGCCTCCTTTGTCTCTTCGGGCTTGTTCCAGTATTTGTCCATCACCTGATTGCCCGCAACGACGATTTCGCCGATAGTCTGGTCGTCCCACGGCACGTCCTCGCCGTCGTCGTCCACGACGCGAACGTCGGTGCCGAGATAACCGATTCCCTGCCGTTTCTTGATAGAAAAGCGGTCGGCGTCACCGTCGAGGAATCGCTTGGCCTCGGAGGTAGTGATGAGCGGCCCCGTCTCGGTCGCTCCGTAAACGTGCATTAGCCGCCAGCCGAACTCGTCTTCGACGGTTCGAATCGTCGCCTCCGGGGGCGCTGCACCGGCCGTCGCCGCCCGAACCGGATTCGCACCGGTCGTCTCGACGCCGCCTTCGTCGCGGTAGTGTTTCATCAGGATGTTAAGAACCGTCGGGGCCGCACAGAGGTACGACACGTCTTCGGTTCGAATCGCGTCGAGAACGTCCTCCGCCTCGACACCCCGTGTACAGACGTGTTTCGCGCCGTGGCCCGTAATCGCGTAGATGTGACCCCAGCCGTTGACGTGGAACATCGGCAGCGTCCAGAGGTACACGTCGTCATCCGAAATCTCCTGATGCATGGAGATGAGGTACGCATGTATCGTCTCGGCACGGTGGGTGCGGCAGACCCCCTTCGGGTCACCGGTTGTCCCCGAGGTGTAATTGATGGTGATGATGTCGTCTTCGGACATCTCCGGGCGGTCATAATCAGTGGACTCGGAAACGACCTCGTCGAAGTCCAACCAGTCGCCGTCTACCTCGGCGGCGTCGTTGGTGATGAACACCTCCGTCGGAACGTCGTCGCGAATCTCCTCTATCTTCTCCGCGAAAGCGTAGTCCGCGTAGATGGCCTTCACGTCGGCATCGCTCAGCATGTATTCGAAGTCGGAGGGGACGAGGCGGTAGTTCAGCGGCATGTGAACCGCACCGACCTGCATCGACCCGTAGGCCGCTTCGAGGTGATAGTGCGTGTTCGGGTCGAGGACTGCTACCCGGTCGCCATTCTCGATGCCGCGCGACTGGAGCGCGGCCGAGAATCCGTCTGCTCGCTCGCCGAGTTCGGCGTAGGAGAACCGTTCGCCTGTCGTCGCCACGACCGCCTCTTCGTCGGCGTAGTACCGACGGGCGCGGTCGAGGAAGTCGGTTACGAGAAGTGGCTTTTCCATACGTACCGATTCCTTCAGTGACATTCGGGATAAATGTGCAGGGTGGTGCCACACCACGTTGTCGTCAGAGACTTCCGATACTTATCTCTCGCGCACCCATGAGTATCGTTCTCACAGGAGCGGACAATACGTCTCGAATCTGCTGGCTAGAAACTATATTTCTACATTGGCTATGCAAGAAAACAACTTATTCGTGGAGCATCTATGGACCATATGGCTCTCTCGGACTACGCCGGCCAGACGCTCGAAAGCGGCGGGGAGACTATCGTTCGCGTCGCGCCGCATCGACTCTGGCGACCCGGTGACGAACGAATCGAACCGTGTGCGTACAGCGGCGAACACATCGACCTCTCGGAGAAACACCTCCTAGTCGTCCTCGAACGAGACGGGGTTCGAGAGCGGTTATACTTCCAAGACGAGGCGTCGCTCTCCGCGTGGGTCGAACAAAAATCGTAACCGGGCCGCGCGCTCGGTGTGGCTACTCGGCTTCCGCCTGCCGCTGAATCTCCTCGACGATTTCGGGATTCCGAAGCGTCGTCGTGTCGCCGAGTTCCTCGCCGTTTGCTATCTCTTCGAGGAGACGGCGCATGATTTTCCCCGACCTGGTCTTCGGCAGTTCAGGCGTGAACAGGACCTGCTCCGGCCGCGCAATCGGTCCGATGGCGTCCTCGACGCCCTTGATGATGCGCTCGCGCATCTTGTCGTCTTCCGCCTGTCCCTCTTCGGTGATGACGTAGGCGTAGACCGCCTCGCCTTTCACCTCGTGGTCGCCGCCAACGACTGCCGCTTCGGCGACGCCCTCGACGCCGACGATGGCAGACTCGATTTCCATCGTTCCGAGGCGGTGCCCAGAGACGTTGATAACGTCGTCGACCCGGCCGAGGATGGTGATGTATCCATCGGCGTCGATTTTTGCGCCGTCTTCGGGGAAATACACCCAGTCTTCGGGGTCGTCGCTGTCGATATCGGAGTACTCACGCCAGTATTCCTGGATGAAGCGCTCGTCGTTCTTGTAGAGCGTGCGGAGCATCCCCGGCCACGGCTTGCCCACCGTGAGATAGCCCGCACGACCGGCATCCACTTCTTTACCGGACGTATCGACGACTTTCGCGTCGACGCCCGGCAACGGCGGTCCGGCCGACCCGGGTTTCATCTTTCCGATGCCCGGTAACGTCGTAATCATCATGCCACCCGTCTCGGTCTGCCACCACGTATCGACGACCGGACACTCCTCGTCGCCGATATGCTTGTAGTACCACTTCCACGCGCGGGGATTGATTGGCTCACCCACCGTCCCGAGGAGGCGAAGACTCGACAGGTCGTGTTTCTCGGGGAACTGACCCCCCCACTTCATGAACGCCCGAATCGCCGTCGGTGCCGTGTAGAAGATGTCCACCGAATACTTCTCGACGAGTTTCCAGAGGCGCGCCCGATTCGGGTAGTCCGGCGTGCCTTCGTACATCACCGTGGTCGTGCCGAGTGCCAGCGGCCCGTAGACGATGTACGAGTGGCCAGTAATCCAGCCGATGTCGGCCGCACACCAGTAGGTGTCTTCCTTCTTGATGTCCAGTACCGAGTGCGAGGTCCACGCCGCATACGACAGATACCCACCGGTGGTGTGCTTGACGCCCTTTGGCTGACCCGTCGTCCCCGACGTGTACATCAAAAAGAGCATGTCTTCGGCATCACGCTGGACCGGGTCCACGCGCTCGCCGCCGTGTTCGGCCAACAGACTGTCCCAGTCGTGTTGGGTGCCGCGGAGTTCGTGGCCGAACCCGTCGTCGCCGAGTCGGTCCACGACGACTGCCGCGTCGACGCCGTGGTCGACGCCGTCGAGTCCCTCGTTTGCCTTGTCGAGGTGGTCGAGTGGGTCGCCGCGGCGGTAGTAGCCGTCACACGTGACGAGGAACCGCGAGTCTGCCGAGTTCATCCGCGTGGCGAGTGCCTCGGCGGAGAATCCGGCGAAGACCACCGAGTGCGGCGCGCCGATGCGGGCGCACGCCAGCATGGCGATTGGCAACTCGGGAATCATCGGCATGTAGAGCGTCACAACGTCGTCTTCTTCGACACCGAGGTCACGCAGCGAGGCGGCGAATTCGTTCACCTCGCGGTAGAGGTCCTGATACGTGTACGTGCGCGTCGTGCCGTGTTCGCCTTCCCACTTGATGGCGACCCGGTTCTTGTCGCCGTTTTCGACGTGCCGGTCGAGACAGTTGTAGGAGGCGTTGAGTTTCCCGCCCGTGAACCACTTGTAGAACGGGGGGTTCGAATCGTCTAACACCTCGTCGTAAGGTGTGTCCCAATCCAACATGGCCGCCGCCTGTTCCCAACACTCCGGCCAGTTCTCTTCGAACTCGTCGTAGATGTTCGGGTCGGAGACGTTCGCCTGCTCGACGAACTCCGCCGACGGTTCGAACTCCGCTTGCTCCACCAACCGTGCCTCGAGTTCTCCATCTCCGTCACCTTCTACCATAGTACATGGTGACTAGCACCATCCTACATGATAAATCTATGTAATAACTCCGTCGTCGGGCGATTTTCACGCTGAGACGAATCTTTGTGCCGGGGTCGACGAGGCGGAGAAAAGACGGGGCGGTGGGAGGATGTTATGAGAGCGTGGCGAAACCGCAACGAGTGAGAAACCGTGGTGTGGTGTTGTGCGGCGTGGCGTCGTGTGGTGTTGTGCGGCGTGGCGCGGCGTTACATCACGCCGATGGTCTCACGGTACGTGCCGTACTCTTCGGCGAACACGTCCATGATTTCGCCCATCGTAACGTATGTCTTGACCGCCTCAACGAGGACGGGCATGACGTTCTCGCCGTTTTCGACCGCCTCGCGAAGGTCGTCGAGCGCCGCTTCGACCGCTTCGTCGTCGCGTTCTTCTTTGACCGAGTTGAGGCGAGCAAGTTGGCGGTCCTGCACTTCGTCTTCGACGTGCAGCAGGTCGGGCCGGGTGTCATCGTCGGAGGTGTACTTGTTGACACCGACGACGATTTCCTCACCGTCTTCGACGCGCGACTGATACTCGAAGGACGCATCGCTGATTTCGCGGTGGAAGTAGCCCTCTTCGATACCGGCGAGGACGCCGTCGCGAACCGACCCGTCGCCCATCTCGCGAATCTCTTCGATGTATGCCATCGCCTCTTCTTCCACCTCGTTGGTGAGTTTCTCGATGAAGAAGCTCCCGCCGAGGGGGTCGATAACGTCGGCCGCGCCGGATTCCTCGGCGATAATCTGCTGCGTCCGGAGCGCGACGGTGACCGCCTCCTCCGAAGGGAGCGCCAGTGCCTCGTCGTAGCTGTTCGTGTGCAGCGACTGCGTCCCGCCGAGGACGCCAGCGAGCGCCTGAATCGTCACGCGGACGATGTTGTTGAGCGGTTGTTGTGCGGTCAGCGACTGCCCGGCCGTCTGGGTGTGGAACTTCAGTTGCTTCGAGCGCTCGTCTTCGGCACCGTACCACTCGGACATCACGTGGTGGTAGATGCGACGGGCGGCGCGGAACTTCGCCACCTCCTCGAAGATGGAGTTGTGGGAGTTGAAGAAAAACGAGAGTTGCGGCGCGAACTCGTCGATGTCGAGGCCGCGGTCCATCGCGTCTTCGACGTAGGCGAAGCCGTCAGCGAGGGTGAAGGCCAGTTCCTGAATCGCCGTCGAACCCGCCTCACGGATGTGGTATCCGGAGATAGAGATGGGGCGGATTCGAGGTGTCTCGTCGGCGGCGAACTCGATGGTGTCGGTGACGAGTTTCAGCGAGGGTTCCGGCGGGATGACCCACTCTTTCTGCGCGATGAACTCCTTCAGCATGTCGTTCTGGAAGGTCCCGCCGATTTGGTCGCGGGAGACGCCGCGATTGTCGGCGAGGGCGACGTACATGGCGTAGACGACCGGCGCGGAGGGGTTGATGGTAAACGACGTGGTGACTTCGCCGATATCGATGCCATCGAAGAGAACCTCCATGTCGCGCAGGGTGTCCACCGCCACACCCTCCTTCCCGACTTCGCCGTCTGAAAGCGGGTCGTCGGAGTCTTTGCCCATCAGCGAGGGCATGTCGAACGCGGTCGAAAGCCCAGTCTGGCCGTTCTCGATGAGGTAGTGGAAACGCTCGTTCGTCTCTTCGGCCGTGCCGAATCCGGCGAACTGGCGCATGGTCCACGTCCGACCGCGATACATCGTCGGATACACGCCACGCGTGTATGGCGATTCGCCCGGGAACCCGAGGTCCTCCTCGTAATCGAAGTCTGCGATGTCCTCGGGGGTGTAGAGGTCGTCGACCTCGTGGTTCGAGACGGTCGCAAACCGGTCTTTCCGCTCGCCACCCTTTTCGAGGAAGGTGTCGCGCGTCTCAGACTCCCACTCTTCGCGAGCCTCTCGAATCGATTCGAGGTCCTCGTCGTCGTACATGTGCGTGAAGTTGTATGGACGATGATTAAGGATTCGGGTCGAAGACGGCCAACTTCGACGGCCAGACCATCGCACCTATCACTCCTCACTCCCCTACGGGGCACTAACACTCGATGGCGTTCGTAACCCCCTCTGCGACGCGGTGGGCCGCTGGCGTCGCCGCACTCGTGCTCGTCCTCGCGAGTGTTTCCTTCGTCATCCCCGCGTCGGGCACCGTTTCGCCCGTCCCGTTCGACGATACGGTGAAGACCGGCGGGACCGCAGTCGACGTGGAGCAAGCCAAGACCGACGGCTTCGAGATGCCGGTCGCACAGGCACACTTCTCCCAGTATCGCTACGTCATCGGCTACTACAGCGTCGGAACCGCCGCGAGGGACCTCACTTCCCCCGAGAGCGCCCGCCAGTTCGGCGACCCGCTCGCGGTGTTCGTCACAGACTACGCCACCGTCTCGCCGACCCTCGACGACGAGGACTATCTCCGGGCTGAACACAACCGTCAACCCGGGTGGGTCGAGGTGTCAGACGCGGTGTTCGTCGTCGATTCGGACGCCCGTGTTCCATCAGGGCCGATTGTCGTCCCCTTCTCCGACCCTGCCGCTGCACAGTCGTTCACCGACGAGTACGGCGGCACCGTCGTCGATTGGGCGACCCTCCGCGAGCGTTCTGAGAGTTCGCTCACCGCGCGACTCGACGCCTTCGAGTCGTCGGTCGACGCCCACCACGACTGGGCCGACCAGACCACTGCTGCACGTGAACCGCTGTTCGACCGTCCAGTCTCGACTGTCGTCGGCGAGGACGCACCGACCATCGAGGCGGCCGTCGAATCCGCGCCCGAGGGAACCGCAGTCTACGTGCCGCCGGGCAACTACTCCGTCGATAGAATCGACGTGAATCGGTCGATTACGCTCGTCGGTGCCGGGAACGCGACACGCCTCGTCGGTGACGGGAACGGAACCGTAGTCCACGTCCGGGCCGACGAAGCGGCAGTCGGGAATCTCTCGATTTCTGGCGTCGGCGACGTTGGCACCCGCCGCATCCGGGCGACGAACGAGTCGGTCGATTGGGACACGCGCGTCCAACTCGCCTACGGCCGCGGGGACGCCGGACTCGTCCTCGACGGGGCCAACAACTCGGCCATCCGGAGTGTCACCATCGACACGCCCGCAAGCGGCGTCATCGTCCTCGAGAGCGCTGACAGCGTACTCGATGACCTCACCGTCCGCGGTGCCGAGGTGCCCTCCGAGGGCTTCATGGGCGTCGTCCTTATCGGTGAGTCGTCGGTCGTCCAACACTCGACGTTCCTCGACGGACGAGACGGTATCTACACCCACCGCGCCGACGGGAGCGTCATCAGAGACAACCACATGGAACGCGGCCGGTACGCTGTCCACGAGATGTACACCTCGGACGTCCTCGTCGCCGACAACGTCGCCCGGGATATGCGAATCGGGATTATCATCATGACGCGACCCATCGGCAACCTCGTGGTCGGAAACGACGTGCGCGACTCGGACTTCGGGTTCATCCCGGCCGGGAGCAACACCTACGTCGCCGACAACGTATTCGCCAACAACGAGTACGGCATGGACGTCAGCGGCGACCGACAGGTGTACACGCGAAACGTCGTCGTCGGAAACGACATCGGCGTCCGCGGCAGTTCGACGTTCCCGACGAACGTCGTCGTCAGGAACGACATCGTCGGAAACGATGTGCAGGTCGAATCGGCACTTGGCCCGATGCGGACGTGGACGACGGACGGCGAGGGGAACTACTGGGGCAACCTGCCACTCGCCGACGAGGATGGGGACGGCGCGTACGACCGGGCATTCCAACCTTCCGGGCCGGTGGACGCTGACCTCGGCCGCCATCCGGCGGCGCTCGTACTGTCTCGGTCGCCCGTGATGGACGCCCTCCGCACCGCCCGCGACGAAGTCGCTGGCCTCCGTGGGTCGGGCGTCGTCGACGCGGCACCGCGAACAGAACCCGTTCGCCCCGAGACGGTAGGCAGTTTGAACACGGAAGACGAGACGAACGCGACCGGAGCCACGAACGTGACGGAGAACTCCAATGTCTGACAGAGAGAGAATCGCCCGCGAAGTCGCATCCGAGGGAGACACGACCGACGCATCCAAACCCGAAGTCACCGACGCATCCGAACCCGAAGCCGCCGACGCATCCAAACCCGAAGTCACCGACGCATCCGAACCCGAAGCCGCCGAATTCGCAATCGACGCGTCCGGACTCACGCACGCCTTCGGCGACGTAGCCGTCTTCGACGACCTATCACTGTCAGTCTCGCCGGGCGAAATCGTCGCTCTCGTCGGCCCGAACGGGTCGGGGAAGACGACGCTGCTCCAATTCCTCACCAAAGTTCGCGCTCCCGACGAAGGGACCGTCGCCGTCGGTGTGGGGGACCGAACTCGCGTCGGCTATCTTCCGCAACAACCCGAGTTCCGCGAGGGCTTCACCGCAGCAGACACGCTCCGATTCTACGCGCAGTTTGTCGAAGAAGACGTGGACATCGGCGATACGCTCGACCGAGTCGGGCTCAGCGGGGCGATGGACCGCCGCGTCGAAGCCCTCTCAGGCGGGATGACGCGACTGCTCGGCCTCGGGCGGGCACTCATCGGCGACCCGGCCGTCCTCATCCTCGACGAACCCGCGAGCGGCCTCGACCCCGGGATGGTCGAACGCCTCTTCGAAATCGTCTCGGACCTCGCCGACGAGGGTGTGGCCGTGATTCTCTCGTCGCACAACCTCGGGCCAGTCGAACGGACGGCAGACCGCGTCGTCATCCTCGACGGCGGGGAGTTCGTCGCAACTGGGTCGCCGAAAGAGTTAGTCGATTCTGTCGAGGCGGCCGACCTCCAGACTGCGTTCGGAAGACTCGTTTCGACCGACGAGGTGGATGGCCGATGAGCGACGTGGACAACCCCACGAGCACCGTCAGCGACCTCTTTGCTATCGCAGCGCGGGAACTCCGAACCGTCGTGCGGACGCCCGCAGTCGTCGCGCTCTCGGTCGTGTTCGCCCTGACTATCGTCGGCGTTGCCGCCGCGGGGTCGGGTGCACGCGGTGGGTACGTTCCCCTCGCGCTCGACTTGCTCCCGTTCGTCGAGGCGCTCGTCCCGCTTCTCGGCTTCGCCCTCTGTTACCGTGCGGTGCTTTCGGACCGTCGAACCGGCGAGTTGGGCGTGTTGCGGACGTTTGGCGTCTCCCGGCCCGCCTACGTCGGCGGCGTCTTCCTCGGACGGAGCCTCGCACTCGTCGCCGTCGTCTTCGGGTCGCTCCTCGTCGCGGCGCTCACTGTCCCCGTGTTGTCGCCGCCGGACCCGACGTTCCTCGCCATCAACGAGGCGGCCGACTCGCCCGTCGCGTTCGCCCGCTTTACGGTCCTCACGGTTGTGTTCGCGCTCTCGACCGCATCGGTCGCGCTCGCCGTCTCCGCCGCAGCACGGACGGCCCGGCAGGCAATCGCCCTCGCTGTCGGTTTGCTCGTCGCCTTCGTCGTCGGCGTCGACGCCGCGGCAGTCGCCGGACTCGCAGCCGGGCGGTTCGGCATCGACGCTGTTCCGTTCCTGCTCGCGTTGAGCCCGAACGGCGCGTTTCGGTCGCTCGTGTTCGGCGTGGCCGTCGAAACAGGACAGGCGACGACGCCGCTGGTGTCGCTTCTGGGACTCGGCGGCTGGCTCGCGGGGGCGCTCTTCGTGGCAGTGGTGGCGGCGTGGAAGCCGGTAGAATAAGACCGCGGCGGGGGAAAACGCTTAGCCGAAGTTCTCGACCTTCGCCGCGTCGGCATCGCCGCCCGCGGCTTCGATAGCATCGGTGGCGGCTTCGGCGAACCCGGCGAATCCGTAGACGAACACCTGTTCTCCCTCGGCACCGGTCAGCGCGTCCGCGACTTGGTCCGCAAGGTCGGCCTCGTCGTCGGTGACGATTACACTCGCGCCCTCCTCGCGGAGCGCGTCGAGGCGGTCCTCGTGCGCGGGCGTGTCATCAACGTAGACGACCGCGGCCTCGTTGCCGTCGGCGCGCGCGGCCTCCGCGATGCCGACCGCCGGGCCGACGCCGGGGCCGCCTGCGAGGACGACCACGCGCGCGTCGCCGTCGTAGTAGCTGTTTCCGAACGGCCCCGAGAGGTCGATGTCGTCGCCCGCGGCGAGCGATTCGAGGTGGTGGCTGAAGGGGCCGCCCTCCTCGGGGTCGATGCCGACGGTGACTTCGAACGTGTCTGTCACGCCCGGCGAAGAGAGGGTATAAAAGCGCGCGTACGACTCGCCGTCGATGGTTGCGGAGAGCTTTACGAACTGCCCCGGTTCGGCCTCGAACTCGTCCGGTGTCTCGAACTCGATAGCGACCGTGTCGGGTCCAACGTCGCGGACTGCGGCGACGGTGACGGTTGCATCCATGCGGCCCGGTTGGACGCAGGGTCACAAGGGCCTTGCCTTCGTTAATTCATCAATAAGTTATAATGTATCGAAGAACCTGCCATACTTGCCGCGAGAGTCCCGAATACGAGATAATTGGACATTTGTCCACCGAATGGCGAGACAGTGCCGATTCGGCTTACTGGAACTATCGAAATGTACACTCACAAGGCCGCTAAAGCGGGTATTCGTTTATGTATTCGAGTGGCGTTTCACACAAATTTTCAGAAGGCTTTTGACCCGGCTACGGGTAGGTTTCAGTCAGCATGCCAGCGGACTTCAACTGGGCCATCGGCGGCGAGGCTGGCGATGGCATCGACTCCACGGGGAAGATTTTCGCTCAGGCACTCTCCCGGGCTGGACGACACGTGTTCACCTCTAAGGATTTCGCTTCGCGAATCCGCGGCGGGTACACTGCGTACAAGGTTCGGACTGCCATCGACCCCGTACAGAGCGTCGTCGACCGACTCGACGTGCTCATCGCACTGACGCAACGAACTATCGACGAAAACCTCGACGAACTCCACGAGGGTTCGGTCATCATCTACGACGGCGACCGTTCGACGATGGCCGATGTCGAGATTCCCGAGGGGATGATCGGGCTGGACGTTCCCCTTCAGGCACTCGCAGAGGAAGCAGGCGGCGCAATCATGCGCAACGTCGTTGCGCTGGGTGCGGCGTGCGCCGTCACTGACTTCCCCATCGAGAACCTCGACAGCGCGCTCAAGAAGCGCTTCGGCGGCAAGGGCGAGGCAATCGTCGAGAACAACAAGGAAGCGGCCCGCGCGGGACTCGAATACGTCCACGAGGAGTTCGACCACGAGTTCGACTACGACCTCGACACGACGGACAACGACTACGTCCTGCTCAACGGCGACCAGGCCATCGGTATGGGTGCCATCGCCGCTGGCTGCCGCTTCTACGCTGGCTACCCCATCACGCCCGCAACGAACGTGATGGAATACCTCACCGGACGCATCGAACGCTACGGTGGGCACGTCGTACAGGCGGAAGACGAACTGGCGGCCATCAACCTCGCGCTCGGTGCGGCACGCGCCGGTGCGCGGTCGATGACGGCCACGTCCGGTCCGGGTATCGACCTCATGACCGAGACGTTCGGTCTCGTCGCAACCTCCGAGACGCCGCTTGTCATCGTCGACGTGATGCGCTCGGGTCCCTCGACCGGGATGCCGACCAAGCAGGAACAGGGCGACCTGAACATGATGCTCTACGGCGGCCACGGCGAGGTTCCGCGCTTTGTCGTCGCCCCGACGAGCATCGACGAGTGTTTCTGGAAGACCGTCGAGGCGTTCAACTTCGCCGAGAAGTATCAGGTGCCGGTCTACGTCGCGGCCGACCTCGCGATGGCCGTCACGGAACAGACGTTCCCGCCGGAAGCGTTCGACATGGACGAAGTCGAAATCGACCGCGGCAAGGTCGTCGACGACGACTCCATCGACGAGTGGCTCGACGACAAGGGTCGATTCCAGCCGCACGCGCTCACCGACGACGGCATCAGTCCGCGCGCCTTCCCCGGTACGGACCAGGGTGCGCACATGTCGACCGGTCTCGAACACGACGAACTCGGTCGCCGGACCGAAGACACCGAGATGCGCATCAAGCAGGTCGACAAGCGCGACCGCAAGGTCGAGACCGCGAAGGACGACGAAGACCTCTCGCCGCGCGAGTTCGGTAACTCCGACTCCGACACGCTCGTCATCTCGTGGGGCTCCAACGAGGGCGCGATGATCGAAGCCATAGACTTCCTCGAAGAGGATGGCATCGACGTGCGCTTCCTCTCTGTCCCGTACATCTTCCCGCGGCCCGACCTCAGCGAGGACATCGAGGCGGCCGACGAAGTCATCGTCGTCGAGTGTAACGCGACCGGTCAGTTCGCCAACGTCATCGAACACGACACGTTAACCCGTGTCAAGCGCATCAACAAATACAACGGCGTCCGCTACAAGGCGGACGAACTGGCAGACAGAATCAAAGCCACCCTCGAATCCGAGGAGGTTTCCGCATGAGCTCCGACGTTCGCTTCACCGACTTCAAATCCGACAAGCAACCGACCTGGTGTCCCGGCTGTGGGGACTTCGGGACGATGAACGGCATCATGAAGGCGCTGGCCAACTCCGGCAACGACCCCGACAACACGTTCGTGGTCGCCGGTATCGGCTGTTCCGGCAAAATCGGGACGTACATGCACTCGTACGCCATCCACGGCGTCCACGGGCGCGCGCTCCCCGTCGCCGCCGGTGTCAAACTCGCCAACCCCGACCTGACTGTCGTCGCCGCCGGTGGCGACGGTGACGGGTACTCGATTGGTGCGGGTCACTTCATCCACGCCGTCCGCCGTAACGTCGACATGGCCTACACGGTCATGGACAACCGCATCTACGGACTGACCAAGGGGCAGGCGTCGCCCACGTCGCGCGAGGACTTCGAGACCTCGACGACCCCCGAGGGCTCAAAGCAGCCCCCGGTCAACCCGCTCGCGCTCGCGCTGGCCGCCGGTGGCACGTTCATTGCGCAGTCGTTCGCGACGGACCACAAGCGTCACGCCGAAATCGTCCAGAAGGCCATCGAGCACGACGGCTTCGGCTTCGTGAACGTGTTCAGTCCGTGTGTCACGTTCAACGACGTGGACACCTACGACTACTTCCGCGACAACCTCGTGGACCTCGCAGACACCGACCACGACCCGTCCGACTACGACACCGCCAAGGACAAGATTCTCGACTCCTCGAAGGAGTACGAGGGCATCATCTATCAGGACGAGAGTTCGGTTTCCTACGACCAGAAGTTCGGCGTCACCGAAAACATGTCCGACATCCCGTCGGGCGCGCCCGACGACGCCATGGACCTCGTTCGCGAGTTCTACTAACTCGCGCCGACTCGTCCACTCACTCGGCCGGCCTACGCCGACCCACCTACTTCGACCATTCTTTCGACCGTTCCCGGATGTTCGACAGCACCCGCTAACTCGACGATAGCGTCTCGCTCGTTCACGTCCGCGCCGTGAACAGCAACGACGACGATTACGTCGCCGTCGTGTTCGACCGTCGCAAGGTGGATACGAACGTCCACGGTGCCGCCCTCGTGCGGCACCGTCTCTCCGTCGACGGTCGTCTCACCGGGTTCGACGACGACAGTGGCCGCATAGGTAACAAGCTCCGCCTCCGTGCCGAGCATCGTCACAGGTTGTGCATCGACTTCACGCAGACCATTGACCTCGGAGATGTTCCCGAGCGTCTGCGCGTCCGTGAGAAGGTCGAGACCGGCCCTTACCAGTTCGCGGTTCCCGAGGCTCGCAAGCGGGTTGACCGACTGTCCGACAACCTCCACGTTCGGCGACGAGATGACCGCGAGACCGGTCACGGCGTCGTCGGCAGTCGTTTTCGAATAGCCGGAAACCCACACTTCGGCCCCGACGGTTCGTGAGACCGGGCCGATACCGACGCGCTGTGAGAGCGGGACGAGGGTGGTGTTTCCATGGACATATCCGTGGGCTTCGTACGCTGCCGCCGGAATCGTCGCGGGCTCTGCGGAGAATGTCGCGCCGCCGAGGCACCCCGAGAGAACGACGACGAACGCGAGAGCGATGGCTGACCGTGCGTGGTGCATGCTAGCTAGAGGCGCTCTACGGACATGAAGAGACACACTTCTCGGAGATGGGTGGCCGCGGTGAGAAGCCAGTCAGTCTCTGTCCCTCTATTCAATCGGCTCCTCGACGATGTCAACGGTGAGCCGATATCGCGTCCCGCATTCCAGACAACGCGCATCGTCCGACTCGATGAGTTCCGTGACGAGTACCTCGCCGAACTCGCAGTTGGGACACTCGTAGACGAGTGAATCGCCCGCGATTCGATGCGCGAATGCGTTCGTGTTCTCCTCGGTTAGTGGCTCGGACGTTGTCGACATCTCTGAAACACCCACATGTGTGTTAGCATAGGACATGAAAAACTGTATCGGCGTACTGGCCATCACGTTCGTCCGTCGGACCGGCCACCGAAGGCGGAAAACGAGTACCCTTCCGGAATTCCTTTTCAACTCGCTCCCGTCGTGCCTCCTATGTCAGAACAGGCGCTATCCGTCGAGAGCGTGCCGACAGCCAACGGGATGCCGATGTTAGGTCTCGGGACGTGGGAAAACACGGACCCCGAAGCGTGCGCCAACGCGGTGAAGACGGCGCTCGAGATGGGATATCGTCACATCGACACGGCGCAGATTTACGGTAACGAAGCGGAAGTCGGCGCGGGCATCGCCGCCGCCGACGTGCCGCGTGAAGATATCTTCCTCGCGACCAAGGTCTGGATCAACGAACTCGGGCACGACGACGTTATCGAGAGCACGAAGGAGAGTCTCGATAAACTCGGCGTCGATTACGTCGACCTCCTGTACATCCACTGGCCCGCCCGTGCGTACGACCCCGACGAGACGCTCTCGGCCTTCGACGAACTCGTCGAACAGGGCCTCACGAAGCGCGTCGGCGTCTCCAATTTCGAACCCGAGCAGGTCCGCGAGGCCGTCGAACGCTCTGACGCCGGTATCTTCGCGAACCAAATCGAACTGCACCCACTCCACCAGCAGGACGAACTCCGCGAGGTCTGCGCCGAAGCGGGCGTCGAAATCGTCGCGTACTCGCCGCTCGCCCGCGGGACGGTGTTCGGCGTGGACGTCCTCTCCGATATCGCCGAGAAACACGACGTGAGCGAAGCGCAGGTGTCGCTCGCGTGGCTTCGGGAAAAGGGCGTCACGGCCATCCCGAAGGCGACGGGCGAGGCGCACATCCGCGACAACTGGAAGTCGCTCGCCCTCGACCTCGACGACGAGGATATCGAGGCTATCGACGCCATCGAGCGCGCCGACCGCCGCGTCGACCCCGACTTCGCACCCTGGTAGCGACCGACGAGAAGACCGCGAGACCGTCGTCTTTCTCCGTCCGCCGAACGCGTTTCGAACCGTACCCCGGAGCCGTAACCGATTTGTCACCAGCGTTCCGACGGATTGCTATGGAATTCACCCTTCCAACGACAGTCGCACTGCTCGTCGGTCTCGTCGTTCTCGGCACGGCGGCGCTCATCGGGATGGGCGCGATGGCGACGAGCACCGTCTTGATGATGGTGACGCCGGCGATGCTCGTGTTCGGCGCTGTCAGCCTCGCTATCGGCGTCAAACACGGTGAGTACCGCGCCGGAAACTGACGAGGCCTATCCTTCGTTTCGGCCGTCGACCACGTCTTCGAGCGTCTCGTCCGAGACGGTCGCCGAGATGCGAACGCCAACGAAACTGATGACGATACCCGCGAAGATGAACATCGCCAGTCGTTGAATCGGCGAGAGTTCGACCTCACCAAGCAGGACGAGGTGTGCGAGTTCACCCTGCCGTTCGAGGAGGAATCCGGCGAAGCCCCGAACCACCAGTCCGATGGCGATGACACCGAACGGGAGGTTCATGTAGGACGTAGAGATGGTGTCGCTGCCGATGACTTCGTCGAGGAGTCGCCCGGCGCTGGCGGTGAGCGCGGCGAGCGCCAACCACGGAACGCTGTTGTAGACGAACAGAAGCGACGGGACCAGCACTTCGTCGCCAGCGACGCCGAGCGTCCGAATCGACAGCGCGCCGAGGAACAGTCCCACGATAGCCAGTCCCGCTGCAACTGCGTAGGTGACGACGGACACCTGCCCGGAGTACAGCGCATCACGCGCTCGTTCGGGCGCGTTCGACAGGAACTCGTCGATGGCCAGTCCCTTGTAGAGGAAGACCGCACCGAGAAGCGCCGCCAGCCCTGCCATTGCGACCGCTGGTGTGAACTGGACGAGGAGAAGCGGCACGAGGAGCAACCCGACGCCGAGGGGGACGAGAACCGTCGACCGTAACTCCTCGTCGGCGAGGAACTGCTTGAGGAGGTAGTACGTCGATTCGATGTCGTGGGCCTGCCTGACGACCACGCGGTCGACCGCATCCACGCGGAGGCGGCTTTCGACCACGGGAACCAGTCGTTCGTCCTCTGCGCTGTCGATGACGACGATGGTCGATTCCACGTCGTACCGCTCGACCAACTCGTCGAGTTGTTGCGCAACCGCCCTGTCTGCACCGACCGCCGAGTCGCTCGACCCGGAGATGACCGCGACTTCCGCCGACTCGCGCTCGTCTCGGAGTTCGCGGGTGACACGCAGGGCTTCGAGGAGACAGTTGACACTCGAATCCTCCGGGTCGGCGAGACCGACCTCCGTGACGAGCGACCGAACCGCTTCCCATCCGACGACAGGCGTCGAGAGCCCCGTCTTCCGGCCGATGTCATTCGTCCGGTCGACACAGAGGACGAGCGTTGTCACGTGGAACCAAAATGCGACCGGGGGCTAAAAACCCTCCCGGTTGTCAAAATCTGAATGTGAATCCGTCGTCTGCATCGAGGGTCGAAGCGACCCCTGCACCGAACGAGTACGCGACGCGTTCGGCACTGCCGCGAAGTCGCGCCATGAGCCCTGCCTGCGGCGTGAACTCCTCGACTGTCACTTCGTCGCGGTCGAGAAGGGCTGCGAGTCTGTCTTCTACGTCCGCTCTGGTCCCGAGTTCGTCCACGAGACCGATGGCACTCGCCTCTTCACCGAGGTAGACGCGCGCCTCTGTCTCCCGAATCGTCTCCGGGTCCATCTCGCGGCCCTCGGCGACTGTCTCGACGAAGTCGTCGTAGTAGTCGTCGATGAGTCCCTGAAGGTACTCGCGTTCGTCGTCGGTCGGTTCCTTCAGAACGTTCCCGGCGTCTTTGTACTTCCCGGCGGCGAACCGCTCGTAGGTGATGCCGAGTCGGTCGGCGAGTTCCGACGCGTTGACCGACGACCCGATGACGCCAATCGACCCGACGACGCTCGCGTCGTGGCTCCAGAGTTCGTCACACCCGCTTGCAATCCAGTAGCCGCCGGAGGCGCACACGTCTGTCGCGTACGCGACCGTGGGGCCGTCGAACTCCGCTGCGGCCCGTCGGATGTCGTCGCTCGGGAGGACTTCGCCGCCCGGTGTGTTGAGTTTGAGAAGCAGGGCTTCGGCGTGTGTGTCCTCGCTGGCGGCGTCTATCTGTTCGACGATGTCGTCGGCGGGCGTGCCGATAGCGCCACCCGGAATCGGTCCACGGCCGCCGTCACGAGTAATCGGTCCCTCGACAGCGACTTCGGCAACGTCGTACGAGGGAAACGCCGCGTTGGCGATTCGGCCACCGAGTTGAATCGCGGCGACGACCGTCGCGATAACTAAGAGGACGCCGAGGAGGTCCGTGAGGTCGGCTGGGATGTCGAAGAAGATGAACCAGCTGACGACTGCCGCGACGACTGCTACGACGAGGACGATGCCGAGTTGAAGGACACGAGTGAGTCTCTCGGACACGGTGAATCACGTAGCCGACGCTCGGGGCGCAGTCGCCTTAAAAACAGGGTCGTCGCAGACGCGACGAAGAGAGAGAAAACCGAACCGGGTTTAGAGAAGTCCAGCCTTCTGGAGCTTCATCAGGTCCTCGGTTTCGAGCGTCTCGCCTTCCTTGAACTTCTGGTAGATCTCCTCTGCCTCGGCCTTGGCGGCTTCGCGTTCCTCGGCACGGGAGTCCTTGCGCTGACGCTCTTCCTTCTTGTCCAGTTCGCGGAGACGCTTCTGGACGCGGACGAAGTCCTCGTGGTGACGGTCGGCGGCTTCCTGGGCTTCGACGAAGAGTTCGTGCATCTCGTCGGCCTTGTCACGGATGTCGTCGGCCTCGCGGTAGGCCTCGATCATCTGGTTGTGGTGCTCCTGTGCGTCGTCTGCCAGCTCAGTCACCTTCTGGTGGTGCTGGGACGCTTCGGAGCGGACTTCTTCGGCTTCGGCGATGAGTTCTTCGAGGTCACCGCTTTCTTCTACCTTGTCCTTCTTCTGACGAAGTTCCTCACGCTTGTTCTCGATTTTCTCGATAAGCTCGCGCTCATCTTCTGTCGAGAGAACTTCGGTCTGCTGGCGGAACTCGAGTTGCTCGATCTCCTCTTTGAGCTCGTCGATGTCTTTGCCGTCGTCGAGCTCGAGGTCGCTTTTCATCTCGTCGACCTCGTCGAACAGCTCGTTGGCCTTCGCGTTGAGCTCGTTGCGCTTCTGCTTGTGTTCCTGCACCGCAGCGTTCATCTCGTCACGCTGCTCGCGGTGCTTCTGCGCCTCGTCGACCTTCTCGCGAGTCATCGCGTTGAGGTCGTCGCGCTTGGAGGCGCGCTCAGAAGCCATCTGGTTCAGCTCGTTACGTCGGTCGCGAAGTTGACCGGCGAGTTTGATGAGTTCTCCCTTCGAGCCGCTCTCGAGTTTTTCTTCGGGGAGATCGATGTTGTTCGTTTCTGCGAGTTCCTGTACGTCGAATTCTTCTAGCACTTCCTGCTTCGTTACCATTGGTTAATCAAGCCTCGATACCATCACCACTCCGTGCGTGGCGGCTGCTCTTTGGAGTGCGACCGACCGTGGATAAGAATTCCCGATCATTCTGCGTGCTATGCCGCCGGAACGCCGGAGGCGCTCAGGTATATGCTCATACAAGCGTCGAAGTAATAAGTACTTCGGTGCGAAAACGCGTGAAAACAGTTACCACACCGCTTCTCGCGCCGAAATCCACTATGATAGGTAGTCCCATACCAATATATAAAGGATGATGTGAACCGAGGGGGCTAAACCTCGGCGAGACAGACGAGGGACCATGAGAGAAACCCTTCGCGCCATCGGCCACGAACACGTCAGCGCCGAACACGCGAGTACGTTCGAGGTGACTTCCGACGATTGGCTCACACCTGCCGGTGACTGCATCCTCGCTATCGAGGCGGACCGCACGCCCGCAGACTTCGACGACGCGTTCGTCGAGGCGTGCCAGTCCCACGACGCGACCATCGAGGTGACGGTCGAAGTCGAAGTAGATTCGGGCGCGCACGCGTACGAGCAAACTGTCGCCGGACGCGGCCACCCCGAACTCTCCTTCGAGGGCGACAGGAGCATCGTCTTCCGGACGAGCGACTACGTAGACGACAGAACCGGAATGGTTGGTGCGGAACACGCTGCTTCGGGGTTCGACCGTGAACTCGTCGAGGCCCTCACGGACGGGGCAGCGCTGACGCTCACCATCGAAGTGGAATAGACGGTCTCTCGAAGCGGAAGAGTCAGTACCGCCGCCACAGGCGGTCTCACTGGTAGCCGAGGTCGACTACCCACTCTTTGGTGACGGCCTGTTCGACGGAGTCCTGTTCAGTCTCGCTCTCGGTTCCGCGTACGATGTTCCGCCCCGTAGCACCGCTGTCAGACCGCTTATACTCTCAGAGTCGCAACTGGCACCCATGCCCGACGAACCCGACGAGAACATCAGCGGTGGCCCCGGCGGCGGGGGGCGAGAAGTCGCGTTCGACCTGTCGGAGTCGGAGACGACACGGGCGGCCGTCGTCGTCGACCGACTCGGCGACCTGTACTGGCGAAAAGCCTACGGCGGACAGGGAGGATTCGAGTGTCTCGTCCGCACGATTCTCAGCCAGAACACGAGCGATAAGGCCAGCCAACCCGCCCACGACGAACTCATGGCCCGATTCAGCGGCGGCGACCTCGCGGAATCGCTCGCCGCGGCCGACCGCGAGGCGCTCGTCGATGCGATTCGCTCCGCGGGACTGTACAATCAGAAATCGAAACTCATCATCGGCGTCGCCGAGGAGGTGCTGGCGGACTTCGGAAGCGAAGCCGACTTCGACCGGTACGTTCGCAAGGCTGACCCCGCGGCAGTTCGAGAGCGACTCCTAGAGATGAACGGCGTCGGGCCGAAGACTGCCGACTGCGTCCTGTTGTTCGCCGGTGGGCGAGGCGGTGTGTTCCCCGTCGATACGCACGTCCACCGCATCGCGCGCCGCATCGGTCTCGCCCCCGCCGATGCGGACCACGAAGGCGTCCGTGAACACCTCGAACGTGACGTTCCGGCCGAAGCGTGTGGCTTCGGCCACACAGCGATGATACAGTTCGGACGTGAGTACTGTACGGCCCGTAAGCCCGCGTGTCTGGATGGTCCCGAAGCCTGCCCGATGGCCGATGTGTGCGCACAAGTTGGCGTGTCTCCCGAGACTGGCGACGTGTTCGACCCTGCTGACGTTCGGGAGTAAGTGAGAACCGAGGACAGACGGCAAATTGTCCTTGTCACTCGCCGATGTCGGTTCGCATGATGTCGTATTCGGCGGTCAGTTGGTCTCTGGCTTCCTGCAGGTTTTCGCGGAGCGTTTCAGTCTGGTCTCGAAGGTTCTCGTGGTCACGGAGTAACCGCTGGTATATGTCTCGTTCCTCTCTGACAGCCAGCAGTTCGTCTCGGTACTCGGAGAGCAACGGATGCTGGTTCGGATAAGACTGTTCAGCGATGTCTGGCTCTGTGAGTTCAATCAGGTCGCGCGCTAACTGTGTGCAATGTTCTTCGTCGAAGTCACTGAACACACCTGCAGTCCACCACTCCGCTAACTCAGATTGCTGCGTCTCCATCCACTGGCGAGCACCTTTCACGGTCTCGTGGACGCCCTCTCCGTCGTCGGGGACGTCTTCGTTCGCGACCCTAATATTGGTCTGAAGCGTCCACGAGAGTGCCTCTATCGCGTCTTGACGCGTGTCGTGGTATTCCGATATCAGTTCGTTACACTCGGCTACGTCTTCGGTGAAGTCAGAGTAGACGGTTCGAACGTCGAAGGCGTGTTTCCGATTAGGGACGGGTACGCTGGCCACCGAAAGGAACGCTCGCGGTTGGTCGTTCGCTTCGGGTGTATCGAGCATCTGCGCATTCTCTTTCACTCGGTCGAGAGTCGGAGCTATCGTCTCTTCGACTATCTCGTGAATAACGGGTCGCTTTCGGTCTTTTCTTCCTTCGACGACCAGTGACTGCGTGTAGATGACGTACAAAAACGTGATGACGACCAGAATGGCGGTGTTGAACGCACTCGCTGTAGCACTAGATACGTAGTTGAGGTAGCTAAGTGCGGGAAGCGATAGTGCAACCACCCCCACGACTGCGATTGCGACCCACTTCTTGTTCCCACTCCGCGAATGTTCCAGATTCATGGTTTGTCGACCCCCTTGGTAACTCCCTGAAGCGACGTTGGCGGCGTCAGCAACAGAGTTTGTTCGTGAGACAGGGTGACCCTACCCCACTTTGTCAAATATACTACACCATCACGCATAAATGCTGGTTACGGGACGATAAACAGTACACTGGACCGAGGCACATGCGCAAAATCAGCCGGACAGGGTGTAACTCACCGACGCAGCCGGTCAACACTCCTTCGTCTGTAGTCCCTTCACGGGCGACCCGTCGTCCTCGTAGCTCGAATCGATACCGGAGTCTGCGAACATCGGCAGGTCGAACGAGAAGTCGTAGACGACGCTGAAGCGGGTGAAGGGATTCGAGAGGAACTCCGTCACCGGGCCAACCCCGTCGAAGACCACGCCCGCGCGGAGTTGGATGATAGACTGGTTGTTGGCGTCACCGGATGCTTCGAGACCGAACCCACCGGCACCGCCGAGGTTCTCGAAGAGCGAGGTAAAGACGACGATGTTGAGTCCGTTCTCCTCTCCACCGGAGTCAAGCCGGTGTCCCTCTCCGGGGAAACACGGAGACGTTGTGTTCGCGGCGGCAACGGGCGTCGAAGCCACCGAGAGCAGAAGGGTCACCACCACAAGGAGGCGAAACGCGGTGTACATACGCGCATCTACCGAGAGAACATACTTAAGGTTCCCCGACAGTTATCAGAGTTGATATAGGGTCTCGGTTACTCTGAGAGCTGGTCTATCAGTTCGTCGAGAACCGCGTCAGCACTGGCGAGGTTCGTCGCCAAGGGCGTGCCGTGAACGTCGCAGATACGGAGTAACGCCGTAATGTCCGGTTCGTGCGGCTGGGCCGTCAATGGGTCCCGAAGGAAGATGACGCCGTCGCACGTCCCGCTGGCAATCTCAGCACCGATTTGCAGGTCGCCGCCGAGCGGCCCGGACTGCTTGCGCTCGATATCGAGGCCCGTAGCGTCGATGAGTCGCTGTCCGGTCGTCCCCGTCGCCATGAGTTCGAACTGTTCGAGGTCGTCTTTCCGGTTCTCAGCGAATTCGATGAGGTCGGGTTTCTTCTCGTCGTGAGCAATGAGTGCGAGACGCATAGGTTGACTCGTTCGAGGGACGTGATGAATCTTCGGCCTAGCCGTGGGAGAAACTCGCCGCCCCTGGTGGAAAAGACTGCAATCAGGCAGTAAATTGAACCAGTGTCGTGTTGCGTTCGCCACCAGTATAGACGAGTCGGACCGACTCACCGTCCGACGCAGAGACAGACACTGAGTCGCCTTGCTCGACGGACCCATCACCGTCTGCGAGGGACGCCCACGACTGTTCACGTTCGCCAACGACGACGGTCAGTTCGGTCGCCGAAATCGATTCACCGCCGAGGTGTTCGATGCGTACTGTCCCGTCGGAGACCGACGACGTAAACGAGGCTTCGGGCGACTGCTCGACGTTTTCACCCATCCCAAGGACGAACGTCCCGACGATGGCAGTCCCGAAAACAGCGCCGACAAGTGCGAACAAGAGACCCGCAAGAACGACAACGAGCACGATGACTTTGCCGACGGTACTCAGGTTTGAGAATCGTGTACGAAGACTCACACGAGTTGCTGCAGCGGGGTGATGTATAAAATCCTCGGGCAGGAACCAGAACCGATAACGGACGCGTCCGTTATTTGAAGCGGAACGTTTCGAGGTTCTTCGGCGCGAACGTGCGCATGTTGTAGTTGTGGTAGAGCGCCGACGAGAGGTCCTGAACAGAGCGCTCGTCACCGTGGACACACAGCACCTTCTCCGGGCGCGGGTTCATCGTCTTGACGAAGTTTTCGAGACCCTGCCGGTCGGCGTGACCGGAGAACCCGTCGACCGTCTCGACATCCATCTTGAGTTTGAGCGTGCTGGAGCGGCCTCTGCCGTCGTTGTCGTTGACGGGAATCTCGTCCCACCCGTTCTGGATACGACGACCGAGCGTCCCCTGTGCCTGGTAGCCGACGAAGACGAGACGGGAGTCCGGGTCGGGACCGATGTGGCGAAGCCACGACATGATGGGACCGCCGGTGACCATCCCTGAAGTCGAGAGGATAATCGCCTGGTCGCCGTCGGCGACCTCCTGTCGCTCTTCTTCGCCGCCGTCGATGTGGTTGAACTCCTCGGCGAGGAACGGGTTTTCGTCCTCGTGGAAGATGCGGTCACGCAGGTCGTCGCGGAGGTACTCGGGGTAGGTCGTGTGGATGGCCGTCGCCTCCCAAATCATCCCGTCGAGGTGGACGGGCATGCTCGGAATCTTCCCAGATCGCATCGCCTCTTCGAGGACGAGCATAATCTCCTGTGACCGACCGACTGCGAACGCCGGAATGACGACCTTGCCACCGTTCTCGTAGGTCTTGTTGATGACGTCAATGAGCGTCTGCTCGGAGTCTTCCTGGTCGGTCTGGTAGTCGTTGCGGCCACCGTAGGTCGATTCGAGGACGAGCGTCTCGACGCGCGGGAAGTCGTTGACGGCACCGTTGAACAGGCGCGTGTCCTCGTAGTGGATGTCGCCGGAGAACGCGACGTTGTAGAGTCCGTCGCCGATGTGGAAGTGCGTGACTGCCGAGCCAAGGATGTGGCCCGCGTTGTGGAAGGTGAGTTTCACGTCGGGCGCGATGTCGGTCACGTCGCCGTATTCCAGCGGGATAGTGTGCTTGATGGCCTCGCGAACCATCTCGGACTCGTACGGCGGGGCACGGCCTTCCTTGGACGCAACGTCGAGGTAGTCGAGCGTCAGGAGACCCATGAGGTCACGGGTCGGTTCGGTCGTGTAGATGGGGCCGTCGTAGCCGTACTTGAACAGAAGCGGAATGAGTGCGGAGTGGTCGAGGTGAGCGTGCGTGAGGACGACGGCGTCGAGCGAGTTCGCACCCGACCCAAGCGCCTCGGGGACCTGTAGATACGGCACGTCGTCGGAACCGGGCTTGTCGCCGCAGTCCACGAGAATTCGCGTCTCGGGCGTCGAGACGATAAAGGAAGCGCGCCCGACTTCGCGGCAGCAACCAAGTGTCGTGATGCGAACCCACTCGTCGTCCGACAGTTGCTCGCGGTGAATCTGTCGTCCAGTGCGTTCGAGAATACGGCGGCGGTCTTCGCGTTCTTGCTTCAGGAAGTTACGGACGTTCGAGACGGTGGAGGACTCAATCGGAGGTGTGCGGACGACTTCGGGTGTCCAGCCGACTTGCTGTGTAATCTCTCGGAGCGTCGACCCATGTCGGCCGATGACCATCCCGGGCTTTTCGGCTTCGATGACGACTTCGCCCGTGTCCGCGTGGAAGTCGAGGTCGGTGACGCCCGCTTCCTCGGGAATGACGTTGAGAATCTTGGGTTCGGCCTCGCGCGGGTCCGACAACACGTCGGGGTCCGGGCGAACCGTGATGCGTTTTCGGAGTTTACTCGCCAGTTTTCGGATGAGGTCACCGTTCTTGGCGAATCGCTTGGGGTCACGCGTGTAGACGACGAGTTCAGGACCCTCGTACTTCACGTCGGAAACCGAAATGTCGCGTGGGAGTTCGTTCGTAATCTCTGCTTTCAGATCTTCGAGTTGTTTATCTACTGAGCTCATAGTTACGAGCAATCCGCCCGGTCCAGCGCCGGCGGACTTCGGGAACCGCTGCCTCAGGAGCGCGGCCGCGAGACTCTCCACACGTGGTGGTGCCAGTCTCGGGCAACTGCGGAGAGAGCATAGTGAACTGAATACGGTGGTATCTCGACTGCGGGAAGAGGCAGGGAAAACCCGCTTATGCGACCCTACCACATCGTCAGTATAAAACCCTTCGCAAAACCGAAGCACATCGGCCCCAATCGGGGTAACATGGAACTCACACCGGCGGCCGTCACCGAGGAGCATCGGTGGGTTCGAGACCGGGCGGACGACATCGTCCCGCTCATCAACGAGACGCGCGCCAAACTCGGCGACCTATTCGACACTGACGTTGGGACTGTCGACGAGGACGCATACCGCACGGCCGTAGACGAAGTGTTCGCCCGCGGCGACGTGGCCGTCAACGTCGCGGCCTACGTGCGCATCCTCCGCGACCTCGACGTGGAAGACGACTACCCCGGATTCGTCGTCGACGAGGTTCTCGGCCGACGATTGGCGGCGACTATCGCGGGCGGCGACCCACTCGGTCTACTCGCGGAAGCCACGTTTCACTTCGCGGACGTGGCGGTCCACACCGACGGTCCCGCGGGGCAAGACGACCTAGACGCCGCGCTGGCGGCCGGATTTCAGACGCGACTTCCCGGATGGTCGTGGCAAGAATACGAGAGTCCGTTCGATAGTCGGCTGTAGTCGATGCGAGACGCGCAGTAGTCAGGTCGGAGAAGAGGACACGCACAGTAGTCGGTCGGGCCGAAAGGACACGCACAGTAGTCGGTCGGGCCGAAAGGACACGCTCGGTAGTCGGATTCAGTCAGAAGGGTTCGCACGTCGGGAAGGAAACCGAGACAGCGATGTTCGACTACGAATCAACCGTCACCGGTTCGACCGGATGAGTCCGGTCGAACTCGTCGTCGAGTTCGCAGACACGGTCCCGTAACGCCCCGACGCATTCGTCGCATGCGGTCACGTTCGAGAGGACGCCGTCTTGGTACTCGGCGATGACCGCCCGTGGAGTCCGTCTCGTCAGTCGCTCCGGACCCATCCGTCCGACGCCTTTGACGACTGGGTCGCCTAATCCCGGAAGTCGTTCGCCGTGGAGAACTGCCCACCGCGCGAACGAGGTAACCCGGTCTCGGACCTTCCGCTCACGGGGAGACAACTGCCCTGAGAGGTCCACGTAACGGTTCCATCCCTCGACGGAGAAGCCGTCTATCACACCGCGGGTCTCCGCATCTTCCAGTCGGTCGATAACCGTCTCGAACTCGTCGCGCTTCCCACACGGGACCCAAAGTTCGACCCGGACCGACCGACCACCCCCACGGGGTCGCTCACTACTCCATACTGTGTCTATTGCTGACATGCCACCACCATTCAGTGGTACGGCAGCACACGATATGTAACTATGTGTCCGTCAGAGCAAGCGACAGTCGGTGGGGATTGGTGTTCCTACGGACATATTTTGACTCGATTATGAGTAATAGTGTAGACGGCCGCCCCCTTCGGGGCGTTTAAGGGTTCGCTACGGCTATCGATGGGCAATGAGCGACGAGCAGGAACTTGGAATAACCAAGTCGAAGGAGTACAACACCGGCGAGTGGTACGCGGAGGTCGTCCGCAAAGCGGAACTTGCGAACTACGGCCCGGAGGGCATGAGCGGCTTTATCGTCACTCGCCCGCGCGGGTACGCGCTGTGGGAGGCGGTCCAGAACTTCCTCGACAGCGAGTTCAAGAAGACCGGCGTCCAGAACGCCTACTTCCCACTTCTTATCCCCGAGAACTACCTCGAACGCGAGAAGGACATCGTCGAAGGCTTCGACCCCGAAGTGGCGTGGGTCACCCACGGCGGCCACGAGGAACTCGAAGAGCGCCTCGCAGTCCGACCGACGTCCGAATCCATCATCGCGCCGTACATGGCGCAGTGGGTCCGAAGCCACCGTGACCTCCCGCTTCGCGTGAACCAGTGGGCCTCGGTCATTCGCTGGGAGGCGACCGAGACCAAGCCGTTCTTCCGCACGAAGGAGTTCCTCTGGCAGGAGGGCCACACCGCCCACGCGACCCGCGACGACGCGTGGGACGAGACGATGACGCGCCTCTCGCAGTACCAATCTCTCTACGAAGACGTTCTCGCAATTCCGGTGCTTCGCGGTGCGAAACCCGAACACGACAAGTTCCCCGGTGCCGACACGACCACGACCGTCGAGGCGCTCATGCCCGACGGTAAGTCCGTACAGGCGGGGACCTCCCACTACCTCGGTACCTCGTTCGCCGAAGCGTTCGACATCACCTACACCGACGAAGCCGAGGACGAACAGCCCGCACACACGACCTCGTGGGGGCTCTCGTGGCGTTCGCTCGGCGCGCTCATCATGACCCACTCCGACGACCAGGGTCTGGTTCTCCCGCCGACTATCGCACCCGAACAGGTCGTCATCGTTCCTATCTGGCAGGCAGACACACAAGACAAGGTCCTCGACTACGCCGAGGGAATCGTCGCCGACCTCGAAGACGCTGGCGTCCGCGTCGAACTCGACGACCGCGACGAGCGCAATCCCGGCTTCAAGTTCAACGAGTGGGAACTCAAGGGCGTCCCCGTCCGCTTCGAAATCGGCCCGAACGAAGTCGACGACGAAGTCGTCACTGTCGTTCACCGACCCGACGGCGAGACAGTCGAACTCGACCGCGAGAACATCGCCGAGGCGATTCACGACGAGTTCGACGAGGTGTACGCCAAACTCTACGCCGCCGCCGAGGAGAACCTCGAATCGAACGTCCGAGAAGCCAGTTCGCGCAACGAGATTCTCGGCACCATCGGTCAACACGGCGGCTACGTGAAGGCCCCGTGGTGTGGCGACGAGTCCTGCGAAGCGGAAATCAAAGACCAGATTGCCGCGGAAATCGTGATGGTTCCCCTGAACGACGAGGACGCAGAAATCCACGACGGCGAAGACTGCGCCGTCTGTGGCGAGTCCGCAACGGAAACTGCATACTTCGCTAAATCGTACTAAACAACTCGTAGAGCGGTTCTACACGGTCTTTTATATATTTCGTCGTCCGTCGAATTAACTTTAGTGTACATACCAACACTCAATACATCCTTATATGATATTGTAACACCCTTATGGTTTCAGGAAAAGGGGCTTATGTTGGTAGTGAATCTTTGGGAGCATGACCAAGCCACACATAGACGCACCCTCTGTTCGTCACGGGTTGGCCGACCCAACTGACGAGCGGTCGAACTGCGGCGTTGGGGCCGTCGTAGACCTTGAGAACGGCGCTTCGCACCGCGTCGTCTCGGACGGTATCGAACTTCTGGAGAACCTCGAGCACCGCGGCACCACTGGTGCCGAGGAAAATACCGGCGATGGCGCTGGTATCTTGCTCCAGCGACCGGACGAATTCTTCGAGGCAATCGTCGAAGACGAACTCCCCGAACTGTACGCTGTCGGGTCGGTCTTCATGCCGACCGACGACGAGGTTCGAGAGCGCGTCGCAGCCGTCTTCGAGGAGGCGCTCTCTGAACACGGCTTGTCGGTCTTCCACTGGCGCGACGTTCCGACCGACAACTCGGGACTCGGCGCGACTGCGTTAGAATCCGAACCCGATGTCTGGCAGGTCTTCGTCGAACCCGACGAAGACGCGGCGGCTGCGGACGACTTCGAAGCGGACGACTTCGACCGCGCACTCTACGTCGGGCGTCGCGCGGCCGAGAAGGCTGTCGAAAACCTCACCCTTCCCGGTGCGGGCCGGTTCTACGTCTGCTCGCTCGACCGCAAGACCATCGTCTACAAGGGACTTCTCACCGCCGAGCAACTCCCGAACTACTACCCCGACCTCTCCGACGAGCGGATGGTCTCGGAACTCGTGCTTGTTCACGCACGCTTTTCGACCAACACGCTCGGCGCGTGGCACCTCGCCCACCCGTACCGGCAGGTCATCCACAACGGCGAGATAAACACCATCCGCGGCAACGTCAACTGGATGCGCGCCCGCGAGACCGACCTCGAACACGAGGCGTTCGGCGCGGACCTCGACACGCTCAAGCCCATCACGAAGGCCGACCAGTCCGACACCGCGAGCGTCGACAACGCGGTCGAACTCCTCTTGAAGGGCGGTCGCGACCTGCCGCACGTCCTCCGGATGCTCATCCCCGAGGCGTACCGCAACGACGATGCGATGAGCGACGAGCGCCGCGATTGGTACGACTTCCACGCCTCGCTTGTCGAACCGTGGGACGGTCCCGCGCTCGTGGCGGCTACCGACGGCGACCGCATCGCGGCCGTCCTCGACCGCAACGGACTCCGGCCGTGTCGCTACGAAGTGACCACCGACGGTCGCCTCATCGTGGCTAGCGAAGTCGGCGCGCTCGACACCGACCCCGCCGAAATCGAGACGCGCGGCCGTCTCCGTCCGGGCGAGATTTTCATGGCCGACCCCGAGGAAGGCCGCGTTATCCCCGACGCCGAGGTGTTCGACGAACTCACCGACGAGAAGTACGGCGAGTGGGTCCGCGAGCAACAGCGCCACCTCGACGACATCACCGAGGACGACGACCCCACCTCCCGCGGTGAAGTCGAGAGCCTCCGCGCGGCGCAGGCGTCGTTCGGCTACACGCACGACCAACTGAACCACATGATAGAGCCGATGGCCCGCGACGGGAAGGACCCCGTCGGGTCGATGGGCGACGACACGCCGCTTTCGGTACTGTCGGACCTCAACCGCCCGCTCTTTACGTATTTCAAGCAACTCTTCGCGCAGGTGTCGAACCCGCCTATCGACTACATCCGCGAGAAGTTGGTGACGAGCCTCGAAGCCCGCCTCGGCTACCAGCGCAACCTGCTCGACGAGTCGCCTGACCACGCTCGTCAACTCGTCCTCGATTCGCCCGTCATCACCGACGCCCAGACGGCGGCCATCAAGGACCTCGACGGCGACATGGAAAGTACCGTCGTGGACATCACCTACGAGCGCGGTACCGACCTCCGCGAGGCTATCGAGGCTGTCCGCGACGAGGCCAAGGCGGCAATCGAAGACGGCGCGGACATTGTCGTCCTCTCCGACCGCAACGTCGGCGCGGAGCGCGTGGCCATCCCGAGTCTCCTCGCAACGGGCGCGGTCCACCACAGCCTCGTCCGCAACGGCCTGCGCAACCACGCCGGGTTGGTCGTCGAATCCGGCGACCCTCGTGAGGTTCACCACCTCGCGACGCTCGTCGGCTACGGCGCGGGCGCGGTGAATCCCTACCTCGCCTACCAGACCATCGAGGACATCGTCGCCGGTCCCGACGGGGCCGACCCCGCCGAGGCCATCGAGTCGTACGTCCACGCGCTCGAAGACGGCCTCCTCAAGACGATGGCCAAGATGGGCATCTCGACGGTCGAGAGCTACCGCGGTGCCCAGATTTTCGAAGCGGTCGGTCTCGACTCCGACTTCGTCGCCGAGTACTTCGAAGGCACCGAGATTCGCACCGAGGGTATCGGTCTCGACGAAATCGAGTCCGACCTGCTGACGCGCCACACCGCCGCGTTCGGTGCTGACCCCGAACTCGACCGGCAAGGAGAGTTCGAGAACCGCTCCGGCGGCTTCCACCACGGCTGGAACCCCCAGACCGTCGGGACGCTCCAGCAGGCCGTCCGCGCCGGCGACTACGAGAAGTACACGGAGTTCGCCGAACTCGTCAACGACCAGTCCGAGCAACTCCAGACGCTTCGCGGCCTCCTCGAATTCAACTCCGACCGCGAACCCGTGGACATCGACGAGGTCGAATCCGTCGAGTCCATCGTCAAGCGCTTCTCGACGGCCGCGATGTCGCTCGGCAGCCTCTCGCCCGAGGCCCACGAGAACAACTCCATCGCGATGAACCGCATCGGCGGGAAGTCCAACTCCGGCGAGGGTGGCGAACCGCCGGAGCGCTTCGGCACCGAAAAGGAGTGCAACGTCAAGCAGGTCGCATCCGGCCGCTTCGGCGTCACCTCGGACTACCTCTCGTCGGCCGACGAGATTCAAATCAAGATGGCGCAAGGCTCGAAGCCCGGCGAGGGCGGCCACCTCCCCGGCAAGAAGGTAAACGAGATGATTGCCCACGTCCGCTACGCGACGCCGGGCGTCGGTCTCATCTCGCCCCCGCCGTTGCACGACATCTACTCCATCGAAGACCTCAAGCAGCTAATCTTCGACCTGAAGTCGGCCAACCCCGACGCCGACATCAACGTGAAGCTCGTCTCCGAGGCGGGCATCGGCACCATCGCGGCCGGTGTCTCGAAAGCCAAGGCCGACGTGGTCCACATCTCCGGCCACGACGGCGGGACCGGTGCGTCGCCGAAGACCTCCATCAAGAACGCGGGTCTCCCGTGGGAACTCGGCCTCGCCGAAGCCAACCAGATGCTCCGTGCGACCGGCCTGCGCTCCCGTATCCGCGTCTCCGCCGACGGCGGGATGAAGACCGGCCGCGACGTTGCCGTCGCCGCCCTCCTCGGCGCTGAGGAGTACGTCTTCGGGACGGCATCGCTTGTCACCTCGGGCTGTGTCATGGCCCGCCAGTGCCACGAGAACACCTGCCCGGTCGGCGTCGCCACGCAGGACGAGAACCTGCGCCGCCGCTTCCCCGGCCAGCCTGACCACGTCATCAACTACATGACGTTCATCGCGCAGGAACTGCGCGAAATCATGGCCGAACTCGGCTTCCGCACGGTAGACGAGATGATTGGCCGTCCGTCGGTCCTCCGCCAGCGCGAGACGGACCACGAAAAGGCAAAGCACCTCGACCTCTCGGCCGTCCTCGCGGAACCCGACTCCGGCGCGCGTCGGAAGACCGAAGAGCAGACGCACGCGGACGTAGACACCCACATCGACCACAAACTCATCGACGAGGCGAGCGCGGCCATCGACGACGGCGAACCCATCGTCATCCGCCGTGACCTCTCGAACGAGGACCGCGCCGTCGGCGCGATGCTCTCGAACCGCATCTCCAACGAACACGGTGGCGAGGGCCTGCCGGACGACACCATCCGGTGTGAGTTCTCCGGCGTCGCCGGGCAGACGTTCGGCGGCTTCCTCGCCAACGGCATCACGATGCGTCTCACCGGAGCCTCGAACGACTACGTCGGCAAGGGCCTCTCGGGTGGTCGCATCGTCGTCCAGACGCCCGCCGAGGCAAACTACGACGCCGCCGAGAACATCCTCATCGGCAACGTCGCACTCTACGGCGCGACGCAGGGCGAGTGCTACGTCAACGGCGTCGCGGGCGAGCGCTTCGCCGTCCGCAACTCCGGCGTCAAGGCCGTCGTGGAAGGCGTCGGCGACCACGGCTGTGAGTACATGACCGGCGGCGTCGTCGCCGTCCTCGGTGAGACGGGCCGCAACTTCGCCGCAGGCATGTCCGGCGGTGTTGCCTACGTCTACGACCCCGACGACGAGTTCGCCGCGAAGGCGAACACCGGCATGGTGACGCTCGAAGACGGTCTCGACGAGTCCGACGAGGAGATGCTCACCCGCCTCGTCGAGAACCACCTCGCGTACACCGACTCCGACCGCGCGGCGGAACTCCTCGACGACTGGGACGCCGCTCTCGGCGACTTCGTGAAGGTGATGCCCGACGCCTACGCAGCGGTCATCGAAGAAGACGCTCGGCAGGACGTTCGCTCCGAACTCCCCGAACACGCGGGCGCAGTCGTCGACACCGGTGTCGAGAAGGTCGGCGCGGCGACGACGAGCGACGACTGAACCGCTCGCTTCGACTTCTCCCGCTTTTTTGACACTCGCCCGAGAGCCGCTGGTATGCCCCGCGAGTACGACAAACTCGTCCGCGACGACATCCCCGGGATAATCCGCGAGTCGGGAGAGACGCCCGTCACCCACGTCGCCGAGGGTGACGAGTTCGACCGCAGACTCGGTGAGAAACTGGTCGAAGAGGCCGAGGAGTTCGCCGAAGACGGGAGGTTCGAGGAACTCGCCGACGTGTTCGCCGTCATCGACGCGATTCTCGACCGTCGCGGCGAGGACTGGGAAACGGTCGAAGCGATGGCCGACGAGAAGGCAAGGAAGCGCGGCGGGTTCGAGGAGGGTATCGTCCTCGAACGCGTGGAGTAACCTCTGCTGTTTGTCACGCGAGACGCTGCGGAATCCGCCGCCGGTTCTCTCACG
Source organism: Haloferax sp. S1W (assembly GCF_044593955.1). GTDB lineage: Archaea > Halobacteriota > Halobacteria > Halobacteriales > Haloferacaceae > Haloferax. The sequence continues at coordinate 1,638,649 of NZ_CP172595.1, forward strand.
TTTTTCACGCCACGTGCCTTCGACCGAGACATGGACTCTGCACTCGTCATCGGCGGCACCCGATTCATCGGCCGCCACCTCGTCTCGGACCTCCTCGACCACGACTACGACGTGACCATCTTCAACCGCGGGAACCACGACAACCCCTTCGCCGACAACCCACGCGTCCAGCACATTCAGGGCGACCGGACCGACGACGAAGCGCTCCGCACGGCGAAACTGACGGTCGAACCCGACGCCGTCTTCGACTGCGTGGCGTACAAACCGCACGAGGTTGCCTCCGCGGTGGACATCTTCGCCGACGTGGACGCCTACGTCTATATCTCCAGCGGGGCGGCCTACGGAGCGGAGGAGATTCCGAAGCGTGAGGGCGTCACCCCGCTGTCCGGGTGTACGGACGAGCAGGCTGTCGACGACTCGCCGGAAAGCTACGGCCCCCGAAAGGCCGAGGGGGACCGCGTGGTCTTCGAGGCGGCCTCGCGCGGAATCAACGCGATGTCGGTTCGGCCGTGTATCGTCTACGGGCCGCACGACTACACCGAGCGACTGGACTACTGGATAGACCGCGTGCTGAACCACGACCGCGTCGTGGTCCCCGGCGACGGAACGAACGTCTGGCACCGCGCCTACGTCGAAGACGTGGCCAGCGCGATGCGCGTTGTCGCCGAGGAGGGCGAGGCGGGCGAAGCGTACAACGTCGGCGACAGACGACTCGTAACGCTCGAAGAGATGGTCGAGGTCATCGCCGACGCGGCGGGTACAGACGTGGAAGTCGTCCACGCGGGCGAGCGCGAACTCGACGCGGTCGGTCTCGAACCGACCGACTACGTACTCTATCGGGAGTATCCGCACGTCCTCGCGACGAACAAACTCGCCAGTCTCGGATGGGAATCGACGCCGGTCGAAGAAGCGATGCGCGGGTCGGTCGAGTCGCACCGAAACAGCGACCGAGATGGGTCGGAACACGACCCCGGCCGCGACGCCGAAGCGCGCGTGCTCTCGATTCTCGATACGCTCTAAACCGAGGTTGCGACTAAAAACGGCGGGGAGTTCGAAGACGACGTGCCGTTAGACCAGAGAATCGGCGTCGTGGTCCATCTCCGGAACCTCGTCTTCTAACCACTCGCGGAACCACTTGACGCGCTTGAGTCGCTGGTGAGCGAGACTCTGACCCCGCTCGGTCACGAGTCGGCGGGAGGCGTCGAGGCCGCGCTGGAAGACGCGTTCGACCATCTCGGCGGCGTCCATGTGCGTTCGCGCCTCGTAGCCCATTCGCAGGAGCATCAACGCAGTCCCGTTGGCACCGATTTTGTCGAGGATGTCCGCCTCGATGAGACACCGCATCTCCAGGGAGACATCCATGAGCGACCCCTGAAACGAGTGGTCAGTGATGATTTGGCAAACCTGGTCGACGAACGACGCCGGGTAGTCGCCGCGGGTCTCCAGATATTCGCGGGCGACGCGGGCACCCTCTTCGGCGTGGACCTCCTGTTCGGCTTCGAGTTTGGAGATGTCGTGAAAGAGTGCTGCAACCTTGACCACGTCGACATCGGCCCCTTCGTGTTCCGCGATGTCGGTGGCGAGGTCCACGACGTTCAGGATGTGGTTGAAGCGGTAGTCCGCGGAGTGCCACGGGTACCACCGCATCCGGCCGCCGTCGTCTTCGTTCTCGACGCTGGCGGCGAGATAATCCGAGACGAATCGCTTCATCTCGGCGAATTCCGCATCGGAGACGGACGACTCTTTTATCTCAACGCCCACGGTGACACCTCCGTGGGAGATGGCTCGTATGTATTCTCATTATACCGAATGAGGACCGTTTTACTCTTAGGCGTTACGACACCCCAACTCCCCGAATTGCCGTTGTCGACCGAACTCGGCGCGTCTCTCGGTTGCCCTCGGTACTGTGTGACACTCTCGAATCCGTAAAATACGCGCTTCTGAGACACCCGCCATAACCCGCTCTCTTCGGGGGCACACAGTACAATCCACACCCCAGAGTTACACCTAACTCCGCTCGACACGTGATTCCCCTGTGACCGACGCACGCTATCTCGACGACGCCGAACGACTGACGTTCGAGGCGACGGTGGACGCGGTCCGGGGAACCGACCGCGTCGTCCTCGACCAGACGTACTTCTACCCGACCGGTGGTGGCCAGCCACACGATACAGGCGTGCTCTCGACGGGCGAGACGGAGTGGACGGTCACCGACGTTCGGAAGCGCGACCGAATCGAGCACGTCGTCGATGGCGACGCCCCAGAACCGGGGACGACTGTGACTGGACACATCGACGCCGACCGCCGTCGGGCGCACATGCGCTATCACACGGCCCAACACCTCCTCTCTGCGGTGCTCCTCGACGAGTACGACGCCGAGACGACCGGTAATCAACTCTACACCGACCGCGCACGCCTCGACTGCGCTTACGACCGCTTCGACGAGTCGGACCTCCGCCACATCGAGTCGCGACTGAACGAGTTGGTCGACGCGGACCTTCCGGTCCGGTGGTACACCCTCGACCGCGACGAGGCGGAAGCGACCCTCGACCCGGAGCGAACCCGCTTGAACATGCTTCCCGACTCGATTCGAGAGGTTAGAATCGTCGAAATCGGAAACGAAGACGACTCAATCGACCGAACTGCATGTGCGGGCACGCACGTCGCCTCCACGGGCGAGATTGGAACGGTCGTGCTCACTGGGCGCACGACACAAGGATCTTCACACGAGCGCGTCGAGTTCGTACTCAAATGAACGTTCGGCAGGTCATTCCGAAAGACGCCATCCCGAGCGTGGACGACCCGCAGTTCGTTGCGTCGTACGACGGCCCGGCAGACGACGAAGTCATCGCGCTCAACATCAATGGCACCGCCCGCGCGTACCCGATTCGCTACCTCCACTACCACGAAATCGTCAACGACGTACTCGGCGACGTTCCCGTCGCTGTGACGTGGTGTCCGCTCTGCGGGAGCGCCGTCGTGTACGACCGCCGGGTCGACAACCACACGCTCGAATTCGGGGTCTCCGGCAAACTCGCGGACGACGACCTCGTGATGTACGACCGCGAAACCGAGTCGGAGTGGAAACAGTCGCTCGGCGAGTGCATCACGGGACCGCTTGCGGGCGAGTCGCTGACTGTCCTCCCCGCCGCCGTGACGACGTGGGCCGCCTTCGAGGAGGCAAACCCAGACGGGCGCGTCATGGCCCCGCCGGGCGGCCGGAGCGAAGCCGCTGGTGAAGGTGACGACCCCGAACCAATCGATTACGACCTCGAACCGTACGAGCGCTACTTCGAGATGGATGGCTTCGGTCTCGGCGCGCACCGCGGAACCGGCGGACGGGCGTGGAGCGCCGACGAACTCGACGGTATCGGCCCCAAGGATGTCGTGCTCGGTCTCGAACGCGGCGGCAAAGCGGTCGGTGTTACCGCCGAGGCTGTCGAATCCGCGGGCGGCACACTCTCCCTTGACGTTGGCGACGACCCCATCGTCGTCTTTTCGACCGACGCCGGTATCCACGCCTTCGCAAATCCCGGCTATTCGTTCGACTCGGTCGGCGACGGCCGGACGTTCGACGCTGACGGAACGCGGTGGGATGGTGCAACAGGAGTCGCCGAGGACGGTCGCTCACTCAACCGCGTTCCCGCCAGACGACTGTTCGCCTTCACGTGGTACGACGACCACGGAGTCGAGGCATTCTACGAAGGCTGAGCAGACGACTGCTACACCGAGTGCGAGGTCGTGGTCGTCGCCGCCGGTTCGCACACCCACCCCTCCCGAACCGGGACGAGTTCGTACCCCGCCTCGCGAAGGAGGTTCTTCGCCGCCGACTCATCGTATCTCCCCCGAGCGTCGTGGCGTTCGAAGTACACCGTCGGCCGGTAATCGCGCAGGACTGACTCCGCCCCCCGGAGGACGTTCACCCCGTAGCCTTCGACATCTATCTTCAGGTGGTCCGGCGGCGGGACCGCATCGGAATCGACCAGCGAGTCGAGACTCCGCATCGAAACCTGTGCTGTATCGACGACCTGTGCCTCCCACGCGCTCGCGTGCGCCGACGAGAACGACCCCAACTCGTCGTAATTCGACAGGTGGAACTCCCGCGTCTCGTCGGCGTCGCCGAGTCCGCACGTCAGGATTCGAACTCGGTCGTCGAACGGGTTGGCCTCGACGTTCGCCTGAAGTTGGCTGGCGACATTCGGATTCGGTTCGACCGCGACGACTTCGACCGACGGTGCGTCCGCCGCCGCTGCGAGTGTATAGGTCCCCGTGTTGGCACCCACGTCGACGACGACATCCCCGTCGTCGAGATTAAGCAAGAGTGCTTGGAGGAGCACGTCCTTTCCGTGGCGGTTGAACAGTTCGTAACTGCGGAATTTCGTCTGTCCAACCCGCTTTGTGGTCGCAATCAGTCGGCGCTGGTAGTTGGCGCGGACGAGCGCGTAATGGAGCAAATAGCCGTAGTGTCGCAGTGTCGAAAGCGGGTGACGGAGAGACACCTTACTTGGTTGTCATTGGGTGAGAGTAAAAATTGTTCGTTGGGTGTGGGGTCGAAATCCCCGGCGTGCCCAAAGATAGGTCGCACGCAAGGCTCGTAAGCAAAGGTAATTATGTCACCTCCGCTTGCTGTCAATCAGATGGAAATATGTGGTGAGTATGGCGGGTGGACAAAAACCTCAGACAGTGTTGTTGCGATTGGTACGCTCGCAGTCAGCGTCTGGATGTTCATCGACGGAAATACCCTCACCAGTATTTCGCTCTCGCTTTTCAGTGCGATTGCGGTGTTACGACTGCAGTCACACGGTGTTCGTGAATGGACCGACGAACACACGTGGCTCTTTTTGGTGCTGTTGACGCTCCTTTCCCTCCTCGCAATTGCCGGGGTCTATCCACTGGAACCGCTCCCGCAGAGCACGTAACAATCACTCGCCTAGCGGGTGGCACGGTCTACAACCAAGGAAAAAGCGAATCAGACCGGTGAGTATCCTTACAGTGATTTGGACTATCCGAGATTGGTGGTCGTTCCGGGCGGATTCGAACCTCGGTCGCTATCGCTCCCTGCTTCGAATCCGCGTTGTGACTATTTGCTCGTCACGTTGTTCCTCGCAAAATAGTCCCAGGCGGATTCGAACCGCCGTCAGCGGCTCCAAAGGCCGCTATGATTGGCCACTACACCATGGGACTTCGCTCACTTCGTTCGCTTGCCCCACGTATCTCGCAATCCCTTCGAGATTGCTTACCACCATGGGACTTCACTTGCTCCGCGTACGACTGCGGAACTTCGCACTTTCAGGTAGCGAGGTGACGACACAATAAGCTTACTTTTCGAGTCGTGCGGTTCAGTCCCATATTCGACGGACGTGACTGGATTGCGACGGAGAACGTCACGCACGGTCTTCGACACCTCACAGACAGACACACTCGCTCGAAGACCTCTTAATCACCAACTCGTTTCTCACAATCTTGGAACATCTGTACAATAATATAGCCACTCGGAACCACCATTCACCTGTGAGCACATCATGACTGGCTATGCAATCGTCCTCGAATCCGCACGGCTCGAACGGCTCCAAGCAGTTGGCAACATCGCGGCCATCGCCGCCGCGTCGGAGGTCCCAGTAGATATCTTCGCAACCATGGGCGGCCTCGAAGCGTTCGACAACGAGCGCATGGCGTCGATGGATTACGAAGTTGGCGAAGTCGGCCGCGCGATGATGGCCGCCGAAGACGTTGAGATGCCGATGTTCTTCGAGAGCATCGCGCAAGCGAAGGAAATCGGTCCGCTGCACGTCTACGCCTGTGAACTATCCATGGACATGCTCGGGAAGACTCTCGACGACTACCACGAAGTTTTCGACGACGTACTCGGCGTCTCGGGCTTCCTCACCCACGCGGAAGACAAGCAGGTGATATTTGTCTAAGCGGCCTCCGATGACCACCGACGGCCACCCGCACTGTTGTTCGAACAACCCACACAACCACACCACGACAATGACCGAATCCATCCACCCCGACGTGACAATCGACTCTCGCGGCGCGACCTGCCCCGGTCCGCTTATGGACCTCATCGGTAAGGTCAAGAAACTCGACGCGGGCACCGTCGTCGAACTCATGACGACCGATAGCTCGTCCAGCCACGACGTGCCCGAGTGGGTCGCCAAGGCCGGCCACGAGACGCTCGATATCGTCGAACACGAAGACGAGGGCTACTGGTCCGTCTTCATCGAGACCACGAAATAGCGCCCGCGTCACCGCAACCACCCGTGTCGCTCGGCCGCGAGGCCGAACCGAACCCACTTCACTCACAACACTATGACAGAACGAATCGTAATCGTCGGCGGCGGCACGGGCGGGTCCGTCCTCACCAACCGCCTCACCGACGACCTCGTAGCGGAAATCGATGCCGGCGATGTCGAGGTGACGCTCGTCAACGACACGCCGGAACAGACGTACAAACCGGCGTTCCTCTACGTCGCCTTCGGGAAGAAGACGGTAGCGGAAGCCCGTCGCCCGCTCGCTGACCTCGTCGACCACCGGCGGGTCGAACTCGTCGTCGACCGCGTCACCGGAATCGACACCGAGCGCAAGCACCTCGAACTGGCTGGCGACGACAGTGGACTCGACTATGACCACCTCGTCCTCGCGACGGGGGCAAACCTCGTCCCCGACGAGGTTCCCGGCTTGAAGGAGGGTGGCCACCACTTCTACGCGCCGGACGGTGCCGAACGCCTCCGCGACGCGCTTGCTGACTTCACTGAGGGGCACCTCGTCCTCTCGGTCATCGGCGTGCCGCATATGTGTCCCGCCGCGCCGGTCGAGTTCGTCCTCATGGCCGACGCGTGGTTCCGCGAGCGCGGCCTCCGCGACGACATCGACATCACGTACACCTATCCCATCCAGCGCGCTCACGGCATCCAGTCCATCGCGGAGTGGGCGACAGCGACCTTCGAAGAACGCGACATCAATCTGGAGACGTTCTTCAACGCCGAGGAAATCGACCCCGACGCGAAGGTCATCGAGACGATGGAAGGGACCGAACTCGACTACGACCTCCTCGTCGCCATCCCGCCGCACACGGGAAGTGACCTCGTGACCGACGCGGGTCTCGGCGACGACGGCTGGGTCGCTGTCGACAGACACACCCTCGAAGCTACGAACGCCGAGGACGTGTACGCCATCGGCGACGTTGCCGACCTGCCGACCTCGAAAGCGGGGAGCGTCGCACACTACGCGGCCGGAACGGTCGCCGACCGCATCGCAAGTCGCGTCCGCGGCCTCGTCCCCACCGAGACCTACGACGGCAAGACCATCTGCTTCATCGAGAGCGGGATGGACGAAGCCACGTTCGTCGAGTTCGCCTACGGGGACGAACCAGTGGTCCGCGAGCCATCGCAACTGCTCCACTGGAGCAAACTCGCGTACAACGAGTCCTACTGGCTGACCGCCCGGGGGGTCATCTGAAGTGGTTCGATGAGCGATTCGAGCACTCCCCCAGACGAGAACACCACGAACGAGGTGACAGAGATGGACGCACCAGAGACACAATCCGAGTCGACCGAGACCGAGGCACGCAAAGCGCTTGAAGCCGCTGTCGAAGCGCATCCCGAGGAAGTTGTCGCGTTCGTCGAGCGGTTGGGCCTCGTAAACGAACTCCTCGACACGACCCAGTTAGCAACCGCCGCGATGGACGACGAGATGGTGACGAGTCTCGCCGACACCTCGTCGCTCCTCCTCGAATCGGCTGACGGCCTCGCCACTCGTGAGACGGCTTCACTCGCAACATCGGTGGGGGAAAACGCCGAAGACCTAGAGAGCGCCCTACAAACGCTCGTCCGCCTCGAACAGACCGGTACGCTCGACGAACTCGCACAGATTGCGGACGCCGTGACGCTACTTACCGCCGCGATGGACGACGAGATGGTGGCGGACCTCGCCAAGACTGGGAGTTCGCTCGGCGAAGTCGCTGACACGGCGAGCGACCCGGATACGGTCCGCGCCATCCAGACGATGCTGCGCGGGATGGGCGAGGCCGGGAGCGAACCACCGAAACGGACCGGCACTATCGGTATGGTTCGGTCGCTCCGCGACCCGGAGGTCCAGCGCGGGATGCACTTCCTTCTCGCGCTCGCACGCGGAATCGGCAGCGACCTCGACAAACACGACGAGGAGCGTGCATAGCACCCACGCTCCCGTGACCACGGTTCAGTTAGCCGAGGAAATCTACCTCGGTGCGCTTTTCCGCTCGTTCGGCTTCGAGATGGTCGCGGAACTGCTCGACTGGCACGGCACTCTTTTCGCGTTCCTGACGGTCTCGAACTGACACCGTTCCAGCGTCTGCCTCGTCGTCGCCGACAATCAGCATGTAGGGGACGCGGTCTTCGTGACCTTCGGCAATCTTCCGGCCAATCGTCCAGTCACGGTCTTCGACCTCCACACGGAAGTCCGATAACTCCTCGGCAACCTCGTGGGCGTACTCGTGGTGTGCCTGCGAGAGAGGCAGGATACGGACCTGTTCCGGGGCGAGCCACAACGGGAAGTTTCCTTTGAAATGCTCGATGAGGACGCCCATGAAGCGTTCGAGGCTTCCGAGGAGTGCGCGATGAATGGCCACCGGGCGGTGTTCCTCGTTGTCCTCGCCCACGTAGACGAGGTCGAGTCGCTTCGGGATGTTGAAGTCGACTTGAACCGTTCCGATAGTCCACTCCCGACCGAGTGCGTCGCGGGCGTCGAGCCCTATCTTCGGCCCGTAGAAGGCGGCTTCGCCCTCCTCGACATCGTATTCGATTCCCTCGTGGTTGAGAGCGTTCCGAAGGGAGTTCGTCGCGGTCTCCCAGATTTCGTCGCTGCCAATCGCGTCGTCGCCTTTCGTCTCGAGTTTGTAGAGGACTTCGAGGTCGAACTGTTCGTAAATTTCTTCGATTACTCGAACCGTCTGCCGAATCTCGTCTTCGATTTGGTCCGGGCGGACGAAGGCGTGGCCGTCGTCCTGCGTAAGGCCCCGAACCCGGAGCAGTCCGGATAGCTCACCCGATTGCTCGTTCCGATAGACCGTCCCGAATTCGGAGTACTTGAGCGGAAGGTCGCGGTAGGAATGGCGTTCGTTCCCATAGATGTGGGCATGGTTCGCGCAGTTCATCGGCTTCAGGCCGTACTCGGTGTCGTCTTGCTCCCACGCGAACATCTCGCCTTCCTCTTTGAAGGCGTCGTAGTGGCCCGTCGGCTTCCACAACTCGGCTTTGTTGAGTTCAGGCGTCCAGACCTCCTGATAGCCGAGTTCCTCGTTCTTCTCTCGGATGTACGCCTCTAGTTCGCGGCGGATGGTCATGCCCTTCGGATGGTAGTGGACACACCCCGGCGAGTAATCGCGCACCGAAAAGAGGTCCATCTCGCGGCCGATTTTCCGGTGGTCGCGTTCGTTCGCCTCACGACGGTGTTCCAGAAAGTCTTCTAACTGCTCTTCGGACTCGAACGCCGTCCCGTAGACTCGGGTGAGTTGCTCGTTCGCCTCGTCGCCCCGCCAATACGCGGCCGAGATATCGAGCAACGCGAACGCCCCAATCTTCCCCGTCGACCCGACGTGCGGCCCCTGACAGAGGTCGTACCAGTCGTCCTGTCGGTAGAACGAAACCGGATCCTCGCCCGCGGCCTCGGTCTCCAGAATCTCTTGTTTGAACGGATTGTCCTCGTACCGCCCGAACGCCTCCGCTCGGTCCAGATGGATGCGCTCCATCTCGTAGTCGGACTCGACGATGTCGGCCATCTCTGCTTCGATGTCGTCGAGGTCGTCGCGGTCTAATTCGACGCCGTGGATGTCGTAATAGAACCCGTCGTCCGTCGGTGGACCGATAGCAAGGTTCGCCGCCGGAGACAGTCGCTGGAGCGCCTGTCCGAAGACGTGGGCCGCGGTGTGTCGCAGACAGTCGAGATACTCGTCGCTCGAGGAGGTGACGATTTCTACCGCCGCGTCCGCGTCCAGTGGCGTCGCCTTGTCGACGAGTTCACCGCCCACAACGCCCGCGACGGTGTCTCTCCCGAGACCGGGTCCGATTTCGTAGGCGACCTCCTCGACGGTCGTTCCCGTCTCGACTTCGAGTTCGGAACCATCTGGGAGCGTTACCACTATCTGTCCGTGTTCTTGGCGTGACATGGTCGAAAATCGAGGATGGTGGTGACTAGGTGTGCGGGCTCAGACCCGGCGTGTAAAGCAGCCACCAACCATCATTTCGTCTTCACTTTGAGACGGAGCTTGATAAACGTATCTGGGGTTCAGCGTGGTCCCGCTGGTGCTCGTCGCCGACAGAGACTCGGGGCCGTGAAAACGAGGACAGTCTCTCGGAGGCGCGTTAGTCCGCGACTTCCGTTTCAGTTTCCGCTTCGGCGTCGCACACGCCGAGGTACTTGCAGGCGTCCGTCTCCGGGTCGAAGCAGTCCGGGCACTCCGACTTCCGGTCGATGATGGTGTCGAGTCGGCCCGCAATCATGTCGTCGATGACCGGTTCCAGTTCGCGGGCTTCCGCGCGGAAGTCCTCGACGTCGAGGACGTTCGAGAGGAACCGCTCGATGATGCAGTACGTCTGGAGCGCGTCGCGAGCCTGTACGATACCGTCGTCAGTGAGCGAGACCCCTTTGTACTTCTCGTGTTCGGCGAGTCCACGTTCTTCGAGTTTGCCAATCATCTCGTTGGCACTCGCCGGACTCACGTCCATCTTGTCCGCGAGCGCACCCGTCGCCGCCGGGCCGTTTTCTATCTGCTGCAGCAGGTAAATCGCTTTGACGTATTGGTCTGCCGTGTTCATTGTGTCACTCGCGCCCTTCCATGATTCGCGTTACCTCTTCCACACCATCGGCTTCCTCCTCGCGAATCTCCGAGAGCGTCGCGACGAGTTCTTCGCGGTCGATGGTAAACTGTGCATCACTCGCCTCGATGGCCTTGATAACGTCGTCGTAGAACTTGTAGGCCGTCTCCTCGTTGCAGAGTTGGTCGTAGAGGACGCCGTCGAAATCCTCGGGTTTCGTCTGGCCGTACTGCGCCTCGACGAGTGCCTCGATTTCCTCGAAGGGAACGCTGTCGACATCGAGTCGGTCGATAATCTCTTCGAGGCGCTCTCGGTGTTCGTTCGACTCCTCGGCGGCGTGCGAAAGCAGGTTCCGAATCTCCTCGTCGAGGTCGTCGTCGCCCATCTCCTCGTGGTGGTGATAGGCACGGGCTTCAACGACTTCTTCGAGGACGATTCCGATCTGCAAGAGACGCGCGAGTTGGTGGTCCGATGTAACTTGATATCCGACACTCACGCGAGACACCCCTGATTCGAGCGCGATACCTCGTTCATGTCACAGCATCTGTGGGGGATTGACTTAACTCCTCCACGTTTTGCACTGCGCGTCTCCTGCGGTCGCTCACGGGACAGTCTGCTTAGAGCGAGAGCGTCCGCACTGACTGCGTCTCTCAGCCGCAAAAGAAAACAGAAGTCGAAGGTGAGATGTGCTTACTTCAGGCGCGCGGCGATGAGTTCTTCGAGGTCGTCGCGGAACTCGTCGACTTCGATTTCGTCGAGGACGGGGACGAAGAAGCCTTCGACGAGCATGTTGCGGGCCTGCAGTTCGGGGATGGACCGAGAGACCATGTAGAAGAGGTCCTCTTTGTCCACCTGCCCGACCGTCGCGGCGTGCGACGCTTCGGTGTCGTGGTTGTGGATGATGAGCTTCGGTGACGCGTCTGCCTCGGACTCGTCCGAGAGCATCAGCGTGTTCTCACGCTGGTAGGAGTTCGTACTCCACGCGTCGCGGCCAACGTCCTGAACACCCTCGTAGACCGAGCGGGCCTCGTCGTCGAGGACGCCGCGGGTCACGAGGTCTGCGGTCGTGTTCTCGGCTTGGTGCCAGACGCGAGCGTTCACGTCGAAGTGCTGGTCGTCGTGGCCGAAGAACGCGCCGACGATTTTCGTCTCGGAGGCGTCACCGTTCAGTTCGGTCTCGATGTCGCTGCGGGTGAGTCGAGAGCCGAGGTTGCCTTCGATCCAGTTGATGGTGGCGTAGGTGTCTGCGTCACCGCGCTTGAGCGTGTACGTGTAGGTGTCCTCGTCGAGGTTCTGGAGCGACCCGTACTGGACGTACGAGTTCTCGCCAGCGGCGATTTCGACGAGGTTCGAGAAGTACCGCTCTTCGTCGGCGTCCTCGCCGGAGGCGATGCTCTCGAGGATGGTGACCGACGACGACTTCTCGGTCACGACGAGCGTGTGGCTAAAGAGCGACCGAGAGTTCATCTCGGCGCGAACCTTCACGTCCTGTGCGTCGACGCCCTCGGGGACGTAGACGAACGTGCCCGTGGTGAACAGGGCGGCCGACAGCGCCGTCAGGTAGTTCTCTTCGAGGTCGATGACGGAGCCAAATCGTTCCTCGATGAGGTCGCCGTACTCGTCGAGCGCCTCCGTGAAGGGGAGGACGACGACATCGTCGGGTGCCTCGCGAACTGTCTCGTCGGACTGGTTCAGCGGGTCGACGAGCGACTCGAAGTCGAGGGCTTCGAGGTTCGTCCACCGACGGCCGGGCGTCTGGATGACATCCGGCAGGTCGAGGTCGTCGAGCGCGTCGAGGGCCTCGAGGCGGGCCTCGAGGAGCCACTCCGGCTCGTCCCGTGCGTCCGAAATCTCTCGTACTGTCTCTTCAGACAGGTTTGCGGGAAGTTGCGCACTCATTGGTTATCCGAGGCTCCCCTCCATCTCGAGTTCGACCAGTCGGTTGAGTTCGACTGCGTACTCGATGGGCAGTTCCTCCGTGATGGGTTCGATGAACCCGGAAACGATCATCTGCTTTGCGTCGTCGTCGTCGAGACCGCGCGACTGGAGGTAGAACACGTCCTCGTCGCCGATCTTCCCGACGGTCGCCTCGTGGGCAACGTCCACCGTGGACTCGTTGATTTCCATGTAGGGCATGGTGTCCGAGGTGGACTCGTTGTCGAACATCAGCGCGTCACACTCGACCGCGGTCGAGGAGTTCTTCGCGCCGTTGGCGATGTGGACCAGACCGCGGTAGTTGGTGCGGCCGCCGTCCTTCGAGATGGACTTCGACTCGATGGTCGACTTCGTCTCGGGAGCGTTGTGGTAGACCTTCGCGCCGGTGTCGATGTTCTGGCCCTCGCCCGCGAAGGCGATGGTGATGTGGTTGTCGGACGCGCCGCGACCCTTCAGGATGGACGCGGGGTACAGCATGGTGGCCTTCGAGCCCATCGACCCCGAAATCCACTCCATGCGGCCGCCCTTCTCGACGATTGCGCGCTTGGTGTTGAGGTTGTACGTGTTCTTCGACCAGTTCTGGACGGTCGAGTACTGCACGTGCGCGTCCTCGCCGACGAACACTTCGACGCCGCCGGAGTGGAGGTTGAACGCGGAGTACTTGGGTGCGGAACAGCCCTCGATGTAGTGGACTTCGGAGCCCTTCTCCGCGACGATGAGCGTGTGCTCGAACTGGCCCATCCCTTCGGAGTTCATGCGGAAGTACGCCTGCACCGGCATGTCGACCGTCGTGTCTTCGGGGACGTAGACGAACGACCCGCCGGACCAGATGGCACCGTGGAGTGCGGCGAACTTGTTGTCGCTCGGGGGGACGCACTTCGTCATGAAGTACTCCTTGACGATGTCTTCGTGTTCCTGGACCGCTTGGTCCATGTTCATGAAGACGACGCCTTTCTCCTCCCAGCGCTCCTGCATGTTCTGGTAGACGACTTCGGACTCGTACTGCGCGCCGACGCCAGAGAGCGCGTTCTTCTCTGCTTCCGGGATACCGAGTTTGTCGAAGGTGTCCTTGATGTCGTCCGGCAGGTCGCGCCAGTCGTCGACACCGCCGCGCACTTCCACGTCGGGGCGGATGTACGGGACGATCTGGTCGACATCGACCTCGGAGAGGTCGGGCTGGCCGGGCCAGTCGGTCGGCATCGGCATCTTCTGGAACTGCTTGAGGGCGCGGAGACGCCGCTCGAGCATCCATTCGGGTTCGTCTTTGTCTTCGGAGATGACCCGAATGGTCTCTTCTGTGAGACCCTTTTCGGCCGCGAACGCGGCCTTCTGCTCCTTCTTGAACTCGAAGCGAGCTTCGGTGTCAGTCTCTTTGAGGTGGTCTTGTTCGGAACTCATGGTGTGTGTGGTTTACGCAGTCTCGTAGACTTCCTCACGGACCCAGTCGTATCCCTTCTCTTCGAGTTCGGCCGCGAGACCCGCGCCGTCGCTCTTGACGACCTTCCCGTCCAGCATGATGTGGACGTGGTCGGGCTCGACGTACTCGAGGATACGCTGGTAGTGAGTGATTTGGAGAATACCCGTGCCCTGCTCGTCGCGGAGGGCGTTGATTCCCTTCGATACGTCCTGCAGGCGGTCGATGTCGAGACCGGAGTCGATCTCGTCGAGGACGGCAATCGAGGGTTCGAGAATGGCAGCCTGAAGCACTTCGTTCTGCTTCTTCTCACCGCCGGAGAAACCGGCGTTGAGGTAGCGCTGCATGAACTTCTCGTCCATGTCGAGCAGTCCCATCTTCTCTTTGAGGAGCTTCTGGAACTCGGCGACGCCAATCTCGCCCTCGTCGATGTTGCCCTCCATCGGGGACGTGTCGTAGCCAACGTCTTCTTCTTCTTCTTCCTCGTCGTCCTCGCCGAAGAGGAGTTCTTCGCGCTCGTCGATTTTCGCGTTGAGCGCGGTGCGGAGGAAGTTCGTCATCGTGACGCCCTCAATTTCCGCGGGGTACTGGAAGCCGAGGAAGATACCGAGCGCTGCGCGCTCGTTCGGCTCCAGTTCCAGAAGATTCCACGTGCGGGCGTCTTCGGGAATCTCGATGTCACCGAAGTCATCTTCCTCAAGGTGGAGGAGGATTTCGCCTTCGGTGACCTCGTAGGCCGGGTGACCGGCGATTACTTTCGAGGTTGTCGACTTACCGGAACCGTTGGGACCCATAAGCGCGTGGATCTCACCGGAACGGACTTCAAGGTCGACGCCTCGCAGAATCTGCTCACCATCGTCCTCCGCGACACGTGCGTGGAGGTTTTTGATCTCGAGAGTTGCCATCGTTGGTTCGTTGCCTCGTACTCGAAGCGTAGGGAGTATCGGCCATAATGCTTGCGCATTTACCCCTGCCACTTTTTGTAGAAGGAAAATTTGTTTTCGTTAGTAGAAAATAGAGTGGGTGTTTTGAGACGTGTGTGCGGGTTTCGGTGAACCAAAGGATACTACAGCGATCCGCAAAATGTAACCGAATTCGGTTACTTAGAGCGTGATACCGCCGATTACATGAAGCTCCCGAGGCCGGTCTGTTCCTGACCACTCTTGACTTCGTCCCAGGACATGCCGAGCGCTTCGATGATGCGGGAGATTGGCCCTTCGAGCGTCTTGTCGAGCATGGTGTCCCAATCGACTTCGAACTCGTCGGGAATCTGGTCGGCATACTCGAAGCAGATTACGTCGGGGTCACGCTTGAACGCCCGGTAGCGGTCGTCCATCTGCGGGTCGAAGCCCTCGGTCTCCTTCTGGCGGAACCACGACGGGTGGACTTTCTTGAGATAGAGGCGCTTCGGTTTCGACCCACGGCCGAAGTTGGTTCCGAGGAAGGCGTTCGCGTACTGTGCACCGCGAACGTGTGCGGTGGGCGTCTCGTACGCCGAGAGTTTCTTGCCGATGCCGCCGGGGATACCGACTTTCTCCAGCGGGAGGTTCCCGGTCTCGAAGTCGGTGATGATGTCGTGGAGGTAGTCTTTGATGACCTCGGTATCCTCACCGTGGACAATCATGTCGATGACTTCCTTTTGGACTTCCTTCGTCACCTGCGCGATATCAGAGCGCTTGTACTCGAAGCCCGTGATGTCGATGTCGTCAACGTCTTTGCCCTCCTTCCAGACGATGTGACCCGCGTAGCGCTTCTTTTTCCCCGCCTGGAAGAACCGACGGTAGAGCTTCTCGAACTCGATTTGGAAGCGGTGTTCGTCGGCTCCGAGCGCCTCCTGTGCGAAGTCGTCGTAGGCCCCGTTGATGTGTTCTTCAATTTCGAAGGACTGCTCGATGGCTTCCTCCGTGGACACGTCGGGACCGAGTTCGAGCATGACGCTGTCGGTGTCCCCATATGCAACGTCGTACCCGATCTCGTTCGCTGCTTGCTCTGTGAACTCGATGACCTCTCGACCGGTCGCCGTCACCGCCGCACCCATCTCTTTGTCGTACAGGCGGAAGCGGTCCCACCCAAGAACGCCGTAGAGAGAATTCATGATGACCTTGACAGCTTGCTGCTGCCGGTCGAACTGTCCGTATTCGGACGAACCCGGGTCGTGTTCGTTTCGAAGCGCCTTCTTCTCCTCGCGCTCTTCGAGGAGTTCGTCGACCATCTCCCGAATCATGCCGTCGGGTTCCTGTCGGAAGTGCGTCCCGTTGGGTGCGTGGAACGTCTCGCCGTCGTAGGTTTCGGGGTCGACTTTCGTCTCCGGCGACGCGTTGATAGTCACCATACACATCGGGTACAGCGACTTCAGGTCCAGCACCGTCACGTTCTCCTTGACGCCCGTGATGGGGTCGAAGACCGCACCACCCTCGTAGTCTTCCGACTCCTGTTTGCCCTTCGAGGGGAGCGCGAACTCGCCGTGGACCTTGTGAAGGACGTAGATGTCCACCGTGTCGCCGGGCGTCGGCGCATCTTCGAGCTTACAGCCGACGAACGTCCGCACCTCGTCCCAGAAGGCGACGATATCTTGTTTGCGGTCGATTTCGACACACAACTCCACGTCGCGGAGGTTGTACTCCAACAGACGCTCTGGGTCCTGCTCCCACAGGTCGCCAATGTCACCGGAGTACCGCTCTTTGCCAACGTCAAGTTCGAGTTCGCCCACGGCGTCGAGTCGGTAGGATTCGAGTTCGGTGAACTGCGTGCGTTTGTACGCATAGAGCAGGTCGAAGACGACGCGGCCCTTGATGTCCGGGCCGCCCCACCCGCCGCGCCAGACCTCGCCGAGGCGAGACATCCTGTTGTAATCGAGGTCGTAGTCGCTCGTCGGGTTCAGCACGTCGAGTCGGTCGAGGAAGTACGGCGCGTCGAAGTCTTCAAAATTCCAACCAGTTAGGATGTCTGGGTCGGTCTCCTCGATGTACGTGAGGAACGCGTCGAGCATGGCGTCCTCGTCGTCGAAGGTGCGAACCCCGACCTCCGAGCCGTCGCGCAGGAAGTCGTAGCCCGGAAGCGACTCGGGGCGTTTGCCCTCGCCGTCGGGGGCAACGGCGTGCCAGACGATGTACTCGTCGCGGTACGAATCGTGAGAGGTGAGACAGATAATCGGCTCCTCGCCGTCTTCGGGGAAGCCGTTCCGGTCGTTCACCTCGATGTCGAAGGTGTTCACCCGGAGGTTCGCTTCCACGTCTGCCGACTCGACTTCCTGATGGGGAATCTGAATCGACCCGTCATCGAGGCGGCGGTCGGGGACGCGGACGCCGCTTTTGATGTCCTTGTCGATGAGGAGGCGGTTCGGAAACAGAATGTCCGCTTCGTAATGGTCGAATTCGTCGCGAATTTGCCCAACGTCGCGGGGCGTCCGCGTGCAAATCTTCGTCAGCGCCTCACCACGGATACTCTCGTATCCCTCCTCGGTGCGTGTGATAACATCCTTGTCGAGGAGTTCGTCGTCGAGGCTCTCGGCCGGCGCGTAGAAGTACGGTTCGAACCCGAGAACACGGACGTGTTCCGGCTCGTTGTCCGCCGTTCGGCCGAAGATATGGAGGACCGGATACTCGTCGCGGCCGCCACCTTCGATGGTGTAGTCGACCTGCGTGACGGCCAGTTCGACCGTCCCGTCGGGGTCGGGGAATCGCACCTCGTCCGTGTCGATAACGTCGGAGACGTGCTGCCCGGCGTCGCCAGCGACGATGGCGGCCTCTTCGTCCGGCCGCGTGTCGCCGACGCTCCCGGCGTCGTCCTCCCCGAACTCGTTCAAACCCGTCTGCGTCATGGCAATCGCTTCGGCGGGCCCGATTAAAATCCCCGCGCTTCTGCGGGCCTAACGTCGCACGTACGAACTACTCGTTATTCAAATTACGGAAAGACATTTATATATGCATGACATTCTGTGACACGCGATATGACCGACCACGCAACTTCCGAACGGTGGGACGGCACGATCGACAGCTCTGGACCGACTGGTCCCACAGGAGCTGAGACGATCGAATCCTACGATATCGACGGAGGCGTGGTGTTCTACGATGCGGAGAACCCACTTGCTTGGGTCGAGGCAACTCGGTCGATGAGCCTCGACGACTGCGCCTGATTGACTAACGAAACGGGTTCTTTTTCTCGGCACAACAACTCGGTGAGAGCGTGACGGACGACGAGCGACGCGACGACGTTCGAGAGTCGGTAGAGTCGTCTTCGACGGGGAATCGAAGCACGAATTCGTCCGAAGACGACGGTCCCTCTCGAACCGACCCGGTTTCTCGCTGGGGCGACCCGGAAGCGCGCTGGGGGGACCCCGAAAAAGACCTCCCGAACATCCCCCGGGTCGACATCCCCGGCGAGGACGCGGGTACCGACGGCGCGCCCGAGTTCAAGGCCGACGTTGATCCCGAGCAAGCGCGGATGTTCTGGGCCAGCGTCATCCTCGCGAACGTCGGCCTCGCCGGGATTTCGCTCGGTCCCATGCTCATCTACTTCCGCGGCCAGATGCTCGTCGGCGGTGGTGTCACACTACTCGGCGTGGTCGCGCTCGCTCGTATGTACACCATGTATCGAGAGTACCAGTCGCGCGACTGGTCGAGCGACGACGAAGCAGAACGTGAAGAAGCCGAAGCGGCAAACCACACCGACGAAGCAGACCGCGCCGACGAGCGCAACCGCTAACAGTCGCCGACGCCTTCGCCCGACTATGCGAACGGTCCGCGGGCCAGACGGCCGCACGTACCTGCTCGTCAAACGTTCTCGCGACGCCAGTCGCGTCCGCGACCCAAAAACAGGCGAGGAGCGCTACCTCTCGAACGACGAACTCGAAGCTGCAGGTGGCGAGTCACCACTCGAAACCGCTGCGCGTGCTGTTCCCGACCCCGCCCGCCGCGTCCTCGTCGCCGTCCCGACCGAACAGGGTCTCGGTCTGCTCGTCGAACTCGTCGAGCGTGGCCCGCTCTCCGTCGTCGAACTCATGGACGCCTACGACCTCTGCGAGAGCGACCTCCACGGCCTCCTGACTGAGTTCAAACTCGCCGGTCTCATCGAAGAGACGCGGGTGTACGGTGAACGCGGCTACGAAGCCACGCCACTCGCCCACGAGGGCATCGACCAACTTCGACGCTGAAGGGACTCCGGCCCTGAAGAAACACAAACGGAGACAGCGCAGTGTTAGTCGTCCGCGAGCGCGCTCTGGAGGTCCGGCGCGTCGGTCCGTTCGACCGACGAGCGGTTCGTCGTCGGGTTCTTCTCGACGCGCACGAGTTCGTCGGCCGCGCCAACGAGTTCGTCGTCGTGGCTGACGATGAGAATCTGCTTCACGCCGCGGCGCTGCATCTCTTCGACGAGGTTCACGAGTCGAGAGACGTGTCCGTCGTCGAGGAAGACGGTCGGTTCGTCGAGGATGAGCGGCGGCAGCGGCGCGGCACCGTCGATACCCTCCGCGAGAAGCCGATAGATGGCACATCGGAGGCTCAGATTGAATAGCGCGCGCTCGCCGCCGGACAACTGTTCGGGTTGGAGCGCCGTTCCGTCCTTCTGGAACACCGTGAGTCCGTACTCGCCATCGAGACGGATGCGCGAGTAGGCGTCGTTCCCGTAGACGAGGTCGAACGTCTCGTTGAGCATCCGTTCGAGAATCTCGACGTTCCGCTGGCGGAGTTCCGCTCGGAGGTCGCCGTAGGTCGCTTCGAGGCCGGTTACTTCGTCGTGGAGCGACTGCAGCGCGTCGACACGTTCGGCGAGTTCCGCACGCCGTTCCCGAAGTTCCGAGAGGCGTTCGAGGTCGGCTTTCACGCCGCCAATCCGACTCTGGAGGTCGTCACGCTTCTCTCGAAGGTCGGGGAGCACGTCCGCTTCGACCTGCTCGAGGTACGATTTCGCTTTCTTTTTTCGCGTGCGTGCGTCTTCGACCGCGTCTTCGTCCACTGCCTCGCGGAGTTCTGCGCGTCGGTCGCGGTGGTCCTGTAAGTGCTCGCGGCGCTCGTCGTTGACCTCGGCGAGCGTCTCGCGCTTCTCTCGGAGTCGGTCCCGACTATCGACGGCTGTCTCGCGGGCGTCGAGGAGCGATTCCACACGGTCGAGTTTGTCGCGGCGCTCGTCAAGCGCGTCGAGGTCCGATTCGAGGTCTGCGACCGTCTCTTTGACAGTTGCCGCACGGTCGGCCTGTGTCGCCGCCGCGTCGCGTTTCTCCGTGGCCTCGGATTCGAGTTCCGCGGCCGCTTCGCGCTTCGTTTCGGCCGCATCACGGCGCGATTCGACGGTCTCCTCGCGGTCGGCGATACGTTCCTCGACGAGGGAGCGCCGCTCTTCGAGCGATGCGGCGCGACTTTCGGCTTCTTCCAACGCGTTGGTCGACTCGACCGCCGACTGGCACGATTCGACCTCCGATTCGAGTGACTCGCGTTTCGCTTCGAGCGATTCGACGGTCTCCTCGCGGTCGTCAATGGCGTCCACGTGGGGAGACCCATCGACCGGTTGACCACACTCGGGACACTTTCCGGCGTCGCGGAGTTCGCGCGCCTCCGCCAGTCGCTCGCGTGCGTTCTTCAGTTCAGTCTCTGTCTCAGCGAGCGATTTTCGGGTCGCCGAGAGTGTTTCTTGCCGCTCGATGAGGAGCGTTTCCGCCTCGCCGCGTTCGACAGGCGCGTCTTCGAACGTTTCGTCGATGGCCGAAATCGACGAGTCGATGTCCGCTCGCGTCTCGCGGAGGTCATCGAGGTCGGCCGCCGCGTCCCCCGCGGCCGCCGCGTCCTCGTCGGCGCGTTCGCGCTTCTCACGTGCGCGCGTTTCGAGGTCGTCTGCGCGCTCTTTGAGTCGGTCAGCCTGCGTCGTGAGCGCCTGCACCCTCGTCCGCGCGTCCGACAGTTCCTCGCGGAGTTCGGACTCGCGGTCGTCGAGCATCTCTCGCTGCGCGACGAGTGAATCTCCGGTGGCCTCGTCGAGGTCGGTTTTTGAGACGGCCGCCTCGATGCTGTCTGCGAGTTCGTTCGCCTTCTCGTCCAGTTCACGGATGCGCTCTGTGAGTTGGTCCCGCTCTGCTTCGTCTGCTGCAACCTTCTCTTTGAGGTCGGATATTTTGGATTCGACCGCCGACAGGCGCTCTCGCTTCTCCGCGTGTTCGTCGAGGGTGGACTGGGCCGCTTCGAGCGTCTGTCGCGCCTTGTCGCGCTGGTCCTCGTAGCGCTCGATTTTCGATTCGACCTCCGAGAGTTCAGACTCGAGTGTGTTGAGCCTGCTGTGGAGGTTTTCGTCCTCTTTGGCCTCGATTTGCGACTCGACGTCTTCGAGGACGCTCCGCTTGCTCGTCAGCACGTCTTCGACACCCAGTCGGGCGTCACCAGCGCGCTCGCGGTAGGTTTCGAGTTTTCCGAGTTGCAGCAGGCCGTCTATCATGTCCTGCCGCTGGGCGGGGGTGGCGTTGATGAGTTTGTTGACCTCGCCCTGCTGGACGTACGCGCAGTTGACGAACGCCTCGTTGTCCATCCGCAGCAACGAGGCCACGTACCTGCGAACGTTTCGGGCACCCTCGATAGTCTCGTCGGGACCTTCGAGAACACACTTGGCCGTGGTCGCGCGGTCTCCCGAGATGCGAATTCGACGGTCGATACGGTACTGGCCGCCAGCGTGGACGAACTCCAGCGTAATTTCGGCGTCGTCCTCGCCGGTCGTCACCACGTCTTCGAGCGTCCCGTCGAGCGCCTTCGACCCGTAGAGGGCGAAGAAACACGCTTCGAGGAGCGACGACTTCCCGCTCCCGTTGACGCCGTGGATAACGGTGACGCCGTCGCGCAGGTCGAGTTCGGCGTCCTCGTAGGGCTTGAAGTTCCGCAGGGCGATGTGCGTGAACCTCATTCGAAATCACCCAGCGAACTGTCTTGGGCGGCCTTCGGTTGCTTCGACGGCGAATCGTCTTCGGACTCCGCTTCGACTGTCTCGGGTTCGTCGACGGCTATCTCGGACTCGTCGACGGCTACCTCGGGCTCGTCGACGGCTACCTCGGACTCGTCGTCGCCTTCGACGGCCTGACCGGAGTCTCCCGCACCGCTCTCGTCGCCTCCATCGTCGGCGGCAACCAACGCGTTCGGGTCGTCCGAAAGCAGGGTGGCGACGCGCTCTTTGACCTCGTCGCGGACGTTCGAGTCGGCCGTCTTGCTCGCGCGCACTGTCTCGTCGATGTCGAGTGCAGCGCTCGAAAGGCCCATCTCGCGGATTCGGTCGTTGACCGCGTCGTCGGGGTCGGCGAAGGAAACGTCCGCGAGTTGCTCGGCCTCGGTATCTACCTCGCGCCGGTCGGTCACGCGCGCGACGAGCGCACCCTGCTCGACAGCGAACGTCTCGACGGCGGCGGGCGTCACTGACTCACCGTCGCCCGTCAGTTCCACGATTGCGACGGCGTCTTCGAGGTCGAACTCGCGGACACGCTGGCGAACACGCTCGATTCCCTCCCCCTCGGAGAGGTCGACCGTGATGAATCGAAACGGCCGCGTTTCGAGGGTCCGGTGGCGAATATCGACCGTGTCGTCCTCGAAAGTGACGACGTTGTACCCACGGGGGTCGCGTTCGCTGGCGCTCGCGCGCTCGGTCGACCCGCAGTAGGTCACCCACGTGTCGTCGAGGGTGGTCACATCCGGGACGTGGTTGTCGCCGAGGAGGACGGCGTCGAAGTCGACGTTCGACTCTTCCAGAACCGTCTCAGTCTCCCAGTCGGCGTGAGCGAAGGGCGTGAACAGTCCGTGGCTGACGAGGACGGCCTGGGATGCGTCGTGCGGGTCGAACTGATAGTCCAGTTCGTCGCGCCGGGAACGGGGCACGTGGTCGAGTCCGTAGAACGCCACGTCACCGATAAGCGTGGGGTCGTCACCGAGGCGCGTCGCCAACCCGAGGCGCTCGAAGAGGTCGAGCCACTGCCCGCCGCGCGTCGATTCGTGGTTCCCGACGATGGCGAGAAACGGGATTCCTGCATCGTCGAGGCGGCGGAGCGCAGCGAGCGTGCCGAGCAAGTCGCGAAGTTCGGGTCGGCGGTCGTGATAGAGGTCACCCGCGTGGACCACCGCATCGACTTCCTCGTCGATGGCGTCCGTCACCACCTGCTCGAACGCCGCGAGGAAGTCCTGGCGTCGGTCCGGCGAGTGGTACTGCTGGTACCCGATGTGGGTGTCGCCGGTGTGTATCACCCGTGTCATCTATCCGCTGCTTCGCCGCCGCCGCTAAAAACGGTTGTGCGACCGGAGTGGAAGTGGTCACCTCTCCGCTCGGGTGTCGTGTCGGAGTCGTGGAGGGGAGATGCGGTGTCGAGAGATGAGCGGAGGGTGTCCAGCGCACGAAGCAGGCGACGGCCCTCGCGGGCGACATCGTGGTCGCCACGTCGTGCGGCGGCCCCAACAGCGCGGCGAAGTCGCTCTTCGCCGCCATCGTCGAGAAAATCGGCCGCGTCCCCGAGGGTCGAGAACGCGCGGCGCGCGGCCGCAACGACATCGTCGCGCGGGGGACGCCGAGAAGGAGCGTCAGTGTCCGCAAGGTCGCTAAGCGCGCGGCCGACAGTGGCTGGGTCAGTCATGGGCCGACGTGGCCCCGTTTTCGAATTTAAACCTGCAGGGTGTAGAGCCGCTTGCGCGCGTCGGAGAACGAAAACCGGGAGTCGACAGCGCCTTCTTCTTCGAGACGGGAGAGCGCATACCGGACCGTCCGCGGCGGCAGGAGCGACTCCTCGGCGATTTCGCTCTGCGTGAGCGTGTCTTCGTAATCGAGTATCTTCGCGACCAACTTCGCACTCGGGGGCATGTCCCGAACCGTTTCCCAGCGGTCTTCAGATTGGGGTTCCGACTGGCGTTCGACTGCTTCGGTGGTGCTCATCGTATCACACACGACGAAATGCTATTAGATAATATTTGCTATCCAGATTTATTACCGATAGGAATTCGTGTGACACCTGTCAGACTCATCAACATCCAGTACAACGGGGATACAGGCGGCGAAGCCCACACACACCCGAAGCCTCTTATGAGCCTGCGTCCTACCCCGGGTGATGACCGACACTGTGGACGACGTCGATCTTCCTTACGACAAGGATACGGCGTCGCAGCAGGAGAAGATCACCGCCCTTCAAGAGCGGCTCGAGGTTCTCGAATCGCAAAACGAGGAGATGCGGGACAAACTTCTCGATGCGAACGCCGAGAATAACAAGTATCAACAGAAGCTCGAACGGCTGACGCACGAGAATAAGAAGCTCAAGCAGTCGCCGCTCTTTGTCGCGACGGTACAGGAAATCACGGACGAGGGGGTCATCATCAAGCAGCACGGTAACAACCAAGAGGCCCTCACCGAAGTGACCGACGAGATGCGCGAAAAGTTAGAACCGGACGCGCGTGTCGCGGTGAACAACTCGCTTTCTATTGTCAAGCGACTCGACAAGGAGACCGACGTCCGGGCGCGCGTCATGCAGGTTGAACACAGCCCTGACGTGACCTACGAGGACATCGGCGGACTCGAAGACCAGATGGAAGAGGTCCGCGAGACGGTCGAGATGCCGCTCGACCGCCCCGAGATGTTCGAGAAGGTTGGCATCGACCCGCCGTCCGGCGTCCTCCTCTACGGGCCGCCGGGGACCGGCAAGACGATGCTCGCGAAGGCCGTTGCGAACCAGACCAACGCCTCGTTCATCAAGATGGCCGGGTCCGAACTGGTGCACAAGTTCATCGGTGAGGGCGCGAAACTCGTGCGCGACCTGTTCGAAGTCGCCCGCGAGAACGAACCGGCAGTCATCTTCATCGACGAAATCGACGCCATCGCTTCGAAGCGGACCGACTCGAAGACCTCCGGTGACGCCGAGGTCCAGCGGACCATGATGCAACTCCTCGCGGAGATGGATGGCTTCGACGAGCGCGGGAACATCCGCATCATCGCGGCGACCAACCGCTTCGACATGCTCGACCCCGCCATCCTCCGCCCCGGTCGGTTTGACCGCCTCATTGAGGTGCCCAAGCCGAACGAGGACGGCCGCGAAATCATCTTCAAGATTCACACCCGGAAGATGAACGTCTCCGACGACGTGGACTTCGAGGAACTCGCCGAACTCGCCGAGAACGCCTCCGGTGCTGACATCAAGGCCGTCTGTACGGAAGCCGGTATGTTTGCCATCCGTGACGACCGCACGGAAATCTACATGCAGGACTTCATGGACGCCTGGGCGAAGATTCAGAAGGAAGCAGACGACGGCGCGGACATCTCGCGCGCGTTCGCCTAATTCCAGACTCCCTCGTCTCACGACGACATTTTCGACAGAACCCACTCTCCAGTGCCGACAGCCTCTGTGACCGAGCGTGCTCCAGTGCCGAGAGTGGACGCGAAAAACGAGCGTTACAGTGACGATGCGACGACGAACGGCAGGACGAAAAGCACCACGAACATTCCGACGAGGATGATGCTGTACCCGCCGAGTGTCGCCGCCGCGGTCAGCCACGCTTCACTGCGGCCGGGGAGTTCGATAGCAGCCATGGTCGTTCGCTCGTAGTCGTGGATGATAAATCGTTGGTCTTTGTCCGGTTTGTCGACGACGACGAAGGTCAACTCCCCGAGTCGTCCCAACCCGAACAACTGAAATCGAATCGGTCGCACCCACTGGTATGGGCACGCCACTCGACTCCCGCGAGGCGCAAGCCGAGGAAGTCCTCGACCGACTCTACGAGGAGTACCCCGATACGACCATCTCGCTTACCTACTCGAATCGGCTCGAACTCCTCATCGCTGTCATGCTCTCCGCGCAGTGTACCGACGAGCGCGTCAACAAGGTCACAGCCGAGTTGTTCGAGAAGTACGACGGTCCCGAGGACTACGCGAACGCCGACCAAGAGGAGTTGGCCGAGGACATCAACTCCATCACCTACTACAACAACAAGGCGAAGTACATCCGCAGCGCCTGCGCCGACATCGTCGAGAAACACGGCGGCGAGGTGCCGGACACGATGTCCGAACTGACCGACCTCGCGGGCGTCGGCCGCAAGACGGCGAACGTCGTCCTCCAACACGGGCACGACATCGTCGAGGGCATCGTCGTCGACACCCACGTCCAGCGACTCTCGCGGCGACTCGGACTCACCGAAGAGGAGTACCCAGAACGAATCGAAGAAGACCTGATGCCGGTGGTTCCCGAGTCCGACTGGCAGCAGTTCACGCATCTGTTCATCAGTCACGGCCGGGCCGTCTGTGACGCACGGAACCCCGACTGCGACGCGTGCGTCCTCGAAGACATCTGTCCCTCCTCGAAACTCGACCACGAGGTTGACCTCGCAAGCGCCGAGCAGTGGTGAGGACGCGGGCGGAAGCCTACGGGGTCAGACCAAGATGTAGCCCGACACGTATCGGTAGATGCCGAGCAACCACGCGAGGAACCAGAAGATAATGTATCCGAAGACGCCGATTCTGAGACGGCCGCGCCACGCACCCATGTTCTCGTGTAAGTCGTCGAGCGAGATGTCCTGGTCGGGGTCGTGATACAGGTTTGCCTTCCACTTTGCCTCGAAGATACGAACGATTCCCGTGAGCGCGAACACGAGCATCGCGTACGCCTGTAGTCCGAGAATAGCGTGAAGGGCAGTCAACCCATTTAGCTGCTCGAAGAGACGGGGAAGCATCCACGTCACGACGGGAACGGTGTTCAAGACGAGGCCCGGGAAGATGATTTTCAGGTGGTAGACGAGGACCTCCCACGACACCGTCTCGGCGTCTATCATTATCCACGCCCCGTAGAGGTAGAATGGAAGACTGGCCGTGACGGTGACCGCGGCGAGCGTGGCGAGGGTCGTCTCGTCTGCCATCGCCCGGCGTTAGAACCCAGTCGGCCTAAAGTAACCGATGCCTCGCGTCCCATTCGAGCGCTAGACCAATTAGCAGTCCGCTCGGGGGTCGAGGCGGCTTCGGCGGGGAGTTCGGGGTCGGAACACGTTTAGGTTCGTAGGCACTACCCCGAGCAATGGCAGATTCGTCTTCCACACCGGCTGAGGAACCCGAGTCGTCCGAAGCGGGTGTCGACGACACGGTGTCCGAGGACGAACTCGAAGCGCTCCGCCGCGAAGTCGAATCGAAGTACGACTTCGAGAACTTCGGACCGGCCGACATGGCGAAGATGTCCGTCAAAGAGTGGGAAGCCGCCTTCGACCCCAACTCGTGGATTGTCGGCGAAGAGCTGCTCGACCGGGTCGAAGAAGAGCTTCGGTACCGCGTCGCGATTCGGGAGGTGTTCGCCGTCCTCGAACGCGTCACCGAAAACGGCGAGCCGCGGATTCTCGCGTACTCCGACGAGGGGTACGCGGTCGTCTACCCGGACGGAAGCGTCGAAGGCGAGGGAACTGTCCTCCGGGACGTGAAGCCGACGGTCGCACTCTGTTCGATGGACGACTTCGAAGTGAACAGCGCGCCCGCGAACGTTGCACTCCCCGGTCCCGACGAAGTCGCACAGGGGTCCGGCGACCTCGGGAACAAGATGCTCCAAATCGTCGCGTTCGGGCAAATCCTCGGCGGACTGGCGCTTCTCGGGGGATGGGTCGTGCTCTCAGCTGTCGATTCTATCGTCGCGCCAGTCGTCGGCTTCGGCTTCCTCCTCGTCGGTATCTTCCTCTTCGTCGTCGTCGCGAACGCTCGTCTCTCGGACCGATTCCGGGCCGAAGAGTACCGTGACCGACTTCGTGCTATCGGGCTGGAAGAAGGCGAACGCCCCGAGTTCGTTCCGACCTTCGACGACGCCGAAATGGAGCCGCTCGTCGAGTCTCCGACAAACGATACCCCTCATTCTGAGGGGCAGTAAGCGCTCTTCTTCGCATCGACGGATCACCCTCCGTGACGGCATAGTCGGTGGGTTTAAGCGCGAGGCATCCTGACGAACGGCTGTATGAAAAGGCGGGAGTTTCTCCGAACGGCCGGCGGTGCCACAGCCGCCGCGACCGCTGCCGCCGGGACCGCTGCGGCTTCAGAGGAAGGCGGCGGCGGTGGTGCGCAGGTTCAACCCGACTTCGGTGGGTGGCTCGACGGCATCGACGGAGGCTACAAAGACCTCCGCGGCCAGAGCGAAGTCACTATCGAGGTTGGTGCCTCCGGCAACGGTGGTAACCTCGCGTTCGCCCCGGCTGGCATCTGGATCGACCCCGGAACGAAAGTGACGTGGGAATGGACCGGCGAAGGCGGTGGCCACAACGTCAAGATGGAAGAAGGCCCCGCAGGTCTCGACTCCGGCGCACCAGTCGCCGAAGCCGGGACGACCTACGAGTACACCTTCGAAGAAGGCGACGCCGGTATCTCGAAGTACTTCTGTGCGCCGCACAAGTCGCTCGGCATGAAGGGCGCAGTCGCCGTCGGTGGCGACGTTGCGACCGTCGAAGTCGGCGGCAGCGGCGGCGAAAAGGAGCTTCACGAACTCGGTGTGCCGATTCAGGCTCACTGGGTCGGGTCGGCGACCATTCTCGGAATCATCGTCACGCTCGTCTACACGTTCTACATCCTGAAGTACGGCGAGTCCCCCAACACGGGTAACACTGGAGGTGGCGAATAATGTCCTCGACTGGTAGCACATACGGCGATATTCACCGATACGAACCGGCACGCGAGAGCACTGCGGCGGCCATCGCAATCGTCCTCCTGACGATTATCGAGGTCGTGTTCGTCTTCCTCTTTACCTACGGATTCGTCTCCGGGTGGGGCCTGACGGACACGGGTAACATGTTCCTCGGTGGCATCCTCGCCGTCATCTTCGTGGACCTCGCGTTCATCCTCGCACTGTACCGCAAGGAGTTCCTTCCCGATGTCATGATCGTCAAGAAGCGGCGTCGCAAGTGGGAAGACCTCTACGTCCGCGAGGAGGACGTCGACGGCAACACGCTCGGTGACGGCGCGTGGGAACAGGTCAAGCGCGCGGTGTACCCCTACTACAAGCGATAAACCATGAGTCTCGAACGCAAAGACGACTACGACCACAAGGCCTGGATGAAGAAGAAGGACCTCACACCAATCGAGGCCACCTTCCTCACCACGCTCATCTGGCTCGACAAGCGACTCCGCATCGTCGACTATCTCGAGCTACTGGAGACGCTCTACTACAGAGTCAACCTCCAGATGCCAAAGAGCCACACCGAGCAGTACAACTTGGACAACAAGTTCTGGTACTGGTACCCGCTGTACACGCTCGGGCTGTTCTCGACGCTTGCATACGTCGTCGCAGCCATCAGTGGTGCGCTCCTCGGGTTCTACTACTCCCCGGCAACGACGGGTGACCCGACGACGGCCTACAACAGTATCGAATACATCATGCGCGACCTGCAGTTCGGCTTCATGCTCCGGTCCGTCCACCGCTGGGCGGCACAGGTCATGGTTGCCGCGGTGTTCCTGCACATGCTCCGTGTCTACTTCACGGGCGCGTACAAGGAACCGCGCGAGCTGAACTGGCTCCTCGGCATCGTTCTCATCAGTCTCACGATGGTCTTCGGGTACACCGGATACCTCCTGCCGTGGGACCAGCTGGCCTTCTGGGCCGGTCAGATCGGTGTCGAGATGTCGCTGTCCGTCCCGCTCGCTGGCGAGTGGGTGGCACAGCTCCTGTTCGGCGGCTTCACGCTGAGTCAGGCGACGCTCCAGCGCATGTACATCCTTCACGTCTTCCTGCTCCCCTTCGTCGTGACGACGCTCATCGCGATCCACATCGGCATCGTGTGGGTGCAGGGTATCGCGGAGCCGCACTAAGGTGACAGAAATGAGCGACAACGAATCTCAACCCAAGGAAGTTCGCACCGACGGCGCGGGCATCGTAGCCCCGGACAACGAGACGCCCACGTGGAGCGAGCGCAAGGCACGCAAGACGGGTCTGTCCCGACTCACCTACGAGTACTTCGAACGGTCCCGGCGTGAAGACCAGGACCTCCGTATGGAGTCCGACTACGTCGAACGCGACGTGCTGGCGTTCCCGACGTGGCCTCACGAGACGGTTCGAAACCTCTCGATTGCGTCGTTCTTCGTCGGCATGATTCTGTTCCTCTCGGCGACGATGCCACCGCACATCGGCGCGCCCGCGAATCCGAGTCAGACGCCGGCGATTATCCTGCCCGACTGGTATCTCTACTGGTCGTTCGGGCTGCTCAAGCTCAATCCGCTGAACCCCGAACTCGCCATCCTCGGCGGGCAGAAAATCATGGCCGACCGGACTTACGGCGTCCTCGCCAACGGTGTCGTCGTCGGCTTCATCGCCATCGTGCCGTTCCTCAACAAGGGAAGTGCGCGGCGTCCTGTCGAAGAGCCGCTCTGGGCGGCCATCGGTATGTCTGGCGTGGTGTTCGCAATCACCATCTCGCTGCTTGCAGTGAAGAACCTCATGCCGATGAACGTCGACCTGCTGTTCGACCTGACGTTCCTGTTGCCCATCGTCTTCGGGACTATCACCTACGCGGTGCTCAAGACGATGAAAGAGGGCTACATGTACAACCTCAACCAACGCTACTACCGGCTTCGACCGCCGAAATAGAGCGGAACCACTACCAACTATCCCTTCGTACAGTCGCTGATGACAGATAGCGACGCGACCAGTCGAACCGAGACCACGGACGGCGGGTCACGCCGTGGTCGACGCGACATCGTCGTTCCCATGCGGCTCTACAAGACGATAACCGTTTTTTCGACCCTCATCGCCGTCGTCGGCGTCGTTCTCGGCTTCGTCTTTCTCGACGCCGCGACGTTACAGGTGAGTACGCTTCGCGCGCTCATTACGGGTGTACTCCGCGCACTCGGCGTCGGCGTCGCCGACAGCGTACTGAGTACGGTTCTTGCCATCATCGGACTGACGAGCATTGCGTTCGGTGCAGTCGTCTACACGCTCGGCACCCGATTTCGCGCTCGCGGAATGGGAAAGTCTCAAGAGGACTCCGGCGAAGGTTCGAACAATGGCTGACGAATTCATCAAAGGGCTGGGTATCCTGACCGGTTCCGGTCTCGCGTGGATGGTGCTCGCGTCCTGGTACCGGACGAGCAGTTTCGAGAGTACGAAGCAGCTCATCGAGCCGCTGGGCTCCGGTGCGCCCGAGGGCATCTTCAACCTCATGGGCGTCATCCTGATGGACGTATTCCTCTGGTTCGCACTGCTCGGCGCGCTCACGTTCTGGGTTCTCATCCCGGCCGGTCGTCAGGTGATGGCTGCGCTGCAGGAACGGCAGAACGCGTAACTCCCCACACGGTTCGTTTTCGTCTCTCTCTTCTCTTGGTGCCGAGTATAAGAGCGCCCTCACGATAGCGGTCGCACTCGCGTCGGCGAACCGCGACTGATTGGAAAAACTCTAATGAGTCTCGCTCTGAGGGTCCAGTATGCAACCACTACAGTTCCTCGTCCCGCTCGACCAGTTGGCGGCGGTCGAACCGGTTGTCCCACACATCGCGCTCGCGCTCGTGGTGGCAAATCTGGCGACCCGCTACCTCGGACACCAGTCGCACGTGCGACAGGCGGAACAAGGTGGCGAAGAGGCGATTTCGCGGTACCTGCCGCACACGCTTACGACTGTGGCACTCATCCTCGCGTCGCTTCTCTTCTTGCTGGTCGAACCGCACGGCGGGATGGTCCTGACCGTCCTCGTCCTCGGGATGTTCCTCACCGACTTCTTCGAGTTCGAGGCTCGCAAGGTCGAAGCGCGGAACGACCGCTCGCTCGACCGCCCGAACGGCGGCCTCACGGCGTCGGCAATCGTGCTCCTGTACGCTGCGTACCAGAGTCTCTTCTTCCTCATCGCCGACGTTTGGAACGCCGTCATCTGAGACGGCACCGCGTTTTCTCGTTGGAAACGACGCCCACCCGTGGGGACACCCACGAGCAACGTCTAAACGGGACGAGCGAATCGAAAAGCGGGCGAACGCGGCGAAAACTGTCCGTTAGCCGATGAGGAACGAGGCCGTGTCGGCAACATCGACGACGACCGAGTCACCGGGAGCGACTGCGCAGGCAACCTCGTCGTCGACGACCAGCGAGACGGGCGCGTCGTCGCGTTCGACCGAGAGGCGAAGCGGCGGGTCGAACACCCACGAGTCGGTCTGCGTGGCGTAGGGCGACACCGGAACGACGCTGAGGCCCGCGCCGACACCGACGACCGACCCACCTGCGGCGCGGGCGTAGCCGCTACTTCCCAGAGGCGAGGCCACGACGACGCCGTCGGCACGGAACTCGTCGACGACGTACCACTCGTCTGCATCGGCGTCCTCGCCAGTGTCGACTGCGACACCAGAACCGCGTCGGCGATGGGCTACTGCGTACTCGGAGATACGCGCCGGTTCGCTAGTGGTGAGCATCGCGTCGAAGAGCGCCCGCTCCACGTGGTCGTCGCCGACGCGGGCGGAAAGTATCGGGTGGTCGACCGCCCGAATCTCCCCCGCGAGGAGCGATTCGACGGTGTCACCGAGGGTTCGACGCGGGACCGACCACGGCGTCCCGCAATCGACGGGGAGTACCGGGCCGGTCGAGTCGAGCGCGGCATCTGTGACCGCCGCTTCGCCGACCGCGACGACGGCGTCGCTACTCGTCGCCTCGTCGGATTCGACCACCGTCGCTCCGGCAGTTCGAATCGTCTCGACGACCGATTCGTCACCGGCGACAGAGAGTCTCATCGCCGCCCTCCTACGGCACGGCCCGTGAACATCGTCACGTGCTACGCCGCCCCGAATAAAAGCCCTCGTGGTTCGAATCGAGCGCCGCGAGGGAGAACACTCGCCGTGTTCGTTAGAACGGCCAGTCGCCGGTGACTTTCATCCCCTCGGCCTGGTCTTCGGCTTCGAGCGCCGCGGCGATGTCGTCGGGGTCGGCGTGCGGAATCTCGTGGTCCTCGCGCGCGAGTTCGACGGTGAGTTCGGTGAGCAAAATCGCCTGCTCACGAAGGGTCCGCGATTCGAGTTTTTCGATGGTGTCGGCGTGGGTGTGACCCCATCCACGGCCGCGACCCTCCTTCTCGCTGCCGACCATGTAGGCGGGGACGCCAGAGGCGACAAAGGGCCAGTGGTCGCTGTGCGGGAGTTGCTCCGGAATCGTCGAGATATCGTGGTCGAAGCGGTCCGAGACCGTCTCCGCGACGGCTTCGAGTTCGTCGAAGCCGTGGGTGTGGAGTTTGAGCGTCCGCCCGGCGACGACGCCGTCGTTGTTGACGATTGCTTTCACGTTCTCGCGGTCGTCGCCGAGTCGCGTCGCTTCGTGTTCGGAGCCAACGAGACCGACTTCCTCGGAACCGAAGCAGACGAAGCGGACGCGCGTTTCGAGTTCGTCCTCGCGGGCGGCGAGCGCACGGGCGAGTTCGACCACCATCGCGGTGCCAGCGCCGTTGTCCATCGCGCCCTCCGCGATGTCGTGGGCGTCGAGGTGGCTCGTGACGAGGACTTCCTCGTCGGTGTCGGGACCGAGTTCCGCGTGAACGTTGCCGCTGTCGGTCGCGGGCGCGTCACACGTCACTTGGACGGTGACTTCCTCGCCCTCGAAGCGGCGGGCGAGTCGTGCGCCGACTTCCTTGCTCACGCCGACGGCGGGGATGTCGCCAATGGGTGCCTCGGCGGTCCCGACGCTCCCCGTCGGTGGGAGTTGGCCGGGGACGTGGTTAGCGAAGACGAATCCCTCCGCGCCCGCCTCGACAGCGTAGTAGTACTTCTCGCGGCGGTGGATGAAGCGGTCGTAGTGGTCGGGGACGGTCGAAGAGACGACGACGATTTTCCCCGAAAGGTCGCGGTCGAAGTCTTCCGGAAGGCCGTAGCCGAGGTCGACGAGTTCGCCCGAGACGGTTCCGGACGGACTGCGGGGGAGCGCGATACACTCCTGTGTGGTGTTGTGCGCGAGGATGGCGCTGTCGCCGCGCACCCAGCCCTGAATGTCGAACGAGTCGATGCGTGCGTTGCGCGCGCCGACGGATTCGAGCGCGTCGCGCGTAGCCTCCATCGCCTCACGCTCGCCGGGCGACCCCGCCATTCGGTTTCCGATGTCGACCAGTCGTTCGAGGTGCGTCCAGCCCACGTCGCTCGTGAAGGTATCACCAATCCACGTACTCATACGGGACGGTCACGCGGACTGAGGGTAATTATTGCGATGGCGGCGCAGTCGGGTAGCTGCCGTCGTCGGAATCGACCGCGCGAACGTTTACGGATGAACGGCAAGTTCAAGGGGCATCTATCACGTACAATTATCCATGAAAGACGTGCGAATCGCCGGTGTGGGATTGACCAAGTTCGGGAGCCACCCCGAACGGACCGGTCGAGACCTGTTCGCCGAGGCAGCGCTCGCCGCCCGCGAGGAATCCGGTGTCTCTCGTGACGACTTCGAGAGTATCTTCTACGGGAACTTCATGGGCGAACTGGCCGAATCGCAGGGACACCAAGGTCCCGTGATGGCGGAGGCGGCAGGACTCGACTGCCCCGCGACGCGGTACGAACAGGCCTGCGCATCCGCCGGGGTTGCCTTCCGACAGGCCGTCCAGACGATTCGAGGCGGCGGCGCGGACGTCCTCCTCGCTGGCGGGATGGAGCGCATGAACAACCTCGGAACCGCCAAGGTTACACAATCGCTGGCCATCGCGGCGGACGAGTTGTTCGAAGTCCGCGCGGGCGTCACCTTCCCCGGTGCCTACGCCCTCATGGCGCGCGCCTACTTCAACGAGTTCGGCGGCGACAACGAGGACCTCGCTCACATCGCGGTGAAGAACCACGCCAACGCGATGCCGAACGAGTACGCGCAGTTCCACCGCGAGATTACGCTCGACGACGCCCTCGAAAGCCCCGTCGTCGCCGACCCACTGCACCTCTACGACGCCTGTCCCATCACCGACGGGGCGAGCGCCGTCGTCCTCGTCAGCGGTGAATACGCCGACAAACACGGTCTCGACGCCCCCGTCTCCATCACCGGAAGTGGACAGGGCGGCGACAAAGCCGCATTGCAGGACCGCGAGTACATCGCACAGACGCCCGCCGCGACGAAGGCCGCAGAGATGGCCTTCTCAGACGCCGGAATCACGCCCGACGACGTCGACGTGGCGGAAGTCCACGACTGCTTTACCATCGCCGAGGTGCTGGCGCTCGAATCGCTCGGTTTCTACGAACCCGGCGAGGGAATCGGTGCGGCCGCCCGCGGCGAGACGACCCGCGACGGCGACCTGCCCGTGAACCTCTCGGGCGGCCTGAAGGCGAAGGGCCACCCCGTCGGCGCGACGGGCGCGGCACAAATCGTCGAGATGACGAAACTCCTGCGCGGCGACCACGCCAACAGCGACGCCGTGCCGGACGCAGAAATCGGCGTTACTCACAACGCGGGTGGGACTGTGTCGAGTGCCGTCGTCCACGTGCTGGAGGTGATGAACTGATGGCAGACACTGGCTACGACGAGTGGCTGGCGGCCATCGCCGACGGTGAGGGCTACTACCTCGCCTGTCCCGACGGCCACGGGTCGCTTCCGCCGCGGCGGGCGTGTCCGCACTGCGGGTCGTCGGAACTGACAGAAGAACCGCTGCCGGAGACGGGCGACGTCGTCACCTTCTCCGAGGTTCACGTTCCGGCACCGAGTTTCGCCGACGAAGCACCCTACGTGACCGCTATCGCCTCGTTCGGCCCCGTCCGTCTCACCGGCGTCCTCCGCGACGCCGACCCGGCGACGGTCGAAATCGGGATGGACGTGGCAGCCGACGTGGGCGAAAATGCGACGACGGGCGACACCCTGCTCGAATTCCGTCCGGTAGACGAGTAAGAGCCACTACACCCGAAAACACCATTTTCGACGCGCGCTCGCTTACTCACCCACACTCATTCAGCGTCGCGTTCGAGCGCGGCGTCGTGTTCGCGAACCGCTTCGCGCGGCGAGGGCCACCCGAGGAAGCGCGCTCCGAAGGCCCACAGCCAAAATCCGAGTGCGAAGAGCGCGACCAGTCCGTAGAGGAGAAGCGACAGCAGGTCGAGGAGGGCGAGTTCCTCGAACACTGTCACGTGAGGGCGTCTCGAACTGTCTCGACGAAGGCGTTCGGGAACTCCACGTGCGGAAGCAGCAGCGTGTCGTCGAAGACGACGAGGGTACAGTCCGCCGCCTCGGCGAGTTCCCGTCCCTGCTTCAGCGGAGTGATGTCGCTCTCGCGGCCCCAGACGAGCGTCGTCGGCACGTCGAGGTCAGCGAGGGCCGCCTGAAGGTCGATATCCGAGTTCAGATAGCCGGAGATAAACGATGCCGGAGCGAACCGCGCGCCCTCCTGATGTGCAGTTCGCCACTCGTAGTCTTCCCACTCCTCGCTTACCTTCGACGAGTCGTAGTAGCCGTGGTCGTCGTTGAAGTAGCGAATCGACGGCTGCGACGCGATGAGGTTGAATGCCGCTTCGCCGACGACAGGCGTGCGGATGAGTTCGCGAAGCCACTCTTTCGGTTCGGGACCGCCGCGCTCGCTTGGACAGACGAGGACGAACTGAGAGACAGAAACGTCGTCGCGGGAGGCGACAGCGACCGCGTAGGATGCGGTGAGTGACGAGGCGAGGACGGCCGGGTCGTCGTACTCGGCGAGGAAGTCGCCGACGAAGTCCTCGTAGAGGGCCGCCGAGTAGTACAGCGCGGGGCGGTCCGAGAGACCGAATCCGGGCAGGTCGGGCGCGACGACGTGGTAGTCTTCGGCGAGGGCGTCGAACACCTCGCGGAATTCGCCGGACGACGCGGCGGCGTTGACGCCGTGGAGGAGAACGAGCGTCGGCGCGTCAGCGTCGCCCGCCTCGACGTACGAGACGTTCATTCCGCGCCAGCGGTAGGTCCCGTGGTCGCCCGAAAGCGGCGGTTCGAGCGGTCCGACACGTTTCGAGAGAGCGGCGTTCGCAACGGCAGTGAGACCGACACCGGCAGTCAGCGCACCGATGGCTCGACGGAGGTTCATGTCACCTAAATAGTGTTCTGAGGCCTTAATTCGCCCGCCGGAAACGGGGTCAGACCTCGAAAGCCGCAGTGAGTCGAGTCAGTCGTCTCGGTCGCCGAGGCAGTCTCGGAGTGGTTCGAGAACCTCCTCCGCGACGGCGTACGGGTCGGTTTCCTTGTCGACGACGGCGTTCGCAAAGTCGTCGATGCCGCCCTGTGCGTCGAGTTCCTGTTCGAGGAGTCCACTCACGTCGCTGCGGAGCAGTTGCCGAATCTCTTCGGCGGCGCGCTGTCGAGCCTTCTCGTCGAGTTCGCCCGAGTGGGTCAGGTAGTCGTAGTGGTCGTCGAGCGTCTCGACCAGCGTCGAGATTCCCTCACCCGTCGTGGCGACCGTCTCGACGACCTGCGGCGTCCAGCTTTGCGGGGGTTCGTCTGCGTCAGCCGTCACGTCCGCGCCGTCTGCGTCGTCTGCGTCCTCGCCGTGGTCGTCGAACGCGTCGGGGCCGTGGTGGCCCGTATCGAGGTTTGCCCGCGGGTCGTTACGGAGATGAATCATCTCCTCTAACTCGGCGACGGTGCGCGACGCACCCGCCATGTCGGCTTTATTGACGACGAAGACATCGCCGATTTCGAGGATGCCCGCCTTGAGCATCTGCACGTCGTCGCCGCTGCCGGGTTGGACGAGGACGACTACCGTGTCGGCCGTCTTCACAACGTCCACTTCGTTTTGCCCCGCACCGACTGTCTCGATGATGATGCGGTCTTTTCCGAACGCGTCGAGCGCCTTCACGGCATCTGCGGTCGCAGTCGAGAGACCGCCGAGTTGCCCGCGGGCGCTCATCGACCGGAAGAACACGTCCATGTCGCCGACGTTCGACCCCATTCGGATGCGGTCGCCGAGGACCGCGCCGCCCGTGTATGGCGAGGAGGGGTCGACGGCGATGACGCCGACAGTCTCGCCTCGGTCGCGGTAGAACTTGGCGAGTTTGTCCACGAGCGTCGATTTGCCAGCGCCCGGACTGCCGGTGACGCCGACAACCGACGCCGTACCCGTGTGCGAGTGGATTTCGGAGATGATGTCACGATAGCCGGATGCACGCGACTCTATCTTCGTGATGACGCGCGCCAGCGCCCGGTGCTCGCCGTCGAGGAGTCGCTCGACGAGATCGGATTTCCCCGCCTGACTCATCGTCACGTCCGCTTCGGCGCGTTTTCCTTCACGAAGTCTATCGTCTCTTGCATCGGCGTTCCGGGGCCGAAGATGGCGTCGACTCCCTCTTCGAGGAGGGCCGGACGGTCTTCCTCGGGAATGATGCCGCCGACGATGACGAGCGTGTCGTCGAGTGCGCCGTACTCTTCGAGGCCGTCCATCACCTTCGGAACAAGCGTGTTGTGCGCGCCCGAGAGGATGGAGATGCCGAGGACGTTCACGTCCTCTTGGACCGTCGCCTGAATAATCTCGTCTGGAGCACGGTGGAGGCCGGAGTAGATGACCTCGAATCCCGCGTCGCGGAAGGCGCGAGAGATTACGTGTGCTCCACGGTCGTGCCCGTCCAGTCCCACCTTTGCGATGAGACACCGGATAGTCTGTTGTTCCGAGTCCGCGCTCATGGGCAGTGGTTCGCCGCCCCTCGGTTTGACTCTAACGGAAGATAAGGAAGGTTGGGAATCGACTCGCGTGGCCGACTCAGTTGCGTGGCCCGCCGACGAACTCGTCGAGGAAGTCGGCGATTTGCGAGTACGCCTCGATTCGGTTTTCGAGCTTCGAGAAGCCGTGGCCTTCGTCGTCGAAGATGAGTTCGCGGACGTGGGCGTGTTCGCGCGCCTCCTCGACGAGTTGATGCGCCTCGCTTACGGGGACGCGTGGGTCGTTCTCGCCGTGGAGGACGAAAAGCGGGGCGCGAATCTTCTCGATGTTGTTGAGCGGCGAGATAGATTCGAGGAACTCACGGTCCTCTTCGAGCGACCCGTACTCGGCCTCGCGGAGTTCGCGCCGCCAGTCGCCGGTGTTTTCGAGGAACGTGACGAAGTTGGCGATACCGACGATGTCGATGCCAGCGGCCCACAAGTCGGGATACTCGGTCATCGACGCGAGGACCATGAAACCGCCGTAGGAGCCACCCATAGCGACGATTTTGTCGGGGGCGACCGCCGGGTGGTCGTGGAGCCATCCGACCGCCGCCTCGATGTCGGCCACGGAGTCCATGCGCTTTTCCACGTCGTCGAGGTGGCCGTAGGCCTTCCCGTAGCCCGCAGACCCGCGGACGTTCGGTTCGAAGTAGGCGTAGCCCCGCGAGAGGAAGTACTGTTTCACCGCCGAGAACGACGGGCGACGCTGCGACTCGGGGCCGCCGTGGATGTCGACGATGACGGGCGTCTCGCCCTCGGGTGACTCCTCGGGAAGCGTGAAAAAGGCGGGAATGTCCCGCCCGTCGAAGGTCGGATAGTGGACGAGTTCGGGTGGGACGAACGTGTCTCTCGGGATGCCCGCCGTGGCCGCGCGCGACCAGCGTTCGGCCTCGCCGGTCTGGAGGTCCACGACGTAGACGTTCGCGGTGTCGGCGCTTGCAGTGACGGTGACAGCAGCGCGGTCTCCATCCGGCGAAAACGAGATACCGCCCGCGACACCCTTCGGAAGGACCGGTTCGGGGAACGTGTCGATTTCGCCCGGGGCGGTGAGTTCGCCGAACGTGAGTTCGGTGTACCCCTCGACGTTGCGGGCGTAGACGATACGCCGTGACTCTTCGTCGATGCCGACACCTTCGATTTCGTAGTCACCGCCGGATTCGACGAGCGAGAACTCACCCGAATCGAGGTTGTAGCGGACGAGTTCGAGCGTGTCGCTGCCGCGGTCCGACACCATATAGACGTTCTCGCCGTCGGGACCCCACGTGGCGCTCTGGAATCGAACGGTTCCCTGATGTGGCGTGATGTGCGTCAGTTCGCCGGTGGCGAGGTCGAGGACAGACACGTCCTGGTCGAAGTTCGAGTACGCCTCGGCGACGATGAGTTTCGAGTCGTCCGGTGACCAGCCGCCGAGGGTGAGCCATCCGTCGCCTTCGTGGACGAGTCGGGCGTCGGATTCCGTTTCGTCGCGGGCCTGCACGTACACGTCGAAGACCGAATTATCCCGGCGGTTCGAGGTGAAGGCGAACTGCTCGCCGTCGTGGCTCCATCCGCCCCAGCGGTGCTTGGCGTCGGGGCTCTGGGTTAGGTCCTCGATGACGCCCGTGTCGGGTTCGAGGCGGAACAACTGCTGGCGCTCGTTTCCACCCTTGTCCATCCCGAAGATGAGTTCGGGATTCTCCGGCGACCACGACGCGAACGTGACGCGCTCCTCGTAGAAGGTGCGTTGTTCGGGCCACACGCCGGGGTCGTCCACGGTCCACACCTGCGGGACGCCAGTGGTGTCCATGAGAAACGAGAGGCGCTCGCCGTCGGGAGCGAAGGAGGCACCGTAGGCGCTCCTGATGTTGAGATACCGCTCGATATCGTATGTTCGCATACCATCAGCATTGGCGCGGTGGCGAGAAATCGGTTTGGGTGTCAGAACTCCGAGAATCTCGCGCCTTCAGCGGCCAAGAGTTTCAGGGGACGATTTCCGCCTGTACTCGACGGTCGGGGACACAGAGGACCGTTCCCCGTACTCGACAGTCCGGGGTGTTCCGGTAGCGTCTGCCTCAAAAAGCGGTATCGGGTCGGTGGCGTCGGCGAGGTGGTCGGCCCACCGTTCCCTGAGCGCTCGGTGGTGTCTGGTACGGCGTCGATGCCGTGTTCAGATCATTCCTTCTTCTTTGAGTCCCGCGATAACGTCGTCGACGAGACTCTCTGCGTCTTCGTACGGGAAGTCCTGGTGCTTGCCGAGCTTCGCGGCGAGTTCCATCGCCGTGATAGTCGTGTCGCCGGCTTCGAACTTCGTGCCCGGACCGTTCGGGAGTGCGGGAACGAGCGACATCTGATTTTTCACGGGGAAACTCGCGTTCTCGAACGCGTCCATGAACTGCTCGCGGAGCTGGGATTCGACATCGGACATACACGCTACGTCCACAGAGAAGTGGAAAAGAGTTCCGGAACAACAAACAACTCGTTTGGTGTTTGTTGGGCAGTACCATACGTTCAGAGAAGACTGATGGACTTATCTACAGCGGCAAATCATGCACAACCATGAACTTCGACTTCGACCGTCTGAAGGAACTTACTGAGACAAGCGGCGTTCCCGGATACGAAGACCGAATCCGCGCCATCGTCCGCGCGGATCTCGAAGAGACGACAGACCGCGTCCGCGTCGACGCGATGGGGAACGTCGTCGGGACCATCGAGGGCACGGGCGAGTACGAAGTCGCCGTCGCCGCCCACATGGACGAGATTGGCTTCATGGTTCGCCACATCAACGACGACGGGTTCCTCCAACTCGACGCGCTCGGCGGCTGGGACCCCCGCGTCCTGAAGGCGCAGCGCGTCACCGTCCACACCGGCGACGAGGACCTCACGGGCGTCATCGGCTCTGTGCCCCCGCACACGCTCACTGAAGAGCAGAAAAAGAAGGACCCGAAAGTCGAAGACGAGTACGTCGACCTCGGTCTCCCGAGCGAGACGGTCGAAGAGAAAGTCTCCGTTGGCGACCTCGTGACGATGGAACAGACGACGGTCCGCATGGGCGACCACATTACGGGCAAGGCCATCGACGACCGCGTCTGCCTGTTTGCCATGCTCGAAGCCGCCCGCCGCATCGAGAACCCCGACGTGACCATCCACTTCGCAGCGACCGTCCAAGAGGAAGTCGGTCTCCGCGGCGCACAGGCGCTGGGCGTCGACCTCAACCCCGACCTCGCGCTCGGTCTCGACACCACCGTTGCGAACGACGTGCCCGGCTTCGACCCCGCGGACTACGTGACGGAACTCGGTGAGGGCGCAGGTATCAAACTCAAAGATTCTAGCGCCATCGCGAACCCGAAGGTCCACCGCCGACTCCGCAAAGTCGCAGAAGAAAAAGAGATTCCGTTCCAGATGGAACTGCTCCCCGCTGGCGGCACGGACACCGGCGGCTTCCAGAACACCTACGGTGCGAAGCCTGTCGGTGCCATCTCGATGCCGACGCGCTATCTCCACACCGTCACCGAGAGCGTCCACGTCGACGACGTTGACGCCTACATCGACCTCTTGACCGCCTTCTTGGAGAGCGAGACGGGCGACTTCGACTACACGCTCTGAACAGCGTCGACACACTGCGGCGAATTTTTCCACGGCCGGTCCCGTCACCCTGCAAATTGAGGCTCGACCGATGGGGTCCGGCCGACGCGAACCAAAGTATTCACTACAGGCCCACACCAAGCGCCGGACATGACCGACGGCAACGTGGATATGTCTCGGCGGGCGTTCCTCGGGGCGGCCGCAGGTGGCGCGGCGGTTGCCGCCACCTCGGGAACGGCCGCGGCGCAAACGGAAGAACCCGATTTCGGTGGCTGGCTCGATGGTATCGATGGCGGCTACGAAGACCTTCGTGGCCAGAGCGAAGTCACCATCGAGGTTGGTGCTGAGGGGAACGGCGGCGCACTCGCCTTCTCACCCGCTGGCATCTGGGTCGACCCCGGAACGAAAGTGACGTGGGAATGGACCGGCGAAGGCGGTGGCCACAACGTCAAGATGGAAGAAGGCTCCGCAGGTCTCGACTCCGGCGCTCCAGTCGCCGAAGCCGGGACGACCTACGAGTACACCTTCGAAGAGGGCGACGCCGGCATCTCGAAGTACTTCTGTGAGCCGCACAAGGCACTCGGCATGAAGGGCGCAGTCGCCGTCGGTGGCGACGTTGCGACTGTCGAGGTTGGTGGTGGCGGCGGAGCGAACCTTCCGAGCGTCCCGGACAGTGCAAAGGCGCTCGGCGTCGCAACCTCGTTCGCGATGGTCGCAACGCTCGGCCTCGCGTACTTCTTCATGAAGTACGGCGGCGACTACGAGATAGACGAGTAATCTCGCCTTCTCTCTCCAATTTTCACCGGCCGCGAGCGGCGGTGCTGTCCTGCTATCTTGCTTCAACGGAGACGAGCGCCGTCAGAAGAAGCCGTAGTCGTCTCTCTCCGTTCGATACACGTCTTCGAACTGGTCGACGACGCTGCGGAAGTCGTAGCAGGCGAAGTCCTCG
This sequence comes from Haloferax sp. S1W, assembly GCF_044593955.1. Classification (GTDB taxonomy): domain Archaea; phylum Halobacteriota; class Halobacteria; order Halobacteriales; family Haloferacaceae; genus Haloferax. Next base: position 1,681,818 of record NZ_CP172595.1, read on the forward strand.
TCCACAGTCTGGTGGTCGAATCTGCGGGCGGCCACGATTTCGTCTGCGAGTTCCTGCGGGTTCGTGACGAGCGACCCGCGTTCGCGACCCTCGACGAGTTCGTGGGCCGACGAACGCGCCTGATACTCGACGATGCTGACGCACCCGCAGGCGAGCGCCCACAGCAAGTTCGTCGCGAAGGGCTCGACTGTCGCGGTCTGTGCGAAGACGTGTGCGCCCTTCAGGATGGGCACCGCTTTCTCGGCGGGCAGTTCGCCGAGGAACTCGACGCGGTCGTCGATTCGGAGGTCTCGGGCCGTCTGCTCGGCCGCCCCTCGCTCCGGCCCGTCGCCGATGACGACCGCGTCCCAGTCTTTGTCGCGGAGTTCGGCGAGCGCGAGCAGGAAGCTCTCGACGTTCGCGTGTTCGTCGAGGTCGCGGGCGTAGACCACGTCCGCGCGCTCTTTGACCGGAGCGTCGCGGACGAGACCCATGTTGAGCGGTTCGGGGACGAGGCGGGTTGCGTCGGCCGACGCGCCCAGTTCCCGCACCTGCGTCCGAACCATCTCAGAGGGGACGACGACCGCGTCTGGCGCTTTCGCGGCCCGACGATAGGCCCGTCGACCACCGCGGCCGTCGCGGTTCCACCAGTCGGCGACGACCGGGGTTCGAAGAAATCGTGCCGCAGTTTTGACCGCCGTCACGTGTGATGGCGGGTGGTTTACCACCTGAATCACGTCCGGCGAAACATCGCGGAGGACGAACGGAACTTTCGAGGCGAACGCGCCGACCGACGGCGACTCGGTCACCCGGCGGTAGGCTACGTTCTGGTGTTCGAACTCCGGCACTTCGCCGTCCCACCACTGCGCACAGAGGACGGTGACCTCGTGGCCGCGGTCAGTCAGGAGTTCGGCCGTCCGTCGCGTCCGTCTCGTTGCACCCGTCTCTTCGTGGTGCGTCGTGTACATCGAGACGAGCGCGATTTTCATATTCGCCGCCACTACGCGATGCAATAAAAATCCACAGCTTTCGGTGCTGGACGAGTGGTCGCCGAACCCTCAGGAGCCATCGGGAAACGGCTCAGGCGACCATCGAAAAGCGACTCAGGTGACTCCCGGGGACGCTCAGGCGACGACCGGAACGACGAGCGCGGCCGCCCGCGAGGCGATGTACTCCCATCCGTAGATGTGGTTGAGAAGGAAGTACGTGACGACGCCGAGTGCGAGCGAGAGCAACCACGCCCCCGCGGCGATGCGGCCGACCTTCCGGTGCGGGGTCTGCGTTCGCAACTCGCCTTCGGAGTGCGTCAGGCCGAGGACGAGCGCGTAGAGGACCACCGGTACCGAGACGATAGAGAGGATGATGTGAATCGCCAGCATCGCCAGATACGGGTAGTACGCGAGTGCCGGGCCGACGAACTCCTTGGTGCCGCCCCCACCGATTTTCGTGAGGTACATCACGAGGAACACGAGGATGAGCGTGAAGGACGTAATCATCGCGGCCTTGTGCTTTCGAACCTCGTTGCGGCGAATCCAGCGCCACCCCATCGCGATGACGAAGACGTTCAGCGTGTTCACCACCGCAATGGCGTCCGAGAGGCGGTTTACCTGTTCGAGCGACAACTCGGGGAAGACGGTGCCGGGGACCAAGCCGAAGAAGGTACCGACGACGACCGTGTAGCCGACGACCGAGAGGACGGCGGTCACGGCCGCGGCGTGTTCCTTCAGCGGGTTATCGGCGCTCGCAGTTGCCATGGCCGGGGGTTAGGAAGGAGCCGTCTTGCCTCTTCGGGTTCGGGTCGGGAAAGAGAGGGGTCAAGCCTTTTAGATAACGCCCGTAATCGTCGCCGCCTCGATAGCGGCGTCCTCGCTCACGCCGTCGCCGAGGATGGTGTACCGGTCGCGAATCTCGTGGGCGGTCGTCAGTGCCTCGATGACCGTTTCGTCGTCGATGCCGAGTTCGTCGGCCGTGGTGGGCGCACCGACCGTCGAGAGGGCGTCACGGATGTCCTGCCACTCGCCGCGCGCGCCGCTGTGGAAGTACTCGGTCAGAATCGAGCCGACCCCGACCTGATGCCCGTGAAGGGCGCTTCCGGGGGCGATGCGGTCGAGTTGGTGCGAAAAGAGGTGTTCCGCACCCGAGGCGGGACGGGACGACCCGGCGATGGACATGGCGACGCCGGAAGAGACGAGCGCCTTCGTGACAATCCACGCGGACTCTTCGAGACCGGGTTTGATGGAGTCGGCACTCTGGACGAGCATCTCGGCGGTCATCTGCGAGAGCGCGCCCGCGTACTCGGAGTACTCGACGTTCTTCAGACGGTGGGCGAGTTCCCAGTCTTTGACCGCCGTGTAGTTCGAGATGATGTCGGCACAGCCGGCAGTCGTGAGTTCCCACGGCGACTCCGCGAGGAGTTCCGTGTCGGCGACGACGGCCAAAGGCGGGTCGGCAGCGACCGAGTGGCGGGTGTCGCCCTCGGGAATCGACGAGCGCCCGGAGACGATACCGTCGTGGCTCGCGGCGGTCGGAACCGAGACGAACCCGCAGTCGAGGCGGTCGGACGCCATCTTCGCCACGTCGATTGGCTTCCCGCCGCCAAGGGCGATGAGGTAGCCCACGTCGTGCTCGCGACCTACTTCGACGACGCGTTCGACCGACTCGAAACTCGCTCGGTCCAAAGTGACCGTCTCGACGCCTTCGAACTGCTCTCTGACGCGGTCGCCAGCGATACGCTCGGGGGTGGGACTCGTGACGAGAAGCGGCGACCCAGACAGGTAGAGTTCGGCCACCGCGTCGCCGAGTTGGTCGAGCACGCCGTGGCCCTGGAGTACGTTCCGCGGGAGTTTGATCCACGTCGATTTATCGAACATAGCCGAAAGTCGGCTACGCCGGTTCATAGTGTTTCTCGTCTCAGGAGGGTACCCATCTCTTCGTACGGAACAATATATCAAACTATCAAACTGTCGTATGATTTAACATACCCCGGTGCACAGCAAAGGCACCCGCCATCACACGGGTACGCATACCATGGCAAGCAGACGACGATTCCTCAAGACGACAGCAGCAACGATTTCTGGACTCACCGTCTTCGGTGCGACGTCCGGGGCGGCCGCGTCGGTTCCGTACGTCTCGACCCGCGACCACTTCGACGACGATGCGAATCTCACGTCCGGCCACACCGCTCGCGGCTACGACACCTCCGGCGACGTTCCTATCGTGGACACCGGTAGCGTCTCCGACCTGACCGTGTTCGCCCACGGTTGGGACAAGAATAGGGACGACCCAGAACAGGCGGCCCTCGACAAGATAGCCAAAGCGGACACCAAACTCAGTGAGGCTAGCTACGACGGCGCGGTCGTCGGGTACACGTGGGACAGCGACAAAGGAGACGGCTGGGAGTTCGGGTGGTTCGAGGCTCAAGAAATCGCCCAGAAGAACGGCCGAAAACTCGCACAGTTCGCACTCGACGTCAAGCGTGCCTCCCCGGAAACGACGATTCGGTTCGCCAGCCACTCGCTCGGTGCGCAAGTCATTTTCAGCGCGCTTCGAACGCTCGACGGTCGCAGCGCGTGGACCGACCCGGGGTACAAAATCGAAACGATGCACCCGCTCGGCGCTGCGACGGACAACGAAGTGCCCGGAAAAGAGGAGGGCCGCGCGACGTACGAGGCCATCCGCGACCGCGCAGGTCACGTCCACAACTACCACAACGAGGCCGACGATGTCCTCCAGTGGGTCTACAACACCATCGAATTCGACCAGGCGCTCGGTGAGACCGGCGTCGAAAGCGGCGACACGCCGCCCGCGAACTACACGGATCACGACGTGGAAAGTCAGGTCGGCGACGATCACGGCAACTACCTCAACACGCTCGGCGACGACATCGTCGGCGACATGTGAACTGAGGCGACTGCCGACTCCAATTTTTGAACGCCCGCCCCGGTCTCAGATGACGAGCGCCTGTACCGCGTCCCAGAGGAAGAAGACGCCGAACCCGCCGAGGACGACGGCGCTGATACCGGCGACAACCGGAGCAAACGAATCGACTCGCTGTTCGGCCGCGACGAGCGCCGCCGGGAAGCCAGTTGCCCAGATGGTGATACCGCCGAAGAAGCCGACGATGAGCGCGGGCGTCCCCGTCTCGACGATGAGGAGGTTCGAGAGTGACGCGCCGACGTAGGGGGTGTGCGAGAGCACGTCAACCGTCCCGGTTTCGAGCAAGCCGACGCCGATAGTGAGCCAGAAGAGAATCTGGTACGGGTTCGTCAGCGCGAGGAGGAACGCTTTCGTGAACCCGGCGCTGTCGGTGTCGGGGTCGGCGGCCTCTCGGAAGGTCGTGTTTGTCTCCTGTGCGGCACCGTAGGCGAAGTAGAGCATGAGAACGCCACCAGCGCCGACCATCGCGCCGCGAATCGTCGGGAACTGTTCGACGAAGGCAACGAGGCCGAACGCGGCGAGGACGAAAAACAGCGCGTCGGCGCTCATCGCACCGAATCCGGCGCGTGCACCGGCGGCCCATCCGCGGACGACGCTCTCCTCTGCGATGACGGCGTTCATCGGGCCGGGCGGGGCGGCGAGGGCGAGGCCGAAGACTAACCCGGCACCGAGTGAAGGGAGCGTAGACATCGACTACGCTTGGGCTGTAGTCGTGAAAAATCACGCGAAAGGACTGATACGGGGTGGCAGGCTGGTCAGAAGAGCGACAGCAACGCGTCGGCAAGGGCCTCGACGAGCGTCTCCCACGCTGAAAATCCGGTGAAGATGGCGACGGTTGTGTCGAGGGCAAAAAAGCCAAACAGCGCGGCGGCACCGAGATACGCCGTGCGCGTGTCGAAGCGGTCTGAAAACCGGTGGAAGAAGTACGCGTTGGCGATGCTCACCGGGATAATCGCGAGCATCTCGCCCGCCCAAATCGCCGGGTGCGCGCCGTACTGCACGGCGAGTCCGATAGTGACCAGTTGGGTCTTGTCGCCAACCTCACCGGCCGCCATCATCGCGAAGATGGGGAAGAAGCCACCGAAGCGCGTGCTCGTGAGTTCGCGGCCGAACACGGACGGTGTGAACTCGTCCTCCGCACTGCCGTCTTCCGAGAAGCCACCGTCGGTCACTGCGGGAGAGTTGTCACCAGACAGTGCCGCGCGGAACAACAGCACCGCAAAGAGAGTAAACAGTATCGCGGTGACCGCGTCGAGCGCGACCGGTGGCAGGGCAGTCTTGAGTACCTGTCCGAGCGAGATTTCGAGCGCGGTCCAGATGGCGAACGCCGACCCGGCCGCCGCGACGACGACTTTCGGGTCGTACCGCGTCGAGAGACCGGCGATGATGAACTGTCCCTTCTCACCCGGCAGGACGGCCAACTGGGCGATGAGTGCGACGACGAGAATTTCCGTCCATGCGGTCACGCAGTGGTCACACCTCCGTCGTCACAGTCTTCGTCGGGGGTGCGAACGCGAATCGTGCGAGCGACGGAGTCGGGGAGGCTCTGTTCCGTGTCGGTTTCGACGACACGGACCGTAACCATCCCGAACGGTGCGATGTCGGTCACTTCGATGACCGTCTCGGGGGTGATTCCCGCATCCGAGAGATATTCCAGTTCCTCGGGGTTGCGGTCGCTGACTCGACAGACGACGAGCGTGTCGCCGACGTCGTGGTCCGAGAGCGTCGAGAGACCCGAGGAGTCCGGCGGCGTCAGGTCGGCGCTTGGAATCGGGTCGCCGTGGGGGTCCACCTTCGGATTGCCGAGCGCGGCGGCGACACGGCGCTCGAACTCCTCGCTGATGTGGTGTTCGAGCGCGTCGGCCTCCTCGTGAACCTCGCTCCACGAGTAGTCGAGATGTTCCGTGAGATACGCCTCGAGCAGGCGGTGGTGGCGTAACACTTCGAGTGCGACGGTTTGGCCCTCGTCGGTCAACTCGACGCCTTTGTACTTCTCGCGTTCGACCAGTCCGCGGTCTTCGAGTTTGCCGATCATGCTCGTCACCGTCGGGGGCGTCTTCCCGAGGTGCTCGGCGATATCGGACGTGGACACCGGCGGGCCGTGTTCCATCTGGAGGGAGTAAATTGCCTTCAAATAATCCTCCATCACGTCGCTCAACATACCCCGGATTAGACGAGTCTAAAACAAATATCTGGTGGAGAAAATCGACGCTTCAGATGCCCTGACCCATCAGATGGCTTCGGAGGATGTCGGCGTTCTTCGTCCCGGACTCGGTGTTGACGACGACGACGGAATCGTCCTCGTCGAACTCGTCTGCGAGGTCCCAGACGGCCGCGAGCGCGACGCCACCTGCCGCACCGACTTCGACGCCTGCTGCCTGTGCCGCGGTGACTGCCGATTCGAGAGCGTCGTCGTCGCTGACTGTCGTTGCGAGGCCGTCGGACTCCTCGATGGCACGGAGCGCGAGCGACCCGCCTTCGGGGTCTGGAATCTCCAGTTCGCCGACGATAGTATCGGGTTGGTTCCAGGTTTCGACCTCGTCGTTTCCGGCCTCCCACGCAGTTGCGAGAGGCGCGCACCCCTCGGGTTGCGCCGCGACGAGACGCGGAACCTCGTCCACGAGACCGAGTTCGACGAGGTCGCTGAAGCCTTTGAAGACGCCGTAGACGAGTTCGCCCGTGGCGGCAGGGAGGACGACCCAGTCAGGAACATCCCAGTCGAGTCGTTCGGCGATTTCGTAGGCGATGGTCTTCGCGCCCTCGTGACGGTAGGGGTTGTCGAACTCCTGCAGCGTGTACCAGTCGCTCTTGAGTTTCTCGTGGAGCGCCGACAGCGCGTCGGGATACCGGCCACCGACGACGTTCATCTGGCCGCCGTGGACGTTCACCATCGCCTTGTTCGGGAACGGGGTCCGCGAGGGGACAAAGCCGTAGGAGCGAACGTCGATGAGACCCGCGTAGGACGCCGCCGACTGCGCCCCGTTGCCGGGAGAGGCGTGCGCGACGACTTCAGCGTCGACCTCGCGGGCCGCCGTCGCCGCCAGTGAGAAGCCCCGGTCGAGGAACGTGCCCGTCGGGTTGCGGCCTTCGTCCTTGATGAGAAGCGACCCAACCGCCGCCTCGTCGCCGAGTGAAGATGCGTCGACGAGTGGCGTCGCGCCCTCGTTCGCGGTCACGGGGGCAGAAAATGGGAGTAGTTCGCGGTACCGCCACATCGTATCGTACGGGCGCTCGGCGAGCGTCTCGGCATCCCACTCGACGGCATCGAGGTCGTAGGTCGGGTCGAGCGGCGCACCAGCCTCACTACGACCGGTCGCGTCGGCGTCGTACTCGGTGCCGGTCGCCGCACACTCCAGCCCGGAGAACGTGTCGGACGATTGCATAGGCGGCCCTTACGGGGGGAGGGACTAAGCCCTTCTCGTCGGCCGATGGCGGACACCCGCAGGGGCTTTGTGTCGTCCGTCCAAGAGACGGGGTATGGACGATAGTCACATCGTGGTCGTCGGCGCGGGACTCGCGGGGCTCGTCGCCGCGCGGCACCTCGCCACCGACGGGGCCGAGGTCACCGTCGTCGAACGCCGTGACGAAGTCGGCGGTCGCGTCCGAACCCGGACGAAAGACGGCTACACCCTCGACCGCGGGTTTCAGGTCCTCTTGACCGACTACCCCGAGGTCCGACGCGAACTCGACCTCGACGCCCTCGACCTGCGGCGGTTCACGCCGGGGGCGACCATCTGTCGGCCGAGTCGGCGGTCCGTGCTCTCCGACCCGTTCCGGGACATCGAGAGCCTGTTCGACTCCCTCCGAAACCCGGAGGTCACGATGAGCGACAAACTCCGAACCCTCGCGCTCAGACAGGACGTGAGTACGCGCGACGAGGCCGAGATATTCGACGCTCCCGACCGGAGCATCCGCGACCACCTCCGTGACTGGGGCTTCTCCGAGGACTTCATCGAACACTTCGTCGCGCCCTTCTACGGCGGCATCACCCTCGACCGGTCGCTTTCCACGTCGAAACGCGTCTTCGAGTACACCTTCAAAATGCTCTCGACTGGGTCGACCGCAGTCCCCGCCGAGGGGATGCAGGCGATTCCTGAACAGCTCGCGGCGGCCGCCCGCGATGAAGGGGCGACGATTCGTCTCGGCGAGCGCGTGGAGTCGCTTCGCGGCGATGCTGACGGTGCAGTCGTCACCACCGGCTACGAGTCGATAGCAGCCGATGCGGTCGTCGTTGCGACCGACCCGAAGGAAGCGCGGCGACTGACGGGCGTCGAGTCGATTCCGAACGAGGCGCGCGGGTGCGTCACCCAATACTACACGCTACCCGCCGACAGCGGGCTGGACGCGGGCAAACGAATTATGCTCAATGCGGCCGACCCCGACCCTAACACAATCGTCCCACTTTCGACCGTCGCACCCGAGTACGCCCCCGACGGGATGGAACTCCTGAGCGCGACGTTCCTTGGGTCGGCCGTACAGGACGAGTCCGAAGAAGCCCTGTTCGAGCAGACGCGCCGAACGCTCGAAGCGTGGTATCCCGAGCGCTACTTCCCCAACCTCGAACGACTCCACACCGACTACGTCTCGTTCGCGCAGTTCTCCCAACCGCCGGGCGTTCACGATTCACTTCCCGACACCCGCGACCCCGCCGGGCGGGCCTACCTCGCGGGTGACTACACCGCGTGGTCGTCGATTCAAGGCGCGATACGGAGCGGCCGTGAGGCAGCCGAAGCCATCACTCGAGACCTCACGAACTGACCTGCTCGCCTCTGTCGGACCTCAGAGCAACCGCCGCAGTTTCTCCAACGGCGGAAACGTGAGCGTCTCGCCAGCTTCCTCGTCGCGAACGAGCGGCCGAAACGCGCCCACGTCTTGTACCATCGGTGACTGGAAGTCGGCAGCGCGCATCTGATTTACCTCGACGCCGCCCGCGAGTCGGGTAAACGCCGGGAGCATCAACACGTCCGCGCCGCGATACGCCTCGGGACCGTAGAGGACGCACGGCCGCGTTCGGCCGTCGATTGTGAGAGTCGGGTGGTCGTGGCCGACGACGTGCAGGTGAGACGACCCGTCCGGGTGGCGGTGGCCGTGTGAAATCAATGAATTGTCGTCCAGTCGGTACTCGTGGTGGAGGTCGGCCGACTGCTTCTCGTCGTGGAGGTTGGCCGACTGCTTCTCGTCGTGGTCGTCGCTCGACCACACCTCGGCGAGCATCGTGTCGTGGTTGCCCGCGACGAACACGGGACGCGACCCGGCGTCTCGGCACGTCTCCGCGAGCAGTTCGACCGTCTCGACAGCACGGTCTGAAACGCGGTCGAATCGGTGGAGCACGTCACCGGCAAAGACGACCTCACGGGGGTCGAACTCCTCGCAGAGGGCCGCGAGGCGTTGTGAGAGGTCCGTGCGCTCGCCAAGCGGGTACGACACGTCCGGCGCTTCGGCGCGTCCGACGTGGAGGTCAGAAAGGACGAGGGCGTCGGCAGTCGGGAGGTAGATGGCGCGGTCACGCACGGCGAGACTGAGCACGCTCAGTAGGAGGGGTGGCGCGGACAAAGGCGCTCCGCCACACAAAAGCGACGAATCGAGCGGCCCGACGGCGGCGGAGCGGGGGCCTTTTTAGGAGACGGGTCCGTCAATCGGGTTATGAGCGGCCCCCTCGAGGACAAGCGAACAGCGACGAGACTCCGCATCCTCGCCGAGATTGCCGAACGCCAACCCGCCGTGAGCCAAGGCGAGATTGCCGAGGCGGTCGGCGTGACAAGTCAGGCAGTCTCCGAGTACATCCGCGGTCTCGTCGAGGACGGACTGGTCGAAAAGGAGGGGCGCTCGCGCTATCGCGTGACCAAACAGGGCGTCGATTGGCTCTTTCAGGAGGTTCGCGCCCTCCAGCGCTTCGCCGAACACGTCACAGACGACGTCTTAGAGAGCGTCAACGAGGACGCCTACATTGCGACCGACGACATCTCCTCGGGCGAGACAGTGACGCTCTCGATTCGAGACGGTCTCCTCCACGCCGAACCCGGCGAGGAAGGGCCGGCAATCGGCGTCGCAACTACCGACGCGGAGGCGGGCGGCGACGTGAGCGTCACCGGGTTCGAGGGCGTCATCGAAATGGAACCCGGAACCGTGCGTGTCCTGCAACTTCAACCGGCACGACTCGGCGGGAGCGCTGAGGCCGACCTTGATGCGCTCGCGGCGAGTTGCGACGATGCGGATATCGTCGTCGCCAGCGGCGTCGAAGCGGTCGTCGCCTGCCGACGAGCGAACGTCGACCTCACGACGTGGTTCGCACCGGGTGAGGTCGCCGCGGACGCCGCCGCTCGCGGCCTCGACGCCGTCGTCGTCGCCAGCACCGACGCCGCCGGGCGCGTGACGGATGCACTCCGTGACGCGGGCGTGATGTTCGAAGTGACAGAACCGTAGGCTCCTTTTCGGAGGTGGGCGGCCCCCTTCTCGAAGAATCAGTCCTCGGCGTGGTCGCGCGCCATCGCGTACGCCTCGCGGAGTTGGCGGAAACTCTCACTGTCGCCGCCGTGGTCGGGGTGAACGTCTTTTACCTGATTCCGATACGCATCTCGGACCGTACTGGTGGACGCGTTCGGAGAGACACCCAGTCTGTCGAACGCTGCCGAGACGGGGTCGTCGAAGTCAGACAGTTCCGGTTCGATGGTTGGCACGTCGAACGGGAGTCGCCGTCCGAGTTGGTGGCCCGGCATCTCGTGTTCGCACAGTACGGTGTAGACCCCGGCCCGTTCGAGGCGGAAGAACGCCTGTGCGTCGAACGTGATGGCGACCCCTCGCTCGGGGAGGTAGAACGCGATTTCCTCGCCGTGGATGGACCAGTCTTCGACGAATTGCTCGTCGATAGCGGCGAGGTAGTCGCGGATTTCGTGGCGGCGACGACCGACGCCGTCGACTCGGGTCGCAGCGGAGACCTGTGGCTCCGGAAAGAGGCGGTTGCCGACGACGAAGATTCCGGCGACCACAACAGAGGTCGCTGCACCCACTACGAGGCCGACGACGAGCCACGACGGGAGCAGAACTGTCCACTCCGGGAACACGCTAGAAATAACGCGGTGAACGACTAAGAACCCCTCGCCGACCCCGCTTCCCTGTTGCTTCCCTCGGACGAACGGACAGTGTGTTCGACCGGACTATCTAGTCGAATCCAAAGATACATTGGCTTTCCACACGAACAACGAGGAAGTATTCTGTGCGACTCGCGTCGATGGCCGCTCTGTGGCCCGAAACGCCCGAATTTCGGTTCGAGCAACAATTTCATACTCGCCTCCGAGTGAGTTTTTATTCACTCATGTGACGTTCGCAAACTTCTTTATCGGTGTGTGGGACCATACTGATACCACATGGCTGTAGTCTGGCTGGACGACGTACGGTCCGACGACCTTGACCTGGTCGGCGGCAAAGGCGCGTCACTGGGCGAACTCACGAGCGCGGGGCTTCCGGTCCCGCCGGGGTTCGTCGTAACGGCGGGCACGTACCGTTCCTTCATCGAGGACTCGGGAATCGACGACGAACTCTTCTCCGCGGTTGACGTCGACCACGAAGACTCTGCGGCGCTGAAAGCGGCTCACGAGGCAGCACACGACCTCATCATGGAGGCGCCGATGCCCGAGAGTGTGCGCGAGGAGATTCTCGACGCCTACGGGAGTCTCGGTGAGGGAGACGCCTTCGTCGCGGTTCGGTCCTCGGCGACGGCGGAAGACCTTCCTGACGCCTCCTTCGCGGGGCAGCAAGAGACGTTCCTCAACGTCACCGAGGACGACCTCCTCGAGCGCGTCAAGGAGTGCTGGGCGTCCCTGTTCTCCGAGCGCGCAATCTACTACCGCAACCGGAAGGGCTTCCCCCACGACAAGGTCGATATCGCGGTCGTCGTCCAGCAAATGGTCGACTCCGAGAAGTCTGGTGTGATGTTCACGCGGCACCCCTCGACGGGCGACGAACAGGTCATCGTCGAAGCCGCATGGGGCCTCGGCGAAGCCGTCGTCTCCGGCACCGTCTCGCCCGACAACTACGTCGTCAGTCGCGAGACCGGCGAGGTGGAGACGGCCACCATCGCCGACAAGAAGATGATGTGCATCCGCGACGAGGAGACCGGCGAAACCGTCGACCGCGAGGTGCCGAACGAAAAGCGCCACGCACGCGTCCTCTCGGACGCGGAACTCGACAGACTCGTCGAACTCGGCGAACTGGTCGAAGACCACTACGACGCACCGCAGGACGTCGAGTGGGCCGTCTACGAGGGCGAAGTGTACATGCTCCAGTCGCGCCCGATTACGACGATTTCGGGCGAGGAAGACGATTCGGAAACCACGGAATCGTCCTCGACCGGTAACGGCGACGTGCTCCTGCGTGGTCTCGGCGCAAGCCCCGGCATCGCTTCGGGTCGCGCCCGCATCGTCACGAAACTCGACCACCTCGACCAGGTGGGCGAAGGCGACATCATCGTGACCGAGATGACGATGCCCGACATGGTGCCCGCGATGAAGCGTGCCGCCGGCATCGTCACCGACGAGGGCGGCATGACCTCCCACGCCGCTATCGTCTCGCGCGAACTCGGCGTTCCCGCCGTTGTCGGTACCGGCGACGCAACCGCGACCATCTCCGACGGCGATGTCATCACCATCGACGGCGACAAGGGGACCATCCGCGAGGGCGAGGAACCCGAAGAGAAACAGCGCCAACCCGTCGAGGAAGCACGTCCCAAGACGCCCGTCAAGCCGATGACTGCGACGGAGGTCAAGGTCAACGTCTCGATTCCGGAAGCCGCGGAACGCGCCGCAGCGACCGGCGCAGACGGTGTCGGCCTGCTCCGCATCGAGCACATGGTGCTGACGCTCGGCAAGACGCCCGAGCGCTACATCGAGCAGAACGGCGAGCGCGCCTACGTCGACGAGATTATCTCCGGCGTTCGTGAGGTCGCAGAGGAGTTCTACCCGCGACCCGTCCGGGTTCGCACCCTCGACGCGCCGACAGACGAGTTCCGCCAACTCGAAGGCGGCGAGAACGAACCGCGCGAGCACAACCCGATGCTCGGGTTCCGTGGCATCCGCCGCGGCCTCGACAACCCGAGCGTCTTCCGCCTCGAACTCGACGCGTTCCGGCGACTCTTCGACATGGGGTACGACAACGTCGAAATCATGTTCCCCCTCGTCAACGACGCCGAAGACGTGTTGCAGGCGAAAGAGCACATGATAGAAGCGGGTATCGACCCCGAAAAGCGCGAGTGGGGTGTCATGATTGAAACTCCGGCCGCGGCGCTCGGCATCCGCGAACTCGCCGACGTGGGCATCGACTTCGCCTCCTTCGGGACGAACGACCTGACGCAGTACACCCTCGCGGTGGACCGCAACAACGAGCACGTCGCCGACCTCTACGACGAACTCCACCCGGCCGTGCTCAAACTCATCGGCGACACCATCGAAGCGTGCCGCGAAGAGGGCGTCAAGACGAGTATCTGCGGCCAGGCCGGTTCGAAACCGAAGATGGTCCAGTTCCTCGTCGACAACGGCGTCAGTTCCATCTCGGCCAACATCGACGCCGTCCGTGACGTACAACACGAGGTCAAGCGCGTCGAGCAGCGTCTCCTCCTCGACTCGGTCCGCTGAGGCCTCGGGACGCGCTCTCCCCTCTCACCGGGACGCGCTCTCCCCTCTCACCGGGACGCGCTCTCCCCTCTCACCGGGACGCGCTCTCCCCGCACACACTGACGCGCACGTCGCTCTCACATTCGCGTCAGCACGAATCGCCCACGAAACCGAGGCTCGCCTTTTTGTCCGTCTCGCCCGTCTCTTCGTACCGTGAGGTCTGTGATTCTCCGATGTCCTCTTCCGCCGAGTCAACCGCCGCCCGAGCGGGTATCGTCGCCCACCTTCGCGCCGTTGCCGTCGCTATCGCACTCGTCGTCACCAGTCTCCTCCTCGGAATCGTCCTTACCCTCGCGGTGTTCGTTCCGCTCGTTGCCCTCGGTATCCCGTTGGCGGAGAGTCCGAGTGTCGTCCTGCTCGCCGCGTTGATACCGTCGCAACTGGCGTTCGCCACCGTCGGCATCCTCGCCACCGTGACTCTTCTCGACGGGGTGCCCGTTCGCGTCCCCACACGGCACGACTTGCAGTGGGTCGGTCTCGGACTGCTCGGAAGTTTCGGTGCCGTGTCGCTTCTTGTCGTGGCATCGACGTTCGTCGACCTCAGTCCGCTTCAGTCGGTCGTCGGCGATGCAGCGGAAGCAAACCCGGGGTTGCTCGTCGCGCTCGCGCTCCTGTCTATCGTCGTCATCGCGCCCGCCGAGGAACTGCTGTTTCGCGGCGCGGTTCAGGGGCGACTGCGGGCGACGTTCGGTCCCGTCGGTGCTATCGGTCTCGCCAGCGCTCTCTTCGCGTCGCTCCACGTCTTCAACTTCGTCGGCGGCGGCGTCCTCGTGCTCGTCCCGCTTGCGACGCTGTTTCTCGTCGGCGCAGTCCTTGGGACCGTCTACGAGCGCACTGACAACCTCGTCGCACCAATCGCGGTCCACGCGCTCTACAACGCGACGCTGTTTCTCTCGACGCTCGTGACAGGGTGAGCCTGCCGCTCGACATGTATCACGGGGTGAGCCACACCGTCGCAATGGAGCGGAACCGATATACTGGGTGCCCATATACAGGGATGCATGCAGCGCGCGGCACCGCAACAGTTCGACCGCGTCCTCTCGTCGATGTGTACCAAGCCACATCCGGCCGCCCGCGAGGCCGCAGAACGATTTCTGGCGACGAATCCCGGCGACCCAGCCACCTATCAGGCAGTGGCCGCCCAGGAGGAGGACGCCCTCGCGTCCCTCGGGGAGATAACCGGCCTCGACGACCCACACGGCTACATCGCCAGCGGCGGGACAGAGGCGAATATTCAGGCGATTCGAGCCGCGCGAAACCTCATCCGAGACGACGACCCGAACGTCGTCGCCCCCGAGAGCATCCACTTTAGCTTCCAGAAGGCCGCCGACGTGCTCGGCGTCGAGTTGCGAATCGTCCCAGTGGGTTCAGACTACCGGGCCGACATCGAGGCGGTCCGCGAAGCGGTGGACGACCACACGGTTCTCGTCGCGGGCGTCGCCGGAACCACCGAGTTCGGCCGCGTCGACCCGATTCCAGAACTCACCGACATCGCACACGACGCTGGCGCGCTCATGCACGTCGACGCCGCGTGGGGCGGCTTTATCCTCCCCTTTACCGACCACGAGTGGTCGTTCGCCCACGCGCCGGTCGATTCCATGACCATCGACCCTCACAAGTACGGGCAGGCGGTCGTCCCCGCGGGCGGCCTCCTCTTCCGGAACAAGGAGGTGCTGGACGCGCTGGCAGTCGACACGCCGTATCTCGAATCCGCGTCGCAGGCGAGTCTCACCGGAACGCGAAGCGGTGCTGGCGTCGCGTCCGCCGCGGCCGCGATGCGCGAACTGTGGCCCGACGGCTACCGCGAGACGTACGAACGCCAGCAGGCGAATGCGAACTGGTTCTACAACGAACTCGTCACGCGCGGCTACGACGCTGTCGAACCGGAACTGCCGTTGGTGGCCGCTCGCCTCCCTGAACCCGAATTCGAGTCGCTTCGGGACCTCGGGTGGCGCATCTCGCGGACCGCCTCCGGCGAACTCCGCGTCGTGTGCATGCCGCACGTCACCCGCGAGTCGCTTCGGGCGTTCCTCGCAGACCTCGACGATATCGCACGAGGCCCGGTTCGCAACTAACCCGAACCTGAAAGCTTACAACCGCCTAGTTGTGACCCTCTGGTGTGACACTCGCCGCGTTCGTATCGCTCACTGATTTGGCGTTGGGCCTCTTTCCCGACTTCTCGTGGCTCGCTTCACTCGTCGAGACGGCGACCGGGTGGGTCGGATTGGCCATCATCTTCGTCTACTCGTTCCTCATCGCCTTTGCCCTCCCCGGCGTGAGCGAAATCGTTCTCGCGGCACCCCTCGACCTCGGATTGTCCCGTGGGCTCCGCCTCGCGCTCATCATCCTCGTCAGCGGCGCTGGAAAGGCGGCGGGCAGCGTCTTCGCGTTCCACATCGGCCGCGAGACGAAAGAGTCGGGCTACTTCGAGCGGTTTCTCCAACGACTCCCGGTGGACGTGATGGGGTGGTCCGAGCGGCAGGCGGTCCAAATCGCCCAGAACTGGGGCTTCGCCGGTCTCGCCGCCGCGCTCTGTGTTCCCGGCTTTCCCGACACGCTCTCCATCTACGCCTTCGCCGTCCTCGAAGACGACTACGTTAAGTTCGCCGCGGCGACGTTCGTCGGGTCGTGTGGCCGTCTCATCGTGACGCTCGCCGGTATCGAGGCTATCGCGGCGGTTATCTGAACCTATCCGAATCTACTGTAGCCGCACCTTTTATATTCACTCTCGCTCTTCTTCCCGATGTGACAGCGACGGGCCTCCCCGACAACATGCGCATGCGCACTTCCTTTTAGCCACGGGTGGACCCGTTCTCGGCGCTCGTCGCGGTAACACACGGCGAGTCCGAACCCGGCGAACCCCGGGCCGTCTCCGCATCGACTGCTAGACGCATCCGTACCGGCGGGCTTTAGGCCCGCATCCGAGATACACGACATATATGAGCCACGAGGACTTTCCGACACAGAACCCAGCGGTGGTGACGTGCGGGTTGCCCTACGCCAACGGCGACCTCCACATCGGCCACCTTCGAACGTACGTCGGCGGCGACATCTACAGTCGCTCGCTGCGAACACTCGGCCAAGAGACCGCCTTCGTCAGCGGGTCCGACATGCACGGCACCCCAGTCGCCGTCAACGCCGAGAATGAAGGCGTCACGCCCGAGGAGTTCGCGCTTCGCCACCACGAGAAGTACAAGGTGACGTTCCCACGTTTCAACATCGACTTCGACAACTACGGCCACACGCACGACGAGACGAACACCGAACTGACACAGGAAATCGTCCGCACCCTCGAAGCCGAGGGCTACGTCTACGAAAAGGAGATTCCGGTCGCCTACGACCCTGACGCAGACCAGTGGCTCCCTGACCGCTACGTCGAGGGGACCTGTCCGTACTGCGGCGCACACGCCCGCGGCGACGAATGTGACGAAGGCTGTGGTCGCCACCTCGAACCCGGCGAAATCGAGAACCCGACTTCGGTTCGCACCGGCAACCCCGCAGAGTACCGCGAACGCAAACACAAGTTCTTCGCCGTCTCCGACCTGCAAGAGTACCTTCAGGAGTTCATCGACCGCCTCGAAGGGACCTCGAACGCCCAGAACCAGCCGCGAGACTGGATCGAAGGCGAACTGCAGGACTGGTGTATCACCCGTGACATGGACTGGGGTATCGACTACCCCGGCGACGAAGAGGACGAACTCGTCCTCTACGTCTGGGTGGACGCCCCAATCGAGTACATCGCCTCGACGAAGCAGTACACAGAGCGCGTCGGTGCCGACACCTTCGACTGGGAGCAGGCGTGGAAGGAGTCCGGTGTCTCTGAATCCGGCGAGGATTCGGAGGCTCGCCGGACCTCGTCCGGCGGTGACATCGTTCACATCATCGGCCGCGACATCATCCAGCACCACACCGTCTTCTGGCCAGCGATGCTCAAGGGCGCGGGCTACACCGAACCGCGCGCTGTCATGGCCTCCGGGTTCATTACGCTCAACGGCAAGGGCTTTTCGACGTCCCGCAACCGCGCCGTCTGGGCCGACGAGTACCTCGACGAGGGCTTCCACCCCGACCTGCTTCGCTACTACCTCGCCACCAACGGCGGGTTCCAGCAGGACGTCGACTTCTCGTGGTCGAAGTTCCAAGAGCGCGTAAACAACGAACTCGTCGGAACCGTCGGCAACTTCCTCTACCGGTCGATGCTCTTTGCCTACCGCAACTTCGAGGGGACGCCCGAGGCGGACCTGTCTGCCGAAGTCCGCGACCGTATCGAGGAGGCCGTCGTGGAGTTCGAAGCGGGCCTCAACGACTACTCGATTCGGAAGTCCGGCAACGCCGCGGTTCGCCTCGCGCAGTTCGGCAACGAGTACATCCAGCGGAACGAACCGTGGAAGCTCACCGACGAGGACCCCGAGACCGCCGCGCAGGTCATCCGCGACTGCGTCCAGATTGCGAAGGCCGTGGCCGTCCTCTTCCAGCCCGTCGCACCCGACAAGATGCAGGCGCTCTGGGAGCAACTCGGCGAAGAGGGCGCTGTCGCGGACGTTGGCACCGACGCCGTATTCGAGGTGCCACCCGCGTCGTTCGACGAACCCGAGGCACTCTTCGAGAAAATCGAAGACGAGCGCGTCGAGGAACTCAACGAAAAGCTCGACGAGCGTGTCGCCGCGACGGAATCCGAAAGCGACGAGTCAGAGGCGGGCGCAGACGACGATATGGAAGCTGACTCTGACCTCGAACCCATCGCCGACGACCGCATCTCCTTCGAGGAGTTCCAGAATCTCGACCTCCGCGTCGGCGAGATTCTCGACGCCGAGGGCATCGACGGTGCCGACAAACTCGCAAAGTTGACCGTCGACATCGGCGTCGAAGAGCGCCAAATCGTCGCCGGTATCAAGCAACTGCACGACCTCTCGGAACTGACCGGAAAGAAGGTCATCATCGTTGCCAACCTCGAAAAGGCTGAACTGTTCGGCACCGAGTCCAACGGCATGCTCCTCGCCGCTGGCGAGCAGGCCGACCTGCTGACGACCTACGACGACGCCGTCCCCGGCACGAAGGTCCAGTAACTCGCCTGCACGCGAGATTTCAGTACTCACCTTCGAGCGAGAGTTTCGATTCGAATCCGAGCACAGTTTCGGAGCCGATATCTGTCCTGACTGCCGAGCGGTGGCTATGAAAGTCGATGGCCGAACCGTCGTCGGTGTCGTCGTCGTGGCCGTCGTGGCCGTGCTCGCGTTCGGAATACTGGGCGGGTCCGCAGGGATGCTGACCGTCGAACAGGTAGACGAACTCCCGCAGGGACAGGGTGCCGTCTCGTTCAACAACCTCGACCCCGACCAGCGCGAGGCCTTCCGAGAGGCGCTCCGGACCGGTGAGGGCGTTGAACTCCCGAACGAGGCCGCTCGAAACGAGTTCGTCGACCCCGGATACGTCCGATACGACGGCGGAATCTACAAAACGACGGTTACGTCGAACTGAACCGAGGCGACAGGCGCATTCGACACTCGTTTTCTTTTCGAACGTCGCGCCGCAACCGGAGTCACTTTGAGCGATGACGGAGGAGCGTCAGGTATGCGACACCCCGGTTCGCTCGTCGTGTCACTCGTCGTGGTACTCGTCGTCCTCTCCGCGGGCTGTCTCGGCGGGAGCAACGGAACGGGCCAGTTGACCGTCGAACAGGTCGACGAACTGCCGACGGGTGAGGGAGCCGTCTCGTTCGACAACCTCTCGTCGAATCAAAAATCGGTGTTCGAAAAAGCGCTCGCAACCGACGGGAGCGCGACACTTCACAAAGGAACGGACCGAAACGAGTTCATCGACCCCGGCTACGTTCGGTACGACGGGAAACTATACAGGACCAGCGTGGCGGTCCCCTGACCCCAAACGCCTACTTCGGCGGCCTGAGCCGGTAGTACCGGCGATTGAGGTTGTACATGTAGCCCTCTTTCATCGTCTTGAGCACCGCGTAGGTGATGGTCCCGAAGACGATGGGCAACAGGAACGTCAGGTCGAAAAGCAGGTTGACGTCCAGCGGCATGAGGTTCTTGATGGCGAGCAGGCTAATCGTCAGCGCGAACACCACACCGAAGACGCCGACTGCCGCCCAGAACGGCTCTTCGACGGGACGCCGCGCACTTCCCTTGTTGAGGAACGGCACGATGGCGATGAAGCCGACGACGACACCGTTGGCGAGGACGCCGTAAGTCCGGTCGGCCATGATTTTCTGCCCGCCGAGGATGGCGACTTCGGGATTCAGCGGGTTGAGCTTGAGCAGCCCGAACGACCAGTAAAGGTACCAGTCCGGAAGAATGATGGCTGGCGTCTGACTCGGATTCGCGGGCGCGCCGATGTGGGGCGGCATCGTCGCCGAGAGGAATAGAATCATGCCGACGAAGAACGACGCAATCGAGAGGTTTCGAACCGTCTCGTGAGGCCACGTCGGGAACGCCAGCACGTCGCGTTCGACGTAGTCGGAGGACTGTCTGACCGTCTGGTCCTCGTAGCGGGAGCGCTCGAAATACTCGTAGGTGAGTCGCGCAAGCCCCGTCTTGCGCGCCTTCCGCTCGCTCCACGTCGGCGTCTCGTCGTCCGGCGGCACAGGCCCCGTCGGTAGGCCACCGTCGCCCGCAGGTGAACTGTCCCCCCCAGACGTGTCACCCCCCTCCGCTCCGCCATCGGTTCGGAGTGAGTCGTCGGTCCGGCGCATGACCCTACGTTGGTCTCCGAGAGCAAAAATGATGCGACAAGTTCACATATGCCAAATTCGATGGTCGTGCGGACAGAGACTCAATAGTGTACGTATGTGAACCCATTACTCGACACCGAGTTCATCATTGGGCTTTTTTATTTCTCGGCCGTAGGGCGGGTTATGCGAAACGCGAAAATCGTCTGTACGCTCGGTCCATCCTCCTTCGACCGAGAGACGATCCGTGGTCTCGCCGACGCTGGAATGAGCGTCGCACGGATGAACGCGAGCCACGGAACCGTCGAACACCGGTCGGAGGTCATCGACAGCATTCGCGCTGTCGACGACACGACCGAAGAACCGCTCGCGGCCATGCTCGACCTGCAGGGGCCCGAAGTACGAACCGCTCCCATCGACGACGACATCTATCTCGAAACGGGAAGTGAAGTCCGATTCTATGAGGGTGACGACGCCGCTCCCGACGCGGTCGGCCTCTCGTATTCTATCTCCGCTGCAGAACCGGGTGCGAGGGTCCTCCTCGACGACGGCCGCATCGAAGCGACCGTCGAGCGCGTCGAAGACGACTCCGTCTACGCGAAGATTGTCTCCGGCGGCCAACTCGGCGCTCGCAAAGGTGTGAACGTCCCCGGTGTCGACCTCGACATCGACCTCATCACCGACAGCGACTACGAGAACCTGAAACTCGCCGCCGAGAAGGAAGTCGACTTCGTCGCCGCCTCGTTCATCCGCGACGCCGTCGACGTGTACACCATCAGCGACACGCTCGAAGAACTCGGCGCTGACATCCCCATCATCGCCAAAATCGAGCGCGTGGGCGCGGTCAACAACCTCGACGAGATTATCGAGGCCGCCCACGGCGTGATGGTCGCCCGCGGTGACCTCGGTGTCGAGTGCCCGCTCGAAGAGGTCCCTATTATCCAGAAACGGACCATCCGAAAGGCACAGGCCGCCGGTGTGCCGGTCATCACCGCAACCGAGATGCTCGACTCGATGGTTCGTTCGCGCCGCCCCACTCGCGCCGAAGCCTCCGACGTTGCGAACGCCGTCCTCGACGGAACTGACGCCGTGATGCTCTCTGGCGAGACAGCCGTTGGTGACCACCCCGTCCGCGTCGTCGAGACGATGTCCCGCATCGTCAAAGAGATCGAGGCCAGTCCCGAGTACGCCGAGAGCCAAGAACAGCGCGTCCCGACCGCCGCCGACAACTCCCGAACTGAGGCGCTCGCCCGCTCCGCTCGCTACCTCGCACGCGACGTGAACGCCGCCGCCGTCGTCGCCGTTACCGAATCCGGGTACACGGCGCGGAAGACGGCGAAGTTCCGGCCCGGTGTTCCGGTCGTCGCCGTCACTCCGAACGACCGAACCCGACGCCAACTCTCCCTCTCGTGGGGCGTCTCCGCCGAGTACTCCGACTACAGTACCAGCGTCGAGAGCGTGATGGACGACGCCGTCACGGCCGCGCTCGACGCCGGCGTCGCCGAGTCCGGTGACACCATCGTCGTTCTCTCCGGGATGATGACGGAACTCGAAGGGACGAACACGACGAACATGCTCAAGGTCCACGTCGCCGCCGAGTCCGTCGCCAACGGCCGGAAAGTGGTCGGCGGCCGCATCGCCGGGCCAGTCTACCGGACCAGCGACGGCGACCTCTCGAAGGTCCCGGAAGGCGCGATTCTCTCGCTCGCCGCCGACTTCGACGGCGAGTTCGACGGTGACGCTGCGAAACTCGCTGGCATCGTCGATGCCCGTGCTGGGATGACGGGCTACCCCGCGCTCGTCGCCCGCGAACTCGACATTCCGATGATTTCCGGCGCGCCGCTCCCGCGGGAGATTTCCGACGGGACGATGGTGACGCTCCACGCGGAACGCGGCATCGTCTACGAGGGCGACGTCATCGGCTTCGACCGCACCGAGCGGAACTAGTGCGGTAGCCCTTTCCGACCGTACTCCCTAGAGAATCACAATGGCACGTACCCCTCGTTCCGAGGCTGACGACGACGGCGACTGGCGATTCGGCGTCGACGAGGTCGGCCCAGATGGGATTATCGAAGACCAGCAACCGGAGCAAGAACCCATCGAACCGGGGTCGCCGAGCGCTGAGAACGTCCTGTTCGTCGTCCTCGGCGTTCTCCTCGCGGTCGGACTGCTCCTCGCAGTCATCTTCCCGAACGCCATCTGACGGGGGCGAACACGAGTTCCCTCTGACAAGGCTGAACACAAACCCCATCTGACGGGGCCGAACGACCCCGACAAAGCCACCTTCACGCGGAGTATTCTGGAGTCGGATTTCCGATTTTGATAACCGGGCCTTTTGATTTATATCCTCGCGGTTGGAATCGCCGTCAACCCCAACCGGGCATACGACATGAGTTACGCAGTCCGCACCCCCTCGCTACTCGTCGCCGTGATGGTCCTCGTCGCGTCGCTCTTGGCTCCAGTCTCCCTCGCTGCGGCCGAAGAGCCGAGCGCGTCGTTCGAGAACGATGTCACGACCGTCACCCGCGGTGACGAAGTCGAGATTACTGTCTCGCACTCCGAGTCCGGCACCCTCCACATCGGCGGTGACGATTACGGCTACCACCTGATGGTCAACCTCTCCGGTTCGGGAACGACCACCGTCACCATCGACACGTACAATTCGACCGCCAACAACACGTCCGCCTACGTCAGCGGCGGGAGTGCCACTCTTACCACGGCCCAGCTCGACGAGCCACTCGAACCTTCGACGTACGTGATGAACGTGACCATCGGTGGTGTCGAGCGGGCAATCGGACAACTCAAAGTGACCCCCCGCGGCAACACGTCCGCACAGACCCACGTCGCCCCGAAAGCCATCAACGACTCCGAAGACGGGCTGACGAGCGAATCGATTCCGGGGTCGATTACGGAGCGACAAATGGTCGCACAGGGCGACTACGCCGTCATCAAACTCAACGAGAGCGGTCTGGAGTCGGCACTGAACACCAGTGATGTCTCGGGTGGAGCGGCTGCCAACGGCATTGAAATCTCGATGAACCAGCTCGAAGTGCGTCCGAATCACGAACAACAGTCGTTCCTCGCAACACCGGAAAACGGGACGACCGTCGTCGAAGACTTCGAAAACGACATTGTGTACCTCGTCTGGGACACGTCCGAACTCCCCATCGAGGGCGACACTGAGGAGTACGAGGTCACGGTGACACTCGAAGGCGAGCACAACGACCTCGTCGAAGACGACACCATCACCGCTCGGTCGCGCGTCAACCTCGTCGAGCCAACCGTCTCCATCGACGTCCACAACGAGACGACCTACCCGTGGGAGGCGCTGCAGGTGAACGTCACCGGCGAAACGACGCTCGCGCCCAACACTGTCCTCGAAGTGCGTGCTCGTGCGCCTGGCCAACCATTCTTGAAGCTCGTCCCGGTCACGGTGACCGAGAACGGAACGCTGCGGAAGAACCTCACCTTCGCGCCGGAATCCCGTGGCCTCACGTTCCCGCTGTGGATTCGCGGAAACGACCGCAACCTCCGCGACCAGACCGAGACGACGATGCGCTTCCTCGAATCCGACGCCGGGATGCGCTTTGTCGACCAGGAGACCGACGGAACATTCGTCACCGTCAGCGAAGTGACGCTCTCTGTCGGCGGGTTCGTTCGCGTCGAGACGGCGGACGAAGAACCGCTCGGAACCAGCGCCTACCTTCCCCCAGGAAGCCACGAGAACGTCATCGTCGAGTTCGACCGGCGTCAGTTGGCCGACGGTGAACTGCTCGCCGTCGCCCACACCGACCAGAACCGCGACGAGAACTTCTCCGTGAGCGACGACCCGCCGTACCGGACCAACGGCACGAACGGAAGCATCGTCGCCGACGACGCGATGGTTCGCCTCGAACCCGGTGCGAAGACGCCGACCGCCCAACCGACGGCGACCCAGACCGACGCGCCGGCGGTACAGGAGACCGTGACCCAGACGAAAACGGCCTACCCCGTCACCGAGCGAACGCCGCTAGCGCCCTCGGAGTCGGAGACGAACACGGGAATTCCGTTCTCGCCCGGTCTCGTGGTCGTCGCGCTCGTCGTCGCGGGCCTCCTTGCGAGGAGTCGCCAATGAACGAATCCATGTCACCCAGCAAGCTATCCAGACGGAACGGACGCATCGAACCCGGTCGCCGCGATGGCGTCTGGGCGAGCAATCGTAGCAGTGCGGTCAGCCGAACCGAGTGTCGTCGCCCGTATCGAGGTCCGCTCGGAGTGGCCGACCACACTGACCGTGACAACGACGAGGTGACTCACTGATGGCGAGACTTGTCGAACTCGGCGCGAAGCAGTTCGTTCGCTTCCTCTCTGACCTCTGGACGCAGCGAAACTGGCAGACGAAGATACAACCGCGCGGCGAAGGCCGCTTCCTCGTGCAGGGACAGCGCGCCGACGGGACGAAAGGCATGATGTTGGTCCTCCCGGACGCAGAAGCCGTCGTCTCCAAGGACCACGTTCGCGGCTTCGTCGCGCACGCGAAAAAGCGGCAGATAGATGTCGTCGTCGTCGCCACGCAAGGCGAGTACGCAGACGAGGTTCGCGGCCTCGCGACGAACCACGACGTGAAACTGCTTGACCGCGACGAACTCGGAGAGACCGTCGAAAACGAGGCCATGGAGGAGTCGGTCAAGCAGTACACCGACGGCGACGTGTACGAGACGGCGGAAGTCGAGTTCGGACTCCCGTTCGACCTTCCCGAACCCATCGAAAACGCGCTCGAATCGCTCCCGTTAGACGCGATTCGCGAGCGACTCGGCGACCTCGGTGGCGGAAGCGATGGCGGCGGTTCCGGTGGCAGTTCCGGCGGCGGGTCGCTACGCGACCGTCTGCCCTCCTCGCTCGACGACCTCAAATCCGGGTCGCCACCGAGCGTCCGCGTCGTCGTTGTCGCCGTCCTTCTTCTCGTGCTCGCGCTCGGGTCGGTGGCCGCCCTCGGTCCCGCGGTCAACGGGTCCGGCAGTTCGGGTGGCCCGGACGGCGTCGCGCTCTCCGCGCTCTCGACGGCATCATCGTCGTCCGCGGATATGACCGCCCGCTGGAACGCCCAGACGACATCGTCGATAACAGTCGGAAACAACACCTACACCGCACCGGACGGCGAGCAGTTCGTCGTCGTCGCCCTCAACGTCACTAATCAGAGGACGTCACCGGGGTCGCTTCCGCAATCGGCGGTCGTCTTCGAGTCCGACAGCGTTCGCTACAGCCACCAGCCACTTCAGAACGTGAGTTCGTTCAGTGGCGGCCTCTTCGCGCCCAACGAGTCGAAGACGGTCTGGACCATCTACACCGTCCCGGAGGACACGACTACAGGAACCCTCGTCGTCCAACCAACTGCCGAAGACACCGTCGCGTTCGTGTACGACGACTCCCTCCCAGCAGAACCGCAGACCGAATCGTAAACTGGCCGTTGATTTCCCCGACGCAGTTCACACATCTCGACCCTCAACCCTTAATCGGGCCACGTCCCTAGACCCACTATGGCATACCCGCCGTTTCCGTTGCAGTCTGGTCTCGTCGGACCCGAGACGCTCCCGTTGCTCTTGGTCCTCGCCGGACTGGGCCTCTCACTCGCCGAAGCGATAGTGCCCGGTGCACACTTCGTCGTCGTCGGCGTCGCCCTCCTCGCTGCGGGCCTCGTCGGCCTGCTCCTCCCCCCGCTTGCGGCGCCGTTCGTCCTCGGACTCCTCGTGTTCGCGTTCGGCGGCCTCGCACTGTACGGCTACCGCGAACTCGACATCTACGGGGGCAAAGGCGAGAGTCGGACGAGCGATTCTGCCTCGCTGACTGGGAAGACCGGCCGTGTGACAGAGCGCGTCACGCCGACGAGCGGCGAGGTAAAACTCGACGAAGGCGGGTTCAACCCCTTCTACGCCGCCCGCTCGGTCCACGGCGAACTCGAAGTTGGAAGCGAAGTCGTCGTCGTCGACCCCGGCGGCGGGAACGTCGTGACCGTCGAAGGGCTCGACCTCGGGCAAGACGAAATCGACCGCGAACTCGCCAGAGAGCGCCTTCGGCGGGCCGAAGAGAAAGAAAAAGAGCGGGAATCGGAACGCGAAGGCGCAGAAGAAGTCTAACCGACAGCCCGCGACAGTATCGGGCGTCTCGATTTTCGATTCGCCCTTCGCCCCCAGAGGTACCGAAACCGTCAGACGTGGGGGCTCTGCCACACGAATACTTATCACATGGCCAACCCTAGACCGGGGTATGGACCTACTTGCCCTCCAGGCGGGGCTTGGATTGGGGAGTGTCGCTATTGGCCTCTTCGTCCTCGCACTCGCCATCGTGACGGTGCACCAGATGGTCGAAATCGTAGACGCCTACGAGAAGAAGGCCCTCACCGTCTTCGGTGAGTACCGGCGTCTGCTCGAACCGGGTATCAACTTCATCCCGCCGTTCGTCTCGCGGACGTACGCGTTCGACATGCGTACCCAGACGCTGGACGTGCCGCGGCAGGAAGCAATCACCCGCGACAACTCGCCGGTGACCGCCGACGCCGTCGTCTACATCAAAGTCATGGACGCCAAGAAGGCGTTCCTCGAAGTCGACGACTACAAGCGCGCCGTCTCGAACCTCGCCCAGACGACGCTTCGCGCCGTGCTCGGCGACATGGAACTCGACGACACGCTCAACAAGCGACAGGAAATCAACGCCCGCATCCGCAAGGAACTCGACGAACCAACCGACGAGTGGGGTGTTCGCGTCGAGTCCGTCGAAGTCCGCGAAGTCAACCCAAGCGCCGACGTGCAGCAGGCGATGGAGCAACAGACCTCCGCCGAGCGCCGTCGCCGCGCCATGATTCTCGAAGCGCAGGGTGAGCGCCGCTCCGCCGTCGAGAAGGCACAAGGTGAAAAGCAGTCGAACATCATCCGCGCACAAGGTGAAAAGCAGTCGCAGATTCTCGAAGCGCAGGGTGACGCCATCTCGACGGTCCTCCGTGCGAAATCCGCCGAGTCGATGGGCGAACGCGCTATCATCGACAAAGGCATGGAGACGCTCGAACGCATCGGTCAGGGCGAATCGACGACGTTCGTCCTCCCGCAGGAACTCACGTCGCTGCTCGGCCGCTACGGCAAGGGCCTGACCGGTTCCGACGTGAAAGACGCCGAAAGCCTCTCCAGCCTCGAATTCGACGAGGAGACCCGCGAACTCATCGGACTCGACGACATCGAAGAGATACTCGGCCAAATCGACCAAGCGGCCGAGATGGACGTCGAGCAACTCGAGCAGGAAGCCGAGGCCATCAAGGCGGGTGCCGAGGTGAACACCATCAAGTCGCCCGACGAGGTCATCGCCGAGGCCGACAAGGAAGACGAACAGGACATCAAACCCGCAGACGAAGTCGTCGCGGAAGCCGACGAGTCCACGGCCTCGTCGAACTCGGAGAGCGCTGACGGCGGCGACGAGGATGACGAGGACGAGACGGGCGACGCGATGGAGTTCGAGAAAGACCTCGAATAGTCACTCCCGCACACGTCGTTCCACACAGACCAGTCACTATAACTGACCATCATAATTTCAGACGGATGAAATGCCGAAGCGCTTTTCTTCCGTCCACCTCCTATTTCGGGTAGATGTCGAACCGTCGGATAGATGAAGACAAGCGTGCCACGCTTCGTCGCTTCGCCGCGCTTGGGGCCGCGACACCACTCGTCGGCCTCGGTGGCGGTACTGACGACGATGGCACGTCGAAGTCGAGCGACGCACGCGATGCGATTGTCGGGTACGTCGCGGCCACGCCGGGCGCGCACTTCTCGAAGGTTCGAGACGACCTGAAACTCGGGACCGGCGAGACGCAGTACCACCTCCGGAACCTCGTCGACGACGGAACCCTCGACGTACGACGCGACGGCGACTACAAGCGGTTCTTCCCCGCTGGCCGGTTCTCCGAGTACGAGCAGGTCGCCCTCGGCTACCTCCGCCGCGACACGCCGCGCGGCATGCTCATTCTCCTCCTCCGCAACCCCGACGCGACGGGGAGTAAACTCGCCGACTCGCTCGGCGTCTCACGGGCGACGGTGAGCACCTACGCGAAGGAACTCGATTCGGTTGGCCTCCTCTCGCGTGAGGATGGCTACGCGGTCCGCGAACCCGAGACGGTCATCACGCTCTTGATTCGGTACGCCGACTCGTTCGGCACCGACGCCGCGGCGTTCGCAAACGACGCCGCCGGGTTCATTCGATTCGACCCCTGAGAAGGGAACTGACGTTTTTAGCGCGCGCTGTCCGGCGAGCGATGCAACTCCGCAGTCGTCGATGTGACTCCGCGAGTACTGGGTGAAAACGAACGAAACAGGTGGAGACGGCGGCGTCAGCGGGGGCGTGGGCTAGGAGGCGCTCAGAGGGTGACTTTCCACGTCGTGCCCGAGGAGTAGCCCCACTTTTCGATGTTCACGTCGAAGTTACCATCGAGAAGCGGGCGCATGTTGGCACCGACCTCCTTCGCCGAGAGACCAAGGTCGTCGGCGATGAGACGGGATTTGAAGTACGTCTTCGTGTCCGCGTTGCGGCGGAGGTACTGGAGGATTCGGTGTTGTTTCTCCGAGAGGTCGACAGACACCTCGGAAACCTCGGCGTCGACGGAAGTCGTCGTGGCGGTCGTGCTCATACCTACAAAGAGGGGCGTTCCGCCTATCAGGGGTTTGGTACAGGAGGTTAACACGTCGCCGCCTGTCGATTAGACGGTGATAGGTGGGCCACCGACGGGGTGTGTGACCCAACGCAGGTACAGTCGGCTAACACCCAGAGACACCGAATAGTCCATTCAGACATTCAGTATCCGGGAGGGAAGGCAGAAAATACATACGCCGATAGCGGCCATAGGACGGTAATGGGTCGCCCGACAGATGGGCGCTCGGCCATCGCCACACAGGCCGGCGTCGACGTGAGTGTCGTCCTCCCCGCGTACAACGAGGAGCGGACCATCGAAAACACCGTTCGCGTCACCCTCCAGACGCTCGAATCGTTCCTCCCCGCAGATACCTTCGAGGTCATCGTCGCCGAAGACGGGTGTGACGACCGCACGCCCGAGATTGCCGACCGGATGGCAGACGAAGACTCGCGCGTGCGGCATTTCCACAGCGACACGCGACTCGGCCGCGGCGGCGCGCTCGAACACGCGTTCGCCGCCGCGAACGGCGACACGCTCGTCTACTTCGATACGGACCTCGCGACGGATATGCGGCACCTCGAATCGCTCGTCGAACACGTCCGCACGGGCGAGTACGACGTTGCAACCGGGTCGCGGTGGATGCCAGAGAACGTCGCCGACCGCCCGGTCAAACGCGGCTTCCCGAGTCAGGTCTACAACGGACTCGTTCGATTCGTCCTCCGTTCTGACCTCCGCGACCACCAGTGCGGGTTCAAAGCGTTCAGCAGGCAGGCGTTCGAGACGCTCCGCGACGACGTGGAAGACGAACACTGGTTTTGGGACACAGAAATGCTCGTCCGCGCCCAGCGCACTGGCTTCCGCGTCGCCGAGTTCCCCGTCGATTGGGAACCGAAAGGCGACACGAAAGTCGACCTCGTCCGCGACATCCTCGGGATGGGAAGCCAGATTCTCCGGACGTGGTGGCAACTGTCGGTTCGGCCGCGCATCACCCGCCGGGTGACTATCGTCTCCGGGTTGCTCTTGACGTTCGTCGCGGTGGCGCTGATGACGCTGTACATCGACCCCTCGGAGGTCCTGAGCGTCCTCAGCGACGCTGACCCGACGCTCGTGGCGGCCGCAGCGGCGATTTACGTCCTGTCGTGGCCACTTCGCGGCCTCCGCTACGGCGACATCCTCAGCGAACTCGGCTACCACGAGAAGACGGACTTCCTCACGGGGGCGATATTCATCAGTCAGACCGGGAACCTCGTCTTCCCGGCCCGCGCCGGTGATGCGGTGCGCGCGTACGTGGTGAAGGCCCGACGCGGCATCCCGTACCCGTCCGGATTCGCGTCGCTCGCCGTCGAGCGCGTCTTCGACCTGCTCACCATCGCCGGTCTCGCGGGCGTCGTGCTCGTCGGACTCGCCGCCACCGGCGGCCTCACAGACATCGCGTCGGTGCTTGCGACCGGTGTGAGCGGCGGCAACGTGGACGTGTCGGCCGCCGACGTGCGCACCGTGGCCTACGTCGCTACGGGCGTTGGCGTCGTCGCCATCGCTGGGGTGCTCGGTATCGCCCTGTCGGCCCGCGCCGACAGCAACCTCGTTCGCGCCGTCGTCGGCCGGTTCTCCTCGGACTCGTACGTCGAGTACGTCGCGGGCGTCATCGAGCAGTTCGTCTCCGACCTCCAGGCCGTCGCCGGGAACCGCGCCGCGTTCGGCCGCGTCGGCATGTCGAGCCTCGCAATCTGGACAATTGACGTGGTGACTGCTGTGGTCGTCCTCATCGCGCTCGGCGTCGATATCGACCCCACCGTCCTCGTCGGCGTCTCCTTTTTCGCCGTGAGCGTCGGCAACCTCGCGAAGGTCCTTCCCCTGTCGCCGGGCGGCGTCGGTCTCTACGAAATCGCGTTCACCGTCTTCATGGCCGCGCTCGCGCCCGTCACCCCCGCGATGGCGCTCGCGGCCGCCGTCCTCGACCACGCGGTGAAAAACGCCGTCACCATCGTCGGCGGTGTCGCCTCAATGCTCTCGCTCAACGTCTCGCTGACGACGGCCGTCGAAGAGAGTGCGGACGTCCGCGAGCGGGAACTCGCCGAATCAGAGTAGGCAGAAAACCAGCAGCGTCCCTCAGTGGGGAGACAAAAACTCAGAGCGTCCCTCAGTAGAGCGGCGGAAAACAACGCGTCCTCAGTAGAGGTCGCAGTGAAACGGCGCGAGCGCGGCCGTCACGGCCGACTGCAACGCGTCCGTTCGGGTGACTTGGCCGCCGGTGAACACGCCCGCGGCACCTTCGTTTTTCGCGATATCTTCGGTTCCGAGGACGTCGTCCATCACCGGCCCGAGTTCTTCGCCGTCGTGAATTCGGTCGGCGATTCGGTCGGGGAGGAGGAAACTCGGCCCCGCGCCGTGGCCGACGCGCGTGCCGTCGGTGGCGGCGGCCCACATGACCAGATAGAGGTCACCCTCGCCTCCAACGACCGCGGCGTCGTTCGAAAACGAGGCGACGCCGCCCTCGATACCGACGCCGAAGTCGTACTCACCGGTCCCGAAGACGCGTTCAGCGCGTGTGACCGCACCCGTGAGCGTTTCGTCGTGGCCGACTGGTTGCTCGGAGACGCCCGAATCGACGGCAACCGCCGCCACGCGGGCCTCCGGGTAGGCGCGCTCGACGGCGCGTCGCTTCACCGGATTTCCGCTTCCAACTGCGATATCCATATCAGCAGGCGTCCGTGGAGTCATATCGCTCCATCGGATTCTGTCTCCGCAGACGGTTTCCACGGTGTCGGCAGGTCGGCGTCGGGGTGGAACAGTCGAACGAGGTGGTCGACACCACCGACGAGCGCGGGACTCGGCTGATTGAGAAGCGAGTCGTCGACGGCGTGAACTGCCGCATCGAGGTTCCAGCCGCGGGCTTCGAACGCGTCTGGGTCGCCTCGTTCGCCTTTTCCACAGGGATGAAGCACGACGTGGTCGGGGTCTGCGGCGGCCACCTCGTCACCAGTCACCTCGCGGGAGCGCTCGCCCGCATCGACGAGCGAGTACGACCCACCTGCTGCGCGAACGACGTCCGGAACCCAGTTTCCGGCCGCCATCGGTGGGTCTGCCCACTCCTCGCAGTAGACTTCTGGGGCGTCGCAGTCAGCGAGAGCGTCTTCGACGCGGGCGAGATGCTGGCGGCAGTCGTCAGCGAGGCGTGCTCCGGCATCGGCGTCGCCCGCGGCCGCGCAGACGCGTGCGAAGGTGTCGAACACCTCGTCGAGCGTCGCCGGTTCGACGTGGTTGACTTCGTACCCGTGGTCGCGGACCGCCGCCGCGACATCCGCCTGAAGCGGGTCACAGGTACAGACGATATCCGGGTCGACCGCATCGAGTCGGTCCAACTCGGGGTTCAACCACCCGCCGACGAGTGGCCGGTCAAGAAAACAGTGTGCGGTGACACCGACGACTCGGGAGGCGAGTCCGGCCGCGTCCAGAATCGCCGTTGCGCTCGGAGCCAACGAGACGACGCGCGGTGGAGAACCTGTGTGCATAGAGCGCAAACGTTCCTCCGAGAAAAATATGTATCGCGTCCGGCGTCTGGGGTCGGAAACGGACTTTGACTGGGATGTGACAAGATGATACTCAAAACTGATAATGTTAGACATACATTTATACGGGACAATTACCGCCGCTACTCTATGGACGAGTACACAAGGAACACGGCAAACTACTGGGATACAGCCATATCCACGGGGGGGCGTGCTCAGTCCGTCGGTATCAGGGTACTACCAGAATCAGTTAACTACCATCGGAAAGCTGCGCTTTTTCAAGTTATCGACCGGGTACTCGCGAACCAATCGATAAAGGTAGACGGATGTGAGGTGTTGGATGCCGGCTGTGGGACTGGTATCTACTCCGAATTCTATATAGAGAACGGTGCCTCGGTTACTGGCGTCGATTTATCTGACGAAGCAATCCGCGATGTGGGAGAGAGGTTGCCCGGAGAGTACTATCAGTCGAGCCTCGATGAGTTACCATTCGAGAACGATTCGTTCGACCTCGTTCACTCGTTTTCTGTACTGTACCATATTATCGTCGACGACGAGTGGGAACAGAGCCTCAAGGAATTGGTGAGGGTCTGTAAACCGGGTGGCCTCTTAGTTCTACGAATCGAATGGCGCGATGAGACGGTTCGGCGTTCAAAGCACGTGAAACACAGAGCGCGCGAGAGATATATCGAAGTGATGGACGAAGCAGGATGCAGTTTAGTCGAGACTAATACGTTCGACGACGTGGTTCCGTTCCGGTCTATCTTCTCTCTCCTAAACCGGTTGTCGTTGGACTCCTCTGCAGAGTTGTTTGGTGAGATAGTTGGAAAAGCCGGACTCTTCGCCGAGAATCCGAATCAGCGCGTAGTCGTCTTCCGCGTCCCCAACCGATAAACGAACAGCAGTCTCGTTCGGTTCAGTGAGAAACCCCTCTCCAACCATTTACCCGCCAACCGATTTCTAACGAGTGAGACCAGAATGTCGGAGGGGAAATTGGTGTGTGAGGCGTCTACACAGAAAAATTGTGGACAACCGGAGGGCGATACCAAACCATTTATGCGTTCGTCTGCGGTCGTACGTGTTACGGACCGCCTCCGGGCTTCTAGCCGAGTCTACACCCCCTTCCGGAGCACCCGCCGTCGTAGCCATGAGTGAACGAATTTGGACCCGAAACCCTGGCGCACAGAAGCAGAAACAGAAACAGCGAGGCCGACGACAGAGCCAAGAGGAAGAAGAGACCACCAAGGGCGACACGCTCAAGTGTCCCGAGTGTGGCGGCCACGTCGTCACCGACGACGAACACGGTGAGACCGTCTGTGACGACTGTGGTCTCGTCGTCACCGCCGACTCCGTCGACCGCGGCCCCGAGTGGCGTGCGTTCGACGCCCGCGAGAAGGACGAAAAATCCCGCGTCGGTGCCCCGACGACGAACACGATGCACGACAAGGGGCTTTCGACCAACATCGACTGGCGTGACCGCGACGCGTACGGGAACTCGCTCGGCGCGCGCCAGCGCCAGAAGATGCAGCGCCTCCGCAAGTGGAACGAGCGCTTCCGCACCCGCGACTCCAAGGAGCGTAACCTGAAGCAGGCGCTCGGCGAAATCGACCGCATGGCCTCCGCGCTCGGGCTTCCCGAAAACGTCCGCGAGACGGCATCTGTCATCTACCGCCGCGCGCTCGACGACGACCTGCTCCCCGGCCGCTCCATCGAGGGTGTCGCTACCTCGTGTACCTACGCCGCCGCTCGTATGGCTGGCGTCCCCCGCTCGCTCGACGAGATTGCGGAAGTCTCGCGTGTCGAGAAGAGCGAAGTCGCCCGCACCTACCGCTACATCGCCCGCGAACTCTCGCTCGAAGTCAAGCCCGCCGACCCCGAGCAGTACGTTCCCCGATTCGCCAGCGAACTCGGCCTCTCCGACGAGTCGAAGATGCGCGCACGCAAACTCCTGAAGAACGCCAAGGAAAAGGGCGTCCACTCGGGCAAGTCGCCGGTCGGCCTCGCCGCCGCCGCCGTCTACGCCGCCGCACTGCTCACCAACGAGAAGACGACGCAAGCCGCGGTCAGCGAAGTGGCCGATATCTCGGAAGTTACCATCCGCAACCGCTACCACGAACTCCTCGAAGCCGAGGAGAATCTGGGTCTCGTCTAACGAAGCAAACTCCGCGACGGCACTCGCAGACCGGTCGCGACATATTCTCGGTTCTTCGACCGCAGAGCGGCCGCACTGTCTCGACGATGGGACCAGCGTCGTCGATTGCACAGGGGAGAAACGTTTTGACGTGAGAGCGACACGTCCGTACGATGCGCACGGAACACGCCCTTCGCGTGGGCGACGCCGCCGACACCGGACTCGCCGACGGGAGCGTGGACCTCGTGGTCACCTCCCCACCATACCCAATGATAGAGATGTGGGATGACCTCTTTTCGGCCCGCGACGACGCCGTTGCCGAAGCTCTCGACGCTGGTGACGGCGAGGCGGCCTTCGAGGCCATGCACGAGCAACTCGACGCGGTGTGGGACGAACTCGAACGTGTTCTCACACCGGGTGGCCTCGCGTGTATCAACGTCGGTGACGCGACGCGCAGTCTCGATGGGTCGTTTCGATTGTACCCGAACCACGCGCGTATCCTCACGGCGCTGTCGGAGCGCGGACTGGAACCGCTTCCCGACGCCCTCTGGCGAAAGCCGACGAATCGGCTGACCAAGTTCATGGGGTCGGGGACGTTGCCGACGAACGCCTACGTCACGCTCGAACACGAGTACGTCCTTATCGTGCGCAAGGGCGATTCGCGCTCGTTCCCGCCGGGTGACGATGACCGCTACGAGAGCGCCTTCTTCTGGGAAGAGCGGAACGAGTGGTTTTCCGACCTCTGGGAGTTTACGGGAACCGAACAACGACTCGATTCGGGGACAAGAGAGCGCTCGGCGGCGTTCCCCGTGGAACTCCCGTTGCGACTGGTTCGAATGTACTCGGTGTACGGCGACACCGTCTACGACCCCTTCGTCGGGACCGGAACCACCACGCTCGCAGCGATGCTCGCCGGGCGCAACTCCGTCGGCTACGACCTCGACGCGAGCCTCGTGAGCGCGTTCGAAGACCGCCTTACAGACATCTGTGACCGCTCGCGTGCCGCGGTTGAAGCCCGACTCGACGACCACCGCGCATTCGTCGCCGAACGCGACGAGAAACCGGGGTACGACGCGACCTACTACGACTTCCCGGTCGTGACCAAACAGGAAAGAGACATCCGCCTGTACGCCGTCTCGACGGTCACGAAGACCGAATCGGGAGACGACCGCCGATTCGTCGTCGAACACGAACCAGTCGACGACACCGCAGCGACCGCCGGTGGACAGGCGGGGGAAGTCGTCGACGACTGACCGACCCGACGACCGATTGCGGACACGGACACCGATTTAGTGCCCGCCGACCCAGTGATGGGTATGGACCTCTCGTTCGACTCGTTCGTTCTCGCAGCGAGTACCGCCGACCTCGCCGACGAACCCGCCGCTAGAGCAGACGCGGACGCCGTCGAGTTTCGGATGGACCTCGCCCACGACCCGCTTTCGGCACTCGACGACTATGACGGCGACCTGCCGATTATCGCAACCAACCGCGCGGAGTGGGAAGGCGGCGAGGCAGACGGCGACGAAGTAGACCGCCTCGACGCTCTCGTTGCGGCCGCGAAGACCGACGCCGTCGTCACGGTGGACATCGAACTCGAAAGCCTCCACAGAGCGTCGGGCGTCGATGCTGCGACCCGCGCGCGCGCTCTCGACGTTGCCGTCATCGCTTCCGTCCACGACTTCGACCGGACGCCCGCACGGTCGGAGCTCACCCGCCTCCTGCACGAGGCGGCCACGCTCGGCGATGTCGGGAAACTCGCTGTCACCGCCACCAGCGAGGCGGACGCGCTTCGCCTGTTGGACGTGACGCGCGCGGCGACCGACTGGGGCGACACCGTCGCGACGATGGCGATGGGCGAGGCCGGGCGGCACACCCGCGCCGTCGCGCCAGTTTACGGGTCGAAAATCGGCTACGCGCCCGTCAACCCTGCGGACGCGACTGCGCCCGGACAGTACGACGCCGCGACGCTCCGAACCCTCGTCGACGAACTAGCCAGCAAACCGGACGTTTAAGACGGCAGACAACGACGGCCACGCACGATGGCCGATGCTCGTCGTCGCGCGCTCGTTGCCGCCCTCGTCGGCATTCTGGGCGCATCGCTCGGAATCGCCGGTGCAGGGCATGTCTACCTCCGGGAATGGCGACGCGCTATCGCGTGGTTTACGTTCGTCGTCGGGGCTGGTCTCGTCTTGCTCTCGGCGTTCGCCGACCCGGCGGCGGCGACACTCAGCGAACTGCCGACCGAGGTGACGGTCCCCATCATCGGACTTCTCTTCTTGAGCGCGCTCGACGCCTACCGAATTGGGATGCGTGGGCCGGGCCACCGCAACGACGACGGGCAACCAACGTGTCCCGCGTGCGGTGGCGGTCTCGACCGGAAGCTCGATTTCTGTCCGTGGTGTGCCGAAGAACTCGAATGGCACACAGAAAAGCCGTAAGTCGACTTACTTCTCGATGATGCTCTCTTCGACCGCTTCGCCGAAGTGCCGAGCGGTATCCTCGTAGTAGATGAGCACTTCGTCGCCGGGTTCGAGGTCCGTAACAGCAGTCCGGCCCTCCTTGGTGGGCACCTTGATGGTCTCTGCGTTCTGGAGGAGCGTCGCCACCCGGTCACCGTCGTAGTCGGCGACAACGCGGAACATCGGTCGTTTTTCTATCTTCACGCGCCCGACGATGGCCTCACGGGTTCGGCCGTTCGTATCGAGAATCTGCACCTCGTCGCCGCTTTCGAGTTCGGAGAGGTACGTTGTCCCGCCGTCCGGGGTTCGGGCGTACGCATGGACTGCACCGGCGTTCACTCTGAATGGCCGAGACGCGACGTACGGGGACTCCGCCGTCTCGGCGTGCACAAAGAAAAGGCCGCGAGCCATCGACCCGACGAGCATCCCCTCGTCGTGTTCCATGAGAGAGCCAGTGTCGACGCAGACTCGGTCGGCCATACCCGTGCGTTCGACTTCCTGTATCTCGGCCCAGACGAGGTCGAGCGACTCGCGCTCTGCTTCGTCACGGACCTCGACAGTCTTGCGAATCTCGTCGTAGTCGTCGCTGTCGAGGAGGACGCCGTCGGAACCGATTTCGAGCGTCTCGAAGGCCGTCTTTGCTTCCTCGGCCGTGGTGACGCCAGCGATGAGTTCGGTCTCCTCGCCGATGCGGGCGATGAGATTCTCAAGCGGGATGATAGTCCAGTCCTCGCCGACGACGATAGTGTGGTCACCATCGCGGGCGGCCTCTTCAGCGAACGATTCGTAGTCTTTGCTCAGGATACGGATGTACGCGCCGTTGGTGTGGTCGTCACTCCGGCGGAGCGTCGTCAGGTCGGCAGACCCAGAGAAGTCAGAGGGAAGGTCGACCGTCGCGTCGCCCTCACCGTCTTTACCGACGATGTAGGCGTCGGCGAGGGAGCCGCCGTCTTCGTCCTCTTCTGCTTCCATCACGTGGACATCCGCGTCGGTTCGGAACGCGGCAACCTTCACGTCACCGAGTTCGCGCACCTTCTCGACATCGCCCTCGTCAACGAGGACCCAGTCGACACCGACCTCGAGGCCCGCCGTGATGCGTCGCTTCCGCGTCTCCCAGTCGCCGACCGTATCGTCGGCCTTGAGCCAGACGCTGCGTGTCATTATCGACTCCACTCGGTGGTCAGGCTTGAACGTGGCGGATGAATCAACGAACGACGTGAGCCAGTACTTGAACCGAGAACGGCGATTTGGTATCGCACTATGAAGTTTATTGTCCCGATATCGAACAGAATCAGGCTTGTTTGAAGGGCTGAGTCGGAGGATACGGAGAGCAGTGGTTCTTGGACACGAGAGATGACCCCGAAAGTCGTAGCCACCGTGGCTCCCTCGAGAAACGATATCGCGGGCGCGAGTTCACGAGCGGACACTGACGCTAGTAGACTAGAAATTTCTTCGACGAAGGGTGTGCCAGTTGCATCTGTGGGTGAGTTATCGAGAATCGATATCTGGCGTTCGACCGACCAAGGTGACAGACCACAATATCGGCACGCTACTCCGGGGGTTCAGAGCCGCAAGAGGCGGGTCCACAGACACCTCTGAGATAACGAAGTGAGATATCTCCGTCAAACAGACCGGTCGTACAGCGGCAGCCCCTCGGTTTTGGAGTGAACTGAGTCACCTTCGAGAGAGGGTAGAAACCCCGAACTGGGACAGAACAAAACGAGCAGGTACGCATTCATCGGTGGCAATCTCGTATCTTTCAGCCGCTACCGTCAGTACGACATCTCCCAAGCGTACTACTCTTCCAGCGACCGACTGAGATGGAGTACCACACTCCCCAACACGGAACTTCGGCACTGAGAGCGTGTGATTTCAAATACGCATGCTGTCGAAGATGGGACGCCACTGATGTGTCGGTGTTCGCCGCACGACATCACGACCGGGCCAGTTGTGCTGCCAGTCGCGCTCTCGGAGACGTTCGTAGAAGAGCAGTCGGTCACCGTTTTCGGGGGTTTCCCCCGATATCTGGTCACGGAACTCCTCTCGGGGCCGTGTTATCGACGGTAAGACGGATATCCTGACCAGATATAAATCAGATATTGCGATACAGAATCTCGGGATTACGCAACCAGTTTCGGAGGATGGTCCGTTTTCGGTCTGATTTTAGCCCAGAAGTGGGGTCGACGAGACCAGTTCGACACACTCCCCGGCAGTCAAAACCGGCGCGTAGTCCAGTTCACTGCCGACGCTAGCCTTCAACCGTAGCGGTGCAAATGACTCCCTTTATCACCTGATGCGGAGAATGGTAACGGAAGAATGGCTACATCGAGCCACTCAGGGAGGCGGGTGGGCGAGCACCTCGGCTATCTCGGGGGCGCGCTCGCGTACCTCGTCGCCACGGTTCATCTCATACACCCGAAGCTCGGCCTCCCCAGACTCGTGTTGCTCGTGACGACTGGCAATACATCGTTGCTCGTCACCGACCCCCGTCCGGTGGCCTTCGTGCTGTCGGCGCTCGCAATCCTGGCCGGTATCAAACTGGTGGTCTCGGACATCCAGCGAAAACGCCTGTATGCACTCGGGATGGTCCTCATGGCTACCTATTTCCTCGGCTACTTTGCCTGGCACTTATCGGGCCACGGGGGATTCCTTCCCATGCGAAAACCACTGTATCACGGCCTTCATCCCGTCGAGGCAGTCATCTCACATCTCTCTACCTCGCCACTTGCAGCCCTCTCAAAACTCGCTGAAGCAGCCCTGTTTGTAGTGCTAGCAGTCCTGTACCGACACGAATCATGAACCAGCGATAGGTTCGCCTCGCACACCAAACGGATAGTACACTACCGACCACTGTGAAAGAAAGGCACGCATCAAAATCAGCCTCCGAAGTTGTGACGCGATAGACCGGATTCGGGCGAAGAACACGGTAGCATCGGCCGATTCAGTCACCCTTCGGGCCGCCGAGCGTGACGAGGGCGACACCCATCGCAATGAGGAGCCCACCGACACCAAGCCCCTGTGGTGGGGTTTCCCCGAGTAGGAACACCGCGACCGGGACGCCGACGACAGCCCCGACGGAGCCGAGTAGACTCAGGTAGACCGGGCCGCCGCGCTTCTGGAGACCGAAGTAGAGGAGGTACATAACCGAGAACGTCGCCGCCTGTGCGAGGATGAGCAACGTCGGTTCGAGGTTGGCCGTGGGGACAGCGAGGGTGAACCGCCCTGCGCCGCCGACCACACCCGAAATTGCACCGAGACCGAGGAGCATGAGTCCCGACGTGGCGAGCATGCCGGGAGCCAGTTCGTCCGGGGTGGCACCCGCGGGCCAGCGAGCCGTTCGGTAGATGTTCCCACCAGCGAGGAGCACCGGCGCGGTGAGGGTCGCAGCGACCCAGAACGGCTCAGCGTCCGGTTCCGAGAGCTTGAGGGCGGCAAGCAGGACGGCACCACCCAGTGCGAGTGCGACACCCGCTGCACGGCTAGTCTGGAACCGCTCCATGCGGAGCAGCAGGGCTCCGAGATAGGTGAAAAGCGGCGGGAACGCGACTGCGAGCGCGACGAAGGCGGCCCCGACACGGGGAACGGCGGCGAAAAACAGGAGGTTGGGTACGGCGACGCCGATGAGACCGGACACGACAAAGTACTCAACCGTCCGAGCATCGAGCGAGGGGAGTCGGTCGCGGACGGTGCCGACTCCGAGGAGAACGACCGTTGCACCGACAATCGACCACGCGAGGAACGCCAGCGGGTCGAGGCCGGCCTCACCCGCGAGCTTTGCGAGATTCGTTGCGATGCCGAGGAGGCCTCCCGTTGCGAGAAGGAGCGCGAGCGGGCCAACCCACGTCGCGTCCGTTCTGGTCAGCGACACTCACTCACCCCCGTTTGGTCCGCAGTCGAACAAACCACCAGCAGTACGTGAGATTCGTCTTGTAGAGTAGATTCAACCACGACAGTATTCCACGGGGAACACAGGAGAATGTGCGTAGAAACTATATGCTGTGTTTAAGTATGGGTCTCGTTCACCGTACCCGACGAACCGCGACAGGCAGGCCTACCGCATCGCGTTGGCGACGTACGCGTTGGTAATCCGGCTCTCAGCCCGGTGACGCAATCGGCTTGCTGCGGACAACTCGATACCCAGTACCTCGGCCACCTCGCCAAGTGTACAGCGCCGCGGCGTGTCGTAGAACCCGCGTTCGAGCGCCTCGGTGACGAACTCCCACTGGCGGTCCGTGAGCAGGTCGTTCGAATCGAACGACTGCGTCACAGAGGAGACTTCGTACGGAATGTTGGCCGCCGCCAACGCCGCCACGTAGGCAGACAACTGTTCGTGGGCGGCAGTAACACTGTTTCTGTACCACCCGTTTCGAAGCGAAACTGGTTGTTGCGGGACGATTCCGGCGGTGACGAGCGCTGCATACGTGTCTGAACGCGGGACGACGAGTTGCACCAGGAGCATCCGGTCGTCGCTGTACAAAACCTCGAACGAGCGAACGTCGGGCGCCTCTGTGACGTGTTTGACGAGTTCGTCACCGTCCGTGGTCGTCACTTCGAGGAGGTCGAAAAGCGAGTCCCCGTCGGGGAGTGCCGCTAGAATTTTGAAGTGGGCGTCCGGGAACGCGGCCGAGATAGCTGCGACGGTGTCTTCGACCGCCGCACCGCAGACCCGTATCTGTACCTGAGACATGGTACTGACTATCCACGCCGACTGATTAAATAAGAAATGCGGGACTACGGCTCGTTTAGTCGAGACGCGGAGAACGAGACGTTCGAGCACCCGCACGCTCATCAGAGTGACTTCCGCATCACGACCACCGAGAGCGGAACTCGCTTCCCCTCGTACCGCTTTTCGATTGTCTCTTTTCCGACCCGCTGGTACCCCATCCGCACGTAGAACTCGACTGCGTTGTGCGACGCCCAGAGTTTGAGGTGCGCAAGACCGTCCTCACGGGCACGCGCTTCGAGGTGGGTGAGGATAGCTGAACCGACACCCTGTCGGGCATACTCCGGGTGAACGTACACCGCCCGGATTTCGTGTTCGC
Organism: Haloferax sp. S1W; assembly: GCF_044593955.1. GTDB lineage: Archaea > Halobacteriota > Halobacteria > Halobacteriales > Haloferacaceae > Haloferax. Next base: position 1,723,865 of record NZ_CP172595.1, read on the forward strand.
CCGGCACGAAGTGTCCATAGCCGACGACGTTGCTGTCCATCTCTGCGACGACGAGATAGTGGCCGTCGTCGAGCGGATACTGCTCGACACCGTCGTCTTTCTCGGCCCACGCCGCAACCTGTGTCTCGTCGTATCGGTTCCCGATTCGCGTCTTCGAGCCTCGCTTGCGGCGTGGCATTATGGTGTCAGAAGGGTACTAGAGTGATATGGAGGACGACACCGACGATGGGGACCCAATCGAGAAACTGGAGGTGTGGTGTGCCGGAGAAGAGTGGTGTCCGGTTACGGCAACGGCGACGCTTATCGGCAAGAAGTGGTACCCTGTAATCATCCATCGCCTTCTCGAACACGGCCCGAGCGGGTTCAACGAACTCAAAGCGGACGTCGATGGAATCTCCAGTAAAGTCCTCTCAGAAAGTCTCGGCGACCTCGAAGACAAGCAACTCGTCGACCGAGCGATAGTCGAGGAGAAACCTATTCGCGTCCAGTACTCGCTCACGTCTCACGGCGACTCGCTCGAACCCGTCATCGATGCGATGCGCGACTGGGGGCTACAGTATCTCACCGAACCCGGAGACGATGACTAGCAGCCCAACGGAGGCACTCATGCTGAATATTTTATGACAAATTCCCAATCACATTCGAGCGCCTCGGTGACGAAACTTCATGTGGGACGAAGACGAGGTCCAGTTCGCCTGATAGTCGGCCGCCCCGGCAGGCCGACAGTCGTTTTTATCGATACGCGTCGAGTCCCGACTGCTCGGTGTCGTCGTCGCGCTCGTGCGCAAGCAACGCCCGCTTCAGGTCAGTTCCCCCCGCAGCAGAGAACCCGCCGAGTGAGTCCGACCCGACGACGCGATGGCACGGAACCACGAGCGGGACGGGATTTCGCCCGCAGGCCTGTCCGACGGCGACAGCGTGACCCCCCACCGCTTCGGCAATCTCTCCGTAGGTTCGTGTCTCGCCGTACGGGATGTCGAGCATCGCCCGCATCACCGCGCCGGTGAACGAGTCGGGGATGCGAACGTCGGCGTCGAACGACCGGCGCGCGCCCTCCTCGTACTCCGATAGCTGTGCGCGCAGGTCGTCGGGCGAGGTGTCGACCAGTTGCTCGTCCAGTTCCACGTCGAACCCCCACATCGTCACGTGCATCGACCACCGTTCGCACTCGGCGACTATCTATCTGTGGCGTGTGGACGCGGGGACTCTGTACGACGTGTCCGATGCGAAAAGAGAGAAACAGCCGAACAGAACGCGCTGTTACGCTTCGAGACTCAGTCCGGCGCGTTCGAGCGCGCTCTCGACATCGGCGTCGTCGTGGATGACGGCGCTCACTGCGCGGGTGATGGCTTCGGGGTCGTCGTGCTGGAAGATGGAGCGGCCCATCGAGACACCGGCGGCACCGGCGTCCATCGTCCCGCGGACCATCTCGACCGTCTCGCGGTCCGTACCGCGACTGCCACCGGCGATGACGACTGGGAGGCGCGTAGCCTCGACGACACGGCTGAAGGACTCAGCGTCGCCGCTGTAGGCCGTCTTGACGATGTCCGCGCCGACTTCCTCGGCGAGGCGGACGGCGTGAGCGAGTGCCTCGGGGTCCTGTTCGTCGATACCGGGGCCGCGCGCGTAAGACATGGCGAGGACGGGGACGCCGAAGTCGGCGGCGCGAGAACAGAGGTCTGCGAGGTCGGTCATCTGCTCTGGTTCGTAGTTCGACCCGACGTTGAGGTGGAAGGAGACGGCGTCGGCACCGACACGAAGCGCATCTTCGACGGTTCCAGTGCGACGTTTGTCGTTTTCGTCCGGACCGATGACCGTCGAGCCGTTGACGTGGACGATGTATCCTTTGCCGTTTTTATTCGGGTGGACCCTCGGTGCTGTCCCTTTGTGTGTGAGGACGGCGTCAGCGCCACCGCGTGTGATACCATCGACTGTCGATTCGATGTCTACGAGGCCTTTGACCGGGCCGAGAGTGATTCCGTGGTCCATCGGGACGATGAGGTATCGTCCGCCAGTCGAGATGCGTTCGAGTCGTGCCGAGATTCCGATGTCAGTGTTCATGTTTGTGAAAGGGTGGCAGAGTAGTTATGTGCGTTCCGAATGCGGTTGTCGTTGCGAGATACCAGCAACTGCACCCTCTTTGAGTTCGCGAGCGAGTGTTTCGAGGCTGTCCGCGGTCGTTTTCGCAGGTTCGCCGTTCTCGTGGCCCTGTGCGACCACGTCTACGAGCGCACTTCCGACGATGATACCGTCCGCGCCACCTCGGACGATACGTTCTGCGTGTTCACCGCTACTAATTCCGAACCCGACCGCCTTGGGCACGTCGTAGTCCGACAGGCGTTCGAGACTCGCGCCCGTCTGGTCGGACACGTCCGACTTGGCACCAGTCGTACCGAGGCGTGCCTGCACGTAGACGTAGCCCGAGACCTGCTGCATGATTCGGTCGAGGCGGTCGCCCTGCGTCGTCGGCGCGACGATGAACACGAGGTCCAGACCGAACTCGTCGCAGGCCTCCCGAAGCGGGTCTGCCTCCTCTGCCGGGAGGTCGGGGACGACGAAACCCTCGATGCCGACTTCGGCCGCCTTCTCGACGAACGGGCGCGGCCCCTCCGAATCTCCGTAGCGGTAGATGAGGTTGTAGTAGGTCATGCAGACGACCGGAATCGACACATCGAGGTCCTCGACGAACTCGAAGTAGCGCTCCGGCGTCATGCCACCTTCCAGCGCGCGGACGATGGCGTTCTGGATAGTCGGCCCTTCCGCGATTGGCTCCGAGAAGGGCAATCCGAGTTCGATGATGTCTGCGCCGCCGCGTTCGAGTGCTTCGACGTATTCGAGCGACGATTCGTAGTCCGGGTCGCCAGCGACGAGGTACGGCACGAACGCCGGGCCGTCGGCGAAGGCGTCTTCGAGCGACATCAGATTCCCCCCGTGAATTCGTCCATGTTCGGCGCGATATCGATATCGCGCTCGTAGGTCTCTTCGATAGCCGATTCGAGGTCCTTGTCACCGCGACCGGAGAGGTTGACGACGACGAACTCGCCGAGTTCGTCGTACTGTTCCTCCAAGTAGCCGAAGGCGTGTGCCGATTCCAGTGCGGGAATGATACCCTCCATTTGCGAGAGGCGGTGGAAGGCTGTCAGGGCCGCGTCATCGTCGACGTTGACGGCAGTGACTCGCCCGGTATCCACGAGGTGTGCGAGTTCGGGACCGACGCCCGCGTAATCGAGACCCGACGAGACAGAGTGCGACTCCATAATCTGTCCGTCGCGGTCCTGTAAGAGACGCGTGCGAGCGCCGTGAAGCACGCCCTCGGAACCGGTCGTGAGCGACGCAGAGTTCGGCGCAACGCCAGCCTCTTCGTCCACATCGAGGGTCGAGCCGCCCGCTTCGACGGCGTAGAGGGCGGTTTCGTCGTCGCCAGTAAACTCGGCGAACGCGCCCATCGTGTTCGACCCGCCACCGGCGCAGGCGAGAACAGCGTCGGGGAGGCGACCCATCTTCTCTCGGGCCTGCGTTCGCGCTTCCTCGGAGATGACCGACTGGAAGTCCCGAACCATGCTCGGGAAGGGGTGCGGGCCGACGACAGACCCGATGACGTAGTGGGTGTCTTCGACGTTGGTCGCCCAGTCGCGCATCGTCTCGGAGATGGCTTCCTTGAGCGTCCCGCGGCCGACGGTGACGGGGTTGACCTCGGCACCGTTGAGTTTCATCCGGAAGACGTTGGGGCGCTGGCGGTTGATGTCGCGCTTGCCCATGTAGACTTCACAGGGCATATCGAGATGTGCGCAGGCCATCGCCGTCGCCGTCCCGTGCTGTCCGGCACCCGTCTCGGCGATGATACGGTCTTTGCCCATGTACTTCGCCAAGAGCACCTGTCCGAGCGCGTTGTTGAGTTTGTGCGCGCCGCCGTGGACGAGGTCCTCGCGCTTGAGGTACACCTCACGGTCGTATCGTTTCGAGAGTCGGTCCGCGCGCTGAAGCGGAGTGGGGCGACCGCCGAAGTCTCGGAGGCGCGCCCGGAACTCGTCCATGAAGCCGTCTTCGTTGTTCAGCACGTACCGCTCGTACGCGTCTTCGAGTTCCTCGATAGCCGGCATCAGGGCCTCGGGAACGTACTGTCCGCCGTAGTCGCCGAATTTTCCGTCTGTTCTCATGTCGATGTCGTCAGTCGCTGTGTGTTCTGTCGTACGTCGCCGTCCATGATGGCCGTGCCGACGAGGAGGGCGTCAGCCCCCGCCTCGCGCATCCGCCGCACGTCGCCCGCCGTGTGGACGCCGCTTTCGGCGATACAGAGTACGTCGTCGGGGACCGCCGGGGCCAGGTCCTCGAAAGTACCGAGGTCGACTTCGAGTTTGCCGAGGTCACGGTTGTTGATGCCGACGATATCAGCATCCGCTTCGAGGGCCGAGGCGAGTTCGTCGCGCGTGTGTACCTCGACGAGCGGTTGGAAGCCTCGGTCGCGTGCCGCCGCCACGAGGTCAGCGAGGTCGTCCCCGACGAACCGGGCGATGAGAAGTACGAGGTCCGATTCGACAGCGTCGAGTTGCTCCTCGCGCAGAATGAAATCTTTCCGAAGAACGGGAACATCGACCGCCTCGCGAATGCGGGAGAGCGACTCTGTCGAACCGCCGAAGTGCTCCGGTTCGGTGAGGACCGACAGCGCCGTCGCGCCGCCAGCGACCATCTCGCGGGCCAGTTCGACCGGGTCATCCTCGCGGACACCCGTTGTCGTCGGACTGGTCGGTTTCACCTCGGCGATGACCGGGACGCGCCCGTCGGCCTCTGTAGCCGACACTGCGTCCGGAAACGACCGCGCCTCGACCGAGATGCGAGTGTCGCCGCCGGGTCGCTCCCGCGCGGCGTCCAAAATGGCCCGCACCTCCGAGGCCAATTTACCATCACTAGCGTTCATTGATGTTCACTAACGGACGCATTTGTACATAAGGCTTGTGTCAGAGGTACGTTTACCACTCCCGCACACGCGGGCAAAGCAGATAAATGGTTGACACATCAGGGAGAGACGGCCGTCGCATCGGGAAGACAAAGAGTCGTCACGTCGAGCGACGCCGGAAGGGTCAAGCGTCCGGCACGGCGAGGCGAACACATGGACCTCGCCGGAATCTACGCCCGCGAATCGTCGGCACTCGACCGCGCCGTACAGATTGGCGTGGTCAGCAGCAAACTCATCAGCGTCTCGTTCCCCGAGACGGTCCCCGACGACGCCGACCCGGACCACGAATATCTCGATTCGATACTCGCCGCGCTCGACGGCGACGACGTTCGGATGACGGCCACGTCGTCATCCGCAGCCCATCAGAACGACACACGTTCTGAGGATGTGGGTCTCTCGGAGATTCCCATCGGCCTCACCGTTCCCACGGCCCAGCGGAGCGTGCTGGAGGCCCTCCGAAACGTCCCCCGCGGCGACACCGTCGATATTTCGTTGCTCGTCAGGATGGCCGGTCTCGACCCGGAAGACGACGAGTCGCCTCGAATCGTCCGAACCGCACTCGCCGAGAACCCCGTGCCGGTCGTCGTTCCGGACCACCGGGTGACTGACGGCCCGAGCGCTGCGCCCGCGGAAGTCGTCGAGGCGCTTCGCCGGGCAGAAGGCATCTAATTGGCTTTCGACACTACTCGACCGGCGCGAGCGTCGCCGCCCCGAACGGAACAGAAAACCTGTCGCACCAGATAGCGACACCGCGGAATCGCGTCGGGTCGCCCACGTCGTCGAGTCGCTGGACGAACGTTCCGAGTTTCGTGCTCTCGCCGCCGTCTTCGCCACCGTCGATGAGGACTTTCACCCCGGCCGAAACCGCGGCTTTCGTGTCTGGGTCGGGGTCGGGCGTGAGGTAGACGAACACGTCCGGTCCCTGCGTCTGCTCGTAGTCCTCGAAGCGGAGGATATAGCCCTCGCTGTCGCGCGCGAGCGTGACCGTCCCGCTTACCTCGTGGGCCGCTTTCCCGACGAACGACCCGCGAGAAAGCGGCGTCGCACTTTCCGGGGGTTCCTCGTCGGTGACCCGCGTCGCTTGCTCCGGCAGGAACAACTCGGCCACCGCTGCGCCGCCGACAGCGACGGCGGCACCGCCACCAACCAGTCCGAGGAGCGTTCGACGTTTCATACCAGAAAAAGGGGGTCGTCAAAGCATAACCGATGTGCCAAGTTGCCCCAAAGTTAGTACCAAATCTCGACGGAACGTGGCCGTGCAGGCCTAAAACGGTGCGGTGTCGGTCTGCCGCCGCAAGACCAGATAGCCGAGAAGGCCGCCGAGGAGGAACAGCGTGCTCGCTAAGCCAATCGCCTGATTGTTGGTCACGATTTCGACGAACTGGGCGAGTCCCGCGAGGAGGAACCCGCCGCCCGCGACGTACTTTAGCTGATTGTCGACGGGTACCTGAAGCGTGACGATACCGAGGAGAACGGCAACGACGCCGAAGGCGACATCCGTCGCGAGTGCCAGCGTCGGATCTCCGGAGAAGATGGACGCGACGACGAGTGCAATGTAGCCGATGAGTCCAGCCTGTGCCAACGTCCGCGTATCGATATCCATACAGAGTAGCCGCACGCGGAGAACTTGAACACCCTGCCTCGCGGAACTGTTCACGGGTTAAACACGAGGTGTGCCACGGGGCAAACACGAGGGCCGACTCCCGGACGTCTACCAGCCGAACAGGTGGTGGCAGACGAACTCCAGTGCGTTCACGAGGTAGTGGGCCACGACGACAACGACCAGACTCTCGGTGAGGACGAACGCCGCAGCGAGGACGAACCCGAGCAGTCCGGTGACGACGATTCCGAGTCGCCCCTGTGCGCCGTGGCCGACGCCGAACGCGACAGAAGAGAGTGTCGCCATGAACCACGGCGACACGTCGAATCCGACCGAGATGGCCCCGACCAGCGCCCCGCGGAACAGGAGTTCTTCGAACCCCGCGATGAGTGGAAGCACCGCGAAGAGCAGTAGCGCCCACCCGGCGGCCGTCTCCGGGGTGAGCGTCTCGCGGAGCGACTCGTCGGGGACGAGACCGAACTCGCGGGACACCGACGTCCCGGCTCTGTTGACTGCATAGAGTGCGATTCCGAGCGCGACCCCGAGTGCGAGTTTCGACGGCAGACCCGTAAACGAGAGGCCGAGCGCCGACACCGGGACGGACGTGTACCACACACTCGTGACGAGGAACACCCCCAACAGCCCCTGCGAGACGGCGACGTTTGCGAGGAGCATCTGCGGCGGGATGTCGGGCGACGGTACGCTGTCTTCGCCCATCGGTGGGAAGGGAGCGCCCGATGGGGCGGGAGCATCGTGATGGGTACCATCGGCTTCTCCGTGGGTGGTGTTCGAATCCACGGGCCGCGCCTCGGATGAGTCCGCGTCAGAATCGTCGTCGACAGCGGCCGCTCGCGAGTCGGCGTCGCGGTCAAAATATGGGTCGCCACCGTCAGCGTGGGGAATGCCACGCGAGAGGTGTGCGAGTGCAAGCAGGACGGCGAGAATGACGCCGGTGAAGCCAGCGAATGCCGCCCAGTCTGTCATTCGGCGTTACTGCGGACTCGGGCTGGACGGTCCGACGCCCTTGCCCTTGTTGAGCGCAGAGCCGGTGATGCTCTTGAGACGGTCCACGAGCGAGTCCTTCTCGGGTTCGCCTTCGAGGGCGACATCGAGGACTTCGCTGATGTGCGAGACGGGGATGATGTCCACCATCTCCTTGTACTCGTCTTCGATCATGACATCCTGCTCGTTGGCGGCCGGGATGATGACCGTGCCACAGCCAGCCTTGGCGGCGGCTTCGATCTTGTGGGTCACCCCGCCGACCGGGAGCACGTCACCGCGCACCGACAGCGAACCGGTCATAGCGACCGACTGGTCGATGGGAATGTCCTCCAGGGCGGAGATGACGGCCGTCGCGACCGTGATGGACGCGGAGTCGCCGTCGACACCCTGCTGGCCGGTCTGGACGAACTGCACGTGCACGTCCATCTCCGAGAGGTCCTGGTTGGAGAACTTCTTGATGATGGCAGAGACGTTCTGGACGGACTCTTCGGCCATCTCCTTGAGTTGCCCCGTGGCGATGACCTGTCCCGGACCCTGCGACGGCGTGACTTCGGCCATCACGGGGAGCATGATACCGGAATCCTGTCCCATGACGGCGAGGCCGTTGACGCGGCCGGTAACGAACCCTTCGTTGACCGAGAGTTCGTAGTCCTTGCGGCGCTCGATGTACTGGTCGGCAATCTGCTGCTCGATGGAGCGCGCGCGGCGCTTCGCCTGCAGCACGTGGTCGCGGGTCGTCTCCTCGGCGCTCTCGCCGCGGGCGATGTCGCCTGCGACGCGGACTAACCCACCGAGGTCACGGAACTTGAGGGTCAGGTGGCCCTTGCGGCCAGCGCGGCGGCGGGCTTCGAGGATGATTTCCTCGACGGCCTCCGCGGTGAACGCCGGCAGACGACCGTCGTTGGCCACTTCCTGCGCGACGAAGCGCGCGTACTTGCGGCGCATCTCGGGGGTGTCCTCGATAGTGTCGTCCATGTAGACCTCGTACCCGTAGCCCTTGATACGAGAGCGGAGTGCGGGGTGCATGTTCTCCATCGCGTCGAGGTTACCCGCAGCGATCATGATGAAGTCCGTCGGGACGGGTTCGGTCTGGACCATCGCACCCGAGGAGCGCTCGGACTGGCCGGTGATACCGAACTCGCCTTCCTGAATGGCCGTCATCAGGTGCTGTTGGCTGCGCACGTCGAGCGTGTTGATCTCGTCGATGAACAGCACGCCTTTGTTGGCCTTGTGGATGGCACCGGGTTCGACGCGGTCGTGACTCGGCGTCTCCATGCCACCGGACTGGAAGGGGTCGTGGCGAACGTCACCGAGCAGTGCACCCGCGTGGGCACCGGTGGCGTCCTGGAAAGGCGCGGCCTTCTGGTCGGCGGTGTTCACGATGAGGTTCGGAATCATCGCGTCGCTCCCGCGCGACCCGTAGCGGAACGCGAGATAGATGATACCCGCGGCGAGAATGCCGAGGAGTACCTGCCGGGCGATGATAAGCGAGTAGCCCAGCACGATGGCGATGATAATCCACATGAGGAACGAGCGCATCTGATTGCGCTTTCGTGCCTCTTCTTTGTGCGCTTCGACGATTTGGTCGCCCTTGCCCGAGGGGACAGTGCGGACCTTGGGTTGGTTACCGTCGTCGGGGTTGTGGTAGACGAGAACGTCCTGTAACTCCTCGCGCGGGAGGAGTTCGGACATCGCTTTCGCGAGCATCGACTTCCCCGTACCCGGGGAGCCGATCATCATAACGTGGCGACGCTGCTTGGCCGCCTTCATGATGACATCGCGAGCGTGCTCCTGCCCGATGACCTGGTCGACCAGCCGGTCGGGGACGGAAATTTCGTCGGTAGACCCGATTTCGAGTCCGCCGAGGAGGTCATCCTCGTCCACGTCGTCGGCTATGTCGGCCTCGATCTCGACATCACTCCCGAGGTCGTCGATAGTCTTCTTGTCGACCTCATCGGCCTCCTCGTGATGGGGGAACGTCCCGCTGTCGCCACCCGCACCGTGGGGCGCGTCGTCGGGCGATTCCTCCCCCTCGCGGAGGCTGTCGTCGGTGTTCGTGTCGTTACTCATAGAACTGTCGTCGCTACTTCTAACGAGGGCCCTACGCCTGATATACTTTCTCCCCAATTGCACCCACCGTACCGGGCCGTATTATCCGGTTTCGACAGTCCTACCACCAGAATACCGAAATTCAGATAACTCGGCGTATTTATAAGTAGAGCAACCTAAGCCCTGACCAATGCGGGGGTTCTATATCGGCCGGTTTCAGCCGTACCACAACGGCCACCACCGGATGGTCGAAGAGATAGCCGCAGAAGTCGACGAACTCGTTCTCGGTATCGGGTCCGCTGGCGACTCGCACTCGCCGCGAAACCCCTTCACCGCCGGAGAGCGAATCATGATGGTTACGAAAGCCGTCAAAGACTTCGATGTCACAACGTACGCGGTTCCCATCGAAGACTTGGACCGCAACTCGGTGTGGGTGAGCCACGTCCAGTCGATGTCGCCGGCGTTCGAAGTCGCCTATTCGAACAATCCACTCGTCATCCAACTGTTCAAAGAGGCGGGCGTCGAGGTTCGGCAGTCGCCCATGTTCAACCGCGAGGTGCTGGAAGGGACCGAAGTCCGCCAGCGAATGATCGAGGACCGAGACTGGGAGTCACTCGTCCCCGACGCGGTTGTGGATGTCGTCTACGAAATCGGCGGTATCGAGCGCATTCAGCGCGTGACCGCCTCCGACGGGGCCGAACACGTAACCACCGACGACAACTCTAGTCCGTGCTGAGATGATCACCCTCGCGTCTGACTTCGGGTCGGCGTACCCTGCGGCGATGAAAGGTGTCGTCCTCTCGCGGACAGACGCCCGCCTCGTCGACGTTGCGCACGACCTGCCCAGACAGGATGTCCGAGCCGCTTCGTTCTGGCTTCGCGAGACGCTTCCGTACTTTCCGCCTGCGGTCCACCTCGTTGTCGTCGACCCCGGCGTCGGAACCGACCGCCGAGCAATCGTTCTCCGCGTCGGCGACCACGTTCTCGTCGGGCCGGACAACGGTGTTCTCCGCCCCCCGGCGCGTCGCATCGCCGACGAACACGAGGGGACCCCGACAATCGATGCCTACGAAATCGTCGTCGAGAATCCGGCTTCGACGACGTTCCACGGCCGAGACGTGTTCGCACCGGCCGCGGCGGACGCCCACGACGTGCCGCCCGCTGACCTCGGCGACATCGAACGATTCTCACCACTCGACCCAGACGAACTCGTCGACCTCGTGCTTCCGCGTGCGACGGTCGAGTCCGACCGGGGAGTCGCAACCGGCGACGTCCTCGTCGTCGACGACTTCGGCAACTGCATCACGAACGTTCCGGGCGACTTCGTCCGCGGGTGCGACCACGTCGAAGTAAACGGTGAGGCGGTCCCGGTGGGCCACACCTTCGACGCGGTTCCGCGAGGCGAGCGACTCGTCACCGTCGGCAGTCACGGCAACGTCGAGTGCGACGTGAACCACGGCCGCGGAGACGAAGCGTTTGGTCTCGCCCCGGGCGACGACGTTCGCGTGGTCCGCGACTGATGGTCGACCTCGCTCCCTTCGCGGTGATGAACATTGTCGGTCTCCTCGCGTTCGCCGTCGCCGGGTCGCTCAAGGCGGCCGACGCCGGTCTCGACGTGTTCGGCGTGGCCGTCCTCGGCGTCGTCACTGCCCTCGGTGGCGGGACGACCCGCGACATCCTCGTGGGGCGGATTCCGGCATCGCTCGCGACGACTGGCGACATGTCGGTCGCCCTCGTCGGCGTCGGCCTCGCTATCATCCTCATCCACATGATGCAGGGCCGCGTCCGCGACCATCCCGCGTTCTTGACCTCTGACGCAATCGGCCTCGCCGCCTTCGCCGCCACGGGGTCGCTCGTCGGCGTCGAAGCAGGTGTCTCGCCGTTCGGAATCGTCATCCTCGGGACCATCACGGGGGTCGGCGGCGGCTCTATCGCCGATATCCTCATCGGCCGCGTGCCGGTCGTACTCCGCGACGACTTCTATGCGACGCCTGCTGTCCTCGGCGGCATCGCGTTCCTCGCCGCGCAGTGGGTGGGTGCGCCGACCGGGATTCCGTCCGGTCTCTGCGCCGCGCTGGTGTTCCTCGTGCGGATGATGGCACTTCGGTACGAGTGGCGACTGCCGCGGGTGTGAGTTCGAGACAAAAGAGAGGCGACGTTGGTCGAAGCGTGTTGGCGACCAGAGGGTGTCGCCGTCGGTGGGGGCTTATTCAGCGGCGATAACGTCGTCGATGCGGACAATCATCGTCGCGGCTTCGGTGGCGGATTCGATGGCTTCGCGCTTGACTGCTGCGGGGTCGATGACGCCGTATTCGACGGGGTCGCCGATTTCACCCGCCCGGCCGGTCGAGATGATACCGGCGATGCCCTCGTTCTCGTAGCGGGCGCGCAGGTCGACGAGCGCGTCGATGGGGTCCATGCCCGTGTTTTCCGCAAGGGTGCGCGGGAGCGCCTCCATGGCGTCGGCGTAGGCTTCGACGGCGAGTTGCTTGCGGCCCTCGATACCGGCGGCCTTCGAGCGGATGCGGTCGGCGATGGCGATTTCGGTCGCACCGGCACCGGGGACGACACCGCCCTTGTCGAGTGCGGCGACGACGACGTCGATGGCGTCGTTGATGGCGCGTTCGAGTTCGTTGACGACGTGTTCGGTGCCACCACGGAGGAACAGCGTCACGGCCTTGGCCGCTGCGCCGCCCTCGACGAAGGTGAGTTCGTCGTCGCCGAACGTGCGGAGACTGACCGAGTCGACGTGGCCGAGGTCCGACGCTTCGATATCTTCGAGCGTCCCGAGACGCTTCGCGCCGGTCGCGCGGGCGATGGAACTGGCGTCGGACTTCTTCACGCTCTTGAACGCGAGGATGCCCGCGTCGGCGAGGTAGCCAGCGACGCGGTCGTCGATGGACTTCGTGCAGAACACGACATCGACACCGGCCTCCTTGAGTGCCGTCGCGTAACCGCGGAGTTCGGCGTCCTCGGCGTCGATGGCCGCAGTAAGTTGGTCGACCGAGGTGATGTTGTACTCGGTGTCCATCCCGCTTTCGCGCACGTCGAGTTTCGCGTCGAGGACGGCCACGGTGGCGTCTTCGACCGACTGCGGCATGTTGTCGCTGACGGGGTCCTTGTCGAGGACGACGCCTTCGACGAGTTCGGTCGCGGACGACGACGCGCCCGTGCGGGTGAGGACGCGGACGTTGTCGCGGTCGAACGGACCGTCGTTGTCCTCGTGGACCATCTTGACGCCCTTGACGACGTGTTTCGCAAGCACGTCCGCGGTCACGTCGCCGGTTCCCTTTCCAGTCATAGATGACTCGGCGACTTTCTGGAGGCGGTCGTCGTCGAGTTCGGCGTCGAGGACCATCTCGTCGATAGCGTCCTGCGCAATTGCCGCCGCTTCGGTGTACCCTTCGACGATGACGGTCGGGTGGATGTCGTCGTCGAGGAGGTCCTCGGCGTGAGCGAGGAGTTCGCCGGTGAGGACGGCAGCGGTGGTCGTCCCGTCACCGACTTCCTCCTCTTGGGTCTGGGAGACTTCGACGATCATCTGTGCAGCGGGGTGTTCGATGTCCATCTCCTCGAGGATGGTCGCACCGTCGTTCGTGATGACGACCTCACCCGAGGAGTCGACGAGCATCTTGTCCATCCCACGCGGCCCGAGCGTGGTCCGTACGGCCTCGGCGACCGCCTTTCCGGCGCGGATGTTCGAGTCCTGCGCGGACCGACCGCGTGTTCTTTGCGACCCCTCTGCCAGGATGTACATCGGTTGCTGCATTCGTGAAGCCATATTGAAACCTCAAACGCTACCAACGATTGCAGTTCTATAAATAATTTTCTCCGCACTTTGCACTATGAACTCACACGTCAGAGTCCAGAATACCGGCGTTCAAACGTTGTCTCGGGTCGCGGCTATTCCTCGCTTTCACCGACGGTGAGAGAACCGCCACCGTCGAGTGTGACGAGGTGTCCTGCATATCGAAATGTGAAACTGAGAGTCGGATCGTGAGTGGTCTCGAAGAGCGTATCGAGTGCCTCGGGGTCGATACCAACGTCAGTCAACGGCGGCAGGTCGAGCGGGTGAAGTTCGGCCGCCCTCGCCACAGCCGAGGTGACTGCAACTGCAATATCTTCGTATCCGTCGAGAGACTCTGAGACCACGGACCCAGCATTCCCATCGCGCTGGTCATCCATACACTGTTAACGGAGATGCGGTACCTATGCGTGTGGGTTGACTATGAAAGGTCGAGCGGTGAACCCCCCGAAAAATGGTTACAGCGGTGTTAATTCACGCGGTCCGTTCGGGCAGACTCGTCCCTGACTCGCTCCGCGAGCGTTCGGTACGCACGCCGAAGCCTTCCGGCGACGGCCTGCCGCGAGATATCGAGTTCACCACCGAGTTCGTCGAGCGATGTCCGGCGGTGGTCGTCGAAGTATCCCTGTTCGAGCGCGAGGACGAGCGCTTCGCGTTGGTCCTCGGTGAGCAACGTCCCGAGCGGTGCGGCTTCCTCAGCGACCGACCTGATGCGGTCGAACTCGATGGTGATACCGTGGTTTTTGCAGTGCTTCCGGAGGTCGCTAAGAGACGTGTGCGAGGGTGCACGGAGCCGAAGTTCCCAGTACCCCTCGGAATTGACACACTCCAAGAGCGTGATGTTGAGGTCGGAGAGGACCGAAAAAAGCGTGATTTGCGACGGTTCCCACTCGAGTTGGTACAGTGCCCCACCCGGAACCGTTTCGATACGCGAGGCGACGCTAAAGCCGGGCGCGGAAGCGACGGAGGTGTCGAACGCTGCTGCCTCCTGCCCCCACACCCAGAGAAGCGGTTGTGCCCGCTCGGTCGTTGGAACCGACCGTTCGAGTTCGAGTTCGAGGCCGTCGAGCGCATCTGGTGTCGCCAGTGGAAGCGCCGAAAACGGGGCGATGGCCTCTGCAATCAGACGCACAGTTTCAATACGTGGGATTCGGGCAAAAATGTGAGTCGTTGTGTACCGATTGAGAGAGATGACAGAAATGAATGTATCTTTGCGTTACAGGTCTCTCGCCCCGGAATTTCTACAACCTATTTGATGCCCACTGATGAGCAAAAGACAATGTTGGAGTTGGAACACGGGTTCAGGGTTGTCGACGTGAACGCCCGCCTCGACCCCGACGAACAGTCGGTGGCAGCGCGGGGACGAGAGATTAGTCCGGAACGGTTAGAGCGTGAACTGCACCAGGCGGGTGTGGTCCGCGCAGTCGTCTCGCCGGGGGGGCAACCGGACGGGAAGAGTTACCTGCGGCCGAACAACGCCGTCGCGCGGATGAGCGTCGACAGGCCGTTTCTGGCGTTCGCCCGAATCAACGGCCCGCGCGACCCGAGTGACCGGGCGACCGCTCGCCTTCGAAACTTCACATCCTCGCGCGCAGACCACCACACAGACCCCGACGACGTAGAGCAGTACGCCTACGACGACCGATTCCACGGCTTCTGTCTCGCACCCGCGGTAGACGGACTGCCCGACGAGGAGACGTTGTCGATGCTGGAGCAGGTCGGTCTCCCCGTGTTCGTCCACGGCGGCACATCGTTCGCACCGTCGGCCGTCGAGTCGTCGCTCCTCGGTCGCTTCCCCGTCATCCTGTCGAGTTTCGGCGGGTTCCCGCTCGACCGAGACCTGATGCACGACGCTATCGACCTGCTCGACGACCACGACGAGTTGTATCTGGATACGACCTTCGTCCGCTATCGGAGCGTCCTCGAACGCGCACTCCTCGAACACCCCGACCGTGTTCTCTTCGGTAGTGGTGCCCCCGAATCGCACCCGAACGTCGGCGTCATGGAGATTCTGACGCTCGACGTGTCCGAAGACGCGCTGGCGAAGGCCTTCTCCAAGAACGCGGTGCGCGTCATCGACGCGCTCGCTCCGGGCGGCGAGTAACCCGGTCGAGTTACTGTTTGCGCTCTATCGCCAGTCGTACCGGGCAACTGCGCGGTCGGCCCGCTTCGAACAGCCATGTGGGTTTCGCGTCCGCGACCGGTCGCGTGCGCGAGCGACGAGGCCGTCAGATGCACCCGTCGAAATTCCGGCGATGACATCGCGACCAGTTCCAACCCACCCGGATGGCGTGACATCGCCCGTGAGGACACCGTATGCGGCGTGTGCCGCGTCAGAAAGAGCGTGTTTGAGTGTTCGTTGCGCAGTCGCAGGTCGGGGGCCGTAGTTCTTTACGAGTCGATATGTGAGCGCTCGGTACTTCCAGCCCCAGTCTCGCTCGGAGATGCCGCCGTCGGCCTCGAACTCCCGTCGAACACACATCTCCGGTTCCCACACGACATCCTTGCCGAAGTGGGCAAGTCGGTGTGCGGCGTCGCGCGCGCCGCCGGTCTCCAGATACTCGTCGAAGCCGTCGAGCGCCTCGATTGCCTGTCGGCGGAAGGCGACGTTGCCGCCGTTGAAGTACGTGACTTCCCGCCCGGCAATCGTGTTCTGTTCGAGCGACTCGGTCGTCATCCCGTTGCCGAGCGTCTGGTGAAGCGGTCCGGTGACGACATCGGCGTCTTCGATGCCGTCTTCGAGCGCCGAGAGCCACGACGACTCGACCGAGAGGTCGTACCGAAGGAGTGCGAGAACGTCGCCGCTTGCGACTTCGATGCCCGCGTTCCGGGCCACGTTCAGATTCCGGTCGGAAATCTCCACGAGAACGTCAACGTCGTCACGTTCTCGCACCATCCCGGTCGTTCCGTCGGCCGACGGACCGTTGACGACGACGACTTCGGCGTCAGGGGCGTGGGCTGCCAGCGCGTCGAGGCTGGCCGCGAGACGGTCCCGCCCATTGAGGGTCGGGAGCACAACCGAGAGGTCCATACCCGACACTTGCGGTGGACCTACTTAAATGTGAATCGAGAATCGTGTTAATTCCTCCCGTAGACGCGTCACTCGGCGTCGCTCGCGCGGTCCGTCGCGCGGGCGTCCGCCGCTTCGGTCGAAGCGACGTGCGCACTCCAGTACGAAACCGACGCGACGTCGTCGCCGACCGGCGAGTCACCGACCGCGAGGTCGAGACTGCGGAACGGTCGTGCGACCCCGTTCGGAATCTTCCGGTAGAAACCGAAAGGCAGCACGAAGTCGTGGGAGGCGTCGACGAGGTCGAGACCCGCGTCGTGGAGCAGACGCAGCACCTCTCGCTCCGAGTAGAGACGCGACCCCATCGGGAGCACCCAGTTGTAGGCGACGCGGAGGCTCTGGTCGTTGAACGTGTCGAAAAAGACCTGTTCTTTGGAGACGCGCGCCATCTCCGCGAGGAACTTCGCCGGGGTGTCAGCGAGGTGGAAAAAGCGCATCGCAAACACCGCATCGAAGTGGTTGTCTGGGAAAGGAAGGCGTGCGGCGTCGCCGCGGAGGAACTCGATACGGTCGGCTACACCCGCCGCGCGAGCCTTCTCCCGTCCCTGTGCCATCATCGCCCGCGAAATATCCAGTCCGACGATGTTCGCTCCCTCCTGAGCGAGCATCACGGTGAAGCGACCAGTTCCGCAGGCGATTTCGAGAATGTTCTTGTCCTCGACAGGGCCGAGTGCCGCGAGGACCGCCTCTTTCTCTCGCCGGTCGATGAGCCGACCGCCCTTGGAGAAGCGCTTCGAGTCGTATTCCTGGGCGACGTCGTCGGCCTGGTACCACTCCTTTCCTTTCACGCTACGGGTAGTCGCAGGGGCGACGGTAAAACGGTACTGGATATGTCGCGGCGGCGGGGGATACGTTTTCCTTGTTTGACATCGTACCATGAGATATGCCAACATGCCATATCTGTGGAGAGACACACGAGACGGAGGACTTGATACGACACGTCCATGAGGAGTTGCTCGTCGTGCACTGCCCCAGTTGCCACGCGGGGCTCGGCCACTACCGAACCCAGAAGCCAGCGGTCGATACGATGCAAGATTCTGTATAATTATACCGGAAATTCACGAACATATTGTTTCTTCATGATGATAATATGTGTATAAGGTGTCTGGATTGTTTTGTCACACTTGAAGCTAACCCTTAACACAGAGGAGGTTGGTGTGAGGAATATGAGCACCACCACTGCAGAGCCTGATACTGAAGAGCTGCTCTCGGAAGCCGAGTTCCGCGAGCGCCTCCGTGAACTCCCCCCGAGCGCGAAGCTCGTCGCAAAGGTCCTCGAGAGCGATGCACCCCTCTCGCAAGGCCAGCTCGCCGATGAATCGCTCCTTCCGGACCGCACCGTCCGCTACGCGCTCAACCGTCTCGAAGAGTCGGAGCTCGTTGGCTCGCGCTACTCCTTCAAGGACGCGCGCAAGCAGGTTTACTTCCTCAACACGTAATCCGGCGGCGTACAATCGACCACCGCACGTGGGGGCGTACTCCCACAGACCAAGCCACCATTTTGCGAACCCGATAACTTCACCCCGAGCGTAGCCGCCGCCATGCAGGTCACGCGCGTCTCTGTCTCCGTCCCGACTCGCGCCCCGACCGGGGCGACGAACGCCTACGTCATCGCCAGCGACGGCGGGAGCGCCACAGACGGTGCGCTCCTCGTCGACCCACCCGCACGGACGGCCGAACTCGACTCGGCGGTCGAATCGCGGGGCGTCTCACACATCGTCGTCACACACACCCACCGCGACCACGTCGGCGCGGTAGCATCGTATGCGCGCGAGACTGACGCGACGGTCTGGTGTCGCCGCGGACGAGAAGCGGTGTTCACCGACGCGACCGGGGTCGAGCCCGACCAGACATTCGTCGAGGGGACGACCATCCCCGTCGGAACCGGTGTCACCGTCCTCGACACACCCGGCCACGCCCGCGACCACGTGACCTTCGTCGCCGACGGCGACTATCTGTGTGGCGACCTCGCCGTCGCCGAGGGAAGCGTCGTCGTCGGTGCGCCCGAAGGAGACATGCGCGCGTACCTCGTCGCACTCCGGCGACTGCATGCCCGCAACCCACAGCGCCTGCTTCCGGGCCACGGACCCATCATAGACGACCCACGGCCGGTCCTCGCCCGCATCATCGACCACCGTCTCACCCGCGAGCAATCGGTCCTCGACGCAGTTCGCTCCGGCAACGAGACGCCCGAGTCGGTGACTGACGCCGCCTACGACAAGGACATCTCTGGCGTGCGAGACTTGGCGCGGGCCACGGTCGTCGCCCACATCGAAAAGCTCGCCGCGGAGGGGGCGGTTCGGTGGAACCCAGAGACGGGTCGCGTGAGACCACGATAGCCCGGAAACCGCGCCCCTCTTGGGCGTCGCGCCCGCAGGGCGTGTATGGACCTCGAAGCCGAACTCGAACGCGCCCGCGACTTCGACGAGTCGGAACTGGCCGACGCCATCGAGTCCATCGGCTTCGAATGCACCCGCTGTGGGGCGTGCTGCAAGGGCTACGAGACCGAAGACGGCCGCGAGCCCCATACGGCAACGGTGTTTCCCGACGAAGTGCGAGGCCTGCAGGAAGGGGCCGACGAGAACTACGACTGGCGTGACGTGGCCCGCCCGATGCCTTACGGCCTCGTCGAGGGCGACGACGGCCCGGAAGGCGAGACCTTCGAGTGGGCGCTTCAGACGGACGCCTGCGGCGACTGCCAGTTCTACGAGGAAGACGACGACGGCGTGGGTGCCTGTGCGGTTCACGAGAGTCGGCCGCTCATCTGTGAGACCTACCCATTCAGCGTCGACCTCGGGGGGACGAGCCAACCGATGGGCGAGGCAGTGGACAAAGAGGGAGTGGTCCGCGCCCACGAGTGCGAGGGCCTCGGCCGCGACATCTCACGGGCGGACGCAGAGGAACTGGCACGGGCGCTCAAAGAGCGTGCTATCCGAGAGGTCGAAGAGGCGACACGTCTCAGCGAGGCGTACAAGCCGGTCGAGACGGAATCTGGTGAGGTCGTCGTTCACGACTCCGAGGGGGCAAAGCGCCCCGACGGAACGCCGCTGGAGGAGTGAATCTGCCTGACGGCGGTACATCTTTAAGACTCCGAACTGACCTATATGTGGAGGTCTTACGGTGGAAATCTCAGATAAACTCCTGTGTCTGTTCAACGCGGACGTTCGCGCCGAGGACGACCGATACGTCGTCGAGATTCCTCGCCGCGAGGTCGAAACCGGGACCGTCGAACCCGGCGAGACATATCGCGTTGCTCTCATCTCTCGTAACGAATCCGAGACGACCGTGTCCGAACCGAGCGGCGGTACCACGCCGTCCGCCGAACCACAACCCCCGGTGGAAGTCGGGGAACTCCGCTACGTCGAAATCGAAGATATCGGCAAGCAAGGTGACGGTATCGCCCGCGTCGAGCGCGGCTACGTTATCATCGTCCCCGGAACCGACGTCGACGAGCGCGTGAAAGTCGAGATTACGGAAGTCAAATCCAACTTCGCTGTCGGCGAAGTCGTCGACGAAGACTTCTAACGCGACGCTTCGTTTGGCGTCGGCGCGTCTTCCGCCGGCTGTTTTCTCACCTCACACGCTCGCGTGACGGCCGCCGCGTGCGACGCGGCCGGCCACAACGGAATACGAGACGCTCACGAGCGGAGGCACCGGAACAGACCACCTGTGCAAGTGAACGACCCACCACAGTTACGAGTGAACGGGAGAGCACCGTTGCAAGTGAAGCGTTCACTCTGAACGCTGCGAACAGCTATCGAACGTATTTTTCGAGATTGGCGTCGGTGGGTGCCTCGTCAGCGGTCGTGTACGGGCGGTTCACCACGATGTCACCGGCCGTCGACCGGCCGATGCCGGGGATAGCGGTGAGTTCGTTCATCGACGCCTCATTGAGGTCGACGGGGTACGGAACGCCGGTCACAGAGCGGTAGCCGTGGTCGACGACGGCCGCGTCGATAGTCTGGCCGAGTTCCAGTTCACCCGGAATCCCCACGAGGAGCGGGTAGGTGCCGAGTTGGCGGCCGAAGGTGCGGCCGTCCTGATGGTACTCCAGATGGACGTTCGGGAGGACGGTTCCGGGGGGCGCGACCCGTCGGAGCATCGGGCGGTCGATTTCCTCGCGGACTTCCTGTTTGTATTTCTTGAACAGTTGCTTGTGGTCCCGGGCGATGTCGGCACCGGTGTCTGACATGTCCGTCCCGTCGAAAGCCATGACCTGCCGGATGTTGATACGGCGAACCATCAGGCCCTCGTCGTAGACGCGGTGGAGGAATCGCTTGTTGTGCTCGAAGGTCTCCTCGCGTTCGCCCTTCAGGCCGTGGAGGAGGTTGATTCCGGGCAGGAGTTTCGGCAGTCGGTTGGCGGCCTCTGGGCCGTGTGTGGGGGCGTCGGCCGGGTCGTCGCCGGGTCGCCATCCGGCGACTTCGTTGACGATTTTGACCGCTCGGAAGCACTCCTCGGCAGAGACGTTGAGGTTGTTTTCCTCCTGTACCACGGGGTCGGCGGATTCGAGGCCGAACGCCGCGGTGTCACCCGCCGTGTTGTGCTCGGCGATGATGCCGAGTGCCTCGCGGGATTTCTCGGGCCACTCGACGATAGTGATGGGGTTGACGTTGTCGAGGTGAAGCGTCCCGAGGTCGGGGGCAACCTCTCGAATCCCGCCGTAGAGACGGCGCAGGGCATCCGGGTTCGGGGCTTCACCGTCGCCGCCGAACGCGAGAATGTCGGCCTGTCGGCCGAGACGGAAGTGTCTCGCACCGCGGTTGTAGAGGTTCTCGACTTCCTTGACGACGGAGTCGGCAGTGCGGAACGCGGGGTTCCCGTACAGCGGTTCCGTACAGAACGAACATCGGTACGCGCATCCGCGAGAGGTCTCCATCTCGCAGATGAGGTGGTCGGGGTGATTCGGGTGCTGTTCGACCACGAACGCGCCGTTCGCCGCCCAGCGGTCGAGTTCCTCGTTGTCGCGCATCCGGTTGCCGAAGCCTTCGAGGCCGGAGTCGACGAGGTCGTAGGCGGCCGCCTCGATGTCGCCTTTGGCGACGAAGTCGTAGTCGAGGTTCTTTCGCTCCATGTCCTGTCCGCCGGCGTTCTCCTCGCCGACGCCGAAGCGAATCGGGCCACCCATCAGTGTCGTTCCCTCGGCAACCCACGCGAGTTCGCGAACCTCGTCGGGTTCGGCCGGGGTGCCGCCGACGTACTTTCCGGGGACGGTCATCCCCCCGACGTATATCAGCAGGTCCGCGTCGGCGACGTCACGCCACTTCTGTCGGTCGTCGCGGAGTTCGTCGATGGTGTGGTAGACGACGTTCGACTCGGAGACGCCCGCGTCGACCAATGCACCAGCGGTAAAGCGCGGGTACGTCGAAATGTACGGCGGCACACCGAAGTGCGCCGGTTCGTCGACGTATCCGTCGACGATGGTCACGGTGAGGTCGGCGGGGTCGGTCATCGGTCACGGTTCGAGTTCGATGCGGAAAACCCAACCGGTCGCGGGTCGCCGGAGCGACCGCTCCACAGGGAACCAGTCGCTCCGACATCGACCTGCACGAGGCGCACATCGACCGACAGCACGGCCCTTCCGCCTCCAGCGCGTTTATGGGCGTGGGAGCGCAATCACCCTGTATGCCCGCGACCCTCGAAGTCAAGTGCGCCAACGAGGACTGCGAACTCGATATGTTCGAGTTGCACTACACCTACGACATGCCAGACGACGTGGCGGTGGCGGACTTTTCCTGCCCGTACTGTGGTGAAACGCGATTCCTAGAGGAGATTCAGCTATGAGCGACCTGCGCAAATTCGGCGAGTCGGCGGCAAACGCCGTCCTCGAACGGGTCGGCCGCGGCGTGAGTCAAATGCAAGAGCGAAAGCCGCTCGCGTACGACCTCCTCGAATCCGAGGACGCCTACCTCGTCGTCTTCGACGCCCCCGGCGCGCGCAGCGAGGACGTGCAGGTCCGGTTCCTCGAAGGTGAGGTCGAGGTCAGAATCGACCGCTTCCGCGACTTCTACGAGGGGTTCGACATGCGGTTCCCCGGCCGCGGACTCACGCTCTCCGGGAGCGCTAAACTCCCGTCCGACGCCGCCGTCGAGGCGGCCGAGGCCACTGCGACGGTCAAGAAGAACGGCACACTCCAGGTCGAAATTCCGAAAGACGGCACCGCCAGCGACATCGAAGTCACCGAAGAAGACGGCGAAGAGGACGTCGGGGAAGTCGAAGTCGATGCGGAAGGCCAGTCGGACGAGTCTGAGCGCCCGGACGACGAACTTGACGACCAAGACGCTTGAAACTCGGCGACCAAGACGCCTGCAATCCACGGTCGCCCTTCCTCGCTCACCGTTTCACCGTTCCTTATCCTCTCCCTTCCGTTACTCACTCGTCGAGCGTCATCCCGTCGACCACCGCGAACTCCTCATCACCGTCGAATCGGCGCGGGTCGAACGACTCGGGGATAGGCCCGTCGTCTCCGAGAACGTCCGCTGCGAGCATCTCGCCGAGTGCCGGTGCCCACATGAAGCCGTGGCCGTGCCACCCGGCAGCGACGGAGACGCCCTCCGCAATCGCACCGACGAGCGGATTTCGGTCCGGTGTCGCTCCGCAGAGGCCCGCCCACGCACGCTCGACACGTGGGTCGGTTTCGGTTCGGTGTCGGACGGCGGCGGTCGATTCCTCGACGAACCACTCGTCTGCGGACGAGTCCCAGTCGCTCGGGTCGGCCGCGACCGGTTCGACGCCGTCACCGGCGAAGACGCCGGTCGGATGCGGCCGGAGATAGGATTCGTCCGTCGCGTCGTAGACGGTCGGACCGTCGTAGTCGCACTCGGCGACGAGCGCCTGCACTCGGTAGGGTTTGAGCGCGAGCGGGTGTCCAGCATCGGCGAGGAGTGCCCGCGAGTGGACACCCGCCGCGACGACGACGGCATCGAACCGGACGACTGAGTCGACGGTCACGACGCGGGGTGGGTCGGTTCGAATCGAGACTTCCTCACCGACGCGAAACTCGACGCCCTCGGTCTCACACTGCTCTACGAGCAAGTCTACGTACGCACTCGGGTCCGCCCAGCCAGCAGTCTCGCTCACGCCCGCGAGCGCCACATCGTCGGTTCGAATCGGAAATCGGTCGGCGAGTTCGTCGGGGGTGATGAGTTCGGCCGCCCGGTTGTGGACCTGCATCCGCTCGACCGCTTCTGAGAGCGCGGTCGCGCTGGCGTCGTCGCCCTCGCGCGCGAGGAAGACGTACGGCGTCTCGTGGAAGACAAACTCTCCTTTGCCGTCGAACTCCCGAAAGCGCTGCATCGCCCGGTCGGCGACTGCCACGTCTACGTCCTCGGCGTAGGCGTCGTAGCAAATCCCTGCCGCACGGCCGGTCATCCCCGCGCCCGGGTCGTCTCGTTCGAAGAGCGTGACGCGCGCGCCGCGAGCGGCGAGGTCGAACGCCGTCGTCAGGCCGACTGCGCCAGCACCAACGACAGCGATTCGCTCTGGACTGTCCATACCCGGTTTGTGTCGGCGGTTGACTTGAATAGCCGTTGCTCTTCGGTCGTGTGGTCAGCGTAATCGAGCGCACGTCGCAGTCGCTCACGAATGTTAGAGAGACGGGGTAGGTTGGCCAGCAGTAACCCGCGTGGAAACCACATGGGTCGAAAGGAGCCGTCCAACCGTGCCGTCACTTGTCTTCACCGGTGTCGACGTAAAACACCTCCGGTACTCGAACTGGCAGTCGTCGAGACACTCCGAACCCGGCACAGTCCGAGCGATTGGAAACCCGAAGAGGAGCGTGACGAGCGACGCGAACGACTACTCGACGAACTTGTCGACCCCGCGGGCGGGGTAGCCGACCAAGAGGTCGACGCCGGATTCGCGCAGTTCGTCGATTCGGCCGCGAACGTCGGCCACCGACCCGATGAGGGCGAAGTCGGTCGCCGCTTTCAGAAGCACCTCGCGGGCGCGACCCTGTGCCGCCGAATCAGTTGCGGCGTCGTCGGGCAGCGCCCGAGAAACGGGTCGCCGCCGAGAGACGTAGGCACCGACGGCATCCAGAATCTCGTCTTCGTCGTCGGTGAGGACGGTCGGCGCGTAGACGGCGACTTCGCCGTCGAACCCGGCCGAGCGAAGGGCGCGTACGTCCCGGCGCGTCGACCGCGAGAGGAGTTCGTACTGCGTGCCGCCCGCAGCGAGCGCGATACGCTCGATTCCTTCGGTGCCGACCCACGCATCGGGTGCACGCTCTCGTGCCGCCCGAAGACGGGGTGCCACCGGTCGTCGCGCCTCTTCGTCGGTCAGGTACGCGCTGTGCCCGGCGACGAGCACCTGGCGAACGTCGTCCGGGAGCCACTCGTACAGCGAGTCGTCTCCGAGCGGGTCGAACCCATCCGCCCGAACGGGCGTCGTCAGGCGGACCTCTTTGTCCGCTGCGAGTTCTTCGAGGACCGACGACGCCGGGACGTGGTGTCGCCCCTCGTAATCGATGGCGACGACATCGAGCGGGATGTCGAGCGCCCGGCGCACGTCGCACTCTTTGGGTTTGAGTGCGACTGCATCGAGTCCTGCTTTCGAGACCGCACGCTCGGCGGTCAGCATGCTATCACCACAAAAATTTCAGTACCGTCGCGGAACGCGATCCATCGTCTGTGCGACCATGTGCTACCGGATAGCGCAGATGAGGGCAAAACCCTATCGGTGACGGCATCGCTGGCGCTTCCGGCCGCCATTTATATACCTCTGCTTGGTATCGATGGAATTCACTCGCCGGGGCGTGTGACAGTTCAGCACAGCAACAGGGCGTATTTACGGGGCCTGAAACACCGGAATTCGTCAACGAACATGTTCGGCAGGAAGTAAACAGTGGTCGAGCACGGAGGACTACTTTCGAGATTCGATTTCGCTGATTCCCAGTTCCAAAGATTCGGAAACCACGCTCTCTTTATATGGTTCTCTCGGCCGACGGTTCAACTGTAAGGTGAAACACGATGGCTGAACCCGCACAAATCGAGATGATGGGGAACCGCATGAACTTCGACTACTCGGAGGGCGCTACTGGCTACGTCCTCGTCCTCGTCCGCATCCTGACGGGGTACTGGTTCCTCCACGCAGGATGGACGAAACTCGTCGGGCCGGAGGCGTTCGACGCGTCGGGCTGGATGATTCACGCCACCGAGGGCGCGCCGATTCACGGCTTCCTCGTGTGGGCCGCCAATACCCCGTGGATGCTGGAGTTCACGAACTTCATGATTCCCGCCGGTGAGGCGCTCATCGGCCTCGGAATCCTCGTGGGAGCACTCGTCCGGTTAGCCGCCTTCTTCGGCGGCGTCCTGATGGTGTTCTTCTACCTCGGGAACGCCGACTGGGCCCACGGCTACGTCAACGGCGACCTGTTCGGCCTCCTGCTGTTCGTCATCGTCGGCACCCTCGCCGCGGGACGGGTCTACGGCCTCGACGCCATCATCGAAAAGATGGAGTTCGTCCGGCAGCGCCCCGTCCTGAAGTACCTCCTCGGCTGAGCCGAGTTCCGGTACTCTCCCGACTACCCAGTCGGGAATGCGCGGGCGAAGCCGAGACGACGGTGCTGTTTTTTCGACCGACTTCCGCCGCGACTGGCGAGACGGGAGTCTGAGACGCTGTGAGAATGAACTGAGTCGCGGCACTGTGAGAACGACCCGAGTCGCGACACTGTGAGAACGACCCGAGTCGCGACACTGTGAGAATGACCCGAGTCGCAGCGTTACACTCGGAAGTCGGCGTCGGGGTCGACCACGCGGTCGACCTCCGGGGGAACTTCCCAGTCGGTCGTGAGTTCGAGGAGTTGGACGAGCATCCGGCCGGTTGCCCCCCAGACGGTGTAGCCGTCGACGTGGAAGAAGTGGAGACGTATCTCGCCGTACTTGGGATGGTCGCGGAGTTCCGACTCGTAGTTGTCGCGGTCGGTCAGGTCGTCGACCGAGAGGACCGCAATTTCGGCGACCTCGCGTTGGTCGGGTTCGTACTCGCGGTCTGGGACCGTGGCGACAAAGGGCGTAACGGCGTAATCTGTCACCGTGAGGATGTCGTCGAGTCGGCCGTAAAACGAGGGTTCGTCCGTCTGCAGTCCGATTTCTTCGTTGGCCTCGCGGAGCGCAGTCGCTCGAAGGTCCACGTCGCTGGGTTCTCTCCCACCGCCGGGAAAGCTCATCTGGCCGGGATGTTCGCCGAGGTGGTCTGCCCGCTTCGTGAACAACACGTGCGGCCGGTCGTCGCGCATCAACACCGGGGCGATGACAGCTGCTCGCCGCCCTGCCTCGACAGTCACCGGTTCGTGCTGGGTGACTCTCGCGAGGTCCATCGTCACGACAGAAAAAGCGACGACACGACTTAGGCCTGCCCCTCCTCCGCAAGTGCCGCGTCCAGACGCTCCCGAATCGAGGCCACGTCGGCGTCGGCCCACGCCTCCAAGTCGTAGGTGACATCGAGCAACCGGGCCGTCTCCTCGGCGTCACCCTCGGCAACCGCCTTCGCCGCCGCGGCTCGGAGTCGCTCTTCTACCTGTTCGACCAGTTCGTCACGGGGGACCGTGCGAGTCGGGTAGTCGAGAATGTGCGGCAGGTCTTCGGCCCGCGGCGGGAGCGTCGGAAACGCCACCGGGCCGACTGTCAATAGTTCCGCGTCCTCGTCCGACACCTCGTAGGAGACGAGATAGTACGCGTCCACGGCGTCCGAAATCGCACCGGAAAGCGCGTCGGTGTCGGTCTCGCGCCCCTGTTTGAACGCCAGTTCGTCCAGCGCGGTTTCGAGTTCGTCGCGGGTGAGCGCGCCGAAGAGGTCGACGACGCCCGCCAACTCGTCGTAGGTCTCCTCGCTCATCTGTCTCCTCGAATCGTGTTCGGTCGTCGCCTGTGTGGTGTTCGGTCGCCGCCTGTGTGGTGCCCGTGGGTCGCCATTAGACCGGTGGTCGTCCGCGGCGAGTAAAAGTGCGGTGGGCGTCAGAGTCGGTTCGCAACTCACCCGGTGCGAGGGTCAGACGTCGCCGTTCGGAATCCGCCCGGCGCGCTGCAGGACGAGCAGACCGGTGACGACGACGCCCAAGCCGAGCGCGAACGCGACGAACACCTCGTCGAAGGTGTACTCGATGTCGGTGAGATAGCCGACCGCACCCGCGCCGGTCGCCTGGAAAATCATCATGCCGAAGGAGTACACCGAGTACGCGCTGCCGCGACTCTCGTCCGGGAGCGTATCGAGCAGGTAGGCGTCGAGCGCCGGAAAGAGGCTGTGAATGACGTACCCGAGGATAGCCGTCACGACGAGCAGCGCGGCGAGGCCCTGCGTCTGCGTGAGGACGAGCACCGACACGACGAACGCGACGAGGACGCCGAGGATGTACGGAACACGCGGGAGTTTGTCCGCGAGGCGGCCCGAAAAGAAGAACGCCGGGACGCCCGCGCCGAAGACGACGGTGAGCATGTTCCGCGCCGTCGCCTGCCGAAGCCCCTTCGAAGTCATGTACAGTTCGTAGAAGTTGAACACGCCCTGCCAGACGAATCCGGTCGCGCCGAGGATGACGACGCCCGTGAGGATGACGCGCCACTCCTTGCGGACCGCGCCGAGCAGGTCGCGGTCGTCGGCACCGGCGTCAGGGAGGTCTGTCGAGCGGGCCGTCAGGTAGAGTGCGACGGTGACGACGGCGGCCGCGAGGCCGACGCAGACGAACACGAGTTGCCACGACGCGATGACGAACGGAAGGTCGAGGTCGGCACCGACCGCGAGAACGAGCGTGACGAAGGGCGCGACGCCGACGGCGGCGAGTTGGCTCGCGGTGCCGTGGATGCCCATCGCGCGACCCACACGCTCCGGATAGAGTTCGCTCACGAGTGGGTTGGCGGCGACGAAGTACGCGCCGGAGGCGAGTCCCATCGACGCGGCACCGACCATCAGCATCTCGATGGAGTCCGCGCTGGCAGTGAGGGCGGAGGCGAGAACGAGGACGAGGCCGGTTCCGAGGACGACGCGATGCCGGGGGAAGCGAGTGAGGAGCCATCCCGTCGGAACGCGGAGACTGGCGCTGCCGAGCCAGACGAGCGTTGCGACGAACCCGACCGTCGCGCGATTCACCTCGAAGAAGGTGATGAACTCGCCGAGCAGGGGTGCGAAGACGACGCGGGCGAGATTGACGAGCAGCACCATCCCACACAGCGTACCAAAGAGACGGCCACGTGACACGCCCAAAGACGGGCACCGCTTGGTGACAACCCTTTCGAACGGGGATTCGGTTGCCGGGTCGGCGGCGGCTTTTTATGTTCGTTGGACAAATCAGACTTTATGAAGACAACGCGGAAGGGCCTTCGTGACGGGGAGTTGCAGAAAGATACCTACGGGCGACTCACCTGTTCCGAGTGCGGCGAGTCGTTGAAGAAGAAAAACGACCCCGGCGAAGTGTTCTCGCTTCGAATCTGCCCGGACTGCGGTAGCGAGTGGAAAGAACTCCGGTAACGGTCCGTCTACGTTTCGTCTCCCTTATTCGAAGACCGCGTCGAACGACCGCGCGCCGAGCGGGTCGAACGTTCCGGCAGCGACGTTCTCGGCGACGTGTTCGGGCGACGACGCGCCGACTAACGCTGCTGTCACGCCCGGTGCGCTCCGCGAGAAGTTGAGCGCCCGTTGGGCGAGCGTGTCACCGGTTAGAAGTTCGTTTACCCCTTCAGGAATCTCTCTCGTGAGGTTCCCCTGGGCGAGACTCGCGCTCGTGAACACGTCGAGGTCGTGTTCGTGGGCGTACCACAGCGCGCTCGTCTGTTCTCCGTCGTCGGTTTCGTGCGCGTCGACGGTGAAGGCGTCCGCCATCACGACGTTGAACGGGAGTTGTATCGCGGCGAGGCCTGAGTCGTCGTTTCCGACCGTTTCGGCTGCTCGCTCGGCCCGTTCGACGATTTCCGGGAGCGAGAGATACGAGTCGTGGTCCTCGGGGACGCGGAAGGCCTCCCACGTGGCGACGCCGTAGCGTCCGATATCGTCCGCGGCGACGCGACGTTCGAGAACTTCGAAGGCTGCTTCGATGCGGTCGTACACCGTCTCGCGGTCGGCGGTTGCCAGTTGCGTCTCGGGGTTGTGGAGGTAGTAGAGGTCGATGTGGTCGAGTCCCATCAGGTCGAGCGAGCGGTCGACCATCTCCTCAACGAAGGCGGGCGCGATGGTGTGGCTGCCGTGTGCGAGTTCGTCGACAGTCGCGAGTCCGGCGTCGAGCACGGTCTCTCTGACGTGCTGTGCCGGGTTCTCGGGTCGTGTGCGGTCGAACGGGACGAACCCGGCCTTCGAGGCCACCACGATGGCGTCACGGTCGATATCGGCCTCGCGGACCGCGTCGCCGACGACGCGCTCAGAACGGCCGTAGCGATAGTTCGACGCGGTGTCGATGAGGTTCACGCCGCTCTCCAGTGCGAGGACGAGCGACTCGCGGTACTGGTCGTCCACCTCGTCGGTCGGGTCGCCGAGATACGTCCCGATGCCGATACTGGAGACGACACCCGGGCCGAACCGCCGGAAGAAGGTGCGGCCGAAACTGTCGCCGAACCGGTCGCGGTACTCCCACGTGCCCCGTCCTGTAGCCATGGCCGGTGATTAGGTGGCGGACGATTAAGGGCCACCGGTCGCTGTCGGCAGGGAAGAACAGCCAGCCGCCGTGGGCGTCGTAGTTAGATATCGCCCGAGAGCGCTTCGAACACCCGTTCGACGAGTTCGTCTCGGGGGATATGGTTGCCGTTGCCACCGTCCGTGACCGCGTCCGGGCGGAGAATCTGTCCGCCGCCCATGCGAGCGTGGCCGCCAGCGCTCGCACCCCGATAGTCTTCGAGGGCGGCCTCCAGCGTTCGGCCCATGTGAACGCGGTCATCGCGGGAACGGCCGGATAAGTAGACGTTGTTGTCGCGCTCGCCACAGATGACTGCGGCGGTGACGCCTTCGAGTTGGATGAGTTCGTCGGCCGCCTGCGGGATGGCGTCGACGTTCGAGATGGTTCCGATGTCGGCGACTGCGAAGGGACCGCGTACGTCGCGGCCAGCGATTGCGCGGGCCTTCGCTTCGAGTACTTCGCGGGATACTTCGGGGTTGGCGATACGGTCGAGGTGGTCTTGGTTGACGCCGGGGAACAGATAGCCCGCGGCGTCGAAGTCGGCCGCGGAACACCCGGTGGTGAGCTGTTTTGTGTCGGTGAGAATTCCGTAGATGAGGCCCGTTGCGACCTCTGAGGGGACGGTGTACGACGAGTTGACCTCGCTCGCGTGCATGTCCGGCGGGACGGGTTTCGCGCCCACGTCGCGGAAGTACTCCGCGATGATGCTCGAACAGGCACCGTAGTCGGTTCGGACGTCGGTGAACGCCTCACCCGTTCCGTCGCCGGGGTGGTGGTCGACGACGGCATACGGAAGGATGCCTTCTGCGCCGGCGAATCCGCGCGGTGTGTTGTGGTCGACGAGGATGACCGCCTCGGCGGCGAGGTCGCTCACGTGGTCGATAGAGTCCAAATCAAGGTCGAGAACGGTCCGGAACGCGCGGTTTTCCTGATGTCGAATCTGCCCGGCGAACTGGATGGTCGGTGTTGTGCCGACCTGTTCTGCGAGGCACGCGACGCCGATGGCGGCGGCCATCGCGTCGGGGTCCGGGTTCGGGTGCATGAGGACGGCGACTTCGTCGACATCCGAGAGAGCCTCCGCGAAGCGCGCACCCATCGGTCGTTTGAACCGAAGCGCCGCATAGGCCGCGAGAACGAACGCACCGACGGCGACGATGACAGCAGCGACTATCTCGGGATGGGTGCTGACGAACGACCCAAGCGACTCGGTAACTTGTGCCGAGCCAAACTGTCCCACCGAACCAACCATACTGAACACGTCCAACCCCTGTGGCATCAATATTCCCCCTAATTAGTCGCTCTCGAACAACAGAATGTTTGTGCGAAAAGTCTATTTTACGGAGTTCTCAGGCGTTCTCGGCGCGATACGCGTCAATCGCGGCGCGGTACCCTTGCCGATACGTCGGATAGGTGAACTCGTATCCGAGTTCCCGGAGTCGGTCGTTCGAGCAGCGCTTGCTCGTCAGGATACGCCGTCGGGCCGCCTCCGAGAGGTCGCCCGCGGCGAGTCGTTCTTCTTTCGTGCGCTTTTCGGGGCGTGGAACGCTGCACTCGTCGGCCAGCCAATCGGCGAAGTCGTGTTTCGAAACCGGTTCGTCGTCGACGACGAGGACGACATCGTCGCGTGCACAGTCCTCAGCTATGAAGAATTTGACCGCACCCGCCGCATCGTCGCGGTGGACCATGTTGAGATAGCCCTCCGTGACCGGGCCGGTCAGATAGCGGTCCAGACGATATCGGTCGGGACCGTACAGTCCGGCGAATCGGGCGACAGTTCCGTCGATACCTTTCTCCGCGGCGTACTCGCGGGCGACGCGCTCGGCCTCGGCGAGGACGCGCGTCTTGTCTGTCGTCGGGTCCAGCGGCGTCTCCTCGTCGACGAAATCGCCGCCGTGGTCGCCGTAGACACCCGTACTCGACGTGTAGACGAGTCTGTCGGGGGCGTCGTCTCGGGCGGCGAAGTGGTCGATTGCCGCCCGAAGGCCATCGACGTAGACAGTTCGCGCCGCGTCGGCCCCGCGGCCGCCGGAACTGGCGGCGAAGACGACGTGGTCCACGTCGGGGACCGCAGACAGTGACTCGGGGTCGGTCACGTCGGCGCGGACCGCCTCCGCGCCGGTGTCGGAAACAGCGTCGAGACCGTCGTCAGAGCGTCTGACTCCCCAGACCTCGTGGTCGTCGGCGACGAGGCCGCGTGCGAGTTCGAGGCCGACGTAGCCACACCCGAGGATGGCGACTCTCATTTCTCGTTTCGAACTTCGATAGCGTGGTGGATGGCCGCGAGTTCGTTCAGTGAGACGGACGTGCGGCCTTCGATTGCCTGTTGAACCTCCTGTCCGGTGAGGTCGAGGGCGACTTCGGACGCGAGGCTGTCCACGTCGAGAATTCCGGTCGTCATTCCCATGAGAAGGTGGTCACGGAACTCCCAGACGATGGCGTCCGCGTCGGGATTGCCGTCGGTCAGTGCGAGAATAGAAGCGGCCTGTTCGAGCGTCAACTCCAACACCCCGTTCGAGAGGACCTGCTCGGAGACGCCAGCGGCGTCCGCCGCCGCGTCGGCCCCGGCAGCGTCGATTGCCGAGCGAAGTTCGTCCTCGTATGCGGCTCGAAGCTCGGCGGGTGAGACGGTACCCGGTCGCTCCACGGCATCGTACAGCATATGGACGGGTGTGCGGGATGAGACGGGAAAACGGTTGTTACTTGCCAATCGACACGTCGCTCGGCGAGACGGTTCACCGGACGGTCACGGCCGGCGACAGTCGCTTGGGACGGTACAGCCCGCCCCGCCAGCCCAGCCTTCGGACCGCTCGTCGGCGTCGCCATCCACGTCGCCGACACCGACACCCGAGGGCGGGACGGCAACGACGATTGCAGTTTCGACGGTGAAATTGACGCGCTCGCCGTGCCCAATTTCCTCGGCGACTCCGTCGTCGTCCCAGTCGAGCGCCACTGCCGACCCGTCGCGGGCGTACGTCAGCGACTCGGTATCGCCGCGGGCGTGAACGCGGAACTGCGCGAATTCGCCCGCGAGTTCGACGTCCCAGACGTTGACCGTGGCGTACCAGTATCCCGGCACTGGGGCGACCGGGAACCCAGCGGGAACGCGGCGGAAGTTACGGCCAAGTCGCTTGGAAAGTGTCTTGTTCACCCGCGTGGTGACCGCATCCTCCGTCGCGCGCATCGCCGTGTCGGTAGCCATCGTGGCGACCGCATCCTCGCGGACAGACCGTGTCGTGTCGACCGTCCGGTTCGTGAGTCGCTGCGGAACCGTCGCCCCCGGTTGCTGTCGGGCGGTCTGAATCGCTGCGTCCAATCGGAGTTCGAGGAGGTCGGCCTCGGTCGTCCCCGTGCCCGCGGCCTCGGTGGCAATCGCCCGTGCGGCGGAGCCGTTCGTGAGTGCGAGCGCGCGGTGGGCCGGGTTGTCCCATCGGGTGAATGCCGCGTGGAGCACACGCCGACGCTCAGTCGGCGACAGTTCGGTGTGCTCGGCGAGCGTCGTGTCGGCTGCCGTCGTGGCTGGCGTCATCGCTCGGGTGACGGCGACTTCGAGACGGTTACGGCGGGTTTCGAGGCTCTCGTTCGTCGTGTTCGAAGCGGCGAGCGTCTCGTCGGCGGCGAGAAGCGCCTGTGCCGCCACTCGAAGTGGGACTCGACGCCGCGCCCCGAACACGGGTTCGAGAACGGTGTCGGTCGCGTCACCGTAGGGAAGGGTAAACAGGTTCGTGTTCCGCGCGACGAGCGGGTGGTACGTCCCGTCAGATTCGACCGCTGGAAGTGCAGACCCGGAGAGACCACTCATCGAGAGGTACATCGGGTCGGCGTCGGGGACGAAGCGAACGCCATCGGCCGAGTGGGTTGCGTTTGCCGTCCCGAGCGTGTCGTGCGCCGCTCGCTTGGCGGCGACGGCCGCGGAAAGGGACCCGACGTTCGCGTCTTGTGCAGCGTCGTCCGCCGCGCCGGTCGCTTCGGCAGTCCGATTCGCACGGCGGTCAAGTTCGGCGAGGACGTGGTCGAGGTACGCAGCGCGAACCGCGACGCGAGCGCGGTCTGCCACCCCGTCGTAGGTCGCTGGCGCGTCGAGGAGCGCCGCTCTATCGTCTCGAATGGCGGCCGCGAGTTCAGCAGCAGGGTTGGCCTCGCCCGCCGCGAGCGACTGTGCCGACACGGTCACGCTGCGATTGCGGACGCGCTGGTGGAGGTCGAGCAGGTCTTCGCGAAGCCACGCGTCGAGTTCCGACGGGTGGGACACCCGAACCGACTCGGGGTTCGGACCCTCGCCAGCAGCAACGTCGCGGGCGAGACCGTCGAACCCGCCGTTCGTCGCCAGCATGTCGGCCGCGGCGCGTGCCACAGACTCGTAGTTCGAGCCGTTACGCGCGCCACCGGGGGAGAGTGCCGGATTGATGGAACGGTCTGGTCCGGGAACGCCCTGCGGGTCGACGACGACGGCGAGGTGAACGCGAGTCCGCGTGGTCGAACGCGCCTGCGCTGAGACCGTCTCGTTGCCGCGACGCCACGTCCGCGTCGTCGTCTCGGTCGTCGTGACGAGCCGCGAACCGGAGTCGACGACGACAGTCTCGACGTTCGTATCCGGCGTTCGAGTCGGAATCGACGTGACGGTCGTGTTCGCGTCCGTCGTCGTCTCGACGAGTTCCCACCCGTCGCCCGGTCGTGGCATCGGGTCGCCCTCGTGTTCGACAGTCCGCTCGGCGACGACTGCGGCGTCCGCGCGGTAGGCGTCGGTGACGACGCTGTCGAACGATTCCGTGTGGTCGCCGCTCCCCTCGCCATCGAGGAACGCGACGAGCGCGTGGTCTGCGGCCGGGCCGACCGACGAATTGAGCGTTCGGTTCGTCGGGTGGGTCGGCGTCGCGTTCGCGGGCTTGTCGGTCGGGTTCGGTGCCGGAAGCGCGTTGGCCAGTTCGGGCGCGGCGGGGACACCTGTTTGCCCGAGGAGTCCGCGTGCACCAGTTTGTACGGCTGCCCGGCCCAGTGCGCCGCGTGCATCTCGGTCAGTCGCACCGAAGGCCTGCTGTTCGGCGAGCAGGACGCCCGCGTTCGCCGCCAGCGCGGCGTGGTCGTTCGTGACGACGTTGTCGATTGGCGCACCCGCATACTGGCTCCACCCGCGAGTCCACGCGGAGGCCCAGAGCGCGGTCGTGACCGTCGCGTCCATGGTGCCGCCGTTCGTCGCCCCCGCGTCGAGGCGGCGTTCGAAGGCTTCAGTTCGGTTGTGAAGTGCGAGGACCGGCGTTCGGACGCCGACGGCCGTCGTTATGGTCTCAGAGACCACGTGGCTGTCAGCGCGCCACGCATCCACCGAGACGTTCTCGACGGTGACGACGAGGAGCGTTCCGTTCTCCTGACTCTCGATTGCAACCCGGTCGAGAGCCGCCCGAAGGGCTGATTCGTTCGGCGTCGGCGGGAGCGATGCGGTCGCTCGAACGCCCGCGCGTTCGACTTCCGTCGTCTGGAGGCGGTCGGCGGCGGCGAGCGCGATTCGAAGTCTGAGGTAGTCGCGGAACGTCTGATTGGCCGAAAGCACCCGGCCGACGGTCGTGTTCGACCGCGTCGTCACCGGGTTCGCGGCCGCTTCGCGCGCAGCGTCTCGAACCGCGGCACGGAGTGCCGTATTCGCCTCCGCGGTCGCCGTATCGACTGCCTCGTCGACGCGACGGTCTGCGACGGGGTCCTGCGTCGAGAGCGCACCCGAAAAGGTCGCGCTGGCGACGAGCAGGAGAACGCCGAGGAGCGCGAAGGGAACGCGGCCCCGGTCGTCGTCGGCAAGTCTCACAGTGACCACGTCCTGACGACGATATCGACGTGCCCGACCGAGACGGCCTGCGCGGCGTCGCGTGGAGTGTCGTATTCCGCCCGCATGTCGGCTTCGAGTCTGGGTGCGAGCGCCGCTTCGAGGTCGGCGTTCGCGGCACGCGTCTCTGCATTCGCAACTTCCGGTTCGACGGAGGCGTTCAGAAGCACGCCCGCTCGCTCGTACCGGTGCGCCATCAGCGTCGAAACCGGCTCGTCCCCGTGGAGTGCCAGTCGGGCGAGTTCGGGCGGGAAGAGTCCTGCAACCGTGCGATTTGCGACGACTCGCGCCACGGCGTCGAAACCGTCGTCGCTGGCCGCGAGTGCGTCTTCGCGTGCGGACGGGAACCCACTGGGTACGCGGAGCGACGCCGCGTGGACTGTCGCAGTCTCCGGCGGGCGCGGGCCGAGCGAATCTGTCGCCTGAATCGGCGCGCCGGGGTACGGCGTCCACCGAATTGCGACGTTGACGCCGCGGGCAGGCAGTTCCGAAGCGACGCGGTCGGCGACGGTCCGTCGCATGTCGTCGCGGGCGTGAGTGAGTCGAACGCCGTCTACCGAGACAGCGCCGAGCGTGGCGCGAGAGAGGAGTCCGGCGAGACTTCCGTGTGCGGTGCGGTCGAGTTCGCGCGCATCGACACCGCCGTCGTCGAGCAGTGACGGGTCAGCGGCGTTGACGCCGGGTTCGAGGTCGTAGTGAACCGTCGCCGTACTGGTCGAAAGCGACGTGGCGATTCCGTCTGCGTCCAGCGAGGTGTCTGCGCCCGCGAGACGACCCTCGTCAGCCGTGACGACGACACCGACGCTCGCGCTCACGAGGAGGAGACAGAGCGTTACGTCGAGGACGAGGTCGGTCACGCCCACACCTCCACGCGGAGCGTCCCGAAGCCGACGCGGCCGGGGTGGGTGCGAACGCTCACTTGGGTCGTCGCGCTATCGGCGCTGTGTGGTACGTCGGTGGGAGATGCGTCCGTCCCGCCAACGTGGCGCTCGTCATCGACGGCGACGACGAGACGGCACGAGTAGCCGTCCGGACAGGCATCGAGAGCCGCCGGGAGCCGAGATACTTCGACGATACCGGCATCGTCGGACAGCGCCGACTCGACGGCGTCGAGCGTCGCTGGCGCCAGATTACGCTCGGGGGTCGGAAGCGAGCGGTCGAGAACCGTCGCGTATCCCGAGACGGCAACGCACACAACGACGAGTGCGACGAGCGCGGACATCGGCGACAACTGACCTCTATGCTGCGACGATAGTGACATCGACTCCCTCCCAGGTGACGTGACGGACGACGAGCGATTCGGGTGCAGGTTGCCACGAACGGGCAGCACCGCCGGATGTGGACGGACTTTGGGCCGCTTCGGTGGCCTCGCGGAACGCGGCGGGCGAGTCGAAGACGGCGCTCGGGTCTGCCCCCGTGGCAACGGCACCGAGCCGTGAGTCGGGTCGTGCGGGCGTGACCGGCCCGAAGGCGAACGTCGCGTGCGCGGCACCGCCGTCGTTTCGCAGGCCGATTCGGTGCGGGCCGAGGAGAACCGCATCCGCAGTGAGCGGGATTTCCGCCATCGCGTCGTAGTCAGCGACGGCGACGGTGTCGATGGTCTCAGCGACCGCCGGTGTGTCCGGTGCCGGTGTCGTCGGCAACCCGGCGACGACGCCGACGAGGAGCGAAGCGGCCACCGAGAGGGCGACCAGCGTGTACAGCGATTCGAACGGAACGTCGAGCATAGACCGGGGTGGTCCCGTTCAGGTACTTAAACCTCAGCACTGTGAGACGGCTACTCAGACGCTGCGAACGGCCGTCAGAGAAGCGACCCTGCGGCGACAAAGGCGGCAAAGAACATCACCGTCGCCGAGATGAGCGCCCGCCCCACGCGAGACGCGACGAGGTGGCGGTCGAGTCCGTTCGAGACGCCGACCGAGAGCGTGGTAAGGAGGACCGCCGACAGGAGGACGTACGCGCCGACGGCGAGTCCGAGGTCGGACGTTGCGAGCGGAGCGGTGACGACCGACTGGTCGAGCGTCCGGGCGGGAGCCATCCCGTCGGCGAGCGCGACAGTCGCGCCCGCGACGAGCGGCCCGAAGACAGACGCCGTGTTCGAAAGCGTCTCGGTCACGGTTGCGAGTTCGCGGCGAGCCTCGGCGTCGAGGCGCGAGAGCGCGTCGAGTTGGTCGGCCATCGAGACGATAGCGCGGCCCGCGGGGCGGCCCTCGTGCGCCGCAAGGCCGAGAAGCGTCGCCACGCTGGCGACACGAGGACTCGGGAGGTCGTCGAGAACACCGTGGTCGCCACAGAACGAGTCCACGACCCCAACTCGGAGTCGGCGCTGAACCCCAACCGCATCCGAGAGCAGGTCGCCGGTGGGGCCGGGTGTCGTCTCCGCGGCGCGGGCGAGTGCGGACTCGACGGCCTCACCCTCGCCGACTGCGCGCCCGACGAGATACATCGCATCTGAGAGCCCTTCTTCGACCGCTCGGACGCGCTCGCGAAGTTCGACAACCGGCCGAGCACCAACGAAGAGCGCTGCGCCGGACGCGAGCCCGAGTGCGCTGAGTGGTGCCGCCCACGGCGCAACGAGGGCGCTGGCGGCGACGAATCCACCGCCGCCAGCGACGAGACCAGAACCGACTGCGAGCAGTCTGTGGTCTGCAACCGCCGGGTGTGAGGCGTCGATAGAAAGCGGGGCGAACGCGACCGGACGACGAACCAACACCCATCCGACAGCACCGAGGAGGCACACCGGGAGGACCACGTCGTAGAGAGCGACGACGTGCGCTACACCGACACCGACACCGGCAATGCGGGCCGCCGGAAGCGCACCGACCAGTGCCAAAGGCAGCAGGACGCCGAAGGCGTACACGGCAGTAATCGGCCCGCGGACATCGCCGACGAACGCGGCGAGTCGGTCGCGGGTTTCGACGCGCACAACCTCGTGCGCACGTTCGAGGGTTCGGTCCCGTTCTCCGGCGGGCACGTCCGCGGCGGTCTGCATCAGTGCCGCTGCCCGGTCGAGCGCGGGGAACCACGAACGCCACGCGGCCGCGAACTCTCCGAGGCCACTGGTCGGCGTTCCGCGGGCGCGTTCGACGTGGGCCGAAAGCGAGTTCGCCAGCGCGTCGTCGCTCGCATTTGCAGCGAACACGGCCGCACGCTCCACCGAGGGTTCGAGTCGCATCCGAAGCGCGAGTCGTCCGACCAACTCCGGTGCGCGGCCGAGCGCCCGCGTTCGCCGGAGCTGAGCGAGCCAGACCGGCGCAGTGTGAATGGCATGCGTCGTGCCGATGGCCGCAGCGAGGAAGACGAGCGCGACAGTTACCGGCGGAAGCCCGACAACTGCTGCAAGCAAGCCGCCGACGAAACCGGCGGGAACGCTTGCCCCGTATCCAGCGTCCACGACGGTTTGGGCATCAACTTCGGCGCTGAGGAAGGCCAGCGACCGCTCCAGTTCGTCGCCCGGTTCGACGGAGACGGGGGCGAGGCGCGCGAGCGATT
Source organism: Haloferax sp. S1W (assembly GCF_044593955.1). Lineage (GTDB taxonomy): Archaea > Halobacteriota > Halobacteria > Halobacteriales > Haloferacaceae > Haloferax. Next base: position 1,763,243 of record NZ_CP172595.1, read on the forward strand.
CAGCTACGCGCGTGGTCGTCGTCTGCGTCAGCATCGGGACGCACCTCCGGCGCGGGCGGCAGCGATATCAGCAGGGGTTGTTCGCCCCGTCGCGGCGAGTGATTCGAGGTGACGGGCGCGCTCGTCGATTGCGTCGAGTACGTCGGCGTACGACTCGCCCGACCGCGCGAGCGTTTCGAGTGCGACGCTGTTCCCGCGCGCGACACACCCAGTCGGCGTGAGTGACGCGCCGTCGTGAGAGAACAACGTTTCGAACGTCGCGTCGCCGTCGGTCGGTCGAACCTCTTCGATTCTCGCGACGCGGTGGTCGTCGGCACGCTCACAGGTGACGACGAGGTCGGTCGCGGCGAACGACGAGGCGGGAACGCCGAGGTCGGAGACGACCCGTTCGCGCACGTCTGCCGCGCCGTCGCCGTGGATGGTTCCGAGGACGGCGCTCGCGTTCGCACCGACTCGCATGGCTTCGTAGAGGACGGCGGCCTCGTCGCCACGGACCTCGCCGACCGCGAGTGCCCCGTCGCCCAACCTGAGCGCGGCGTGAAGCGCCTCCTGTGGCGTCGGTTCTGGTCCGCCGGTCGTGTCGGTCCGAAGCGTCTGTACGTCTCTCCCGGCGGCCTGTAGTGCTGCCGCCGGAAGTTCAGGTGTGTCCTCGATGAGAACCGTCCGAACCGCAGCGGGGAGTTCCCACACGAGCGACCCGAGGAAGGTCGTCTTCCCCGCGCCGCGTGCGCCAGCGACGAGCACGGACGCACCGCGTTCGACCGCGAGCGAGCAGAGGGCCGCAGCATCGGCCGAGATAGTCCCGTTTTTGACCAGCGCAGGGAGCGTCAGCGGCGTCTCGTCGTGTCTGCGGAACGCAAATCCGAGTCCATCGCTCGCCGGTGCGGTCACGCCCGCGACGCGAACCGTCGCCCCACCGGCCTCGACAACGGTGTCGAGCGTAGGGTCCGCGCGGGAGAACGATGCGCCGCTCACGCGGCGGAGGCGCGACGCCAACGACTCAGCGCCGCGCGGCGCGAGTCGGACGTTCGTCGGCATCGACACGCCGTCTGCGACGACGCGAATCGGGTTCTCGTCGGCGGGCGTCGAGACGTACACGTCGGAGACAGCGGGGTCCGAAAAGAGGTCGTCGAGGACGCCGTGGCCGTGGGTGTGCTTCGCGAGAATCGAGGTGAGCACGTCCACCGGGTCGTCGGCGTCGGCAACGAGGCGGACGGCGCGGCCCGGTGCGCGCTCGCCAGCCTCTACGCGACCCTGTGCGAGCGCCTCGTGAGCGTCGGCGAGCGTGCGCGCCGACGCGGAATCGAGCGAGGACGCGAGCGGGTCGAGGTGATAGACGGGACCGTTCGGCGTCTCGTACCGACGAACGACCGCTCCGGAGTCCAGTTCGCTCGTCGAGACGAGTCGAGCGTCAGCAGGTGGCCTCGGGTCCACACGCGAGCGGGCAATCGTCGGTCCGACGACGGCGCGAAGTGCGTCCTCGTAGTCGCTGGCGCGGGCCGCACCCTCGGAGAGTCCCGTCTCGACAGCGGCGCGTTTGACCGGCCCCGCTCGACCGGTTGCTTCGTGCGCGGCGGCCAGCGGGTCGCGTCGAGCGCGTTCGGCGAGTCGGTCGTCACGAAAGCCAACTCGCTCTGCGAATCGCCCGGCCGCGACGAGGAGTCCCGTGGCGTCGTCGTCGTAGCGCCACTCTCGCCCGCCGACGCGAACGACGACCGAGTCGGCGTCGCGGGCTTCCAGCGCCCCGACGGCCGTCGCCCGGCACGCTGGCGAACACACGAGGAACCCGTCGTGCGGACAATCGCTCGCGTCGAGAACCAACGTCGCGCCGTCGTCGTGCAGGTCGTCGGTCGGGGACTCGAACGTCGGCGCACAGGCACACTCGGCCGCCGAGTCGTGGTCGGCCGCCGACGCGACGAGCGAATCCGGAAGTGCATCCGCGACGGGTGAGTCGTCGAGGGCGAGGGAGTCGGCAATCACACGCGAGAGGGACCGTCCGTCGTCGGGTGACGAAGAGCGGTCGAACCCGAGCGCGGCGGTAAGGTCGAGAGGCATACACCGGGGTGGTCCCGTTCGAGTATTTGAACCTACGTACGAGAAGCGGCCGGCGTTTGCTGTCGAGAAACCGGGGGTCAGGCTGGTTCGACCACGACGACCGGGCCGCGGGAATCAGCCCGTAGCGTGAGAAAGAGCCGGTGTGTCCCCGGGCCGAGCGAGAGGCGTTCGCCGACCACGTGGACTCGGGGGCCGCCGACGCGACGGACGACAGTCGGACCGTTCGCCGTCGTCGCCGTGAGTTCGATGCCATCGCCGCCGCGAATCGTGAGTTGCGAGACACGCGCCGCTCGCCACGACCCCGACGGAACGTCAAGCACGACGTGGCGACGGGCACCAGCAAGCCCGGTCGGTGGTGCGTCCTCGCTAGCCGCGAGTGCGGTCGCTGCGTGCGCTAGTTTGTCCGCCATCGACCCGACGGCGACGGTGGTCGCATCCGTCCGCGCGGCGTCGGCGGCCGGGAACGCGACGCCCGCAATCGCCACAGCGAGACAGCACGCGAGAACGACGCGAATCACAGCACGTCGCGGAGGCGGGCGGTCAGACCGCGCTCGGCGTCTGCGTCGGCATCGAGGGCGTCCTCAGAAGCAACAGCGTCGGGGTCGGGGCCGTCGATGGTGCCAGATTCGCGGTCGTCAACCGTCGCCGCGCGCGCTATCGCCGACTGCTGACGCGCGGCGTCAGACTCGTCTACGAGCGCAGCCTCAAGCGACTCCGCCTTCGCGAGTGCAGCGTCGGCCCGGCGTTCGACAGATTCGTTGACTGCGCGGATGCCGCCGAGATAGCCGCGGATGGCTTGCGTGGCGGCGTCGATGTCGTCAATGCGGTCTGTGAGCGTCTCGACAGTCGCTTCGAGGTCCGCGACGCGTGCTTCCACGGCAGCGAGGTCTTCGAGGTCGGAGACGGGCGCGTCGGTCCCCGTCAGGGTTCGTTCGACCGCATCGAGTCGGGCGGCGAGGTCTGCCGTCCGATGGGAGTCAGTCGAGGAGCGGTCGGTGTCGGTGGCCGATTGGGTAGCATTCGTCGCCGCGTGAGTGGCGTCAGCCGCGTCGTGGGTTGCGTCGGTCGGGAATCCGGTGGGACGTGTCATACGCCGGGGTGGTCCCGTTATCCGGGATAAACCTGCGCCTTCGGTTACCTCTGAAAAACCGCCGGTCGAACGGGGGCGGCAGGCGTGGGGAACGTTGAAGAGAGACCCCAGAGTGATGTTGAATATGAAGACTGTCCTGATTGGTCTCGGCCAGGCGGGTGGGAAGCTCACTGCGGCGCTTCGGTCGTTCGACGAACAGATGGGATTCGGTGCAGTCCTCGATGCAGTCGGGGTGAACACGGCGAAGGCTGACCTCCAACAGCTGCCGTTCGAAACAGTCCTCATCGGTCAAGACCGCGTCAATGGACACGGCGTCGGCGGCGACAACGAACTCGGGGCCGAGGTGATGGAGGCGGACAAGACCGAAGTCCTCTCGGCACTCGACGGCAAGGTCACCGCCGCTGCCGAGTCGATTTTCGTGGTGGCCGGACTCGGTGGGGGGTCCGGCTCCGGTGGAGCGCCCGTCCTCGCAAAGGAACTCAAACGCATCTACAACGTTCCTGTCTACGTGCTCGGCATCCTCCCCGGACAGGACGAAGGTGCGATGTATCAGGTGAACGCCGGACGGTCGCTCAAGACCGTCGCCCGCGAGGCTGACGCCGTCCTCCTCGTCGACAACGACGCGTTCCGGTCGGTCGGCGAATCGATGAGCGAAGGATTCGACGCGATTAACGAAGCCATCGCTCGGCGCGTCGGACTCCTGCTCGCGTCCGGCGAGGCGACAGAGGGCGTCGGTGAGAGCGTCGTCGACACCTCGGAAGTTATCAACACCCTCCGTGCGGGAGGTATCGCCGCGCTCGGCTACGCGAGTGCCGAGGCATCACCGGACGCAGAGGAGAACATCAACGCCGTGATGAGCATGGTCCGTCGGGCCGTCCTGACGGGAACGAGTCTGCCGGACGCGAGCGACGCGGACTCCGCGCTCGTGGTCGTCGCCGGAAAACCGGAGACGATTCCGCGAAAAGGTGTCGAGCGCGCTCGCCGATGGGTCGAGGAAGAAACCGGAAGCCTCCAGGTCCGTGGCGGCGACTTCCCGCTCGAAAGCGGCCGACTCGCGGCGCTCGTCCTCCTCGGCGGCGTCGAGCGGTCCGACCGCGTCGAGTCGTTCATGGAGCGTGCCCGTGCGGCCATCGACGAAGCGGAGAAGGAAACGCGCGAGGACCCCACGGAGATGTGGCAAAACGAGAAGATAGACGACCTCATCTGAGCGGCGTCGCTCCGCGCGGGAGGTGAATCGGCAACTAAAACGGTTATTTTGGGTCGAAAGCCGATTAACGGGTTTCGAGAGCCGACTACTTCTACTGGTGGATGAGGCTCGCGCCGTCGAGGTCGGTGCGCGCGTAGTCGACTTCCATCAGGTCGAGGATGGTCGGCGCGATGTCGTAGAGGTCGGCGTCTTCGATTTCGGCGTCCGGGTGGTCGATGAGCAGCGTCGCATTGTCGAAGCTGTGCATCCCGTTGCGCGGGCCGGTACCGAACACGTCGGCGTGACCCTTGAAGCCGGACTTGAGGTCGAAGCCGTGGTTCGGGATGACGACGAGGTCGGGTGCGATGTCGTCGTGGTCGCCGCGGAAGGCATCTTCCTTGACGACGACGCGGTCTGCGACCTTCTTGCCGTCGGGTCCTTCGAGGGCTTCGAGTTCGGCTTTCAGTTCGGCGCGGACTTCCTCGTACTCGTCCTGCGGGACGGAGCCACGGGGTTCGCGGCCTTCGAGGTTGATGAAGAAGCGACCGGGGATAAGCGAGTAGGCACGGGACTCCTCGGCGATATCCGTGAGCGCCTCGTGGTCGTCGTCCTCGTAGGAGAGCCAGCCGTTTTCTTCGAGCCACGTGTTGCAGTGGACCTCGTAATCGAGCGACGTGAAGCCGTGGTCGGAGGCAACGACGAGCGTCACGTCATCGGGGAGGAGGGCACGAATCTTCCCGAGGTAGTCGTCGACCTTCCGGTAGAACTCCATGAAGGCGTCTTTGTTCTCGCCGTCGCGCTCGTAGTCCTTGAACAGGAAGTGGTTGACCCGGTCGGTCGTCATGAAGACGCCGAAAAAGAGGTCCCAGTCATCCTGCTCCAGATAGTGTTTGAACGCCTCGAAACGCTTGTCGAGCGTCTTGTGGGCGTCCTCGACGAAATCGGTCTTGTCGTCTTTGTGCCCGAGTTTGGCGTTCACGTCGATTTTGTAGCCGATGTTCTGGAGCGTATCGCGGAGTTCGTCGGGGAACGCCGCCTTGTCGACGCCGGGCGAGAGGAATCCGGAGACCATGCGCTGGACGTTTCGCTGCGGCGGGAACGTCACGGGGACGTTCATCACAGTCGCGTCACGGCCAGCGTCGGTGATGCGGTCCCAGACGCGTGTGGCCTGTACGTCGCGGCCCATCGGGACGTACGTGTCGTACGACCGGACCTCGCGGTCCTGGAAGCCGTAGACACCGGTCTCACCGGGGTTGACGCCGGTTGTGAGAGCCGGCCAACAGGCACTGGATTCCGGCGGGACGATGCTGTCTATCGCGCCAGCAGCGCCGTCGTCGGCCAGTGCGACGACGTTGGGGAACTCTTCAGGATGGTCGGAGAGGAGGCTAAAGGGGACCCCGTCGATGCCGATGAAGGCGACACGCGGATGGTCCTTACCGCGGAGTCGGTCGAACAAACCCATACCTCACGGTATCCAAGAGAACCATAAGAAGGTTCGTCTCTCTACATCCGATTGCGGCGACGTACGACGAACCCGACGCGCTAACCGAGACAGCGGCGAAATTCGCCGGTCAAAGAACCCGCGCGAAACCGCGTGAGTCGAGAGAAAGCCCGCGTGGATTGTGAGAGTGCCCGCATGGCTTGAGTGCTACTCTGGCGCGCGAGGCCGACCGGGCATCGAGAGCGGCCGTTCCTGTGCCAACGATGTCCGTCCGCTGACCCGGAGTTCGCTCGTGGCGACGAAGGCCAGTCCCCACAGGACGAGTGCGGCGGCCCAGACGATATCGACACTGGACACTTGCGCCGGGAACACGAGCGAGAGCGCACCGAAGTAGACGGCAAGGCCGGCAGACAGCCACGCGACGAAGCGGTGGCCGGGTGCGCCCGCGGCGGCGACCAAACTAGTCAGGAGGAGGATGATGGACATCATCGCCATCTCCATGTAGTGGCCCATGACCGCGTGACTATCGCCGGTACTCTGGAGGCCGAACTGATTCACCGCGAAGGCCAACACCGGAATCGCCGCGACGGCGACCAGACCGAGCAGCGCCGGACTGTAGTCCTCACCGAGCGAGAGCACGTCGCGGCCCGCCGGGTGGAACAACATCATCAACCCCGTCAGCACGAAGAACGGGATGACCTCTTCGACCGGGCCGCCGCCGACTATCGTCGCGACGAGGATGAGCACCGTCACCGCGAACGCGATTTGCATGAGCGCGACGCGCTTGAGCGGGCGATACAACTGCGCCGCGACGGCGAGGATGATTATCCAGGCGTTCGCCGCGATAGTCATGAGATGCAGGCGATGGATGCCGAGTTCCTCGCCACCCGTCCCCCACCCGAGTATCGAGAACGACAGGAGTTCGGAGATGAACGCGGCCGCCATCCCGAGCGTCACGAGCACGAGAAGGTAGAACGCGTAGAGTCGAGCCTGTCCGAACGTCGTCGATGTCTCTTCGTCCGAAGCCGACCCACGTCCACTGGTATCGCTAGCCATGATTCGTGTAAGTAATACGTCGAACGACGGCATAACCATTTTTCAGCATTTTCAGCTGGTTTACTGATTGTTTACGCGATTCGAGTGTTCGGACGGTCCCGGATGCGTCACGGCGAAGGAGCGAAGTGTCACGCAGGGCAAGGTCAGGTCGTGAAGGAGTTCGAGCGCAAGCAACTGTTAGAGCGCGTCAACCGGGAGGGCGCGACGGTGGGCGTACAGATTCCCGAAACCATCGAAATACAGGGTGAGATGGTCGACCTCCGTGAGTTCGTCTTCGAAATCAAGCGGCGAGACACCATCCCTGCAGGTGAACACGAGCGCGTCGACCAGGCGAAACGCAACCTCCGGCGGGAGCGACTGGAACGGTTGCAACCAATCGAGGACAACGAGGTGAGCTACGAGGAAGGTCAACAACTCGTCAACGCCATCGTCGGCATCGACCGAGCGCTGAATGCACTCGAACAGCTCCGCCCGGAGGACCTCGAACAGGAAGCGAAACTCCAGAACGCGGCCGACCAGAAGCGCTGGATGAACTTCCTGAAGAAGGCGCTCGGCCGCGACGGAGGCGCAAGTAAGCGAGGTGGCCGATGAGCCGAAACGACGAGATTGCGACGCTCCTCGAAGAGTTCGCCGACCTGCTCGACGCGAAAGGCGTCGAGTACAAGCCGACGAGTTACCGCCGGGCAGCAGAGAATATCCGCGAGCATCCGAACCCCATCGAGGACCTCGCCGCGGAAGGCGAAGACGCAGTCCAAGAAATCGACCGCGTCGGCGACGCCATCTCGTCGAAGATAGTCGAGTACTTCGAAACCGGGCACATCGAGGAGTTAGACGACCTCCGAGACGAGTTGCCCGTGGACATGGCCGGGCTGACGAGCGTCGAAGGCGTCGGTCCCAAAACGGTCGGCACGCTCTACGACGCTCTCGGTATCACCGACCTCGACGAGTTGGAGGCGGTCGCCCGCGACGGGAAGATTCAGGAGGTCAAAGGCTTCGGCGCAAAGACCGAACAGAATATCCTCGACGGCATCGACTTCGCCCGCGAATCGACCGGCCGGGAACTGCTCGGGAAAGCCCGCCCTGTCGCCGACGACCTGATGGCGTCTCTCAGCGAGAACAGCGCCGTCGAAGCGGTTGAACCCGCTGGGTCGATGCGCCGCTGGCGCGAGACGGTCGGTGACATCGACATCCTCGTCGGCAGCGACGACCCCGCGTCCGTCATCGACCACTTCGTCGACTTCGAACTCGCAGGCGACATCATCGAAGCGGGCGAGCAGAAGGCAAGCATTCGGGTGAACGCGATGCGGGTCGACCTCCGCGTCGTCGACCCCGACGAGTACGGAGCCGCCCTCCAGTATTTCACCGGAAGCAAGGACCACAACGTCCACCTCCGAAACATCGCCATCGACCGCGGCCTCAAGATGAACGAATACGGGATGTTCGACATCTCCGACGTTGCGGACGCCGACGACGGCCCGCGCGTCGGCGAGCGAGTCGCTGGCAACACGGAAGAGTCGATGTACGCCGCGCTCGACTTGCCGCTCATCCCGCCCGAGATGCGCGAAGACACCGGCGAGATAGCGGCCGCGACCGACGGAAAACTTCCAGACCTCCTCGAAGAGGGCGAGATTCGCGGCGACCTCCACACGCACACCGAGTGGTCCGACGGCGACAACACCATCGCCGAGATGGTCGCCGCGGCCGAAGAACGCGGCTACGAGTACCACGTCGTCTCCGACCACGCGACCGGCCCCGGCATGGTCGGCGGCGTCGGCGTCGAAGACGACGAGTTACTCGAACAGGCTGACGAAGTTCGGGCTGCTGCCGAAGACGCCGACATCGCGGTCTTCCACGGCGTCGAGGCCAATATCGACGCCGAGGGTGGCATCTCCGTCGCGGACGACGTGCTCGACCAACTGGATGTGGTCGTCGCCTCGCCCCACAGCGCGCTCGACCAAGACCGAGAGACAGCGACGGAGCGTCTCGTCCGCGCGATGGAACATCCCGAAGTCGACATCCTCGGTCATCCCACGGGACGCCTCATCAACCAGCGTCCCGGTCTCCCACTCGATTACGAGCGAATCGCCGAGGCGGCGGTCGAACACGACGTTGCGCTCGAACTCAACGCGAGTCCGTACCGCCTCGACCTGAACGGTGAAGCACTCAAAATCGCCGTCGAGGCGGGCGCGACAATCGTCATCAACACCGACGCGCACCGACCCGCCGAACTCGACCACGTCCGGTATGGGATTCACACCGCCCGGCGCGGGTGGGTCGAGACAGCCGACGTACTGAACGCCCGCCCGGTCGAAGACCTTCGGGACTTCGTGCAGTGACCGAGGACCGCGACACCACCGACACCGACAGCGATGGCGTCGGAACCGACCATCCGGGAACCGTCGCATCGGGCATCGACGGCGGCACCCCGGCCGAGACCGCGTTCCTTTTGGACGTGATGCTCGGCAAACTCGCCACGTACCTGCGGATGTGTGGGTACGACACCGCCTACGCGCTCGACGAGCAGGATTCCGACCCCGGCGACGCGCACCTCATCGACCGCGCTGCGGCAGAACCTCGGGTGATTCTCACACGGGACGTGTCGCTCGCCGAGCGAGCACCCAAAAGCGTCCTGTTGACCGAAAAAGACCCGCTGAGTCAGCTCAGGGAACTCGAATCAGTCGGCTTCGACGTCTCACTGACCGACGAACCGACTCGCTGTGGCGTCTGCAACGGACGGGTCGAGAACGTCGGTGGTGACGACCCAATACCGGAATACGCGCCCGACGACAGCGAGACGAGACTGTGGCGCTGTCGCGACTGCGGACAGGTGTTCTGGCGGGGCAGCCACTGGCGAGACGTCGAATCACGCCTGAACGAGTTGTGAAAAGAGTCAGTTCGTGTCGAGGGTGGTTCCTTACTGGCGGCCGCGGGGGAACCACGCGTCACAGGCTTCCATATCCTGCATCATCTCGTCGTGGATGGCGCAGTAGGGCTTGAGTCCGTCGGAGGTGCGGACGTACTCGAAGTACGCGCAGTTGCCACAGTAGCGGTCGCCGACCGTCGCGTTCTCCGGTCGGTTCGCATCCGGGTGCTCGGTGGCATTCGAGGCCTGCATGTCCTGTCCCTGCGACGGCGAGGGTGAACTCGCGGTTTCCGGGCCGGACGGGGCCTGTTGGCGCTGGTCGTCGAGTGGAGACGAGAGTTCTTCAGTGGACGCGCCACCGTCGGTGGCACCGGTGGGTGAACCGCCGAGGCCCGAGTCCTGTGCCGACTGCGCGTTCGTCTGCGTATCGACCTCGCCGTCAGGCGTCCCGCCGAGGAAGCCGATACCGCCGAGTCCGCCGCGGACGCGCTTTTCGACCTCGACGACGCGCGTCTCTCCTTTCTTCGTTACTTGGACCGTGGCGGTGCCGCCGGGGTCGTTCCGCGTCTTGAAGTTAGCGACGCCGACGAACAGGCACCAGAAGGTCGTGATAGCGCCGAAGAAGTAGACGCCGACCGTTTCGAGCGTCAGGTCCCTGAGGCCCTCACCACAGGTCGCACCCGACCACTGACACGGGTACGCATGCGAAAAGAGTGCGACCCCGAGGACGGCGATGCTGGCACCGATGACGGCAGCAGCACGAGTCCGACGGCTGGCGGGGAGGACGGTGAACACGCCGAGGAAGACAGCGGGTACACCAATACCTCCGAGGATGCCCCCGAGTTCCCGTGCTTCGCCGAGCGTCGCGCCACCCGACGTGTACACGTCGGTCGTCGCGACCACGATGCCCGCGATAACGAGCAGCGCACCGGCGAGGAACACCCCGAACCCCAGGGACAGCCGTCGGAGACTCGGGCCGCCACGGCCACCGTGATACGCCTCCGAAAGACTGGTCATGAGACCGTGTACGAAACGAGTCCCTAAAACGATGCGTCAGACGATTGTCTGTTTCCCGACACGTCGCGGGCTATTGATTTCGACGGGTTCTCGATGGCGATGCGAATCTCGAAGGGATTATCATGCGCGGTAGCCAACCGTTGCGCATGGCTGACGAGGAAGCAGACGAGGCACCTGCCGTCGAACTGGGCGAGGGCGAATCCGTCGATGGCGCGCCGCTCGCGCGCGTCGCCTCCCGGTTGACGTGGCCCCAAGAAAAGAGCAGCATCCTGAACAAGGAAGGCGATGCGGTCATCCGCACGCCGTCCGGTCCCCAGACCCTCGAAGCGGTCCTCGAAGACGTTGACGAGACGTACTTCGACACGCGCCAGACGTTCGTCGAGGACGTACTCGACATCGTCGGTCGGGAACCGGTCGCAACCGAATAACGGTGTTTCGCCGCCGGTTCAAGCGGCTTCCGTGGCTGTACCGCGCGCTCCTCGTTGGGGGCGTCATCGGTGCCGCGTGGAGTCTCTGGCCGATACCCGGCGGTGACCTCACGTACCGTGCGGTCCACGACGCGCTGCTCTTTATTCTCCTTCCCGGGGCGCTCGCCGTGTCGCACGGCCGCAATCTCGGTTGGACAGTGGACCGCACCGCGCTTCGAAACACGGTCCTCCTCGCGCTGTTCGTCCTCCCCTTCTACCTCGTCGGGTCGTCGCTCCCGTCGATTCGGACGTACTACCCGATGTGGCACACCTCGACGGCGCTCGCGCAGTTTCTGCCGCACGCCGCGCAGCAACTGCTCATCGTCGTTGCCGCCGAGACGTACTACCGCGGCTTGCTCTGTGTTGGCGTCCGCGACATCGGCCGCAAGAGCGCACTCATCAGTCCCATCCTCTATGCGTTCCACCACGTCGGCAAGCCCCCGATAGAGATTCTGCTGTCGGCCCCGACGGACGTGCTGTTCGGCCTCGTGGACTACGAGAGCAACTCGATTCTCCCCTCTATCGTCGCCCACGGGTTCGGACTCATCCTCCTCGACTGGTTGGTGCTCCACCCGCCGCTGTTCCCCCCGAATAAGGTAGTCGCGGCGCTCCAGTGGCTCCCGATTCCGATATGAGTGAGGACGAAACCAGCGACCCGACCGACGAGACAGCTTCCGCGCCGCACGACGCACACTCCAAGGGCAACTACTTCAGCGACGACTACTCCAGCGACGACCACCTCTCCGATGCACACCCCAGTCTCGGACTCGCCCGCGGGACAGTCGACCTCGCCGAATACGACACCGCATGGCCCGAGGCGTACGGGGCCGAAGTCGCCCGCCTCCGGCCCCGGCTCGGCGATTCCGTCCTCGAATTCGAGCACGTCGGCAGTACATCGGTTCCGGGACTCGCCGCGAAGCCTATCGTCGATATGCTCGTCCTCGTTTCTGACCTCGACGCGACCGACGAGGTAGCTCGCACCCTCTCCAACGCGGGCTACGAGGAACGACCGAACGACGACGTACCTGACCGGCGGTTCTTCGCCCGTGGCCCGCCATCGTACCGGACGCACTACCTCTCTGTGACCGAGCGCGGGAGCGACTGCCACCGCGAGCAGGTGGCGTTTCGCGACGCCCTGCGCTCGAATCGGGCGCTCGCGGCGGCGTACGAAACTCTCAAGCGCGGACTGGCGTCGGACCACCCGGACGCACGCGATGTCTACACCGAGTCGAAGTCCGGGTTCGTCCAGTCAGTTCTCAGTGGAACGAATGCCCCGCCCGACGTCTGAGACCGTTCGACCGAGTACTGCGTGCGCGAATCTTACAATACAGGTAGCTTTTCCACACCGGAGCGTGAAAGGAGACCATGGCACTCCCTATCGACCCGACCGCCATCAAATCGGACGACATCGGCGAGGAGCGCGCTGTTCTCCACATGGAACACGAGGAGGCAATCGAGCACGTCCGCGAGGCCTTTACGGACGCCGGGTTCGGTGTGGCCACCGAATTTTCGCCCTCGGAACTGCTCAACGAGAAAGTCGACGCCGGACGCGACCCGTACTACGTGCTCGGTGCGTGCAATCCCGCGATGGCCGACCGCGCCCTCGACGCCACCGACAACCAACTCGGCGCGCTCTTCCCGTGTAACGTGGTTATCTGGGAGGAAGAACCCGGCACGCAGGTCGTCTACCACGTGAGCATCATGCGCATCGCTCGTCTCGTCGGCATCGCCCCCGACAACGCGGAGATGGCCGATATCGTCGCCGACACGGGCGAACTCGTCGACGCGGCGATTGCCAATCTCGACGCCGCCGACGAATAGGACTTAGACCGACTCTAACTCTTCGAGCGCGTCGGCGATTCGCTCGATGTCGCCGCGAATCTTGTACAGGAGGTAGATGCCGACGACTGCCGCAACGACCGGCAGGAGGCCGACGACGGCATAGAGGAGGAAGATGATGAGCAGTTCTGGACCGCCGGGTACCTGTAACGGGAGCATACACAAACCTCCCGCTCTACTGCCAAAATACTTCACTCGGCCGACCCGGAGTCGGTCGCTCGTCCGACGGCGAAGGCCGCCGGTCAGGAGAAGTCGAAGATGTTCGTCTGAAGGCCCGCCGCCATCGTCGACTTCCGCTTGAGGTCGGCCAGTGAGATGGGGAGGTACTCCGTCACGTCGCGGACGGCACCGCCGAACGTCTCGGCCCCGGCTTTCTCCCCGTCGAAGGCGTTGCGGACGGACTCGCGGACCTGCCAGACGCCGACCGGCCCCCAGTACTCGTCAGAGACGTGTCTAAGAACGATGGCCTTCGCCTGTCGCCCCCGGTCGTGGAGGTGTTCGAGCACCCCGAGTCGTGAGGCGTGATACGCGCCCGCCGTCTCCTCGACGTATGCCGACCGGCCCTCGTAGCCCTCGCTGTCGGCGGCGAGGTACATCCCCGCCTGTGGGTCGGGGTTCCAGACGCTCCCCGGCGCTTTCATCTCCACCAGTTCGAACTCCCAGCGACCCGGTGCGAGAATCACCCAGAAGGCGTTACCGAGGAACTCGTTACGGTAGATTTCCACCCCGTCGATGGAGGGTGCGTGTTTCACCTTCCCCCGGAGGTACTGCCCGACAGTGTCGTCTACGGCGGTGATGGACCACCGCGTCGGGACGAGTCGGCGCTGCGTGGTCTGGCCCAGTGCGCCGGCCGAGAGGATGGTGTTGATATCGTACACGTCGAATCCGCGGCGGTAGAGGAAGGTCATCGCCCCCTGCGCGTTCCAGTCGTCGTCTTCCAGCGTCTTTTTCACCAGTTTCGGGACGTGCGGATTCTCCGCGAGGTCGGCCGAGCGAGCGCGGGCGCGAGGTCCGACCGGTGTCGCCACGTCGTCAGCGCGGGCGTCGAGGTTCAAATCCGGTTTCCCGTCGAGTCCGATTTCGACCGTTACGGGGCGGTCGGCGATGGCGACTTCGCGCTGTGTCCCGAGAAAGCCGTCCCACGAGTCGGCGACGTTCGTGACCTTCGTCCCGCGGTTCGAGTTCAGAAGCGACGTTCGGCGCTGGAACACGTCTTCGATACTCACGCCCTCGTCGTACCACGCGGCGCTGGTCTCGAAGGCGGCGGCGTCCTCGTCGTGGCCGACCGGCGAGAGGATGCCCGTCGAGACGCGCGGGTAGTTCGAGCGCCCGACGAAGATGGACGGCGAGACGCCGCCGTACAGCGAATCGCCCTGCACCGTCTCCTCGAACCGGTCCTGAAAGGTTTCGAGGTGGTCGAGGATGCCGTAGGACTTCTCTTCGGCGAGGCGGCGGCGCTCGGCACGCTCGTCTCGCTCGATGTCCATGTACTCGTCGAGCCGCATCACCGGAAGTGGGGCGGCCGACGGTATGAACCTTCGGCGACGCCGCCGCGTGCAACAGAAAAACGGAGTACAACCGGAGCGTTTCGGATTGTTCCACCCCAGATTATCGTCCAGATAATAACGGTCACGAAGGCAGACCGACTCACCACCGGGACCCAACGTGGCTGTTCCGGATGGCGTCGTTCGACCGACGCCAGAAGTCTACCCAAGGAATCCATATGGTACGAATCACACGCAGACGAGTACTCGGATTAGTCGCATCGTCACTGACTCTCAGCGCCCTCTCACCGTCGGCGATGGCCGAACTGTCTACCCAAGGCAGCGAGAACCCCGACAGTCAGTCAGACGGATACGACTCTGCCAGTCAGTCTGACGACCACGACTCCGAGAAGTCGAGTGAGTCAGACGAGCACGGCGACAGAACGGACTGTGCCGCCGTCACCTTCGAACCGCAGACGACCGACGGCACCGAACTCGTCGTCGAACACATCGCACTTCCGGATGGTGGGTACGCCGTGGTCCACACGTTAGACCACGGGACACTCGGCGTGAGCGCCTACCTCCCGCCGGGCGCTCACGAGAACGTCGCCGTCGAACTCGACTCGCCACTCGACTCAGACACGCGACTACAGGTGATGGCGCACAGGGAGACAACCGGAAACGAAACCTACGACCACAGCAGCGAGTGTGACGGTGACGGCCACTACGCCTGTGACGGCGACGTGGTGGCCGAAGAAGCCGACGTGACCGTCGACGCCGACTGCCAGTAGCGTCGCTGGCGGTCGGTGACAAATCAGGTGTGGATACCCATCGCTTCGATTTGTTCTTGGTAGCGGTTCCGGATGGTGACTTCCGTCACCTGCGCGACGTCGGCGACTTCGCGCTGTGTCTTTTTTTCGTTGCAGAGAAGCGACGCCGCGTAGATAGCCGCTGCCGCATATCCGGTCGGCGACTTCCCCGAGAGCAGGCCCTGTTCCGCCGTGGTCTCGATAATCTCGTTCGCCTTCGACTGCACCTCCTTCGAGAGGTCGAGTTCCGACGAGAACCGCGGAACGTACTTTTTCGGGTCGACCGGCCGCATCTCCAGGCCGAGTTCCTGCGAGACGTATCGGTACGTGCGGCCGATTTCCTTTCGCTCCACGCGAGAAACCTCGGAAATCTCTTCGAGCGAGCGGGGAATCCCCTCCTTCCGACAGGCGGCGTAGAGACACGCGGTTGCGACCCCCTCGATAGACCGCCCGCGAATCAGGTCTTCGTCAAGTGCCCGTCGGTAGATAACGGACGCGACTTCGCGGACGGACCGCGGTACGCCGAGTGCCGAGGCCATACGGTCGACTTCGCTGAGCGCGAACTGGAGGTTGCGCTCGCCCGCGTCCTTGGTTCGAATTCGTTCTTGCCACTTTCGAAGGCGGTGCATCTGTGACCGCTTGCGCGACGAAATCGACCGGCCGTAGGCGTCTTTGTCCTTCCAGTCGATAGTCGTCGTCAACCCCTTGTCGTGCATCGTCTGGGTCGTCGGTGCGCCCACGCGCGACTTCTGCTGTCGTTCAGAGTGGTTGAACGCACGCCACTCCGGGCCGGGGTCGATGCGCTCTTCTTCGAGAACGATACCGGTTTCTTCGTGAATTAGTTCACCGTCGGAAGTTCGGACGACCTCCTCCGGGTCCAAATTGTCGACATCGAGTTCTGCTTCGGCTTCGTCGTCCGCCGACTCCTCTCCCCATCGAGTCCGTTCGTGCTCGCGCTCCCGCTGGCGGGTGGGCCGTTTCATCGCATTTATATACTGTCTGGAGCTTCGTACTTCAAATTTGTCCCGGAAGGAAATATTTTCCAGAACGCTCCGGCGGGACCGAGCGAACCGACTTTATTCGCCCCCCGGTGAGGTGAGGGTATGCCGACGGTCGAGTGTGACCCCGACGAAGCGCGACGACGGCTCGAAGACGCGGGTGTGACCGTCACTCCCGGGAACACCGAACACGAACGCTGGCGGGCCGAGCGCGGTGCCGCGACAGCAGTCGCCTACGACGAGAAAGTCGTCGTACAGGGTGCGTCGCCAACGGATATCCTACCCATCTTACAACCCGGCGGCGGCCGGGCACACGTGTACTTCGACGGGGCGAGTCGAGGCAACCCCGGCCCAGCAGCGATTGGCTGGGTCATCGTTACGAGCGAGGGCATCGTCGCCGAAGGCTCGAAGCGAATCGGGAAGACGACCAACAATCGCGCGGAGTACGAGGCGCTCATCGAGGCGCTCGAAGCGGCCGACGAGTACGGATACGACGAAGTCGACGTACGAGGGGACTCACAACTCATCGTCAAACAGGTCCGCGGCGAGTGGAAGACGAACGACCCCGGACTTCGCGAACACCGCGTCACGGTCCGCGAACTGCTCGACCGGTTCGACCGCTGGTCGCTCGAACACGTACCGCGGGAGATAAACGACCGCGCCGACTCCTTAGCCAACGAGGCCCTCGATAATGCCTGAGTCAGACCTTCCAGAGGACGTACAACAGGAGGCCGAGCGGTTGACTCGACTCGCACATGACGCCGTCGACCCTGACGAGCGCGAGACGTACCGGGCGGCGCGCGACGAACTCGTCGAACCGTACGGGTTCACGGCGCGGGTCCGCGATGAAGACGACGTGCTCGTTCTCCACCCGGACTCGTGGGTCAACGACGACGGACTGGTCCACCCGGGCCGAATCGACGACATCGACCGCGGCGTCGAACGGCCGCTCCGAGGGACCGGAGAGGACCACGAGTGGAGCGCAGTCGAGGCGCACAACGCCGAAGTCGTCGCAGAAATCGCCGACGAACACGGCCCGGACCACGCCGCGAACGCACGCGCGTTCGCGGACTTCCTCGGGAACCACTACGTCCGCCGAATCGAGACAGCGGGCGCTCACGAAGTGCGTGAGTTCGTCGAAGAATATTATCCACGCAATGCGTGGCCGACCGATAAACAACGGTCGATTCTTCCCGAGTCGTTAAAGTTGCTCTTCGACGCCGTAGGCGCCGAAGTGCCCGAGTACAACTAACGAACTCGGTGGTATGCCAGCTTACAGTTTGGCGTTGACGCGTTCGGTGACCATCTCGGCGCGTTCGTCGTCGGTGACGAACTTCGAGAACATCCAGTCGAACCGGTCGAGGACCGCCTGAAGGCCGTCGTCGGTCAGTTCGTACTGGTTGGTGCGCTTGTCGAGTTCACTCTTCTCGACGAGGTCCATCTCGACGAGGTCGTCAAGGTTGGGGTAGAGACGCCCGTGGTTGACTTCAGTGCCGTAGTAGGTCTCGAGGTGACGCTTGATTGCCAGTCCGTACATCGGTTCCTCGGCGAGGATGACAAGGATGTTCTGCTGGAATGCGGTGAGGTCGCGCGCTGCACCGGATTCATTGCCAATTGTTTGTGCCTCTGACATGCATGTGGAAATGTCACCTGTCTATTTAAACTTTGTCAACGCAGGTCCTGTTTTCCGATGTGATAACGGACATTGTCGGGGCAAAATAGGAACTAGAACCTACTGAATCGCCGATTATAACGTAAATCAACCCGGTGGTATATACTTAAACGATATCTGGGGTATGCCCTTGGCATTCTTGGAAGAATACTTCACACCCATTCAGCGGGGTTGTAGAAGAATACTCAGAGAATACCTCTGGTTCTGGATACTTTTGAAACTGTGGCTATAACGCAAAATTAATCCATGTTAATACTTGACACGTCGGTTTAGTAATCCACTGCAGGCATGCGACGAACTCGTTCAGCGACCGATGCCGAAAGGACTTTTGCTCGTATCGAGGATGGGTTCGGTATGGTGAACCTCTGGGAAGATATGGAAACCGGCCCCGACGCGCCGGACGAAATCTACGCAGTTGTCGAGTGTCTCAAAGGCGAGCGCAACAAGTACGAGTACGACAAGGACATTCCCGGCGTCGTCCTCGACCGCGTGCTTCACTCTAACGTCCACTACCCCTCTGACTACGGCTTCATGCCGCGGACGTACTACGACGACGAAGACCCCTTCGACGTGCTCGTCCTCGTCGAAGACCAGACGTTCCCCGGCTGTGTCATCGAAGCCCGTCCCGTCGCCCTCATGAAGATGGACGACGACGGCGAGCAGGACGACAAGGTCATCGCCGTCCCCATCGAGGACCCGCGCTACGACCACATCGAAGACCTCGAAGACATCCCGCAGCAGACGCTCGACGAGATTGACGAGTTCTTCGCGACGTACAAGAACCTCGAAGAAGGCAAGGAAGTCGAGACCCTCGGCTGGGAAGACAAGCAGGCCGCGAAGGACGCCATCGAGCACGCGATGGACCTCTACGAAGAGAACTTCGCGTAACTCCGTCTCGAACCCACGTCTCGAACTACCGCTTTTTTGGACACGACTCTCTGAGCAGCGGCACTCGGCTCAGTCGGACGGTGACCCGGAAACGAAAACACTCACAGAAAACACAACGACGCCCGCGCAGCGAAATCGGCAGCCCTCGACAGCTCGCATACACACCGGTTATCGGGTCCCCGTCAGGAGATAAATTATGCGCATGGGTAATTATTAGTCGTCTCGGCGGGTAGGTACTGATGAGAATGGCAGCCAAACAACCCCGTCTCGGTCTCCACCACACGACCGTCGTCCCGACGAATTTCACGCCCACATCCGCGGAGAGCGGGGACACCGACGAAGCGTCGTCCGACGACGAGTAAATCGTCCGTATTCTCGTATCTGCTGCGTTTTTGAGCGGCCGCGCCGGTTCCGAATCGACGACCGAAAGCTGTGTGGCCACGACGCGCAGGAGGCAACCCCTTTTTATCTCGCCGCCGCAAGTCGTCAGTAATGGCTACTTGCGACGAGTGCGGCCGGCACGAGAACCTGCCGTACCGCTGTTCTCGATGTGGCGGAACGTTCTGTTCGGAACACCGCCTGCCGGAGAATCACGAGTGTCCGGGGCTTTCGAGTTGGAACGACCCGTCGGGAGTCTTCGAGAGTAGCTTCGACGACTCGGTGAGTACCAAAAGCGGCCGCGCCAGCAGCCTCCTCGGTTCGCTCACAGGCACTGGTGGGCCACTCGGCTACTTCCGCGGGAACATGGCCTACGCCTTCCTCGCGCTCATGTGGGTCACGTTCGCGCTGGAATGGGCCGTCATCCTCGGGATGCAGGCCGGAATCTTCCCCAGAGGGACGTTCAGCGCTGTGTTCACGCTGAGTTCGTCCCATCCGCTCTTCGTCTGGACGTGGGTTACGTCGGTGTTCTCCCACAGTCCGGTGTCGTTCTACCACATCGTCGGTAACAGCATCGTCCTGTACTTCTTCGGCCCGCTGGTCGAACGCTACATCGGGTCGCGGAAGTTCGCCGCTCTGTTCGTCGTCGCCGGAATGGCTGCAGGACTCGCCCACATCGGGAGCAGTTTCGTCCTGACGCCGGGCATTCCCACGTCGGTTCTCGGCGCGTCCGGGGCCGTCTTCGCCATCCTCGGCGTCCTCACGGTGCTGAACCCGAGCCTCCGCATCTACCTGTACTTCCTCATCCCCATCCCGCTTTGGCTCTTCACCCTCGCGTTCGCGGCCATCTCGGTCGTGTTCTTCCTCGAACCGAGCACCGCCGCGTCGGCCGGACAGGGCAACGTCGCCCACTTCGCTCACCTCGTGGGTCTCGTCATCGGCCTCGCGTACGGCCAGCGGGTGAACGGAAAGCGAAACGTTCCCAACCAGATGTCGCTCGGTGGCAGTCGTCGCGGCGGCGGCGGCCGGTTCTAAGATGCACCCGGCCAATCCAGACCTCGCGCCGCGACCCGGCCTCTCGCGCGACGAGATGGAAGCGCTTCAGCGCCGCGTCGCCGAGACGGCCGTCTTCGAAGACGACATCGCCTTCGACCCCGCGAGCGTCTCGCTCGGCGACCCGAACGCCACGACACTCGACGGAGCAGGCAAAAGCGACGATTCCGACCCGCCGCTCGTCGCGGGCATCGACCAGGCATTTCTCGACGACAGCGCCGTAAGCGCCGTCGTCGTACTTCGCGGCGGTGAGGTCGTCGAGCGCGTTCATGCCGTGTCAGACCTCGATCTCCCGTACGTCCCCGGCCTGCTGTCGTTCCGTGAGGGCGGTCCCATCCTCGACGCGCTGGCCAAACTCGACACCGACCCGGACCTCCTCGTGTTCGACGGGTCTGGCCGTATCCACTTCCGACAGGCCGGACTGGCGACCCACGTGGGTGTCGTCTGTGACGTTCCGAGCATCGGCGTCGCCAAGTCGCTTCTCTGCGGCGACCCCGACGAGAGCGTAGACGGCCACCCAGTCGGGTGGAAGACGCCGATTCGCGCGGACGACTCGGTCGATGCGGTCGGTGGGCACCCCGCAACCCCGGAGACGATTCTCGGGTACGCCTACCAGTCGCGGCAGTACGAATCGAACCCCATCGTGAACCCGTTGTACGTCAGCCCCGGCCACCGCCTGTCTCCGGAGACGGCGGTCGACCTCGTCGCTCGACTCGGTGGCGACTACAAACTCCCCGAACCAACGCGTCTCGCGGACGCCTACGCGGACGAGGCGAAAGCGCAGTACTAGCAGCGGGACGGGGTCCTCCCTTATCGAGAATCGCGTACACTTAACAGCGCACGGTTCGACCTACCGGCGTGCATCAGAAGTCGGTCCTCATCACCGGTTGTTCCTCGGGAATCGGGCGCGAGACGGCGCTCCAGTTCCTCGACGAGGAGTGGGAGGTCTACGCCACCGCTCGGAACCCTGCAGACATCGAGACGCTGGGTGAGCGCGGTGCGACCATCGCGACGCTCGACGTTACCGACCAGTCGGACGTCGACCGCGTCGTGGACCGAATCATCGACGAACAAGGACGTATCGACTGTCTCGTCAACAACGCGGGCTACGGGCAACTGGGCCCCATCGAAGACGTGCCGACCGAGATGGTCCACGACCAGTTCGACGTGAACGTCTACGGTCCCCACCGCCTCACACGCGCTGTGCTTCCGCACATGCGCGCACAGGAGGATGGAACCATCATCAACGTCTCCAGCGTCGTTGGGCGCGTCTCGTTCCCCGGAACCGGCGTCTACGCCGGGTCGAAGTTCGCGCTCGAAGCGATGACCGATGCCCTCCGCGGCGAGGTCGAAGCATACGGCATCGACGCCGTTCTCATCGAACCCGGGCCGGTCGAGACGCAGTTTACAGAGCGCGTCGACGTCGAGGTCAACGGCGGCGACAAGACTGACGGTATCGAGCGCTCCGGCGCGTACGAGACTATCTACAAACTGCTCGACGATACGGCCGCCCTCGGCGGCAGCGGCCCCGGTGCGATTCCACCGGCGCACGTCGCAGCAGACATCGTCAACGCCGCGAGTTCGACGAAACCGCGCGCCCGGTATCAATCCGGTCCCGTCGCACGCGCCACCGTCCTCGGGCGGTTCGTCCCCGACGCGTGGCGTGACGCGCTGTACGGACTCGTTCGAAAGTTCCTCTGACTGTTTTCGTCGAGTGCGTCGTGCTTCGTCAGTCGAGACACGCGGCGACGACACGTAGCGCGTCTTCGCCCTGTACCTGGTCGGCGAGAAGCGGGACGCGCTTTACGTCACGCCCGCGGAAGAGGTCGGTCGCCGAGCGAAGCGCCTTCTGTTGGACATCCCAGCGGCGCTGACAGAACGAACAGTCGTCGAGGTCGGGCGAGACGAACCACCGCGGGTCGACGTCGGCCACGTCGTCTACGGACTCCATCACGCGGTTGACGACGAGCGTCTGGACGGGAATACCGAACTCGTCGAGTCGCGCGACCAGACGGGTGGATTCGACGACGCTCATCTCCTCGGGAATCATGACGACGCGGAAGTCCGTCTTCGCCGGGTCGCGGAGGATAGAGCGAAGGTGCTCGATACGCTCGCGGAGGTCGTCGAGGTCCGCCATCCCCGCCTGCGGTTCGTCCGGACCGCCGCCGAACATCCCCTTGATGTTGTCCATCATTCCGGAGAACTTGTCGCGCATTCGGACGATGCGGCCGAGCATCGAGTCCATTATCTCCGGCAGTTCGAGCAGTCGGAGCGTGTGACCGGTCGGCGCGGTGTCGATGACGACGCGGTCGAATCGGGGGTCGTCGAGGTATTCGAGCAGTTGCTGCATCGCCGCTGCCTCGTCGGCACCGGGCATCGGGCCACCCATTCCCATCGGCCCATCGCCGCCGAGCAGGTCTTCGAACCCGCCCATGGTGTCGCCCATGCCGCCGAACGGCGAGTTCGAGCCATCCGAATCGCCACCGACGAAGGGGTTGTCAGCGTCGTACTCTGCGGTGTCGTACTCCGTCTCGTCGGTCGTGTCTGCCACGTCTCCCGCTCCGGCGTCCGCGAACGGGCCTTCCATCACGGAGTCGGGGTCGATTTCGGCCGCGTACAGCGGCATGTCCTCACGGAGGCGCGTCGGTTCGGCGGGGACAGGAACGCCGAGTGTGTCCGAAAGCGAGTGTGCGGGGTCCGTCGAGACGACGAGCGTCGAGGTGCCGTCAGCCGCGCTGGCGAGGGCCGTGGCCGCGGCCATCGTCGTCTTCCCGACGCCACCTTTCCCACCGTAGAGGACGTACTCCGGAGCATCGATTCCGCGCGGGAGGTCCGTCCGGTCGGTCGTTGCCGTCTCGCTGTCGGTGACTTCGACCTCGATTTCGGCGGGTCCACCGTCGTCGCCCTCGTCGCCGTCGGAATCGTCGTCCGGGCGCTCGGTCGGTTCGACATCGATATCCATGTCGGACCGTGTACGGCCCGGACTTGTGTACTTCTCGGTCTCGGAAGCCCGTGTGACGGCAAGGTCGTTGCTAACACGGCACTCTCGGGTGTCGGGTTTTTGTTCCGGCCGAGCGTCGGCGTACCCATGCGCGAGTTCGCAAGCGATCCACCGGAAGAAGAGCGCGTCGGCGACGCCCTCCGCGACGCGGGTCACACCGTCGCGACGGCCGAGTCGTGTACGGGCGGCCTCATCGGGTCGCTCCTCACGGACGTCCCGGGGTCGAGCGACTACTTCGACCGCTCGCTCGTCACCTACTCCTACGACGCCAAGCGCCACGAACTGGCCGTCTCGCGGGAGACACTCGACGAACACGGCGCTGTCTCGGAGGCCGTCGCGCGCGAGATGGCCGCGGGCGTCCGCGACGTGGCGGATACGACGTGGGGCGTCGCAACGACTGGAATCGCTGGCCCCGAAGGCGGACTCCCCGGAAAGCCAGTGGGAACCGTCTTCGTCGGCGTCGCCTACGCCGCACCGTGGGGGTCCGGCGACTCCTACACCCGCGTCGAGCGATACGAGTACGACGGGTCGCGGACGCAAGTGAAAGAACAGATTGCGCGGGGCGCACTCACGTTGCTCGCCGAAGAAGTCGCATCAGTCGGCGACGACTAAGTACGACCGGCTATCGTCGCGCTTCGCTCCGCCGTCGGCCGAAGGCGTGGGAAAGTTTTGTATCACGTGCGGTCACTTTCAGCCCATGAACAAGAAGGGACACGTGCTCAACGCCATCTTACTGGCGCTCGGGCTCGGCGTCATCCTCACAGTTGACCCCCGGTCGTTCGAACTGACGACCGATTCGCTGTTGCTTCTCGGCAAGAAAATCGGACAGTTGTCGCTTCCGGTCGTCCTCGGCGCGCTCTTTCCCGACGTGGACACGGCCTTCGGAAAGCACCGCAAGACGCTCCACAACCTTCCCGTGTTGATTGCGTTCCTCGCATTCCCCGTCGTCTTCGGGAACCTCCAGTTCGTCTGGATTGGCGTCGCGACACACTACGTCCTCGACATGGTCGGGTCGAAACGAGGTATCGCACTGTTTTACCCGCTGTCGCCGCAGGAGTACGACCTACCGACCGGCGTCGCGACGAGTTCCAAGTACGCCGACACGGTGACAGTCGTCATCACCGTCGCCGAACTCGGTGCCCTCGCCGGTATCCACTACTATCTGTTCTCGCTGGACGTGTCGCTGGCGACGGCGACGGCGTCGCTCGTCGGGTCGTTCTAATCGGCCTGCGTGTTGTCCGTCACGCGCTCGCGTCTCTCTCAGTAGACGCTTACGTCGTCGAACCGGCCGTCGTAGGCGATGTGTCGCGGATGGGTCGGTTCCATCCCGGAGAGAAGCAGTCGGTCGAGTTTCCCCCACGAGTTCTCGTAGCCGAGGTGGGCAAACTCGATTGCACCGCGAATCGTATGTGAGATGCCAGAGCGACGAATCACGCGGCGTTCTGCACCTTCTCGGAGCGCGTCGACGAGGTCCGCCGCGGAGTCGATGGCCCGGTCGAATTCGGTCCACGCCTCGCCGATACTCCCGCGGACGTGCGCGTACGAAGACGCGAATCCCGGCAAGCCAACCTCGCGGGCGATTTCTCGGCCGCGTCGGTTGTGCCGCGAGAAGGCCTTGGCGTTGTACGTCTCGACGGCGTGGATGTCGTCGCGGTACGCCTCGATGTCCTTGGACGTGAGGCTCACGTTCAGCAGTTCCGGGTGCGGAACGACGACGGCAGCCTCCTGTCTGGCGAACTCGTCCATCGCACCGTCGAGGGTGATGAAGTCGGGGACGGGGGCCGAGAGACCGAGTGCGAGTACGTGTTTCCGGTCGCGCCACGACCCGGTGAACACCTCACGGGCAGGGACGACGAGCAGGTCGTCGTCAGAGAACCGAGCGGCACGGGCGCGAATGTCGGGGAGACGGACGAAGTGCGGGGCGTAGACCAACACGTCGATGTCGCGGGCTTTCGCACGCGAGACGACTCGCTCGTCGAGAATCTTCACGTGCATGTCTACCCGAGTCGTCGTACTCGCGGTCACGGAGGATTCTCTGGCCACGCGACAGTTATTGGTTGCTATTTCGCGAACGGCGCTCGTTCGAAGAAACGATTTTGTCCCCGACGGCCGTCGAGTCGCACATGTCCCGGTGGAAATGCGGTATCGAGGGGTGCGATGCGCGATTCAAGGATGTCGAAAATGCCATCATCCACCAGACGACGGAACACACGCGCCACGAGTGCAAGGTGTGTGGAACCATCGTCCCGGATGGGTACTTCGCTATCCGTCACGCGTTCGACGAACACACGCGTGCCGAGTTCGTCCGCGCGTACGACGCAGACTCCTCTGCCGTCCGCGTCCGTGAGGAAATCAAATCGAGTGTCGAAGACGAAGCAGACCTCAACAGCGTCGTCCAGACGCTCCGCGAGGAAGGCGCGCTCTGAGTAGCGAATCGAGGAACCGAGACGAGAACTCAGACGAACCGAACACACGCACCGCTGGTGGGGGCGTGCGGAAAGAGAGAAAAGAAAGACAGCGGCGCTTCGATTACCGTTCGTCGGAGTCGAGGACGCGAATCTGGTCGCCGCGGACCGTGACCGGAATCGGAACCGTCGCTTCGTAGAGTTCGACGGTAACCTGGTCTTTCGTCTCGTCGATGCGCTGGACGCGTGCCTTTTCGCCCTTGAACGGTCCGGCGATGAGTTCGACGATGTCCCCCTCGGCGATGCCCTCCACGTCGGGCGTCGGCGACAGGAAGTGCTCGACTTCGGCCATGCTGGATGTGCCGACCATCCCGCCGCTTTCGACCAGTCCGCGAGCGTGCGGAATCTCGTCGAGGACGCGCGAGAGGATACCGTCGTCGTCGGCTTCGACCATCACGTAACTCGTGAGCGAGTCGGGAGCCAACACAGCGTGTATCTCTGCGAAGTCCTTCGTCGCAATCATGTCCGCGACCGTTCGCTCCTGGCGAGCGGTCGTCTTTACGGCGAAGATTGGCATCTCAGATTCCCCCGGGGAGGAAGCTCATGACCGCGAAGATGATGAAGCCAACGAGGCCGATGAGGAAGATACCTGCGCCGGCAATCTTGGCGATCTGAGAGAACTCCTGCCAGGAGGGAGTGCTCGCGAGCTTCAGCACGCGAACGTAGCTGGTCAGGTCGTACTTGACATCCATGTTGTCGAGGCATAAGGGGTCGCCCTTTTTCTATCTATTGATGCCAGCCTGTCAGCGAACGTGCGCGAGGCAGCACGAGGACGCTCACGAGACAACAGACGCTCCGCGAGGTATCATAGGAAGCGCGCGTGTTTGCGACGCGGCACACAGACAGAGTGACGGCGATGCAACTCACGGCGCGTCCCAGAGGGGCGAGCGGAGCGGGGACCAAACGGACCCTATCGACGGCGTGGGCTCGATTACTCGACGTAGTCGATGTCTTCGAGACGGCCGCCCTGCTGGAGCTGTTCCTGCGGAACTTGCTGCTGCGGTTGCTGTTGTTGCTGCTGTTGCCCGTCGTCGCGGCCGCCGTAAATCTGGGGCGACTCGACGCCTGTGACGACAATCATCGTCCGCATCATGCCTTCGAGTTCGTCGTCGACGGACGTCCCCCAGATGATGCGCGCGTCGGGGTCGATGCGGTCGTAAATCTCCTCGACGACACCCTCTGCCTCTTCGATGCTCATGTCGGACCCACCGGTGACGTTGACGAGCGCAGAGTTCGCGCCGGAGATGTCCACGTCGAGGAGGGGCGAACGGAGGGCAGATTTGACGGACTCTTGGGCCTTGGACTCGGAGTCGGACTCGCCGAGACCGATCATGGCAACGCCACCACGTTCCATGACGGTCTTCACGTCGGCGAAGTCGAGGTTGACGAGACCCGGCTTGGTGATGAGTTCGGTGATGCCCTTGACCGAGCGCATGAGGACTTCGTCGGAGACCTTGAACGCCTGCCGAACGGGAAGCTTCCCGACGGCGTCGAGGAGGCGGTCGTTCGGGACGACGATGACCGTGTCGGACACGTCGCGGAGGCGTTCGAGACCCGCTTCGGCGTTGGTCCGACGAACTTCACCCTCGGCCGTGAAGGGCGTGGTGACGATAGCGATGGTGAGCGCGCCGGACTCGCGCGCGGCTTTCGCGACGACGGGGGCTGAACCGGTCCCGGTCCCACCGCCGAGGCCAGCCGTGACGAACACCATGTCGGACCCCTCGATGGCGTCGTAAATCTCCTCTTGGGATTCGAGTGCGGCCTCTTCGCCCACCTGCGGAAGCGACCCGGCACCGCGCCCCTGCGTCTTCTGTTCGCCCATGAGAATCTTCGTGTCCGCGTCGATTTCCACGAGGTGCTGTACGTCCGTGTTGGCCGCGACGAGTTTCGCCCCCTTGATGCCCTCTTCGTGCATTCGGTTGACGGTGTTGCCACCCGCACCACCGCACCCGACGACCGTAATGTTGGTCTGCAGGTCTTTCAGGACGGCTTTCAGTTCGTCGTCAGTCATGGTACCGGAGCGGTTGATTTCCGTCGGGTCGCCGACTTCGGGCGTCCCCTCCCCCATGTCCTCGGCCTCATCGATTGCGTCGTCGACGATAGAGTCCATATTTGTGGAGACGGTTTACGGAGGACCACTAATTATCTTTCTCCCTTTCGTCAGACATCTGTCCGACGACATGCCGCCGAGTTGGGAGGTAACCGGGTTGGTTATTCAAGAATATGTATATATTTCGGGCAGAACTTGCATCAAACCGAGAAATCGATTACTCGTTGCTTCGAAACCTCCGCGGGCGAGATAACCTCGCCATCGACCTCGATTTCGTATCCTGCCGAGAGCTTTCCGAACGCCGGTCCTTCGGGCACCCCCCGCTCACGGGCCGCCACAGGGTCGAACGCGGTCATCGAGGCGACGACGCGCCCATCGTCTCGCTCGACCGAGTCGTACTTCGCGCGCAGAATATCGCAGAGTCGCGCGACGAGTTCGTCGTAGCCGTCGGCCGCGATTGCGGCACGTCCGCTCGCGCGCGTCCCGCCCTCGGTGGTCTGGAAGGCAACTGTCGTCTCCGCCACAGCGTCGAGTGCGGCGTCGATGTCGATACCCTGTGCCTCGGCCAAGAGCGGGTCGGGGAGCGAGACGACGTCGTAGTCGGCGGCATCAACGTCGGTTCCGAACCGAAGGCCGTCTTCGATGCGGATGAGCGCGGATTCGAGGTCACGGACGCGCGCGAGCGGCACACCGGCCGTCTCTCGAACCCACGTCTCCGAAACGACGCGATAGCCCTCGTCTTCCAGCACGTCCGCGAGGTTTTCTCTGTCGCCGTCGACGAGCGCAACGTCAGCAGCCGAGGCGTCGAACGCCCGGCGAAGCACGTCTCGGTTCTCGTCGGGGTCACCCATCGCCTTCAGTTGCCAGTCGGCGGCGATGTGGCCGACCGACCAGTCCGTCTCGCGGAGGATGCGCTCGAACCGGGGCGCGTAGTGGCCGCCGCCGAAGCCGACGAGTTGCCGGTCGGCATCGGGTTCGACGCCCTCGATGTCGAGGACGGCCGCCGCGACTGCGCGCGCACCCTCGGGGTCGTTCCATTCGTCTTCGCCGCTTCCGAGTTCGACGAACATCGAGGGAACGTCCGTCTCGGTCGGACCGTGGTGTGTCGCTTCGATGCCGACTTCGTAACCGTCGGGCGCGTGGTGGCGCAGGGCGGAGACGACGGCGCGCTGAGCGTTCGGACAGG
Organism: Haloferax sp. S1W; assembly: GCF_044593955.1. Lineage (GTDB taxonomy): Archaea > Halobacteriota > Halobacteria > Halobacteriales > Haloferacaceae > Haloferax. Next base: position 1,792,241 of record NZ_CP172595.1, read on the forward strand.
CGCGGGCGAAGCGTCCGGACTCGCCGCCGTAGTCTGCCGGGCCGAAGTTGCCGGTGAAGTGAGCGGTGAGGAGCGGTCCGGTCTCTCCGGCGTGCCGCGAGACGACGGCGACGAAGGCAGGCGTTTCAGAGAACGCCTCAGCGGGGTCGTCGAGGTAGATGTGCAGGTCGTCGAACTCGCGGAGTTCGAAGCCCGTACGGCGGTAGTAGCGGCCGCCACCCGCGGCGTCCGGTCGGGTGTCGTCGGTCGCTTCCTCCCACTCCGCGAGGGCTCGCAAGTGCTCGCCGATGTGGACCGATGCGCTGTCGGCGTGGCTGACGACGATTCCAATCACGATTCGAGGGTCGACGAGGGCGGCGAAAAGCGCGTCGGAAACGGCGAGGTGGGGTGAAAAGAGACGGGACCGTCGGGGACTCGGTCAGTCTTCGGCGAGCGGCGCGACTTCGTCCGTGCTGTAGTCGCCGCGAACCTGCCGGATGGACCGCTTCGTGACGTAGACGAGTTCGTCCCGCCTAACAACGAACAGCGCCGTCCCGAGGACCATGTAGATAGCGGCGAATCCGAGGAGTGACGTGGTTCCGTCGAACGTCACCGGCCCGAGGGCGGGAAGCGTGAGCGTGAGCGTCGTCTCCGTGACGGCGTAGACGAACTGTGCGAGGAACAGGCCGAGGAGTACGAGCGCCTCCCGAAGCGAGATGGTGAAGGTGATGAGGATGGCGATGGCGAAGTAACTCTGTGCGGCCGTCAGCCAGATTTCGCCCGCCTGGTGGGGGTCGAGCGGGAGGGGACCGTAGTAGCCGAGCGAAAGGCTGTAGACGAGGACGAGCGTCCCGATGAGGAGCGTCCACTGGTTCAACTTCGAGGAGATGAGCGCGTTGAACCCGGCGGTCGAGCGAGCCTTGTTCACGAGGTAGGCGACGACGATGAGTTCGGGGCTCTCACTGGCGAGTGGCGCGACCCACTGAATCATCAAGAACGGCGGGATACCGACCGACGTACCGAGTTCTTCGAGACCGTGGGCGAACGGTTCGACGGCGACGAGGATGACGAATCCGGAAAACAGGAAGAGACCGAGCGTGGTCGCGATGCGTTTCGAGCGGTGATACGACTGGAGATACGCGGGGACGCCGATTTGCTCTTCTTCCTTGTGGGGCGCGTTCAGCGCCGCGAAGATGTACGCGAAGTAGAGACCGACGAGGACGAACATGTCGAACGCACCGATGCCGGTTCCGAGCGGGACGAAGAACGCGAACACCGTCGCCACGAAGAGGAACAGAATTTCCGTCGAGATATCCCGGTCGAGGATGACGGCGTCGGTGAGGAACCCCGGCCGATTTTCGACTGCCTTGTCGCCGGTCTGGCGCGCGCGGTACAGGGTGAAGATAGCGATTGCCGACCAGCCGATGCCGATGAGGATTCGGTTCGCGCCCGTCATGTTGGCGACGGCGAGACTCGCTGCTTCGGCCGATTCGGGCGACCCGGGGTTGATACCCGCTTCCCACGCGTAGAGGGCGTCGACTGCGTACTCGGGTGCGACTGCGAGGACCGCGAGCACTGCGAGGGCGAACGCGCGCGGAACGTCCGCCTCGGCCGTCTCGGCACCCCACGCGAGGAGGAACGAGGCCCCGAGGACGGCGACTCCGCTCAGTGCGACCGTCGGCACGGTCTGGAGGTGCGCCCCGAAGATGGTGTGCAGTCCAAGCCACGGTACGGTGAGCAGCATCGCACCGAAGACTGCCACCAGCGGGTGACTGAGTCGTCGTCGGACCATGTGCATACACGTGTGCGTGCAACGTCGGTATCTCTTGCGCTTCTGTCGCGTGAGTGAGATACCCTGAAAAAGACCGACCGGGTCGTCTACGGGAGAATGAGCCAGAAGAACACGAGGTAGCCGCCGACGAGGAGACCGCCGTCGAGTCGGGACACATCGCGGTTATGGACCATGAGCGCGATGACACCGAAAGTGAACGCGAGCAGCGCGGGGAAGTCAAGAGAGATAGTACTTGCAGGAACCTTGACGGGGACCATGATGGCGAGGATACCGAGAACGGCGACGACGTTGTAGATGTTCGACCCGACGACGTTCCCGATACTGAACTCGGCTTCGCCGCGGATGGCGCTGATCACGGATGCCGCGAGTTCTGGCAGCGACGTCCCGAACGCGAGGATAGTGAGTCCGATAAAGCGCGTGCTGAATCCGTATGCTTCGAGCAGACCCTTGCCGCCCTGGATAAGCCAGTTCGACCCGATGAAGAGGAGCAGAAGACCGAGACCGAGGTACAGCACGTCTTTGAACGACGCCGTCACCTCGTCTTCGTCCTCGATGTCGATTTCGTCGGTTCCGATTGCGTCAGCCTTGGACGCCTGCGCGCGGTAGACCAAGAACCCAGTGAACGCGACGAGGATAACGAGGAGCAGACCGCCGTCGACGGCGCTGAGCGACCCGTCCATCCCAAGTACCACGAGGGCGATAGCCGCCGTAATCATGAACGGGACGTGTCGACGGAGTGTCGTGGTCGAGACACCCATCGGTTGGATGAGTGCCGAGATACCCAGTACGAGACCGATGTTGGCGATGTTCGACCCGACGATGGCACCCAGTCCGAGGTCGGAGCTGTAGCCAAGGCCACTCAGCACGGCAACGAACAGTTCGGGCGTCGTCGTCGCAAATGCGACGATAGTAACACCGACGATAGCCGCTCGAAGGCCGAGACCGATGGCAAGCCGCGAGGCACCCTCGACGAGGGCTTCCGCCCCAAGGTAGAGTGCGATGATACCGGCCACGAGGAGCGCGGTGTCAAAGGAAAGTAAGGTTGCGAGTACCGACATACGCGGGAGTAGTCTAACGGGAGACTAAAAGCACGCCGGTACGGAAGACGCCCGGTAGTGGCTACCACACTAAAAACTATTATCATTTGTCGAATCGGTCGCGGTGTCTCTCACGGCGTCAAACCGGCCGCCGGACCAATAGGAAGTCCCGGCGGAATCCGACGCAGGCGGGCGAGTTATACCGTCTGCAGGACACCACCAACCCATGCAAGTCTACGGTCTGGTCGGGAACCCCGTCGGCCACTCGCTCTCGCCGCCCATGCACGAGGCGGCGTACGAGGAGTTGGGTGTCGATGCGCGCTACGTCACCTTCGAGCCTGAACCGTCGGCACTCGCCGACGCCATCTCCGGCGCGGATGCACTCGGAATCGCCGGGCTCAACGTCACGATTCCGTTCAAGCAGGACGTGCTGGAACTGGTGGACCCCGACCCACTCGCCGAGCGCATTGGCGCGGTCAACACCGTCGTGTTCGACGACGGAGCCGAAGATAGCACGCCGAAAGAAGACAGCACGCCGAAAGGGTACAACACGGACGCCGCAGGCGTTACGCGAGCGTTCGAACGACACGGTGTCGAACTCGACGGGGGAGATGCCGTCGTCGTCGGTGCGGGAGGCGCGGGCCGCGCCGCCGCGTTCGCCCTCGCAGACGCTGGGGCGTCAGTTCACATCGCCAACCGAACCGCCGAGAAGGCTGAGGAACTGGCGGGCGTCGTCCCCGGTGCAACTGGCGGCGGACTCGACAGTCTCGACCGAATCCGAGACGCCAGCGTACTCGTCAACGCGACGAGCGTCGGGATGGAAGCGCCCGACGAGACGCCCGTCCCTGCGGAGTACCTCCACGGCGACCTCGCCGTTCTCGACGCGGTGTACACGCCTATCGAGACACGTCTCCTCCGGGAGGCGGCCGACGCAGGCGCGGTCACTATCGACGGGGCGTGGATGCTGCTTCTCCAAGGCGTCGAGGCATTCGAACTGTGGACCGGACTCGACGCGCCGGTCGAAGTCATGAACGATGCACTCCGCGACCATCTCACCGCATGACGCTGCCGCAGGTTTTTAAATAACGGAACCGCATACAGAGAACCAATATGGGTTTGCTTGATCGTATCTCGTCCTTTCTGAAGTCGCTTCTCGGAAGCGACTCCTCGTCCGCGTCAAAGAGCGAACGCGGCTCTGACGCGACCGTGACGGTCGAACGAGACACGCAGACGGAGCGTGCTGAACCGGATATCGAATCGGAGGCTGCGGTAAAGGAACCGGTCGAAGAGTCGTCGACCGACGAGGGAGCGGAACCGACCGCCGAACGGACGGCCGCCGAGGCGGACGACGTTATCGAAGAGGCAGAACCTGAGGCGACAGAAGAACCCGAGCCCGAGCCAGAGGCTGCAGAAGAACCTGAGCCTGAGCCAGAGGCTGCGGAAGCGGAAGACGAAGCAGCCGCGGAGGTTGATGAAGAGGCGGAAGAAGGCGCAGAAGTCGGAGATGAGGCCGCAGAAACTGAAGAAGAAACCGCGGAAGTCGAAGAAGAAACTGCACCAGAAGACGCGGCCGAAGACGCGGCCGAAGAGGCCGACGAAGGAGCGGACTCGCCCGCAGTCGACACGGTTCGCGGCATCGGACCGGCCTACGCAGGTCGCCTCTCGGATATCGGTATCGAGACGGTTTCGGACCTCACCGCGTCGGACCCCGACGAGGTCGGAGACGCCATCGACGTGTCTCCCAAGCGCGTCCAGCGGTGGATTGACCGCGCGAGCGAGTAATCCGGCATCTTCTGACACGTCACGAAACCGTTTACCCGACGCACGAACTGGTGCGAATAATGACCGCACCGACCGTCGTCACCGAGCGCGACGACTTTCGCGCGACTGCCGACAGCGCATCTCCCGGGAGTCGCGTCCCCGTCGAAGTCCGGGTCAGCGTTTCCGACCCGTTCGACGCGTATCGGCGCACACGACGCAGTTCTGGTGGCTTCTTCTACGAGACGACCGGCGGCCAGTCTGGATGGGGCTACTTCGGCGTCTCTCCCGCCGAACGCCTCTCCGTTGGTCCCGATGCCGCCACGGCGGATGGTGGGTCGCCGACGCTCGCGGCGCTCGAAGGCCTCGTCGAGTCGGAGTCGCTCGTCCGCGGCGACTGCGACGTGCCGTATCCCTGCGGCCTGTTCGGATGGCTCTCGTACGACGTGGCCCGCGAACTCGAATCGCTCCCCGACGAGACCGAAGACGACCGACACCTGCCGCACCTTCAACTCGGGCTGTACGACCTCGTTGCGTCGTGGCGCGAACCCCGACAAGAAGGTGAGACGACCGAACTCCGAGTGACCTGCTGTCCGCGGATTGATTCCGGCGACGACCTCGACGAGGTCTACGACGACGCTCGTTCACGGGCGATGGCGCTTGCAACCGACGCAGTCGAGGGGTCGGCCGCTCCGGTCGACGCACCCGTCGTCGCCGACGAAGCCCGGTTCGAGAGCGCCTGCGGACGCGAGGAGTTCGCAGACCGCGTTCGGGCGGCGAAGCAGTACATCCGCGACGGCGACACCTTCCAAGCCAATCTCTCGCAGCGACTCGTCGCACCCGCGGCCGTCCACCCGGTCGATGCCTACGCCGCACTTCGCCGCGTGAATCCCGCGCCGTACTCCGGACTCCTCGAATTCCCCGGTGTCGACCTCGTGAGCGCGAGTCCCGAACTGCTCCTCCGCGTCGATGGCGACCGACTCGTTACGGAGCCAATCGCCGGAACTCGTCCGCGCGGTACGACCCCGGAAGAAGACGCCGCGTTCGAAGCAGACCTCACGACCGACGAGAAAGAGCGCGCCGAGCACGCCATGCTCGTGGACCTCGAACGCAACGACCTCGGGAAGGTCTCGGAGTACGGCACGGTCGACGTGACCGAGTACCGCCGCGTGGACCGCTACTCCGAGGTCATGCACCTCGTCTCGCTGGTCGAAGGGTGCCGCCGCCCCGGCACCTCACTGGCCGACGCCATCGCCGCCGTCTTCCCCGGCGGCACCATCACCGGTGCGCCAAAGCCCCGGACGATGGAGATTATCGACGAACTCGAATTGACCCGGCGCGGCCCCTACACCGGGAGCATGTTCGCCATCGGCTTCGACGACCGGGCGGTGTTGAACATCGTCATTCGGACGCTCGTCCGCTTCGGAGACGAGTATCACCTGCGCGTCGGCGCGGGCATCGTCCACGACTCGGACCCGAAAAGCGAGTACGACGAGACGCTCGCCAAGGCCCGCGCGCTCGTGAACGCCATCGACGAGGCGCTCGGCGAGCAGACCCAGTTGACGGTGGGGGCAGAGCAATGACGCGCATCCTCGTCGTGGACAACTACGACTCGTTCGCCTACAACCTCGTCCAGTACGTCGGCGAGTTCGCCGACGAGGTGGTGGTCTACCGCAACGACGCCCTCACACTCGACGATATCCGCGACATAGACCCCGACGGTATCGTGGTTTCGCCCGGTCCCGGCACGCCCGCCGAGGCCGGGGTCTCTGTCCCCGTCTTCCGCGACCTCGACTATCCGACCCTCGGCGTCTGCCTCGGCCACCAGTCGCTGTGCGCCGCGCTCGGGAGTCACGTCGGCCACGCGCCGGAGGTCGTCCACGGAAAACCCTCGGTAGTCGAACACGACGGCAAGGGCGTCTTCGCCGGACTCCCAGAGCGCATCGAAGTCGGTCGCTACCACTCGCTCGCGGTCGAACTCGATGACATCCCAGACGAACTGGTCGTGACGGCGACGACGGTCGAAGAGAGTGCGGACGGCGAAGACGGAGAGGGCAGTGAAGACAGTGACGACGGTGAGAGCACCCCTGACGAACGCGTCGTCATGGGCGTCCGACACCGCGGGAAACCCCACGTCGGCGTTCAGTTCCACCCCGAGAGCATCCTCACCGACGCGGGCAAAGCCATCGTCCGCAACTTCGTGGACATCGCGGCGGGAGACGGTCCTGCCACGAAGGCATGGACAACTTGGGAGGACGACGATAAAACAGGAGAGAGACGATGAGTGACGACGAGACCGACTACTACGTCGACGGTGACATCGTGTCCGCCGACGAGGCGTCGATTCCGGTCACAGACCGCGGGTTTCTCTACGGCGACGCCGCTTTCGAAACCCTTCGCGCGTACGGCGGCGACGTGTTCCACTGGGAAGCGCACGCCGACCGACTCGCCGAGACGTGCGACGTACTTGGGATGGACCACGGCCTCTCAGACGCCGAATTGCGAGAGTGCATCGACGAGACGCTGGCCGCAAACGACCTCGAGGAAGCGTACGTCCGCCTCTCGATAACGCGCGGGAGTCAACCGGGTCGCCTCACACCCGCCGAAGAGGTGGACCCGCGGGTTGTCGTCATCGTCGAATCACTCCCCCGCGGCGGGCGCGGGTCAGACCCCGTTTGGGACGGCCCAGCGACGGTCCAAACTGTCAGAACTCGCCGTATTCCTGACCGCGCGCTCCCCGCCCGCGCGAAGACGCACAACTATCTCAACGGTATTCTCGCGCGAACCGAACTCCGAGTGACCGGGGCGGACGAAGCACTCATGCTCGATTCGGACGGCTACATCACCGAGGGTGCGACGAGTAACCTCTTTTTCGTCGATGACGACGCCCTCTGTACGCCGAGTCTCGACGGCCCGGTCCTCCCCGGAATCACACGCCGCGTCGTCTTGGACCTCGCTCGACAAGAGGGGATTCCGATTCGAGAACGGCGCTTTACGCCCGACGAAGTCCGCGACGCCAACGAGGCGTTTCTCACTAACTCGACGTGGGAACTCCGCCCGGTCGAGACGGTCGACGGTATCGGCGTCGGTGACGGCCCGGTAACGACGCTCCTCTCGCGACTCTACGACGAGTACGTCGAGCGCCAGCACTACGGCGACGAGAACTGAGGTGACACCACCCGAGACGACACCGTCGCCGCGGCGGTCGGCTGTTTAGAATTCGACGTTCGAACTCGAACTGCGGTCGGCGGGGTCTTTCTCGGTGCCGCCTCGTCCCACGAACGAGTAGTCGTCGTCGGAGAGAAACACGTGGTCGCCGTCGACGGTGATATCGAGGTCGTTGAGAACTGCGCCCTCGCAGGGACCGAAGTTACAGTAGCCCGTGTCTGCCTCGAAGTACGCGCCGTGATTTTCGCAAATGAGTTCGCCATTGCGCATCGTCGCACCCGAGCCTTTGTCGATTGCGATGTGCGTCATGTGCATGCAGTAGTTCAGCCACCCACAGATGTCACCGTTCGTGCGGACGAGAATCGCTTCTTGTTCTTCCTCGTCGTCGCCAGCGACGCGGAACAAGAACGTCGTGTCCTCGGGTACGTCGTCGACCGAACAGATTCGTTCGAGGTCGCTCATTGGAGTCAGGTAGGCGGGGGGTGGAAAATTACCTTCGGAAGTGGCCAGTGCTGTGTGGTGGCCCCGACTACGAGTTCCCGCCAGTCCACACCATCCACCCGGTGTGCAGGAGGACCACCACCCCACCGATGCACAGCGGCGCGGCAATGAAAAGGGCGATTGCGACCCCGGCCCCGGGCGGGAGCGGGGCATCGGACGAACTGTCTACGATGACGAACGGCACCACTGGTGCTGCGAGGGCTGAGAGCGTTTCGACCACCCGGAAGACACCGTGGACGAACCCGGCGCGGTTGTCGAGTGCGACAGTCCCGCGGTTCCGAAGCAGTCGCCACACGTCGGCGAGGGCGTGAGCGAGCAAGACGACCCAGAACGCTCCGAGCGCCGCGAGCGCCACACCCCACGCTCGCCCGTATCCGGGAGGCGCGGACAACTCCGTCTCCGTGAACAGGACGAAGGGAACCACACCCAAGACGAGAAATACGACGGCGAGGGCCACCTCGACGGCGAGGAAGCGAGGGACCGAACGGACGCGGGTCTGAAGAGACATGGATGGAGCGGTGGGGTCGCTACAGGGGTTGCGCTGGTGGCTGGATAAGTTTTGTCGGTGAAGTGGGACGCGTACGGGCCTCGGCGCTCGGGAGTTGCGGTCGGCAAAACCACAGCGGGCGGTAGATTTGAACGACGCGAACCTCGCTTCGCTCGGTTCTCTAATTCAAATCTACTCGTCACGATTCTCAGAGAAACACGTCGTCGCGGCGCGACAAGACGCGCCGCTTGGGAGTGTAGTTTTCAGGAGAATAGCAGGTGGTAGATTTGAACCACGGTCGCTGACGCTCCCTGGTTCAAATCTACTGTGCTATGAAGCCGACCTCAGGGGTCGCGCCGAGACGACCCTCGGCGCTCAGGAGTTGAGGTCGGCAAAAACATAGCGGGAGGTAGATTTGAACTACCGATCTCCGGGTTATGAGCCCGGCGGAATCTCCTGGCTATCCCATCCCGCTGAATCAACAAACGAGACATCTATTGTTAAGGCTTCTGTTTCGGGAGCCGTGTGTCAATTTTCACCGTGACTATCGCTGACTCGAACGGGCGGTGATTCGCCACGTGAAGAGACTCTCAGCGACGTAATTCAGAAACATCGACGCAGCGATGGCGATGGGCAGCGGGATGAGTTGCCAGAGGTCGATGCCGAAGACCGGAATCGACACCGGAACCTCCCGGAGCGCGCGGACGACGAGCACCTGCACCGCGAGACCACCGCTCCTGACGAAGTTCGATTTCAGGAAGCGCCGAACCTTCGCGGTAAAGTAGTCCGCGCCCGCGCCCGCGAAGGTCCAGCGGTCGTTGATGACGAACATCACCATGATGGCAACCTCCGCACCGACGAGTTTGGCAATCTCGCCGACGACGCCGAAGCCGATGATGAGGATGCTGCTCACCGTGAGGTCGAACATCGCGCCGACGACGCCGACCGAGGCGAACTTCCCGAATCGAGCACCGGAAGCGAGTGCTGCGAGTCGGTCAGTCATCCGTGACCTCTGCCGAGAACTCCTCGACGAGGGTGCACTGGTCGTTCTGGGCGGCGATGAATTCGTGGAGGCGGTCCTCGCGAATCGTGCGCGCGCGGTGACGAGACCGAACGAGTCCGCGTGCCATCTTGATGGTCGTATCGACCGGGGAGACGGTCGAGTTGGGCTGGTCTTCCCAGACGACCGGTACCTCGGCGACGCAGTGGCCGAACGCACCTGAGACGGCGATGAGTTCGATGTCCCACGCGAAGCCGGGTTCGTAGAGGTGGCCGCGAACGTCGTCCCACGCGTCGGCGGTTATCGCCTTCGCCCCACACTGGTAGTCGTACAGGGGGACGTCGAGCAAGCGGCGGGCGAGCCATGCGAAACCGTCGCCGAGGTACCGGCGGGCGACGGTCTGGTGCGACGCGACAGTTGCGCGGGGGTGGCGGCGTGAACCGACCGCGAGGTCAGCACCCTCGCGGACGGCGGCGACGACGTGGCCCATCGACGCCGCGGGAGTGCTCCCGTCGGCATCGGCGAAGGCCAGAATATCAGTGTCGAGCGCTTCGAATCCGGCGGTGATGGCCGCACCTTTGCCGCGGCGGGTATCGGCAGCGTTCACGACTGCGACTGAAGGGAGGGCAGAGAGCGCGTCCAGTGTCTCTGCTCGCGGCGCGTCGAGTTCGACACGGACGGCTGCCGGGTCGAACTCCTCGACGAGGGCGTGGACGTACGGGACGAGACGCTCGGGGTCGGGCCGATAGGCGGGAACCACCACCCCGACAGACTGCGACATAACTGACCATTCTCCGAACGTGGTAAAAAGCGAACCGCTCTCGGGCGCACCGACTATCCACAACACGTTTACCGCCGGACGCTCCTTTCTCTGACAGATGGAATACGCCCTCGTGGCCCGCTGGCTGGCGGTGTTTGCGGTCATCTGGGCGGTCGGTCTTCCCCTCTCGAACCGACTGTTCGCCCGCCTCCCCGGCCGCGGTGCAGGCTTTACGCTTCCCGTATCGCTCGTCGTCGTGACCCTCCCAGTCTACTATGTCGGCCACGTGACGTTCGGCCCGGCAATAGCTGTCAGCGTCGGCGTGGGGACGCTCGTGACGCTCTCGGCGCTCGCCGGACTCGACCACGACGCCCTCCGCGACGGCAGCGTTCGACTCGCCCCAGAAATCGACATCGACAGACGCGCGCTCGCCCAGGCGGCCGTCGTCTTCGCCGTGGCCTTCCTTTTCGCGGTTGGACTGCGCGCGCTCGACCCCGCGGTCCACGCTGGCGGTGGCGAGAAGTTCCTCGACTTCGGCCTCCTGAAGTCGCTCGCCCGCTCGACGGTGCTCCCGCCCGAAGACATGTGGTTTGCGGGCGACCCGGTTCGGTACTACTACGGCGGCCACCTCATCTCGATTCTGCTCGCGTGGCTCACGGGCACCGACCCCGCGTTCGCCTACAACCTCGCGCTCGCCGGGTTCTTCGGCTTCCTCGTGACCGGCGCGTTCGAACTCGGCCGCAGTATCTCGCACAGTCGCGGACTGGACGGCCGCCTCGGCGGCATCCTCGCGGCGTTCTTCGTCGGGTTCGCGAGTAACCTCGTCACCGCCGGTCGATTCGTCCTTCGCCTCCTCCCGGACGGCCTCCAGCGGCCAATCGCACAGGCAATCGCCGAGCGCTCTCGATACTCCGTCTCGGAAGTGCTCGCCAGCGCGTCCGATTTCTCGTACTGGACCGCGAGTCGCGTCATCCCCGAGACCATCAACGAGTTCCCCTTGTTCGCGTGGCTCAACGGCGACCTGCACGCTCACATGATGGGCACGCCGTTTTTGCTCCTCGGCGCTGCGCTCACGTTCGCCTACTTCCGGACGCCCGAGGACGCTCTCAGCGAGCGTCGCCGACTCGTCGGCGCAACCGTGGTCCTCGGCGGCCTCCAAGTCGTCATCGACACGTGGAGCTTCCCGTCTCTCTTCGGCGTGCTCTTCCTCGGCATGGTGTTCGCGCCCGCCCGCCCGTGGACGCTCCTTCCCGGCCGTGACCGACTCACCGAACTCGTCGGCGACGACCCGGTCCGTGGAGAGGGTGCGCGACTCCTCGGAACCACCGCCATCGTCGGCATCGCTGGTGTTGCTGCCGTCGCACTCGCGAGTCCGTTCCTACTCGGCAGCGTCGCAGGTGGCGGAAGCACGCGCACTATCGAGATTCTCACGCCCGCCCAACGGAGCGGGTTCGGGGCGCTCCTTCTCGTCCACGGCGCGTTCGTCGCCGCCTTCGCGCTCCACTACGTCCAGAACCTCGGCGTCAGAGAGGCGCTTCCGGTGGGCGTCGGCGTCCTCGCGCTGGCCCTCGTCGCCGCCATGCACTCGTTCGCTGCACTCGTCCTCTTCGTTCCGTTCGTCCTCGTCGGCTGGGTGCTCCTCCGAGCGAGCGACGACCCGCAGTTTGCGACTGTGCTCGTCGTCGCCGGGGCGGGGTTAGCCACGGTCGTCGAAATCGTCTTCGTCAACGAGCAGGCCGGACCGGGCCGGATGAACACGGTGTTCAAGACGTACATGCAGGTGTGGGTCCTCTGGGGGGTTGCGATGGGCCCTGTCCTCGCCGGATTCTTCAGGGAGGCGGCCGCGGCGAGCGACCTGCCGATTCCGAAAGTCAACTTGCGCATCCGTCGGGAGGCAATCCGTGCCGTGGGCGTCGGCGTCGTGATTCTGTTCGTCGCGTCGACATCCGTGTACGGCGGTCTCGCGGTCACTGACCACGCGAGTTCTCCCCGCGAAGAAGTGACGCTCGACGCGACGGCGTTCGCCGAGTGGCGACATCCCGAGGAAGCGGCCGCGATTTCGTGGCTCGACGACACCGCCGACGAGAACACGGTCATCCTCACGGCACCGGGGACAAAGTGGTCCGAGGCGGTGACGGACAACCGCGGGAACGTTATGTACGCGTGGCGCGCGAATCCCGAGTCGAGTCTGACCGGTGTGCCAACCGTCGCCGGGTGGGCGCACGAAGTCGGCTATCGCGGTCCTGAGGCATACTACGACCGGGTCCGTGACGTGGACACCATGTACGTCGGCAACGACTCGGTGCGTGCTCGACTCATCAAACAGTACGACGTGCAGTACGTGTGGGTCGGACCGGGAGAACGCGCTCGCTACGGCGATATCGACACCGACGTGTCGTGGTTGACGCCGGTGCACCGCTCCGACTCTGTGGTGGTCTACGAAGTGGAAAAATCGGAGTTACCCTGACGCCGACTTAGGCCGCGCCGCTTTTTTTGACGACTTCGATGGCGTCGGCGTCGACACCCTCGGTGTCCAGCCAGTGCGGGACGAACTCACGCTTTTCGAACGCCTCGCGCTCGTCTTCGGTGCCGATGGTACACCACAGCTGGACGCGGTCGGGTCCGTGCCAGTCGCCCTGCCGGTCGATGGCGAAACACGTGTACTCCTCGCCGTCGTATTTGATGACGGCGTCGCGCCGAATTCCGGGGTCGCCGTGGATGATGAGCTTCTTCATGTGCCGGGATTGGCACACTCACCGCTTAATCGCTTCGGCTTCGGGCGTGCAGGTCGCTACTGGATACCCGCATAGTGAGGGCCCGACCGTGAGGCGGGCGTCGCCCCGGGATAAAATCGAATCTCACCACTTGGCTGTGGGCCGTTGTCACGGCCCAACAGGGCGCGGAAGACGGATTTCACGGCCGCGTCGAACCAAACGGGTTTTAACGGGCCACGTCAAAACCCCCACAAGGTCGATATCTATGCAGATGCCACGCCGTTTCAACACGTATTGCCCACACTGCAAGGCACACCACGAGCACGAAGTCGAGAAGGTCCGCAAGGGCCGACCGACCGGTATGAAGTGGAACGCCCGTCAAACGCGACGCGGCAAGTCCACCATCGGTAACGCCGGTAAGTTCTCTAAGGTGCCCGGTGGCGACAAGCCAACGAAGAAGACGCACCTGAAGTACATCTGCTCGGACTGTGGCAAGGCTCACATGCGCAAGGGCTGGCGCGCAGGCCGCCTCGAATTCCAGGAGTAAACGATGGCAGGAAACTACTACAAAGTCGCATGCAACGATTGCGAGAACGAACAGATCATCTTCGGAAAGGCCTCCTCGGACGTCAACTGTGCCGTCTGCGGGACGACCCTCGCCACGCCGACCGGCGGTAACGCCGAGTTCCACGGTGAGGTCGTCGAGACGGTCGAACGCCGCGACAGCACCGAGCTCGAGGCGTAACTTCTTGGAGGACGCTTCATGAAGTACAGCGGATGGCCTGACTCCGGCGAACTCGTCGTGGGGAAGGTAGACGAGATTGCGGACTTCGGTGTCTTCGTCGACCTCGAAGAGTACGAAGACAAGCGCGGACTCGTCCACATCAGCGAGGTCGCGAGCGGGTGGATCAAGAACGTTCGTGACCACGTTCGCGAAGGCCAGACGGTCGTCGCGAAAGTCCTCGATGTCAACAAGGGGTCCCAGCAGATCGACCTCACCATCAAGGACGTTAACGAGCACCAGCGCAAGGAGAAGATTCAGGAGTGGAAAAACGAGCAGAAGGCCGACAAGTGGATGGCCATCGCGTTCGGCGAGGATGTCTCTGACGAGGAATACGGCACCGTCGCCAACGCCCTCCTGAGCGAGTTCGACTCGCTTTACGACAGCTTCGAGCAGGCCGCGATTCACGGCATCGAAGTCCTCGAAGGCGTCGAACTGGACGACGACGACCTCGAAGCCATCGTCGACACCGCCCGCCAGAACGTCTCGGTTCCCTTCGTCAACGTCACCGGCTACGTCGACCTGCGCTCGCCCGCGGGCGACGGCGTCGACGACGTGAAGGAGGCGCTGAAGGCCGCCGAAGGCGACGGGAGCGTCGGCGACGAAATCGAACTCTCTGTCACCTACGTCGGTGCGCCCGAGTACCGCATCAAGGTGAAGGCACCCGACTACAAGACGGCCGAATCGGAACTCGAAGCGAGCGTCGCTCGCGCCCGCGAGGCCATCGAGGCCACAGGCGGGACCGCCGAGTACCACCGCGAACGCAGCGGCGACGAAGAGTAATGAAATCTGACATCCGGGTGTGTAGCGCGTGGCGCGGCCGCCACGACCGCCCGGTGTACTCACTTTCTACGACGTGTCCGGAGTGTGGCGCACCGACAGCAAACAGCGCGCCCGCTCCGTTCAACCCCGAAGACCCCTACGGCGAGTACCGTCGCGCTCGAAAGCGCCGGGCGGCCGAGGAGTCGCAGACGGCCGACGAGTAGCCGAAGACGGACTCGGCTACCGACGCCCTCTTAACCAGTGCGTCCGGCACTACGTGCATGGACGACATCGAAATCGAGGCTGTCGCAGAGGCCGACCTCTCCGATGCGGTCCTCATCGAGGGACTTCCGGGCGTCGGAAACGTCGGAAAACTCGCTGTCGAGCACCTTCTCGAGGAGTTCGAGGAGGCACAACTGGTTCGTCGAGTCTACGCCGACGTGTTCCCGCCGCAGGTGAGCATCGAAGACGGCATCGCCGAGTTGACGCACACAGAGATTCACGCCGTGGAGACGCCGGGCGACGGACCCGACCTGCTCTTGCTCACCGGCGACCACCAGGCACAGTCCAACGAGGGTCACTACCACCTCACCGACACCTTCCTCGACATCGCCGAGGAGTTCGGCGTCGAACGTGTGTTCGCACTCGGTGGCGTTCCGACGGGCGAACTCGTCGACGAACCGTCGGTCCTCGGGGCCGTCGCAGACGAGTCCCACACCGAAGCGCTCGAAGACGCGGGCGTCGAGTTCCGCGAGGGTGAACCCGCGGGTGGTATCGTCGGCGTCTCGGGACTGCTCCTCGGCCTCGGCAGCCGTCGAGGCCTCGACGCGGCGTGTCTGATGGGCGAGACGAGCGGCTACCTCGTCGACCCCCAGAGCGCGCAGGTGGTCATCGAAGTCCTACAGCAACTCCTCGACTTCGACGTCGACTTCGAGGCGCTCGAAGACCGCGCCGAGGAGATGAAAGAAGTCGCCGGGAAGATACAGGAGATGCAGCAACAACAGCAGAGTCTGGCGAGCGACGACGACCTTCGCTACATCGGCTAACCGACCCGCAGGAAGCCCCGAGGCCTCACGCCTCGATGATGTCGTCGGGTTCTGCGTCCGGCACCACGAGTTCTCCGTCGAGCGACTGCACCGCTCGGCCACCGACTTCGATTTGCGTTCCAACCCGAACCGAGATGAAACTGGGTCGGTCGACGAAGTGACCCTGCTCGAAGCGAAGTTCGTCGGGCATGGAGTCGAACGCGCCGACGTGGCGCAGATACGCACCGCAGGCACCGCTTGCGGTTCCGGTCGCGGGGTCCTCGGCGATGCCGACGCCGGGCGCGAAACACCGTGCGTGGAGCGTCGAGTCGCCATCGATAGCGTCGAAGGTAAACGCGTAGACACCGGCGGCATCGTACTCGGAAGCCAGTTCGGCGATGGCATCCTGCTTGGGTTCGGCACCAGAGAGGTGTTCGAGGAAGTTCACGGGGACCATAACGAACGGGAGTCCGGTCGACGCCAGCGCGACTGGGAGGTCGGCACCGATGTCTTGGAGTGCTGCCTCGTCGATTCCGAGGGCGTTGCCGAGGCGGTGGTAGTCGATATCGAGTTCACGGACCGTCGGTGCGTCCTGCGTCATCCACACCTCGCCGAACTCGCCGACTTCGATGTCGAGGGTGCCGACGTTCGTCTCCACCGTGTGGGTTCCCGGTTCGATGGCACGCTCGGCCACGAGGTGAGCGTGAGCGGCGATGGTCGCGTGGCCACAGAGGTCCACCTCCTGTGTCGGCGTGAAAAACCGGATTCGACGGTCGGCCGACGGCGACGAGCAGACGAATGCCGTCTCGCTCGCGCCGAGTTCCGCCGCGATTGCCCGCATCTGTTCCGCATTGAGACCGTCGGCGTCGGGGACGACACCAGCGGGGTTTCCCGCCAACGGTTCTGTCGTGAACGCATCGACGAGAAGGGCGCGTCGGCTATCCATGGAAGTGCGCACTGCCCGGCGCGGTATCAAACCAGCGGGTCGAAGACACAAAATTAAACCAACAGGTCAGCGGTCGGAAGCAAGGTGAGAATGAGATGAGTAATACGGAGACGTGACTGGCGACCGGTCAGTCACGCCCGCGACCAACGGACGCCCTGAGAGCGTCGGGCCGCGCCCTCGCCTTGCATCACTTCGCGCATGTTCATACATGCCGGGCAGCCAACGACTTCGTTGTGCTCGTTTCCGAACACGCGGACGAAGTCTCGCGAGACGAATTCACCACAGTTACCGCACGTGTGCATCGGTTTTTCACCTACGGCCTGTCGTACTCACCCATTCGACATAACTATGCTCCTTGTTAACATAGGTTAGTTTATTCCTGACGAGAACGTCACCAGCCGAAGAATGTACCTCACCTACGGTTAGGACCTGATTAACCATGGTTTTGAGGACCATTGTCACTCACGAACACGCGCGGAACGAGTCGTACAGATTAAAGGGCATCAGGCGCGGCAGTACGGACGGTGAACGGAAGTTATGGGCAGCCTCCCCGACGAGTTTAAGTGCACCATCACGAACTGGGAGTACATCTACGGACTCTGTCGAGACGTTTCTGACGATGTCAAAGAGTCCGAATTCGAACCAGAAGTTATCGTCGCGCTGGCGCGCGGTGGTTGGTTCGCCGGTCGCTGTATCTGTGACTTCGTCGGTCTCGACGACCTGACGAGTCTCAAGATGGAGCACTACGTCGGTACGGCCCAGAAATCGAACGAACCCGAAGTACGCTACCCGATGCCGGAAGGGAGCGTCGAAGGCAAAGACGTGCTCATCATCGACGACATCGCCGACACCGGTGGGTCCATCAAGCGGGCCTACGAGTACGTGACCGACCGCAACGCGGGCGAGGTTCGGACGGCGACGCTCCAACTCCTCCAGACGAGCGAGTTCGAACCCGATTACGTGGGCGAACGCCTCGAAGAGTGGGCGTGGGTCGTCTACCCGTGGAACTTCATCGAGGACATGATAGACCTCGTCTCTGGCGTGATGGCGAAAGCCGACGAAGAGACCTTCGAGATGGAGGATATCCGCCACTTCCTCGCCGAGTTCCACGACGTAGACCGCATCGAGATGGAGATTGCCCAACCCGACCGGATGACCGAAGTCATGACGGAGATGGAGCGACGCGGCTACGTCGAGTCCACTGGCGACGGCGCGTGGCGACTCCTCGAAAACGACGGCGTCGGGGCCTAACCGAACACTCCACTGCGGAGTCAGACCGACGTTCCGACTGTTTTGTTGCGACCGATATGCCGGAAGCGAAACGTTCGAGCGTGCGACACACATGGGCACGCGTATGTCGCTTCTGTCTATCTTCGCGACGGCGCTTCTCCCCATTCTCACCATCGGTGCGGTGGGATTCGCGTTAGGGCGCACGCGCGGCGTCGACCCCGACCCGCTCAACACGGTGACGGTGTACGTCCTCGCGCCCGCGCTCGTCTTCTACAGTCTCGCGACGACCGAACTCGCCAGCGAGACGCTCGCCACACTCACCGGCGGCATCGTCGTCTATCACGTCGTCATGATTCTCGTCGCGGGCGTCGTCGCGCGCCTGCTCGGCATCGCCGAACCGATGCTCGGCGCACTGGTTCTCGTCGCTGCCTTCCCGAACTCCGGAAACTACGGGGTTCCCGTCTCGTCGTTCGCGTTCGGCGCTGCCGGTCGCTCTACGGCAGTCGTCTACCTCGCGGTGCAGGGTGTTCTCATCTACACGCTCGGCGTCTATATCGCCGGTCGCGGGTCAAAAAGAGAGTCCGGCCACGACGACCCACCGGCGTGGCGCGTCGGCCTCGGTCGCGTGCTTCGAATCCCGCTCATCTACGCAGTCGTTCTCGCGCTCCTCGCACGGTGGCTCGGGGTCGTCCCGCCGGCCGATATCGCAGCCATGCAGACACTCAAACTCGTCGGCGACTCGTCGATTCCGGTTATGCTCCTCATCCTCGGCATCCAACTGTCCGACGCCGACCTCGGGTCGACGCTTCCGCAGGTCGGTGCCGTCTCGGTGCTCAAGATGGTCGTCGCACCCGCTATCGCCGTGGGTATCGCCCTCGTCTCCGGCTTCGGCGACCCCGTCGTCGCTCGGACGTTCGTCCTCGAATCGGCGATGCCCGCGGCGGTGACGCCACTTATCCTCGTGGGCGAGTTCGGTGAGACGGAGGTTGGAGGGGCGATTCCGGTCGCCGAGTTCGTCTCCGCGGCCGTCTTTGCGACCACGCTCCTCAGCGTTCCGCTCCTCTCAGTCATCATCTTCCTCCTCGACGCCGGCGTCGTCATCTGAGCACGCCGGACACGGTTGAACGGCTGCCGATTCGCCATGATTTTGTGCGCGCTCATCCACGTTCGTGTATGAAAATCGGATTTATCGGCGGCAGTGGTATCTACGAGGCGCTCCCCCTCGAAAACACGCGCGAGGAACTTGTCGAGACGCCCTTCGGCGAGCCTTCGACGACGCCCATCGTCGGTGAGTTCGGCGACACCGGCCGCGAAGTCGTCTTCCTCCCGCGTCACGGTCCCGACCACCAGCACTCGCCGACGACCCTCCCCTACCGCGCGAACATCTTCGCGCTGAAGCAACTCGGCGTCACCCACATTCTCGCGAGCAACGCTGTCGGCAGTCTCAAGGAAGACCTCCCGCCGCAGACGCTCGTCGTCCCGGACCAGATTTACGACCGCACCAAACACCGTCCCCTGACGTTCTTCGACGAGGGCATCGTCGTCCACCAACCCTTTGCGATGCCATACGACGAGGAACTCGTCTCTATCCTCGCGGAAGCCGCCGAGGAAGCAACGGACGCGACGGTACAGGAAGGCGGCACCTACGTCTGCATCGAAGGTCCGTCGTACTCCACGAAGGCCGAAAGCGAGTTCTACCGCGCACAGGGCTGGGACGTCATCGGCATGACCACCATCCCCGAAGCGAAACTCGCCCGCGAGGCCGAAATCGCCTACGCGACCATCACCGGCGTCACCGACTACGACGTGTGGAAAGAAGACAGCGAAGTCACGCTCGACGAGGTGCTGAAAAACGCCGCCGCCAACGAGGAGGCCATCAAAGAGACCGTCGAAGCCGCCATCCGCAAGATTCCGGACGGCCACGAGACCGATAGCCACTCCGCGCTCGAAGGGACCATCAACACACCCGACGAGGCCATCCCCGCAGAGACGAAAGAAAAGCTCGCGCCGCTCATCGACACGTACGTCGAGTAAGTTATCGGCCGGTCACGCCGGGAGAATACCGTTTTATTCAGTCGTCGGCGACGGCTTCGACGGCTTCCGCCTCGGCCTCGCCATCGTCCGTCTGTTCGTCGTCTTCGGTTTCGTCGAACACCTCGGGGTTCCGAATCCAGAGGTCACCGAACAGTTCGTCCTGTTTCAGGTAGACGGTGCTTCGGTGCGCGAGAAACAACAAGGCGAGGTACGTCGTCATCACGGTGTCGGCAACGTCCCGAATCTCGGCGAAGAGGACCTCGTCGCGGCCCTTCTCGTAGTGCGTCGAAAGCACGTCACGGACGGCGTCGACGACGGCCTCGATGTCCTCGTTGTGAGCGGTTCCCGTCACGTCGTCTTCGGTCGGTTCGCCCGCGCCGCGCATGTCGCCAGCGGCGTGGTAATCGAGCGTCTGCGTCCCGCGGGAAAATCCACGCGGCGACTCGGTGGTGTCGTACTCGCGGCGGCGCTTCCACCACGACCCGCGTTCGGCCTCGCGGAGTTCGCGGACGAGTTCGTCCAGTGTCTCGGGCGACCCGCGGGCGTGCTTGCGTTCGAGACGGCGGTCCATCTCGGCTTCGAGCGCGTTGATGGGGTCGAATCCGGGTGCGCCGTCGTCGGGCGGCCGACCATCGTCGTCGCCGCCCTGCATGGCGAGTTCCCACGGTTCGAGTTCCTCCTCGTCGGGGTCGTCCGGCGAGAGCAGTTCGTCGGACTTCATCCGCAAGAGGACGCTCGCGTAGAACAGCGCTCTCCCGGTGGTCCGGAGGTCCATCGCGTCGAGGCGGTCGAGGAAGGCGTCAGTCACCTCGACGATGTCGATGTCCCACGGGTCGATGTCGCCATCTTTCGCAAGTTGGACGAGGAGTTCGACGGGTTCGACCTCGTCGTCGTCCCCACTTTGGACATCGTCCGGGAGCACGTCGTCGATGCCGTCAGGGCTGGCGTCCGCCGACCCAGTTGGGGTGGCATCACCGTCTCGGTCGTCCTCGCTACGGTCGAACGAGAACGTGTCGTCCACATCACTGCGGGAGTCATCGTCGCGGCCGTCGCGGTCCCGCGTGAGATTCAACGACGGGATGTCGTCAGTCATTCGCCAGCACCTCTGCATCCGGTCCGTCTATCCCATCGTCGGTATCGGGAGTGTCGTCGCTACTGTCGCCATCGGTGCTGTCGTCGTCGCCACCGTGGTCGTCTCCGTCGCCGCCATCGCCAGCGTCACCGCTGCTGTCGCCATCGTCCGGCGAGAACTGAATCCCCGTGACTGCGCTGACGTTGTCGCCCTGCATCGTCACCCCAATGGCTCGCTCGGCACGTTCGAGGAGCGCAGAGCGGTGCGAGACGACGACGAACTGGGCGTCACCGGCGAGGTCATCGACCATCTGGCCGACGCGCTCGGCGTTCGCGGCGTCGAGGAAGGCGTCGACCTCGTCCAGCGCGTAGAACGGCGCGGGGTTGTGGCGCTGGATGGCGAAGATGAACGCGAGCGCCGTCAGCGACTTCTCGCCGCCGGACATCGCATCGAGGCGCTGGATTGGTTTGTCGCCGGGTTGCGCCTTCATCGTCAGGCCCTCCTCGAACGGATCTTCGGGGTTCTCCAGATGGAGATGGCCCGTCCCGTTCGAGAGGCGCTCGAAGATGTCGGTGAAGTTCTCGGCGATGGCGTCGAACGACTCCATGAACGTCTCTTTCTTCTGTGATTCGTACTGCTCGATGCGCTCTTGGATGGCGTCGCGCTCTTCGACCAACACGTCGCGGCGCTCTTGGAGGTCTTCGAGGTCCGTCTTCACGTCGTCGTACTCGTCGATGGCGAGCATGTTGACCGGTTCGAGCGCCTCCATCTCTTCTGTGAGACGTTCGATTTCGGACTCGACGGTGCTGTGGTCGGGAATCGCGTCTGGGTCGTAGTCACCGACCTGCGATTCGAGTTCGTCGATTTCCCATTCGAGTCGCTCTGCGGCCGACCGCAGACTGTCGATTTTGGATTCGACGGCCTTGACCCGGTCTTTCTTCTCGTCTCGGGCGGTCCGCGCCTCTCGCAGGTCGTCCTGTAGTTCGCGGCGGTCTTCCTTGAGGTCGACCAGTTCGTCTTCGAGTTCCGCGACCGCCTCGCGTTTTTCTTCGAGGTCGGCTTCGCGGTCTTCGATGGCCCCCTTCGCGTCCTCGATTGCCTCTTTGGCCTCTGCCTTGCGGTTCTGCGCGGATTCGACCGTATCGTGGAGGTCGTCGACCGCCTCTTCGGCGTACTGTTTCTCCAGTTGGAGTTCGTTGAGGCGACCGTCGAGAGAGCCCATTCGGTCTTCGAGGTCGTCGATATCGGCGCGGATGTCGTCGGCGCGGGCGGTGAGTTCCGGAATCTCAGAGTCTGCGAGTTGCTGTTCGATATCGGCGATGTCGGCCTCGACGGCCTCGATTTTCTCGTCGAACGCGGCGATTTCGTCGTCGAGAGTGGACATCTTCTCGTCCACCGACTCGCGTTCCGATTGGAGGTCGTCGAGGTGGTCGTTGAGGCGCTCGATTTCGGCCTCCGCTTCCTCGATGTCTTCCTCGGCGTCTTCGATTTCGCGCTCGATGGTCCGGACGCGGTCTACGGCGTCGGTCTTTCGTCCGCGCGCGTCTTCGAGGTCGCCTTCGATGTCGCGAATCTCGCTGTTGAGCGAGCGGCGGCGGTCTTCGAGTTTGGTAATCTCCTTGGCAATGCGTTCGAGTCGGCCTTCGCCGGACTTCGAAAAGGAGTACCGAGAGCCACCACCGGACCCACCAGTCATCGCACCAGAGCGCTCGACGAGGTCACCGTCGAGAGTCACCATCCGGTAGTCGCCCATCAGGGCGCGCGCGGTCTGCATGTCCTCGACGACCAGCGTCGACCCGAGGACGTACGAGAAGATGGATTCGTACTGCGAGTCGTAGTCGACGAGGTTGCGCGCGAAGTCGACAACACCCGGATGGTTGGGCTTGCGCGGGAGGCCGCGGTTGTCCATCTTGGTGATGGGCAGGAACGTCGCGCGGCCCGCGTTCCGAGACTTCAGGTGGTCGATACAGGTCGAACCCACGCCGTCGTCGTCGACGACGACGTTGGCGAGTCGGCCACCGGCAGCCGTCTCACAGGCTTTCGCGTACTCGCCGTCCACGGAGCCGAGTTGACCGACCGCGCCGTGGACACCCGAGAGACCGGCGTTGAGAATCGTCGTGACCGCGCGTGGCCACGAGTTGTCGCCGTCGGACCCCGCCCGCGCTTCGAGGCGGGCGTACTCGGACTGCTTGGACTGCAGTTTGTCCGTGACGCCCGAGAGTTCGTCCTGAAGTTCGGCCTTTTCGTCCTGCAGGTCCTCGATGATGCCGTCTATCTTCGCGTCGTTCTTCTCGGCCGTGTCGAGTTCGCTGTGAAGGTCCGAAAGCGTCGCCTTCAGTTCGGGAATACGCTCGTGTGCGGCCTCGATTTCGTCTTGTGTCTCCGAAATCTGGTTCGAACGACGGCGCGCGTCGTCGAGGAGGCGGTCCTTCTCGCGCTGGCGGTCGTTCTTCTCGGTCTTGTACTCCTCTAGGGTCTCTTTCTTCTCGGCGAGTTCGGATTTCAGTTCGTCGAACTCGGTGTCCACGGAGTCGATTTCGGCCTGTACTTCGGAGAGTTCGACCCGCTTGGACTGGATGTCGCTTTTGACAGACGCCTTCTCGACCTTGATTTCGCGAATGTCGGTTTCGAGGTCGTCTATCTTCTCTTGTTTGCGGTCGATGTCGACGAACGCTTTTCGTCGCTCGGCCTCGGCGTCGTCGCGCTTTTCCTCTGCCGCCTCGATGGCGTTTTCGAGGCGCGCGATGTCGCCTTTGATCTCCTCCATCTCCGACTTGATGCGGAGTTGTTCGTCCTCACCCTTGCGCTCGATTTCGCGCGTCAGGTCTTCGAGGTCTTCTTCGAGACGGGTGACCTTGCCCTGCCGTTCATCGAGTTCCGCCTGTAGTGCTTCGAGGTCGGATTCAGTGGACTCGATGCGCGATTCGGTCCGCGAGAGGTCGTCGCGCTTGTCTTCGAGTTCCGCGGCTTTCAGGTAGCCTTCGTACTCCTCTTTCTCCTCGCGAAGGCCCTTGTATTCGAGCGCGGTTTCTCGTTCGTCTGCAAGTTGGTCGAGACGCGTCTCTTTTTCCTCGATTCGCAGGTCCGCCTCGTCGACGCGCTCTTCGACCGCTTCGAGTTCCTCGAACGCGGCTTCTTTCTTCGCGTCGAACTCGGCGACGCCGGCGATTTCGTCGATGATGCCCCGCCGCTGGTAGGGCGTCATGTTGATAATCTCGGTCACGTCGCCCTGCATGACGACGTTGTATCCCTCCGGGGTGATACCGGCCTGCGCCAACAGGTCCTGAATATCAGAGAGGTTGACCGAGCGCTCGTTGAGGTAGTAATACGAGTAGTAGTTGTCCGACGTCTCTTTCACCCGGCGTTTGATGGTGATTTCGTCGACCGACCCGACGTTGTCGGTGCCCGCGGCATTGACCACTTGCGACCGGTCGAGCGTGCCGTCGGAGTTATCGAGGATGACGGTGACGCTCGCTTCTTTGGTTCCCGTCTCGGCCTCATCGCTCCCGTCTGCGTGACCGGGGTTGTAGATGAGGTCAGTCAGTTTCTCGGCGCGAATACCTCGCGTGCGGGCGAGTCCGAGCGCGAACAGGACGCCGTCGATGATGTTCGACTTTCCCGACCCGTTCGGACCCGTGACGACCGTGAAATCCTCGTAGAATGGGATGCGAGTCGGTCGTCCGAAGCTCTTGAAATTGTCGAGGACGAGTTCCTTGATGTGCATGTGTTGGTGTTCAGGCGGGCGACACCCGCAGTCGAGCACACCGCATGAACACGAGGTGCGCTCGTCGCTAGCGACGGACCCGTTATGCGACGATTATATCGTCGCCGAGGGTCTCGGTTTCGCCTTCGTCACTGTCCTCGGTTTCGTCCGTTTTAATTTCATCGTCGTCGGTCTGTTCCTCCTCGTCGACGAGTTCCGCTTCGTCGTCCGCCTCCGTCTGCGGTTCGGAGTCGGTCCGACGCTGTGCGGCGCGCGTGGGAATCTCCACGTCGTTCGCGTCTTCGAGTTGCCGAAGTCGCTCTTTCGTTTCGACGAGTTCCTCGGTGAGTCCGTTCACCGCGGCCTGTAGTTCTGCCACCTTGGATTCGAGTTCCTCCACCCGATTGCTCATGCCTACAGTAGGGCCACGCTGGAGACATAAATGTGCGTCAGACAATCACCGAAATTGTGATATGTGTGCGAGTTGTTGACGCCCACCATATATTTCGAGAGCGGCTCCGATTCGGCGACGACAGACCGCATTCTCGGGACCGTCCCGTTAGTCTTTAGCCCACCGCCGTCGAAGCGCGCCCAATGACTGCGCAAGCGCTCGAACAGCGCGAACTCGCGGTCGTCATCGGGTTGGAGGTCCACGTTCAACTCGAGACGGCTACGAAGATTTTCTGTGGCTGTTCGACCGAGTCCGCCGACGACGAGGAGCCGAACACACGCGTGTGCCCGGTCTGTCTCGGTCTCCCCGGTGCGCTCCCGGTACTCAACGAGAAAGCGGTCGAATCGGCCGTGAAGGTTGGCAAGGCACTGAACGCCGACATCGCCGAGGACACCCGGTTCCACCGGAAGAACTACTACTACCCCGACCTGCCCAAGAACTTCCAGATTACCCAGTACGACGCGCCCATCTGTGCGGACGGGTCGCTGGAAGTCTCCGTCGAAGGCAAGCGCCGCGAAATCGGCATCACCCGCGCCCACCTCGAAGAGGACCCGGGGAGCCTCCAGCACAAAGGCGGCAGCATCGACACCGCCGACTACACGCTGGTCAACTACAACCGCGCCGGGACGCCGCTTATGGAAATCGTCACGGAACCCGACTTCCGCAGCCCGCAGGAGACCCGCGCGTTCCTCGCCAAACTCGAAGAGGTACTCGAATATCTCGGCGTGTTCGACGCCACCCGCGACGGCTCGCTCCGCATCGACGCCAACATCTCGCTCGTCCCCGCCGACGAAGTAGACGACAACGGCGACATCTCCAGCGAGGCGCTCGAAGCGGCGAACCGCACCGAGGTCAAGAACATCTCCAGCCACAAGGGTGCTGAGAAGGCGCTGGCCTACGAGGTCACCCGCCAGAAGAACGCCGTCAAGCGCGGCCGCGCCATCGAGCAGGAGACCCGCCACTGGGACGAATCCCGCGGCATCACCGTCTCGATGCGCTCGAAAGAAGAAGAAAAGGACTACCGCTACTTCCAAGAGGCCGACCTTCCGGCGCTCCAGGTCGCCCACTGGAAAGCGGAGATTCCGATTCCGGAACTCCCCGACGCCCGCCGCGAGCGATTCCAGAGCGAGTACGGTCTGGACGAAGAATCGGCCTCGAAGCTCACTTCCACGAAGGAAGTCGCCGACTTCTTCGAGGATGTCGCCGCCGAGTTCGACGCCGACCTCGCCGCGACGTGGGTCGCCGACAACCTGCTCGGCGAACTCAACTACCGCGACATGCTTATCACGGACGTGTCGGACCGCCTCGACGAGTTCACCCGCCTCGTCGAACTCGTCGACGCCGACGAGGTGACGACGAAGAACGCCGAGGAAATCGTCCTTCGCAAGATGCTCGACGAGGAGAACGACCCCGACACCATCGTCGAGGAAGAAGGTCTCGGCAAGGCCGACGACGACGAAATCGTCGGCTTCGTCGAGGAAGCCATCGACGAGAACCCCGACGCAGTCGCCGACTACCACAACGGCGAAGGCGGCGCGCTGAACTTCCTCGTCGGACAGGTCATGCAGAAATCGCGCGGCTCTGCGGACCCCGGCACGGCGAACCAATTGCTCCGCGAGAAGCTAGACGAGTAAGAAAACGCACGAATATTTTTCGCGCTCTTGTGTCGCGTGCTCCAGATTAGTCTAAAATGTACTTAGAGACGTGGACAACCGAGTTTTGGTGCTCTATGTACCACCCATTCTCTGCTGGCTCGTTACTGTTGGTATGCTTTGGTAGCGAGTCGAGTGTCGACTGAAGGGCTTTCTTTTCACTCTTTTTGACACCGACGTGAGCTGGTGACTCTTCAATCGCCGATTTGACCGTCTCCCGAATCAACGACTCGTCTGGAATTCGAGAATCAGACAGTGGGATAACTTTCGCACGTTCAGGAGCCTCTGGAACGCGACGGCCGATTAATTCGATGTTGGTGGTAACATCACCGCTAAACCCGATATGCGGTACTCTGGCATTACATCCGGTCAGCAGAATGGTACTGATGGCAGCGCTGGTACTGATGAACGTTCTTCGGTTAGTTTTCGGGGACATCGAAATATATGTCATCTGTATTTGATTATAAAATCTCAGTAATTGGACGTTCCAATTGGGCCGATATGCACTAACTTCTCGTTGATGTCGATGACGACCAATAGGCCAGCGGCTCACGACCGCATCCAGACGCACCCACTGCAAGTTGACTACTGCGTCCGCCGCCGCACGTACTGCTCGAACGCGATGAACTCGGTCGTCCCGCAGGCAGCACACTCGTCGGGCGGGCTGTAGTGATACGACCCACTTTCTCTCGTCACTGTTCCGGCGTAGACGGCGTGACAGCCATCGCAGACGTACCGCTCTGGCAACTCAGGAGTGTGAGACATAGTAGCATATTCAACGCGGTCGGAAATGAGACTTTGTCACACTATCAGCACGTGAGAAATCAGTCGTCGCCCGCGGCAGGCGTCGGCCCGCGGTCGATGACGCCCTCGCGCCACGTGCCGAGGCGGAACCACACGATTGCGACGACGAACGATGCGACAGCACCGGCGACGTAGGCCCACCAGAGGCCTTCGACGCCCCACGCGAGGCCGGAGACGGAGCCGATTCCGGGAGCTGTGACGGTCCACGCGAACGCGACCACGAGTGCGACGGGAACGCGGAATATCCACCGCGAGAGGAACGACAGCGCCATCGCGGCTTTCGTGATGCCCGCGCCGCGGAACGCACCCTGAATGACCATCACGCCGCCGAAGAACGCCCACGACGGAGCGACGATGCGGAGGAAGGTGATACCCGCGTCGATGACCGCCTGGTCGTCAATGAACAGGCGCATCGCCTCGGCGGGGAAGACCACCACGAGTCCGGCGGCGGCAAAGAGGATACCCATCGTGGTCGCCGTGGCAGTCCACGTGACCGCCGCCGCCCGCTCGGGCGTTCTCGCGCCGAGGTTCTGACCGACACCCGTCGCGGTTGCCTGTCCGACGGCCCCGGAGACGGACCACGAAACAGACATCAATCGCAGGCCGATACCGTACGCTGCGGTGGGTATCGGGCCGAACCGGGCGACAAATGCGGCCATCACGACGGCCGAGAAACTGCGCGCCCACCCGTCGAGAGAGGCCGGGTAGCCGACATCGACGAGTTTGCGCAGGCGGTCAGGGTCGGGACGGAGGTCCGCGAGGTGGAGTTGAACGCCCCAGTCGCCGCGGAGGAGGATATAGACGCCAGCGACCGTGGCGAACAGGCGGGCAATGAGGGTTGCGACGGCCGCACCGCGGGTTCCCATCCCCTCGATTGGCCCCCACCCGAGGATGAAAATCGGGTCGATGATGACGTTCAGTCCGGCTGAGACGACCATCAGCCACATGGCGGTTTTGGTGTCGCCAGCGCCCTGTAACGCCGCCCGAAATGCGAAGAACAGGAACGTGAGCGGCAGCGCGAGGAAGATGACCTCGATGTACGCTAGCGCCTCGGTGTAGACGGCACCCTCTGCGCCGATAAGGCTCAGTAATGGGTGTCTGAAAACGTATCCGAGGACGGCGAGCGCGACGGAGACGGCGAGCGTGAGAAGCACCGTCTGTCCGACGACGTGGTCCGCCTCTCGGTCCTCGCCAGCGCCGACGTGCTGTGAGACGAGTGCGATGGTCGCCGCGGTGATGCCC
The DNA here is from genome assembly GCF_044593955.1 of Haloferax sp. S1W. Lineage (GTDB taxonomy): Archaea > Halobacteriota > Halobacteria > Halobacteriales > Haloferacaceae > Haloferax. The sequence goes on from NZ_CP172595.1 coordinate 1,821,139, forward strand.
ATCGCGGTGGAGACGAACATCCAACTCGTCGGGAACATGAGCGAGACTGCCGCGACTGCATCGGCCCCGACGCGACCGACCCAAAACACGTCTGCGAGGTTGTAGAGCGTCTGGAGCAGGTTGCCAGCGACGAGTGGCCACGACAGGGCGAACAGTTTGGGGGCGATTGCCCCGTCTGTCATGTCTATTCGTGAATCGCTCGACACGTTCGGGAGTTTGAGTCAGGCGGGTTAGCCCTTCGGGTTGCGGAACGCTCTCGGGACGTGATACATCTCTCGCGCGCGAGCGCACCGCGCTCTCGCCTGTACACCCACATACGCGCGCGTTGAGCGCTCTATGTGGCGAATTCCCCCACGAAAGGTTTAGAACCTCCCCCGACATATCGCCGGGCAATGAGTCGCGGCCCCGACCTCATCATCACGGAGAAGGACAACGCCGCGAGGCGTATCGCCGACATCTTGAGCGGCGAAACGGCCTCCGCAGAGCGTATGAACGGCGTCAACGTCTACAAGTGGGGCGGCAAGCGCTGTATCGGCCTGTCGGGCCACGTCGTCGGCGTCGACTTCCCGCCGGAGTACAACGACTGGCGCGACGTGGAGCCGGTCGAACTCATCAGCGCTCCCGTCGAGAAGCACCCGACACAGGAGAACATCGTCGCCGCCCTCCGGCGACTCGCCCGCAAAGCCGGAACGGTCACCATCGCCACAGACTACGACCGCGAGGGTGAACTCATCGGCAAGGAGGCGTACGAACTCGTCCGCGAGGTGAACGAAGACGTACCCGTCGACCGCGTTCGCTTCTCCTCGATTACGAAGCGCGAAGTGACCGAGGCATTCGAGAACCCCGACGAACTCGACTTCGACCTCGCGGCCGCTGGCGAAGCGCGACAGATTATCGACCTCGTGTGGGGCGCTGCGCTCACACGCTTCCTCTCACTTTCGGCCCGGCAACTCGGCAACGACTTCATCTCCGTCGGCCGCGTGCAAGGGCCGACCCTGAAACTCATCGTCGACCGCGAGCGCGAAATCGAGGCGTTCGACCCCGAAGACTACTGGGAGCTGTTTTCGAAACTTACGAAGGACGCCGACGGGGCCGCTGAGTCCTTCGAAGCCCAGTACTTCTACCTCGACGACGACGGCACCGAAGCGGAACGTATCTGGGACGAAGAGGCAGCACAGGAAGCCTACGAAGACCTCCTCGGCGTCGATGCCGCCGAGGTCACGGCGGTCAAGCGACGGACCCGAACCGACAAGCCACCCGCGCCGTTCAACACCACCCAGTTCATCCGCGCCGCCGGGTCTATCGGCTACTCCGCCCAGCGGGCGATGAGCATCGCAGAAGACCTCTACACTGCTGGCTACATCACCTACCCGCGGACGGACAACACCGTCTACCCCGAAGACCTCGACCCGCGCGAACTGCTCGGCGCGTTCGAGGGCGACCGCCGCTTCAAGGAGGACGCCGAGAGCCTCCTCGAACAGGAAGAAATCGAACCCACCGAGGGCGACAACGAGACGACCGACCACCCGCCGATTCACCCGACGGGCGAACTCCCCTCGGCGTCGGACCTCTCTGATGACGAGTGGGACGTGTACGAACTCGTCGTCCGGCGCTTCTTCGCCACCGTGGCCGAAGACGCCGTGTGGGAACACCTCCGCGTCGTCGCGGAGGCGGCCGGTCGCACCCTGAAGGCCAACGGCAAGCGCCTGCTCGAACCGGGCTACCACGCGGTCTATCCGTATTTCAACTCCAGCGAGTCGTTCGTCCCCGACGTGGAAGAAGGCGAGAAACTGGAACTCTCTGACACCCACCTCGACGCCAAGCAGACCCAACCGCCCCGTCGCTACGGGCAGTCGCGCCTCATCGAGACGATGGAGCAGATGGGTATCGGGACGAAGGCAACTCGCCACGACGTGATCCAGAAGCTCTACGACCGCGGCTACATCGAGAGCGACCCGCCGCGACCAACCCGCCTCGCACGGGCCGTCGTGGAGGCCTCCGAGGACTTCGCCAAGCTCATCGTCAGCGAGGAGATGACTTCGCAACTCGAATCCGACATGATGGCCATCGCCCGCGGCGAGGCCAGCCTCGAAGACGTGACCGAGGAGTCCAAAGAGATTCTCGAAGACGTGTTCGAGGGGCTGATGGAATCCCGCGAGGAACTCGGCAAACAGCTACAGGACTCCCTGAAGGCCGACAAGACCGTCGGCCCGTGTCCCGAATGCGGCGGCGACCTCGTCGTCCGGAAGAGTCGCCGCGGGTCGTACTTCATCGGTTGTGACTCTTATCCCGACTGTACGAACACGCTCCCGCTTCCCTCGACGGGCAAGCCGCTCATCATGGAGGAGACCTGCGACGAACACGACCTCCACCACATCAAGATGCTCGCCGGGCGCAAGACGTTCGTCCACGGCTGTCCGCTCTGTAAGGCCGAAGAAGCGGACGAAGAAGAGGACCTCGTCATCGGGTCGTGCCCGGACTGTGGTGAGGATGAGGGTGGCGAACTCGCTATCAAACGTCTCCGGTCCGGCTCCCGACTGGTCGGCTGTACCCGCTATCCCGACTGCGACTACTCGCTTCCCCTCCCCCGTCGTGGCGACATCGGAGTGACCGAGGAGTCGTGCGAGGAACACGACCTGCCGGAACTGCGGATTACCTACGACGGCGACCGCGAACCGTGGGAACTCGGCTGTCCCATCTGCAACTACCGCGAGTATCAGGCCCAACAGAACGGCGACGGCGGGTCTGAGTTAGAGAGCATCAAGGGCATCGGCGCGAAGACCGCCGAGAAATTAAAAGACGCTGGCTACGAGGACGTGAAGACGCTGAAAGCGGCCGAACCGGACGACGTGGCTGCGAAAGTTGACGGTGTCGGTGCGGAGACGGTTCGGAAGTGGCAGGCGGCGGCTGACTAAATAAAAAAAGTTCAGGCGATCCGTTATCGCTCTTCGACACCAGCGAAAGAGCGGAGTCGGGCACCGATGAGAGAACGAACGCGGCGGGCAAGCTGGGGGCTGTGTGAGAGCGTTTCCGCCTCGAAGACATCCGGCTTAGTTTCTCGCTCGTACTCGTTCATAATCGTATTTTGCTGCCCAGGAGTATAAAATAGTACCGTCGCACTAATACGCGAGTGATATGAGCGTCGTCACGAGCAACAAAACGCATGCCCCCGCTAGTGTCATTGACCGAACTGGGTCTATGAGAATCTCGATAAGGCCCAGGACACTGAACACGATACCATAAACCATCAGGAGTATGGTGAGGCTGATCAGGTTCGAGTTCAGTTGAATCGTCTCTCGGTTCGCTTCGATCCACTTCGAGTAACTGTTCATCAACGTATCGTGGAATTCGTGAGTAGCGTAATCCTCCTGGTGGACTGCCCTCACTGAATTCGCACCAAGACCAACCTCGATGCTCGAAGATGTATACGTGACTGCCGCGAGCGCACTGGAGAGCACGAAAAACGAGATACCAGCGGCAACAAACGAGTGCGTGATGTCGGCGGGATCGGTGATTATCTCTTGATTCAAGAGAAACGAAAGTGCGGGAACCGCAGCCCCGAGGATGATAACGTTGAATCGAAGCGTCTTCATCGCCTTCGAATCGATTCCGTTGACCCACTCGACTTGCTGACGGATCGTTTCTCGGCTTTCCTCTCGGAGCGTGTTGCGAACATACCACGACGAACGGTGAGTCCGGTTCGTGGTGTCAGCCCCAGAATCGAACTTGTCGAGAACCCACGCTTGAAAACTGTCAGACCGACTGAACGTAATCAAGAATACAACTATCAAGACGACAAGCACAGCGAGGCTGAGGATGAGATAAGAGCGCAGGAGATTCACGATCTCAGTATGGAGACGTTCTGTAAGGAGATAGAGCGCCGCACCCACAGCACCAAGTGTGAAAATCAAATAGAGATAGTCCTCACGTCCCATGAAAACGTACTATCTCGAAATCATACCTAATTCTTCGGATATCTCACCGAAGCGGGGAGTTGGGGCTTCAGTCCTCGACCGACTCCTCTACGATAGCGATTTCTTCCTCGGTGAGCCCGTACAGTTCGTAGACGATTTCGTCGATGAGGTCGTCCGTGCGCTCGATTTTCGCTTCTAGCTCGTCGGCACGGGCTTTCGTCTCAAGGTACTGTTCGAGAACCTTCTGCACGTCGTCAACCGCAGGAAGCGTCAACTTCTCCAGCCTGTCGAGTGGTGAATTGGTCTTCGTCGCGTTCGTTCGGAAGTTGGCAAACCCGCCGGCTTCGTCCACCGCGACGGGGACGAACGCCTCTATCAAGTCCGCTTCTGTCTCCGTGAGGTCGGTGATGCGGAACGCGGGTTGTGGGTCGACGTAGTGGTAGTTGTTTTTGTCAGTTTCGTACTCCTCTGGGTTGTCGGGTTTATAGCGGACGCCGACGTGGACGGTGAGTGAGTTCGGATTCTCGCGCTCGAACTCGACTTCCGTGATGCCGAGTTTGGTCTTGTCTTCGGTGGTCTCGTGGAGAATCGAGTCGGCGGATCCTTGGGCCGGTTGCTGGAAGCCGATTTCGCCGAGGGTTTCGCCGTCCGAGTAGTTGCCGAGGTAGTCGAGGAGGGAGAGATTAAGCTGGCATAACGTGGTCCGGTCAGATTCAGATTCGCTTACAAGTACGTCTAAGAGTCTTTGTGGAGATTCGTTATCCAGAACAACGTTATTCAGAATTGTGTCATCTTTCAGTTGTTTGTTGAATTCGCACAGTTCAGATTCAACACTCGGGATTGGAATTTTTTCTATGTATTGCCGGTTATATGCATAAAACCCACCCTGGAATTGCGAGCTAATATGCTGAATCACGAAATCTGCAACAGAGGAGTTCAAGACAGCAGATAGTGACCGGCCAGTGTGCTCAGCATCTCCGAAAATAATGCCATACGCACCCCCGCCTCCGCCTCCACTCCCATTGAAATACATTCCAGATTCATCGAATACGAAGCGGCCTGACTCTGCAATTACTGGTGTGACTATCTTCGGAGAGTCGAATTTCCATTCAGACCGAGGGCACCACAACGAGTACCAAGTGGGGTATTCCATACTCTCGCTCCCGCGTGAACTCAATTCTTCCCTGTACTCACAAAGATACGCGTAGGTATCTGGATATGAGCTACTGATTACATCTTCTTCAATTACAGACGACTTATCGCCATCAGAATCATAGGGATATAGGAGAAGTTTGTCATCATTTTGGAAATGATGCCTACGAACATCCGAGCCTTTAGAGAAGGTTTTCACGACTTCTTTTTCCATCTTGTATGTTTTTTTATTGTCGCGTCTTTGGACAGTGTAGTGCGTCTCTGATTCTGACACCAGTTCCAGTATGAAGTGGTCATCTCCACCAGTAATCACACCCTGATATATTTCATCGGAAATTTCACTGAGAGACAAATAATCTGAAAGGAGTGAATCAAGTAAGTCAGCCTCATCTCCCACGGCAATATTCCAAGGGGATTCCGAGAGGTCAGCGTATTCTAAGTGAGTAGTTTCGATATCCGCCAAGAATTCTGAATCCGCCTCACTATATCTTGCCCTTGGGAGGCATCTCTGGGAACAAGAAATAATGCTGGTGTAGGTAGACAGGCCGTCGAAAACCTGATAGTCTCCGAAGTCTACGATCCACTCCAGTTTTTCTCCTGAAGATAGGTCTTTGCGCAATGCCCGACCATATGATGCTTTCATGAACTTATTTGGCACAATGTAACATGATATCCCCCGGCTAGCAGCAACATCAAGACCGCGTTCAATGAACGGGATGTATAAATCAAATTTGCCCTGAGCAGTATCATACTCACATATCAGATAGTTCTTTAGCTGCTCACTAGACTGGTTCAATTCTTGAATCCGCACATACGGCGGATTCCCAACAACCGAATCGAACCCCGCATCATCCGCTAACTCACCTTCATCCCCGAAGAACACCTCAGGGAACTCCAGTTCCCAGTGGAAGAACTGCTCACGAGAGGCCATCGCCTGCGCTTCGGCAAACCACGACTCCTCGGCGATTTCGTCCCACTCGTCACCGTCCTCTATGGCCCCAGCCATCGTCTCGTAGACACCCGACGGCACCTCAAGGCCGAACTGCTCGGCTGTGTGGACGTTGGCGAGTTCGAACAGACGGTGGTACAGCGGGTCCTCTCGAATCTCGCCGTACAGTTCCTCCATCGACTTGATATCCTCCAAAGTCTCGTTGTCGATGGCGAGTAAGTCCCGAAACAGCTCCATTACGTGTTCGAGGGTGTGCTGTCGAACCCGCGCGAACGACTGCGTGAGAGTGAGTTGACCGCCGTTTTCTTCGGTATCGTCCGTCAGCACCTCGGTGATGTCCGACCCGACAAGCGAGTTCCCGGCCTTGAGGTGGTGGTCCAAGAACGCGAGCGGTTGGTCGGCAGCGAGGGTCTCCAACCACATCGAAAGCTTGGCGAGTTCGACGGCCATGCCGTTGAGGTCCACGCCGTAGATACACTCCCGCGAGACGCGGCGGCGGATATCCTGTTCGTCGAACACCCCCGCTGCTTCCTCGACTTCACGGACGCGTTCCATGACCTGCTCTGCGAGGTAGCCCGTGGCTTTGGTGAGGAAGTGCCCGCTTCCCATCGCAGGGTCCAATACTTTGAGTGAAAGCACCTCGTCGGCGAAGCGGAAGACGTACTCCTGCGTTCCGCGTTCAAATCCTGCTTCGTCGAGCGTGTCGTCGATATCCTCGATAAGCGGGTCGACCGTCTCCTCGACGATGTAGGTCACGACGTAGTCCGGCGTGTAGTACGCACCAGTGGCCTTGCGTTCTCCGTCGTCGTTGACGACGTACAAGCCACCTTCGTCGACGGTTTCGACCGCCTCGGCGACACTCACTTCGGTCGCGTCCTTCCAGACTTGGCCGCCGTCTTCCGAGACGGCAGCGTAGTGGGTTGGCGCGATTCTAAATTCGTGTTCGAGGAGACCTTCGTAAATCGTCCCGAGGTGTCGGGTGTCGAGGTCGGCGTAATCTGCTGGGACGAATCCCTCGTCGGTCTCAGTCGTCGAGAGTCGATAGATGACCTCCGCGAGATATCGGTCGGCGACTTCGTTGTCGGCGAGGAATTCGTGTTGACCGTCGTCGAATAGGCCGCCATTGTAGGGCGGAATCCCGAGCGACTCCTCTCCGGAGTCGATGAGGGAAAAGAGGTTCTGAAGCCGACTCCACATCGACGTGGAGAACTCACTGTACGAGTTGTCGAACGTCTTCGGTGAGCCAGTCTCGCCCGCCGTGTCTAAAATATCGTGCCGGAGTTGGTCGAGGCTGAAGTTCTCCTCGTACTCCTGTTGGCGGTCTGGATCGTCGGGGTTGATGAGATGGCGCGATTCGGCGTACAGAATAAACATGAGCCGGTACAGAAGGACCAGCGATTGCTCTTTCAGTTCCTCAAGCCGAACGTCATCGTCTGGGTCGATGTCGAGGTCGTTTGTTTCGACGAACCCTTTTCCGAGGACGCGAAGCGCGGTGAAGACGTTATCTTGCAGGTCTTCTCCGAGTTCCTGTGCAGCAGTTTCGCTTTCGTTCCAAACCTTGTCGAGGAACGTCGTTCCAGCGACTTCACGGAATGCGGCCGGACGGAAGAACAAGTAGAAGTATTTGAATTGCTCAAGATCACCAGCTTCCAGTATCTCTGGAAGGTCAACCTCGTAGAACGTCTCTGTCTCGTAGTCTTTCGTCCCGTAGAGTCGCCACTTTCGTCCGTCAGTTAGAACACCCCATTGAACTTCTTCGGGGGTGCGTTCGAGGTAGTATTTTATTTGATGCGAGGCGTCTCGGTACGAGCGATTCTCGTTGAAGCGCTTTGTGAAGTCCGCGTTCCATTGTTTCGCTTCGAGCAGGGCCGAGGCGAGACCGTACATTTCCTGCGACCGGTTGTCTTTCTTCTCGAAGGCTGCTTCACGGCGCTTGCCTGCGGACTCAAACAGGAGTCGGTCGTTATACCCACCGCCATCGGGGAGTGTCGTCTCGGAAAGCGTCCCAAAACCGAGGATGTCAAGCACCTCATCAATCCACGAATCGAGGAGTTCGTCTTCTTTGTAAGATTCAACCAGCCCTCGTTCAAGATCATAGAGTTTCTGAAGTTCCTCGAAGACCTGTTGGGCCTCATCGTCGCATTCCCACTCATCAAGATCATCAATCCGTTCTTCGAGGTAATACCCGGAGAACAGATTTGAGTTTAGATAGGGCGTCTGCGAGAGTGTCGCCTGACTCATTGATAGATGGAAGTGGACCACCCAACTGACAAAAATATATGGTCTCGTTATCCATCAGAGATGTCTGTTAGAACACATCCCCAAGCCCCACAACTTTCGCACGCTTTTTAGCCCCCCTCAAGCATAGACCGACCAATGAGCTATCCCTGGGAAGACTGGGACCACATCACCAAAATCGACCCCGACAAAGACCTCGTCGACGGCGAGACGTTCGAAGACGTGTGTGAGACGGGCACCGACGCCCTCGAAATCGGCGGCACGCTCGACATCACCGAAGAGAAGATGGAGCGCGTCGTCGAGGCTACCGCGAAGTACGACGTGCCGATCTATCAGGAACCGTCGAACCCCGGCGTCGTCATCGACGACCCGGCGCTGGACGGCTACCTCATCCCGACGGTGTTCAACGCCAGCGACTCCTTCTGGATTACCGGCGCGCACAAAGAGTGGGTCCGCATCGAAGACGGTCTCGACTGGGACCGCACCCACACCGAGGCGTACATCGTGCTGAACCCCGACTCGTCGGTGGCCGAGTACACCGACGCCGACACCGACCAGTCCGCCGAGGACGTGGCCTCGTTCGCCCGCGTCGCCGAGAAGATGTTCGGCCAGAAAATCATCTACGTCGAGTACTCCGGCACCTACGGCGACCCGGAGAAGGTCTGTGCGGCCCACGACGCACTGGACGAGGCGACGCTGTTCTACGGCGGCGGCATCCACGACTACGAGTCGGCCTACGAGATGGGCAAGTGCGCCGACGCCGTCGTCGTCGGGAACCTCCTGCACGACGAAGGTGTCGATGCCGTCCGCGAGACCGTCGAGGGCGCGAAAGACGCGCAGGCGGAACTCGTCGACGCAGAATAACGACTGCGGTCTCTCTTCCTTTCTACGCCGACCCGATTGTGTCGGTGTTTGTTTCCAACTGCTGTGTGACAGTGCGGTCTGCACTCGTCGGTGCACCACGTCCGAGGAGCGTTGCGGACGCGACGAGTGTCAGGAACGACGCACTCCCGGCGAGGACAGTACCACCGAGAGGGAGCGCCCCGAAGAGCAATGCGAGCAGTCGACCACCGAAGACGACGAGCGCCACAGCGGAGACGACAGACACGAACGAAGCGTCCGCGGCAAGTGCTTGAGCGACCGGAACGGAAGCGGTGAATGACTGTTCACGTGCGAGCGCAACTGTCGCAGCGGCCGAGAGGTACGTTCCGACGAGCGCTGCGATTCCGGCCGCGACGAGGCCGACCACGACGAATGCGGAGAGTCCGAGGTACTGGAGCGACTGGGTCTCGGCGGCATACACGAGTGCTGCGAGGGATGCGCCCGCTGACTGGAGGACGGCGACGGCAATGCCGACTGCGGGGAGTTGGAGAAGAACGAGAACAGCGGAGAGGCGTGTGCCTTCGATGACCATGCCAACAACCTCGTCGAACGTGGGGAGTGCGGTCGCGTTCCGGCTTCCGACGCGGACGAGGCGGGCGACGTAGCCGACAAGGAGCACGCCAGCGAGGGGCGTCGCGAACGATGCGAGCGTGACGAGAATCCCGGTGACGAGCGTGTCGAACGAGGTATCCTCGGCGAGTGGGAGTGCGAACGCGGATTCGAAGTCTGAGAAGTCCATGTTCGAGGCGAGGTGGTCCCGTTTTAGCATATAAACCTCCGCCCAACAACGGAACGTGGTACCGAATAACTCGCGGGAGCGAAACGACCGTATTTATCACGCACGGTCAGGAAACTGGTCCTATGCGAAACCGAACGTACACGGCCGACGCCGAGCCCGGCGACACGGTCACTGTCGCTGGCTGGGTCCACGAGGTTCGTGACCTCGGTGGCATCGCGTTCCTGATTCTCCGCGATACCACGGGCAAGATTCAGGTCAAGTTCGAGAAAGACGAGATGGACGAGGACCTCGTCGAGACCGGTCTGGGCGTCCACCGCGAGAGCGTCATCAGCGTCACCGGTGACGTCGCAGAAGAGCCTCGCGCGCCGACGGGTGTCGAAATCACGCCCGAGAGCCTCGACGTCATCGCCGAGGCCGACCCGCAGCTTCCGCTCGACCCCTCCGGCAAGGTCGACGCCGAACTCTCGACGCGTCTGGACAACCGGACGCTCGACCTCCGCAAGGACGAAGTGAAGGCCATCTTCGAGATTCGCGCCGAGGTCCAGCGCGCCGTCCGCGAGAAGTTCCGCGACCTTCGCGCCACCGAAATCAACACGCCGAAAATCGTCGCCACCGGTACCGAGGGCGGCACCGAACTCTTCCCCATCACGTACTTCGGCAAGGAGGCGTTCATGAACCAGTCGCCGCAGCTGTTCAAGCAGCTGATGGTCGGCTCCGGTCTCGAACGCGTCTTCGAAGTCGGTCCGATCTTCCGCGCCGAAGAGCACAACACGCCGCGACACCTCAACGAGGCGACTTCCATCGACTTCGAGTCGGCCTTCATCGACCACACCGAAGCGATGGACGTGTGTGAGGCCGTCGTCAAGGCCGCCTACGAGGCAGTCGAAGAGAACTGCCAGGACGAACTCGAGGCACTCGGCCTCGCCGAGGAGTTCGAAGCGCCGTCCGGCGAGTTCCCGCGTCTCACCTACGAGGAGGCCATCCAGCGCATCAACGCGACGGGCGAACTCGACGAGCAACTCGTCTGGGGCGACGACCTGCCCACGGAAGGCGAGAAGGCACTCGGTGAGGACGTCGGCGAGCACTACTTCATCACCGACTGGCCGAGCGAAATCAAGCCGTTCTACATCAAGGACCACGACGACGACGAGACCCTCTCGACGGGCTTCGACATGATGCACCCGAACATGGAACTCGTCTCCGGTGGGCAGCGTGAACACCGCTTCGAGCACCTCGTCGCTGGCTTCGAGCAGCAGGGTCTCGACCCCGACGCGTTCGAGTACTACACGAAGATGTTCAAGTACGGCATGCCCCCGCACGCAGGCTTCGGTCTGGGCGGCGAGCGTCTCATCATGACGATGCTCGGTCTCGACAACATCCGGGAAGCGGTTCTGTTCCCGCGAGACAGACAACGCCTGAGTCCCTAGACGAAGACGCAACTCTCGTCGAACGAACACACGGCGGTTTTTTACAAACGCAGTCGGTTCTGCTCGGTGAGTGGCCACACCGGACACAGGCAACGGCGATGAACGACGAAACGCAACACCGTTAACCGACCCCGGCTGAAGGAAGGACGATGAGCGACGACGCGACGGCATTCGTCCCCGGTCACATCACCGGATTCTTCAGCGCCCACCCCGCTGACGACCCGGCAGTCGCTGGCTCGCGCGGTGCAGGCATCACACTCTCTCACGGCGTCACCGTAACCGTCGAGTCGGCCGCCGAGTCCGTCGTCACACTCGACGGAACCACAGTCGAGATGCCGCCGGTCGAAACGGTCCTCCGCACCCTCGGTGTCTCCGCAGCGATTCACGCGGAGAGCAAACTCCCCCTCGGAGCGGGATTCGGTGTCTCTGGCGCGATGGCCCTCGGGGCGGCCCTCGCCGCGAACCACGTGTTCGACTGCGGCCGGTCGGAAAACGACCTCGTTACAATCGCCCACGAGGCGGAAGTGCGTGCGGGAACCGGACTCGGGGACGTCGTCGCACAGGCACGCGGCGGCATGCCCATCCGCGTCGAACCCGGCGCACCGGACCACGGCCGCATGGACGGCATCCCGGCGCGCCCCCGAATCGAGTACGTCGCCTTCGGCGGTCTCTCGACCGCCGACGTTCTCTCGGGCGATACGACCGCGTTGACGACGGCGGGCGAGACGGCCCTCGATAACCTCCGGACTGACCCGACACTTGGCCAGTTCATGTCCGAGTGCCAGCAGTTCGCCCGCGACGCGGGACTGCTCACCGAGCGCGTTACGACCGCCATCGAGGACGTGTCGGACACGGGCGGTAACGCCGCGATGGCGATGCTCGGCGAGACGGTTTTCGCCGTCGGAACGGGACTCACCGATGCGGGCTACGACCCCGAGGTCTGTCGCGTCCATCCGGCAGGTGCGACGCTGGAAAGCCAGTAAGCCGCCGGGCAGCGAATGAGAAAACGTGTTAGACCCCCGGAGTCGATTCGTATTCAATGAGCGACATCGAGATTCCCGAAAGCCATCCCCGCTACCAGTCGCTTCTCACTCGACATCGCATCGAAGCGGGCGTCGAAAAGGGCATCACGAGCAATCAGGGCCTCATCGCCCAGGGTCGCGGCGAGGCGTTCGACTACCTCCTCGGCGAACAGACGATTCCCAGTGCCGACGCCGCCGAGCGTGCTGCGGCCGCGCATCTCCTTCTCGCCGACCACCCGGTCGTCTCGGTCAACGGCAACGTGGCCGCCCTCTGTCCCGCGGAAGTCGGCGAACTCGCCGAGGCAGTCGGTGCCGACGTGGAGGTCAACCTGTTCAACCGGACTGAAGAACGGATGCAGGCCATCGCCGACCACCTCCGCGAACACGGTGTCGACGAAGTAAAGGGACTGACCGCAGACGGCCGTATCCCCGGTCTGGACCACGAGCGCGCCAAGGTCGATGCCGACGGCATCAGAAGCGCAGACGTTGTCGTCGTCCCCCTCGAAGACGGTGACCGCGCGGAAGCCCTCGGCGAGATGGACAAAGTCGAAATCGTCGTCGACCTCAACCCGATGTCGCGCTCCGCACAGGTGGCGACGGTCCCCATCGTGGACAACATCATCCGCGCGCTGCCGAACATCACCGTCCACGCCGAGGAACTGTCGGGAGCCTCCTGCGAAGAACTCGAAGCCATCGTCGCCGACTTCGACGCCGACGACGCGCTCGGAGCGGCCGAGAAAGCGATTCGGAGCGGCGGCGACGAATAGCGGGTCGAAACAATGGCGACGAATAGCGTGACCTGACTTCAGCTAAACCCACTCACCAGCACCGCCACCCATTGGACCGGGTCACGACGGCGGCGCACCTCGATTGTTTCTATCCACTTGACCCACTGGAACCCACGTCGGTTCGGGGCGACGAGTCGAAGCGGCGCACCGTGGCCGTGCGAGAGCGGTTCGTCACCGACACGGGTGGCGAGAAGCATTTCGCGGGCTTCCTCGATGGGGAACGACCAGCGATAGCCCGTCACTGACCGAACCGTAACCCACTGACCCGCCGCTTCGACGCCTGCCGAATCGAGCAGGTCGCCGAGTCGTATTCCCGTCCACTCCTGTTCGGTGTACCAGCCACTCGTGCAGTCGAGCAGAGCGGACTGCGTCTCGTCCGGGTCGAGGTCGGAGACACCGAGTTCGAGCGGGGTATCGACCAAGCCAACGACCGAGAGGGACCACGTGTCCGGGTCGATGGGGTCCGGGTCGTCAGCGACCCAACTCGTGACCGGAAACGCGTCGTTGCCCTCGCCGGGCGGGAGCGGACGCGACCCGGTGAATCGGCGTGTCGTTCCCTGGACGGACCCGGCGATTTCGGTCGCCCGGTAGGCCGCCGCGCCGAAGAGGAGGAGTGCGCCGTACTGGAGTGCCCGGCGGCGACTCGCGAAGTCGGCACGACTCGGCGTCTGGAAGCGCGACCGGAGGTGGATGAGAAGAATCGGAATCACGAGGAGGCCGAACCCGATGTGGATGTTGAGGAGCGTCCAGAATCCGAACCGAATCTCGACGCCCGCGACCCATGCGATGCCGGTGCCGAGTGCTGCAAGCGCGACGATGGCGAGCAGGACAGAGATGGTGGTCGTTCGGTCGTGGAGGCGTGAGTCGAGGACGCGGTGACGGACGCGATAGAGTTTGAACCCGACGAGGGCGACGAGTGAGAGGCCAGCAACACCGTGGGCGACGAAGAGGAGGGCGTTCGCGGGATGGCCAGCGCCGAGGCTGAGGACGCCCGAAAGCGTCTCGAACAGCACGAGCACGAGAATCGACCAGTCCACCGCTCTCGGTGGCGGTTCGAGTCGTCTGACCGTGCGAAGGAGACGGCCACCCATGAGAAATTATAGCATTCCAACGCGGAAGTACCCGTCGTGGGGTATCGTCGGAAACAGCCCGGGGCGTACTGTCTCTGTCATCAAAAGCTTTCTACGAGTCGACACGAGCCAAGAGTATGGTGGATATCCCCGAAGCACGGGAAGTGTCCGAGCAGACGATAGAGGACATTGTCCACTCGTCGTTGCCGGGATGGAGTCTGCAGACGGCGCACCCTGCCGAACGGGGATTCTCTTCGGTCTACCGCGTCGTCGTCTGCCGCGATAGTACCGAACGGGAACTCTACCTCAAAAGTTCACCCGACGGCCAGACGTGGGGGATTCCAACCGAAGCCAGAATTCAGGCCGTCCTCACCGCTCACACGTCGATTCCCGTCCCAGAGGTACTCAGCGTCACCGACGACCACGAGTCCCACCCGACGCCGTATTTCCTCATGCGTGCGCTGTCCGGGTCGGAAGTCGCCTACGAGCGTGTCGGCCGATTTGACGACGACGTGCTCCAGCGACTCGCCCGCGAAATCGGTGCGTATCTCGGAGAGTTACACGCCGTTCCAGCGGTCGAGCGTTTCGGGCACGTTCGGTACGACGGTCCCGAGTTGGCCTGTGACCGACCCGGTGGAGACCCCGCGACGCTTTCCGTCAGAAACCCACGTGAAGACTGGCCGAGTTATCTTCGAGAGCGGGTCGACGAAGAACTCGGCCGACACGCAGAGAGCCGGTTTTCGGACCTCACCCCCGAGCTAACGCGGTGGTTCGACGCAGGTATCGAGCGCCTCGACGGACCGTTTACCCCGGTCTTGGGACGCAACGACCACGGCTTACACAACCTTCTCGTCGACCCCGAAACGGGCGAGGTTACTGCGATGCTCGACTGGGCGTACACGCTCGCCGTCCCAGCAGCGTTCGACTTCGAGTTCGCCGTGTACCTCTTCAGTGGGGCGTTCCTCGCGGGCCTTCCCGACGTCGAGGACCGCCGGGCGATGGTTCGTGAGTCGATGTACGCCGGGTATCAGACGGCCGCACCGGAGCACGTCGAGAGCGTGTCGACGCCAGAACCGGTCTACGAGATGCTCGCGATGGTCCGTATCATGAACGACTTTCAGCATCTAACGTTGCCGCAGGGCACCGAGACGGCAGTCGCAGAGCGTATCCGAACAGATGCGCGGACGCTATTGAATCGATAGCGGTTGGCCAGCGAAGAACCGGCCAACAGGCGAGACAACGCGGGTTCAGTCGTCAGCAGCGATAGCCGGCGGAAGGTCGGTATCGAGGCGGTCTCTGTCGTGCGGTTCGGTGAAGTCGAGGTCCGGGCCGACAGCGTAGATACGCTTGGGGTTGATGTCGCCGTGGCTGACGAAGTAGTGGCGAACGATGTGGTCCATGTTGACCGTCTTTTCGACGCCGGGCAACTGGTAGAGTTCCTTCGTGTAGTTCCAGAGGTTGTCGTACTCGTGGATGGCCTTCTTGTTGCACTTGAAGTGCGTGTGGTAGACGTGGTCGAAGCGAATCAGCGTCACGAACATCGCGATATCGGCCTCGGTGAGCGTGTCACCGGCGAGGAATCGCTGGTCGTCGAGCACCGCCTCCCAGTGGTCCAGCGCGTCGAACAGTTCGGTGACGGCGTTCTCGTAGGCCTCCTGGGTCGTCGCAAACCCGGCGCGGTAGACGCCGTTGTTTATCGGGTCGTAAACCTCGTCGATGAGTCTGTCCACCTCGTCTTCTGCCCCGTCAGGAAGCAGGTCCACGTCGGTTGTCGCGTGCTCGGCGAATGCCGTGGTCAACATGCGCATTATCTCGCGCGACTCGTTGTTGACGATGGTCTCGCGTTCTTTGTCCCACAGAACGGGGACCGTAACACGGCCGGTGAACTCGTCGTCGGCCCGGAGGTAGACGTCCCGAAGGAATTCCTCGCCGTAGAGCGGGTCGGGGGACTCCTCGGAGAACTCCCATCCGTCGTCGATTCGCACGGGGTCGACGAGCGAGAGGGAGATGACATCTTCGAGCCCCAATAGGGCGCGGGCCATCGCGGTGCGGTGTGCCCACGGACAGGCACGAGAGATATACAGGTGATACCGTCCCGATTCGACGGGGAACTGGTCGTCCTCGCCGACCCAGTTTCGGAACGTCGTGGTCTGTCGCTCGAACTCTCCGTCTTCATTGTTGGCGGCGAACTCGTCCGTTCGCCACTCGCCTTCGTAGAGCATGTTCATGCGGCTACGACCTCTGATTCGGGCATCATCCCATCGTAAGGAGTTCTCCAACAAAAAGAGACAGGCGACATCAATGTAACCGGAAGTGGTTCGGAGGCCAGCCGTTCGGGTGTCGAAACGTTTTACTACCAAGTGATATCACTAGGTAGTATGTCGTTCGACGGATTCAGCGACGCGACGGAAGCACAGGTAACTCGCGCAATCTCCGACTCGTGGATGGAGGAGTTCAGAGAGCGCACAGACACCGACGTTATCATCGTCGGCGGCGGTCCTTCCGGACTCGTCGCGGCGAAGGAACTGGCAGAGCGTGACGTGGACGTGACCGTCGTCGAGAAGAACAACTACCTCGGCGGTGGCTTCTGGCTCGGCGGTTTCCTGATGAACAAGATTACGGTCCGCGGCCCCGCTAACGAAGTTCTCGACGAACTCGACGTTCCGTACGAAGAAAGCGACGAGGCCGAGGGACTCTACGTCGCCGACGGCCCGCACGCCTGTTCCGCGCTCATCAAGGCCGCCTGCGACGCCGGTGCCGAGATTCAGAACATGACCGAGTTCACTGACGTTGTCGTCCGCGAAGACGACCGCGTCGGCGGCATCGTGATGAACTGGACGCCGGTCCACGCGCTCCCGCGCGAACTCACCTGTGTCGACCCCATCGCCGTCGAATCCGAACTCGTCCTCGACGCGACGGGCCACGACGCCGTCGTCCTCTCGAAACTCTCCGAGCGCGGCGTCCTCGACGTGAGCGGCATCGAACACGCCAAGACGCACAATACGGGCATGGACAAGACGAGCGACGGCGAGTACGGCGCACCCGGCCACGACTCCCCCGGCCACGACTCGATGTGGGTCTCCAAGAGCGAAGACGACATCGTCGAAGCGACGGGCGTCGTCCACCCCGGCGTCGTCGCCTCCGGCATGGCCGTCGCCACCGCACACCACCTCCCGCGCATGGGTCCGACCTTCGGTGCCATGCTGCTTTCCGGCAAGCAGGCGGCGCAGTCCTGCCTCGACGAACTCGGTCGCGACGCGCCCGAAGTGACCATCAGCGGACCGGCGGCTGCGGACGACTAACCGACACCCCTCTCTCAGAACGGAGCGCGTAGTCTCTCCCCCCGGGGTTCAACACGCGGCCCCCATAACGTGCCTCTGACATGACGACCGCGCTCTCGTTCGAATTTTCACACTCGTGAACGAGAAGTGACTGCGGGGCGACTCACTCGACCACACCCGCTCTGATGCGCGCGAACCCGAGGACGTGCGTCGCCCGATGGGTCACCCGACATCGAGATTCCAGCGCCCGGTGTGCTGAAACGAGTCGCTCGTCGAGCATCGCGGTTGGCGACCCGCGCATCGTCCGCGTTCCGGGCGGCGCAGTGACCCGGACGAGTGCCCGAAACACAGGGTTGAGCATCTGCCACGTCGCATCTGTCGTCTCCGCAAGGTCGACGAGACAGAGTCTCCCGCCCGGTTCGACGAGGTCGGCCCACGACGAGACGACTGCTTCGGGGTCGCCGAACATTCCCGAGACGAACGTCGCCAGAATGGCGTCCGGGACGTGGGCAGGAATCGGCGGCTGGGTCGCGTCGGCGCGGACGAGGTGAACGTTCGGATACTCGCGGGCGCGTTCGCGGGCCACGTCGAGGACGCCGGGCGAAAAATCGACGCCGACGACGGTTCCGTCGGGACCGACGCGCTCGGCGAGGGACGGGAGATTCGCACCGGTCCCACAACCCATCTCGACGACGGTGTCACCGGGCGAGAGGTCGAGGGCGTCCGCTGCCTCGGAGCGGACGGTGCCGACACCCGGCGCTCGGCGGGCAATGGTGTCGTAGAGGCTGGCCCATCGGGTGTAGAAAGATTGGGCGAGTGTCGCGGGCGAGCGGGCGGCGATTGCATCGGACTGTTCGGCCGACGAGTCGGGAGACATCCGCACTCAGAGGAGTACGCGAACAACGTCCGCGACAGTCGGCGCGTCCGGACCGATGATGTAGGTAATCGGTTCGATGCCGTAGCCACCGGTCTGGTAGACGACGAACGTCTCCGGGAGGTCGGTGTCGCGGTCTTCTAAGACAGCGCGGACCGGGTCAGTCGGGGCTTCGGGGTCGAACTCGATGCACTCGTAGCCCGCGGCTTCGAGTTCCTCGACGACGCCGTCGTCGTAGACGATGTTGAGCGCGGCGTTCACGTCGGCACCCGACGCACGGGCCGACAGGAGCACGGACGCGACGTGTTCGCTGACGCCGAACTCCGGTTCGCCCGGAACGGTCGCCTGTCCTTTCACGTCGAAGATACGCCCGGGGATGCCCGCGATGTCGTCGATGCCCTCGGCGTCCGGCAGCGACTCCACGAGGTTCGACCCGACGTTCGGGATAAGCCCCGCAAACCCGGAGGTGTTGGTGAGCTTTCGAAGCCCGCGGCGGACCGACGACCGAACCTGCTCGACCGTCCGCAGGTGGCTCTCGGGGTCGTGGATGTTGTGGAACCCGTCGTACGACGCCAATTCGGGCATCGCCTCCTCGTGGAGGTCCGACATGAGGTCTGCCTCTTCGAGTTGGCGGATGAGAACCTCCGCTTCGACCAGCGCCTGCACGGGCGTCATGTCACCCGTCGAAAGACCTTCGCCGATTTGGGTGACGAGTTCGAGAACGCGCGTGTCGTCGGCGACACGGTCGTTCATCGTCACTTCGCCATGGGCGTACTTCGAGACGGCGCTCTGGCTGATTCCGAGGGCCTCGGCCACCTCTGACTGGGTGAACCCGCGGTCTCGGAGGTCCTCCGCGAGCAGCGCGCGAAACGTCGGGAGGAATTCGTCGACGACCAGTTCTTCGATGAATTTCATTTTTCTGTGTCTCCAAACTCTGGGTCAGCACCGATGCGTGACGCCTGCGGGCCGCGCTGGCCTTGATATTTCGACCCGCGCTCGGCACCGTAGGGCCGGTCGGCGGGCGATTTCATCTCCGTGAACACGAGTTGCGAGATGCGCATTCCCGGCGTGAGCGCAACGGGGGCAGACCCGAGGTTGGAGAGTTCCAGCGTAATCTGGCCTTCGTAGCCGGGGTCAACGATACCGGCAGTCGCGTGGATGACGATGGCGAGTCGCCCGAGCGACGACCGGCCCTCGACGGTTGCGAGCAGGTCGTCGGGAATCTCGACGCGCTCTTTGGTCGTTCCGAGGACGAAGTCGCCGGGGTGGAGGATGAAGTCGTCGCCTTCCTCGACGTAGGTCTCGCTGACGTAGGTCGAGACTTCCTCCTCGCGGTTCGGGTGGATACACGAGATGTTCGTGCGCTGGAATTCCAGAAACTCCGTTCCCAGACGGAGGTCGACGCTCGCCGGTTGGACCTGCATGTCGATGTCGTCGAGCGGGTCGATTACGAGGTCCCCCGCTTCGAGGCGAGCGAGGATATCGGAGTCCGAGAGTATCATGCTCGAAGGAGCGCGACGTACGTAGGTAAATCCATTCCTCTGTTTCGGCGGCACAGAAGATGTTACACGACTATCGAGTCGGGTGACGAGGGCTGTGTTGCTTATACGAACTCGAAGAGGAGACCCACGAGCGTCAATCCGACAGTGACGACGGCGGCATTCCCCACCGACAGGTCGCGGGCGCGGGCGAGGCCGTAGGTTCGGATGTACGTCGCCCACGCGACGACGACGAGCATGACGGCTCCAGAGACGAGGTCGAGACCGGTCAGGGATGCCTGCATCGCCTGAACCGCCCCTTCGGGGTCCGGCGGGAGCGACAGCGTTCTGAATCGGTACGTGAGGAACGCCCCCACGGCGAGCACGCGAACGACCGTCGGAACCATCCCCCACCCGGCAGCGGTGAGCGTGTCGGTAAATCGGCCTTCGCCGCCGACGAACGAACTCCCGAGGTGGAGCAGCACCCCCTCGGTGAGCCAGATGAGCGGGACGAACACCAGCATTGCCCACGGGACCCAGGAGAACTCCTCCCAGATGAGTTCGCCCAGCGGTCGCTGTCTCTCCTCGGGGACAGATGCATCGCACCCGTCAGGCGCAGACATGTCCTCGAACGGGCCGCCGTCTTCGTACTTTTCGCACGCCCACTCGGGGTGGTGTTCCGGGTTGTCGACCGTGACCTGCTGGTCGAGTTGGTCTGTGAGCGTCCAGAGGAGACCGCCGACGCCAGCAGCAAGGACGAGCGTGACGACCGCGACGGCGACGACCGCTCGTCCGAAGTCGAGCGGCGGCGTCTTCGACTCGAAATATTCGCGTGGCTTGAGGAGGGGTGTTCGGGGACCAGCCATCGGTGACACGAGGATGGTGTCAGTTAAGTGCTTTTTGCAGGAGAACAGAGAGACGCCCCCGACAGCCCGACGATGGGAGGACATTTACCGCGTCGGCGGGGAGTAGGGCGCATGAAACAGGCCATCGTCGCACGAGCGGACATCGGCATGGGCGAGGGGAAACTCGCCGCGCAGGTTGCGCACGCCTCGCTGTCCGCCTACGAGGACACGGACTCACGAACACGGAAGCGCTGGAAGGGCAAAGGACAGAAGAAAGTCGTCCTCAAGGCGAACGGTGAGTCTGAACTGTTCGAACTCGCATCCAAGGCCGAACACGAGGGTATCCCACACGCCATTATCCGCGACGCTGGACACACCCAACTCGAACCCGGCACGGTGACGGCGCTGGCGGTCGGTCCGGCCGACGACGACATCATCGACCGCGTCACGGGCCACCTCTCTCTGTACTGATGCGCGAGGCACACCCCACCGAGCGGGCCGTCGGCATCGACCACTACGTGAGCGAAGCGGACGGTATCGGCGGCGTCCTCCGCGTCGAACCCGAGGACTTCGAAGTCCGCGAACTCGAACTCGACTCACTGAACATTCGCCCGCCGGACGCGCCCACTGGCGACTTCCCGAACCTCGTCCTCCGTGTCACCCTCCGCGGATGGGACACCAACGATTTCGCGGGTCGCCTCTCAGACGAACTCGGCGTCAGCAGAGAGCGCGTCTCCTGGGCGGGCACGAAGGACAAACACGCGGTGACGACGCAGTTGTTCACCGTACACGGTGGCGACGCCGACGACGTGCCGGAGATTCGGAACGCCGACATCGAAGTCGTCGGCCGACTCGGCCGCACGCTCGACTTCGGTGACCTCGCGGGCAACCACTTCCGTATCCGCGTCCGCGACCCCGACCACCCCGAAACCGTCGCGGCTATCACCGACTCGCTCCGGGAGTTCGGCGGCCGCGACGACATGGTTGGCGTCCCTAACTTCTTCGGCCACCAGCGATTCGGCAGCATCCGCCCAATCACCCACAAAGTCGGCCTGCACGTCGTCCGCGGCGAGTGGCGTGAGGCCGTCCTCGCGTACTGCGGCGGTCCGACCGAAGACGAACCCGAAGAGACCCAAGCGGGCCGTGCCGTCGTCGACGAGGAGGCCGACTCCGACGACCCGGACTGGCACCGCGCTCTCGACGCGATTCCGGGCTACCTCGGCTACGAGCGTGGGATGCTCCACCGCCTCGCCGAAGACGGTGCGGAGACCGACGAAGACTGGCGTAACGCGCTCGAATCTGTGCCCTCGAACCTTCAGCGACTCTTCGTCAACGCCGCGCAGTCGTACGTCTTCAACCAAATTCTCTCGGAACGACTCGACCGTGGGCTTCCCTTCGACAGACCGGTCGAAGGCGACGTCGTGGCCTTCGCCGACCGCGATGCCCCCGACGGAATCGAGATTCCAGACGTGAGTCGCCTCCAATCTGCGACCGGCCGCCGGGTCGACGTGATGGCCCGCCACATCGAGCGTGGCCGGGCGTTCGTCACCGCACCCCTCGTCGGGACCGAGACGGAACTCGCCGACGGCGAGCAAGGCGACATCGAACGCGAGGTCCTCGACGAACTGAACCTCGAACCCGCGGACTTCGACCTCCCCGGAAACTTCCGTTCGTCCGGGACGCGGCGGGCGATTCTCGTCCGAACGGACCTGACGGTCGAAGACGAGAGTCTGGTGTTCGATTTCGGCCTCCCGCACGGGTCGTACGCGACGGCCGTGATGCGCGAGTATCTGAAAGCCGGTCCGCTCGACCTCTGAGTGAAGACAAAGCCACTCGACCGCTAACTATTCTTTCGCGTTCGTCGCCGCTACCGTCTCCCCGGCTTTCGTCGTCCGCGTCGTCGCGTAACCGATTGCGGCGAACGGAATCGACATGACAACCGCAACGAGCGCGAACGCGACCGCCAATCCGACGGTTCCCGGTTGGAAGGCCGACGCCTCGGCCGCGGGCGGGAAGTACATCCACGCCGGGATGGCGAACGCGACTGTCGAGACGAGCGCACCGCCAGTCGGGCGACCGTGTGCGCTGGCGACGCCGAGTGCATAGCCGACCGCCAACGGGAGGGCGAGCGTCGCAGTCTGGGCGACCGAGGAACTGACAAAGAGATACGCAACGGCCGCACCGAGTGCGATGGGTGCGACTGCGTAGAGCGACCCGGTCACGATACCTTCGGTGTTGGACCGCCCGGCGAAGACGGCACCGCCAGCGGCGAGGAGGACGACGCCCGTGCCGACGACCACGACAGGTCGGTCGCGGGCGAAGACGGCGACGAGGGGAATCGTCGCAGACGCGACGAGAGCGAACGCGAGTTCGGCCAGCGTTCGCGTGTCGCCGTGGTCCCGGTGGACGAAGAACGCGCTGAAGGTGCTGGCGGCGACCCACGCGAAGACGGCGAACAGGCCAGTCGAGAGAGGGGCCGCCCGCCGGAGGTACGAGGCAACCGCACGCGCCAGTGCCAGCGCCTGCTGCGCCAGTTGGGTGGCGAGACGAATCGTCGCTTCGGGATCGAGGGCGAGAGCGAACAGGCCGACGAGGCCGACCAATGCGAGGGGGAAGAGAGACGCGAGAAGGGCACCCCGGTGTAGACCCTGCATACGCGTGCCTCACGGACGGGGCACCAATAGTTTTCGCCACGGTACCACCCCAAGCGACGACGAGTCAGCGCGGCCGGAGTATACGAGTCGGCGCAGTCGGAGTATACGAGTCGGCGCAGTCGGAGTATAAACGACCTTTTGTAGGCGCACGCCTGAAGAGCGGTTATGCACTGTCGGCGGTGTGGAACGCCGTTAGCGAAACCGGGAGACTACTGTCTCACCTGCAACACCGCCAACTGCGATGCCGTCGTCGTCGTCTTCGATGCAGACCGCGCGACGCTGACCTACCTCGACGAGGACGAAGTCATCGGTGAGACGACGGTGACGACGATTCCCGAAGCAGACGACGAGACGAAAATCATCCAGTTGCGGAACTTCGCCGGTCTCGTCGCCGACGAAATTCGAAGAAAGCGCCCCGAGACGGTCTACGCCGCCGGTGAGCGCGCCCCGCTCCGCGAGACGCGGGCGCAACTCCACTACGAATTCTACCGCGTCACCGACGACGACCCGGTAGGGAGCGTTCTCGACAGACGAGGCGAGCGCGCGCTGGAAGTCGTGGACATCCCCCCGGCCGAAAAACTCGGTGGGAGTCACACGACGCTCATCGGGGGGCGAGAGGGCCGCCGCGCGATTGGTGTCGTTGCGGGCCACCCGCACGTCAAGAAGGTCATTCCCGGTCCCATCGACGCCGGAGGCAAGGGGTCACAGACGGGACTGCGGGCGAAAGTCACCCGCGCTGACGGCAACGGAAACGTCCGCCTACTCCTCCGCGACGGGTCGAGCGTGCAGGAAAACCGCATCGTCACGACGGCGATGAACCGGGAGACCGGAGAACGTGTCAGAGACGACCTGAACGACGCGCTCTGCGAAGCCGAGTTACAGGACGATTAGTTGCGGCCAGCAGTCACAGGACGATTACTGACAGGATGACCAGCGACGCAGTCCACCACGAGACGGCGACGACCGCCGACTCGACTCGTAGGGTTTATCCATGCCGCTGGGGTAGTAGGCGGTACTATGGCCGAGAATAAGGCACGATCCGTCGGAAGTGCCGGGCGCTTTGGCGCACGGTACGGCCGCGTCGCCCGCCGCCGCGTCAAGGAAATCGAAGCAGAGATGCGAAATTCCAAGGTCGACGGCGACGACGTCACTCGCGTTGGAACTGGCATCTGGAAGAACGAAGAGACCGGTGAGGTCTTCACCGGCGGTTCCTACCGCCCCGAGACCCCCGCAGGCAAGCAGGTCCGTCGTTCCATCCGCGCCGCGCTGACCGGCGAGGACGAATAACGCCGTCGCAGCCTCGATTCCTCACACTACCAATGAGCTACAAGTGTTCCCGGTGTAAACGCGACGTCGAACTGGACGAGTTCGGTGGCGTTCGCTGTCCGTACTGTGGGCACCGCGTCCTCCTGAAGGAGCGGTCCCCCGACGTGAAAGAAGTCGCCGTCGAGTAACGTGCGCTCAGCGCACAGCGCTTCTCTCGAATTCGACTACCCCGACGAGCGGCGCGCGCGAATCGTCGAGCAGAGTATCGCCGTCGAAGTCGGCGAGATAGACGACGCTCGCTCCGGCGCGCGCGTCCACCGCGACGAAAAGACGGTCGTCGTCACCATCGAGGCCGACGACCTCGTTGCCCTCCGCGCGGGTCTCAACACGTGGGTCCGCCTCGTAGAGACCGCAGAGTCCGTTTCTGACGCCGGTGAGCGACAAAACGGGGTCGCATAAGGCGACGCCGAGTCGCTGCGGCGACGGAACTGACTCGCGCAGGAGACCGCGGGTGTTTTAGGGACGGCGGCCCGTCGGTTCGGGTATGCAGGGAAGTCTGCCGCCGGAAGCGCAGGAGAAGCTCGAAGAACTTCAGAACCTTCAGGAAACCGCCCAAAACGTCGCTGAGCAGAAGCAGTCCTCCGAGACTGCGCTCAACGAGGCGAAGACGGCGCTCGAAACCCTCGAGGATGTCGACTCGGACACGAAGATGTACCGCGAAGTCGGCGAACTCCTCGTCGAGGCCGAGTACGACGAAGCCAAAGACGACCTCGAAGAGAAGGTCGAGAGCCTCGAAGTCCGCGTCGAGCAGCTCACGAAGCAGGAGACGCGCGTGCAGGACAAATTCGAGAGTCTGCAGGAAGAACTCCAGCAGATGCTGCAGGGCGGCGGCGCGGGCCCGATGGGCCCCGGCGGCGCGTAAATGCCACAGCCGACCGACGAAGAGGTCGTCGAAACCGCCGCAGAGGCGGCTGAAGGCCTCATCTTCGCCCGGTTCA
Source organism: Haloferax sp. S1W (assembly GCF_044593955.1). Taxonomy (GTDB): domain Archaea; phylum Halobacteriota; class Halobacteria; order Halobacteriales; family Haloferacaceae; genus Haloferax. The sequence goes on from NZ_CP172595.1 coordinate 1,846,716, forward strand.
AACAATCCCGCGTCAAAGACTTCGACGTTACCGTAACGTTCGAAGACGGCGTGCTCGATGTCGACGTGTACATCAACGCGCCCGACGACGCCGAGAACGCTGCCGTAGTCGCCGACGAGGCGGCACAGGCGGCGCAGGAAGCCGTGGACGAACTGTTCGCGGCCGCTGAAGACGAATAGGGTTTTTCGCGGGCACCCCCCGTGACTCATTCGACGGCGAGCGATTGCACCGACTCAGCCGCTAGTGACGAGTTAGAAACAGAGACACTCTCTATTCATGATACGTCGGCGATACACCTATAATAGACACTGCCATAAGTTAACGCATGTCAACCAGACGGCGAACCAGAGGGACGACAGCGTTGGACCGATTACGCGACCACTACGCCGACGTTGACCGCGAGTGCTCGGAGTGTGGATTCGTCGACGAAGACGGCGAGTGGTCCGCGAGAACGACGGGCAGTCGAATCGACTACCGACACGTCTGTCCGAGCTGTGGCGCTATCGAAGTTCGAACGCTCAAGCTGAAGTAAGTGTGACGGGGGTGCCGTCTCGTTACCACCATTCTATCCGCAGAGCGGGTGCGCTGTCTCGACTGGACAACTGAGGATGAAACGCGACTGCCGAGTGGCTATGCCAGGAAGAACACGAGGATACTGACGGCCATCGCGGCGAGGATGACCGCTAGCGCGAGCGCCCCGCCCATCGAGACGACGGCGTTGGCGTGGCTGGCGAGCGTCTCGGTTCGGTCGTTCCCGAAGATAGTCACTTCGGCGCGGCGCGTGGCCATCCCCGCAGTGACCGGTTCGCGGTCGTCGAGCGCCTCGTCGGTGAGGCGTTCGATGGTTTCGAGCAGGTCGTCCTGGTCGATTGCCGCACCGACCTGATTTTCCGCTTCGACGGTGTTGACGATGTGTGTGTCCGTCGTCATCACCTCGGCCACGTCGACACGCTTGCTCGTGAGCGATTCGACGATTCGGTCGCGAAGCCCCGGTTCCATGTTGTTCCCGTCGATGAGGACGTAGACTGTCGTCTGTCCGGCGACTTCCGTCACGGCCACGCGAATGCCGAGTGGGCCGATTCCCTCGCGTGGCGTCCAGTCGGTTTCTTCCCACGCCGTGCCGAGCAAGAGTGTGTCTTGTTCGGATTCAGAGAGGCGTTCACCTGCGTATCCCGCCGCAGAAATCATGTCGAACGAGCGCTTGCTCCCGGGCGTGACGTGCCCGAGGTCGGGGCCCGAAAGCCCGTTGTTACAGTTGTGGGCGTCGACGAGCAGCACGTCTTCGAGACCAGTCGTCCGGGCCTCGGCGGCCGCAGAGAGACCGACCGCGTACTCCACGTCGTCGGCGAACATCGGGGCGTACGTCGACACGAGGACGGCGTCGTCGCCGAATCGCTGGCCGAGCATCTTCGCGTCGCCCGATTCGACCCGGGTGCTCGGTGTGGCGTCGGCCGTGTACTCGATATCGTCGTAGGCGCAATCGGCCGCGTCGAGGACGACGTCGACTTCGCGCTCGGTTACGAGGTTGAAGTCGTGGCCAGCGGTCGCATGCGGCGGGAACGCCAGTCCCTCGGCGCGTCGAGCGACGCGCTCGGGGAAGTTGCCGCCGCCAATCTCGCCCATCGGACCGGGGTGAATCATCGGGAGGACGAATCGCGCTTTCTCGGTGCCGTCGGTCCGGCGGAACGAGAGGACCGTCACGGGGACGATAGCCTCCTGTCCGAGTTGTTCGAAGAAGTCCTCTAACTCGCGGGTCCCCTCGGCGACGTGGCCGATGAAGCCGCGGATGAAGTCGAGGACCGAGACGCCGAGGCTCCGACGCCACGGGCGGTCGACGACGCGGAGGAAGGCGTAGACGGCCACCGCGTAGGTGACACAGGTTATCGCCAGCAGTTGGAAGTGACTGGGGGCGATGACCGAGAGTTCTGGCGGGGCGCGCGAGGGGCGTGCGAGGTACGGCATCAGATACGCTTCGAGGAGCGGTCCGCCGACTTCGAAAAAGCGGAGCGTCCCGCTGTAGACGAACAGGAGCGCCGCGGCGGTGAGCGTCTGAATGCTCGCGGGGACCGACGCGATGAGCAGCGACGACCGAGAGACCGCCATGATGATGAGCAGGCGGAAGGCGAACACCGACGCGAGGGCGACAACCAGCGCATCGAAGATGAACCGCTGGCCGAGGCCGGTCGCGACCGAGATGATAGTCGCAAGCGTGACGATGGTCACGATGATGACCTCGCCCGCCAACGCGAGGAGCGACGAGCGGTTGTGCGTGAGTTTCCCGCCGACAAATCGGTCGACGCCGGTGGTGCCGAACGCCGCGACGACGGTCGGAATTCCGATGAAGAAGATACCTTCCCACGCGTCTCGTCCGAGGAAGAAGAGACCGCGCCACGACCCGGCGAGGTCACCGGAGTCGAACGCTGCAACACCCGCCATCGCAGCAACGAGCAGGGCGAAACCGAGACTCGAATACCAGTTGGGTGCGCGGAAGATAAACCGCGACAACCCAGCGAGGTCGCTCTGCGTGGAGGTCATTTCTCGAACAGACTTGACGGAAGGCGGTAAATGTCTCGGCTTGTCTCAAAGAAACGACGATGAGAGAAACAGTTCGAAACCGTCAGGCGTCGGGGGCGAAACAGAGACAGCGCGAGAGAGAAGTCAGAACGCTTACCGTTCGCAGATGTCGATGAAGTTCTCGAACACCGCTTCGCCCTCGTCGGTGTGGGCGACTTCGGGGTGCCACTGGACGCCGTAGAGGTTGCGGTCGGTGTTGCTCATCGCTTCGATGGTACATACGTCGCTCGTTCCGGTGTGGGTGAATCCCTCGGGAACTTCCTTGACCTCGTCGGCGTGGCTGGCCCAGACGCGGGTTTCCGGCGAGAGAGAGCCGATAAGTGGGTCTCCGTCGTCGAGAACTTCCACGTCGACGTCGGCGTAGCCGCCGTAGTCGCCGGAGCCGACGCGACCGCCGAGTTCCTCGGCGAGAATCTGCATGCCGAGACAGATACCGAGGACGGGAACGTCGAGGTCGAGATAGTCGGGAGAACGGCCGATACGGTCCATGTCGGGGCCGCCGGAGAGGACGATGCCGTCCGCGTCGATATCTTCGGGGTCCGTGTCGTTGTCGATGAGTTCGGTGTCGACGCCGAGGTCACGGAGTGCGCGCCGTTCGAGGTGGGTGAACTGCCCGTGGTTGTCGATGACGACGATGCGGGTCATGTGCGGGGTTGGACTACCGTGCGTAAAAGTGAATCGAAGACTGGCCGAGATGAGCGTATCCGTGCATCAGAGTGGCACATTCACCGGCGCTTATCGGTCGGCGGTCCGGTCGCGCGCCGACTGAAAGCCCATCTCCTCTAACTCCTTGGTCCGGCGCGCTTCACGTGCAGCGATGGCCTCCGGGTCGGGTGCGGCGTCGTCGTCCACGCGCGCGAAGGACTTGTGGACCTTCGTGTGACACCACCGGCAGAGCGCGACGGTAATCTCGTGAGACGGCTCGTCACCGTCTGCGTGCGACGCACTCGCCCCACTCCCATACGAGAGGTGGTGTTCTTCGAGTAGCGGCCGGGCTGTCGAGTCGTGATCCATCCGAACCTCTTCGAGACCGCAGCGAGTGCACTCGCGGCCGGAGGTGGTCGATGCGTAGTGCGGGCAGTCGCGGAAGTCACAGCCGTCTGCGGCGGCGACGCAGTCGTAGTTCTCTCGTGCGCGCTCGCGTGCGAACTTGGGGTCGCGGTCAGCGTACTCTCGGGCGAGGCGACACGCACCATCGCTTGTGAGGTGGTCGCATCGGCCAGCGTGGTCGTACGGGTCGTCGACGCCCACGGGCGTCCCGGTCGGCGTCCGCTCCATACCCGGCGTCGGGTCGGTGGCGGGGTAAACGTTGCTCTCGATGGGCCGTTTCGAGGGTGTCGCGGCGGAGGTTTCATCACCAACCCCGCCGAAAGCGCGGCCGTGAAACTCGTCCACCGACGAAATGGAGACCAGACGACGCTCGCCTCAGATGTCGAGACGGCCGATTCGTTCCTCACGCAGGCGCGCGGACTGATGTTCCGTCGCTCTATCCCCGACGACTACGCGCTCGTCTTCCGCTTCGACGACGTGGACCGCCACAGTCTCCACATGGTGTTCGTCCCGTTCGACATCGACGCACTCTGGCTCGTCGGTGGCGAGGTTGCCAAGAAAAAGCGCCTCTCCGCGTGGACCGGCATCGGCTTCGGCATGGCCGACACCATCGTCGAACTCCCCGCGGGTGCGGCCGACAGCGTCGCGGAAGGCGACCTCATCGAAGTCGAATAGCCTGTTTTCGTCTCCCGGTTTCCCCGACGTGACACCAATTTCTGTCGGAACCCGCTCTTTTATACAAGCGACGACACATCTGTACAACTACTATGTCGGAAGATACCACACCGACGGAGGATAGAGTAAGTCGTCGCGAGACGGCTGGCTGTGAAATTCAACGGTTCCGCTGACTCACGAGGATACGATTCTACCGTGAACGATTTATTCGGGGAGCCTGCCGAGCACACCCTTACTTCTGACTCCGTAGCACTGTTGGACACCACACTCCGCGACGGCGAACAAGCGCCGGGCATCTCGCTGTCGCCGGACGAAAAAGCAGACATCGCACGCGCACTCGACCGTGCGGAAGTCGGGTTCATCGAGGCCGGAAGCGCCTGCACCGGCCCCGGCGAGCGAGAGACGATAAAGCGCGTCACCTCGCTCGGACTGGACGCGACGGTCACGAGTTTCGCACGTGGGGTCAAGGGAGACGTTGACCTCGCGCTCGACTGCGACGTTGACGGCATCACACTGGTCGTTCCGGCGAGCGACCGTCACGTCGAGTCGAAGGTCGGCACGACCCGCGACGGCGTCGTCGAGATAACCGATGAACTCGTGGCCTACGCGAAGGACCACGGTCTCTGGGTCGAAGTCATTGGCGAAGACGGGTCGCGGGCAGACCCCGCGTTCCTCGAAGAACTCGCGCGTGCGAGCCACGGCGCCGGGGCCGACCGCTTCTGTTTCGCCGACACGGTTGGCCACACCAGTCCCGAGCACACCTACAACGTGGTCTCACGACTCGCCGAACTCGGGCCAACCTCGACGCACACGCACGACGACCTCGGCCTCGCAATGGCGAACGTCCACGCCAGTCTCTCCGCTGGCGCTGACCTCGTCCACACCACGGTCAACGGCATCGGCGAGCGTGCCGGTAACGTCGCGCTCGAAGAGGTCGCAATCGCACTGCACCATTGCTATGGCGTCGAGACGGTGAAACTGGACGAACTCTACGCGCTCGCACAGAAAGTCGCACACGCGACGGGCGTCGTCCTGCCGCCGAACAAGGCCGTCGTCGGCGAGAACGCCTTCACCCACGAAAGCGGTATCCACACCGACGGCACGCTCAAAGACGACGCGATGTACGAACCGTATCCGCCGGAGGCGGTGGGGCGTGAGCGTCGCCTCGTCCTTGGCAAGCACGCCGGGCGCGCCGGTGTCAAGGCCGCACTGGAAGAACACGGCGTCGACGCCACCGACGAGGAAGTCGCCGCCGTCGTCCGCCGCGTGAAGGAACTCGGCGACCGAGGAAAGCGTGTCACCGACGCCGACCTACTCGCGTTCGCCGAGGACGTACAGGGTCTCGAACGCGACCGACAGGTCGAACTGCTCGACCTCACGGCCGCGTCCGGCGGTGGCACACCCACTGCAAGTGTCAGACTTCGCGTCAACGGAGAGGAACGAGTCGCCTCCGGGACGGGGTCCGGCCCGGTCGACGCCGCAGTCAAGGCCGTCCGGGAAGCACTCGGTCCCAACGCGGACGCACAACTCGACGACTACCACGTCGATGCAATCACGGGTGGCACCGACGCCGTCGTGACCGTCGAAGTCACGATGACGAGCGGTGACCGCAGCGTCTCCGTCGCCGCCTCGGACGCAGACATCACGCGAGCGAGCGTGCAAGCGATGGTCGATGCACTCGACCGACTGCTTGCGCCGACACCGGGGGCAACCGAACCCGCCGCATCGGCAGACGACTGAGGTAACTCTCAGCGCACGGAACACGCAGGACGCCCGGGGCGCTCGGAACACCCAACCCGGATTGCCGACACAACCCGGACTGACCACACCCGGACTGGCCGCACGAACCCGGCCAACTACACTCCGGACTGACCAAGCTACTGTCGGCAAAACAGGGGTTCTCGTTTCGAGCGTCTTGACGTGTCTCAGCGCATTCCGACGTGTTTCAGCGTGTCTCTTTTGCGACGAGGTAGGTCCACCCACCTCGGCGCTCGAACCCGATAGCGGCGTCGCCGAGTTCCGTCTCCGCGAAGTCGGCCACGCGGCCGGTACGGACTGTCGTCACGTCGATTCGGCGTGTCCCTCCGTCTTCGCTCGTGTTCGTCTCTGCTGCGTTCGCACTCATATCTCCTCCATCGGCCGGAAGGGTTATGTATCGAATCCTAGGAGAGTGAAAGTGAAAATCGGGGGACAGAGGCGTGGTGGTGGAAAACAGCGTCTCTATTCGGACTGCTCACTTGTCGCCATCGACGTTCGGTTCGCATTCAACGACACAAAGACCAGTACTCCCACTAAACCGAGGGAGGCCAGTAAGAGACCTATCGACCCGGCCGCTTGATACGTCTCAACCACGAAGATGAGAGCGAGTAACGCGACGAGACTGTCTAGCTTCCGCTTGAGTGCGGGGTCCATACGACATATTGTGATAGTCTGTTGAATCCTCTTTCGGAGAAGACGGAAGTCACCCAACGAGAGTGGCCGAGTCACATCGAGAACCGCCGAGACAACGAACCGACCGCCGTACCAGAACCGATATGCAAACAAACCAGTTCTACAACAAGTATGGTTGGATTCGATGCGTCCGAGCGGGCTGGCGTCTACAAGTCGGTGTACGCGCGGCGGGACATCAGGCGGTTCAGCGGCGACCCAGTTCCCGAGGAGACGCTGGCGCGGATTCTCGACGCCGCCCACCATGCCCCGAGCGTCGGGTTTTCGCAACCGTGGGACTTCGTCGTCGTCGAGGACGACGAGACGAAATCGGCGATTGCGTCCATCGCGGAGCGAGCGATTTCGGCCGCCCGCGAGGGGTACCGAGAACCGCGGAAATCGGACTTTGGGCGGTTGAAATTGGAGGGCATCACCGACGCGCCGGTGAACGTCTGCGTCACCTGCGACCCGACGCGCGGCGCGCCGCACGTCCTCGGGCGCAACACCATGCGGGAGATGGACGTGTATTCGACGTGTCTCGCGGTGCAGAACCTCTGGTTGGCCGCGCGGGCCGAGGGCGTCGGCGTCGGGTGGGTGTCGTTTCTCTACCCCCACGAAGTTCGCGAGGTGCTGGATATTCCGCACCACATCAAGCCGATTGCCTATCTCTGTGTCGGTTATCCCGAAGACGGGTTCCCGGAAGAACCGGTTCTCCAGCAAGAGGGGTGGCGCGAGCGCATCGAAACGGATGCGCTTGTTCACTGGGGGCGGTGGGGGTCTGGGTCGGAGTGAGGAAGGTGAGACGTTCGTTTCACGACCCCACGCTCAGCGGGCGTCCCGCCGCTATCGCGGAGAATCGTCTCGGGAGGGTGCGGAGAACAACAGTACGGTGTAGGCAGCAGTGCCTGCAACGAGAAGCGCCACGACTGCACCAACCGACCCCCCGAGCAGAAAGCCTTGGAGGGCGACCACACCGAACAGTACCAGTCCGAGTGCATTGAGTCGCTGTTCGAGCGAGTACCCCATACACGCCGTCGTGGTGGTTTACTAACAATTCTATCGGTCAGGTACCTCGACGAATCATTGAGAGACGACTATCTCTCACCAACAGAGTCCGAGAGAAGTGAGTACTGGGGATGAGATTTGAACCAGCGAGCAACGTGGAGCGTTGCGAGTGAGGTTCAAATCTCAGCTCGGTGTACATCCTCGTCACGCGGGGCGAGAGACACGAAGGTCTCTCGCGGGGTGACGTTCGGAAGAAGCGCCGAGGGTGAGATTTGAACTCACGTGTCCGAATGGACAGTAGATTTCGAATCTACCGCCTTGGCCGGGCTAGGCTACCTCGGCTTCCATCACCTCGTATCCGCCGGATAGTTTAATCCGTTTCGATTTCCGAAGACGGCGATGGGTGTCGGCACGTGTGACGGGGCCGTCCGACGCGAACATGATTCGAGACCGACCAATGAGACTAAGACGCACGCGCCCCGGAGTCGGAGCATGGATATCGACACGGCGGCAGCGACGTGCGACCGGGTCCTCGACGCCGTCTCGGAAGCAGTCATCGCCGACCGGTTCTTCCTCGAAACCGTCCTCACGGGCGTCCTCGCTCGCGGCCACGTCCTCCTCGAAGACGTCCCCGGCACCGGAAAGACCCTGACCGCACGAAGCGTCGCCACGGCGCTCGGACTCTCTTTTTCTCGCGTGCAGTTCACGCCGGACCTTCTCCCCGCTGACGTGACCGGGACGAACATCTACGACGAACGCGACCGGTCGTTCGAGTTCTCGCCCGGTCCAATCTTCGCGAACGTCGTCCTCGCCGACGAGATTAATCGCGCACCGCCGAAAACGCAGGCCGCGCTCCTCGAAGCGATGGAAGAGGGACAGGTCACTGTCGACGGCGAGACACACCCGCTCCCGGAGCCGTTTTTCGTCATCGCGACGCAGAACCCGGTCGAACAGGAAGGGACGTTCACGCTCCCCGAAGCGCAGGTCGACCGCTTCGTCGTGAAGTCGGCTATCGGCTACCCCGAACTGGATGGTGAAATCGAACTCCTCCGCCGACGGGCAGGCCGAGAGGAACAAAGCCCGAGCATCGAGCGCATCCTCGACCGCGAATCGGTTCTCGCCATCCGCCGCGCTCCCGAGCAAATTCGCGTCGACGACGACCTCCTTCGATACATGGCAGAACTCGCGCGTGTGACCCGCAGCGACCGCCGGGTCAGAGTCGGCGTCTCCCCCCGCGGAACACAGCGACTGTTCGAAGCAACCCGCGCCCGCGCCGTTATCGAAGGCCGCGAGTTCGTCACCCCGGACGACGTCAAACGCGTCGCCCAGTCGGTGCTGGCTCACCGTCTCGTTCTCACCGCAGACGCCCGCGTCGAAGACGTTCGGAAAAGCGACGTTGTGTCCGACGTACTCGAACGGGTTTCGGTGCCGACGCTGGACTGAGAGACGGGACGAAAGGCCGTCGTGCGACGACCTCACCGGCGCATTCCGGCGACGAGCGCGATAACGCCGACTAACAGCAACACGACGGCCGTGACCGGTTGCCCACCCGAAGCGGCGAGGCCGAGTGCGAAGACGACACCCGCACCGACCGTGAGTACGAGCACCGTCGTCGCCGCGTGGACGACTTCGAGGCGGGTCGTCTCCGTCTCGCGACCGAGGTGGTCGCCGACAGAGAGGGCGTTTTCGCCGATGTCCCACGCGAGAATCGACGTGATAGCAGCCAGCAAGAGTATCTCTACCCCCGCGGTGCCGACGCCAGCAGCGACGAGCGACAGGAAATAGAGACCGCCAGCGACGTCGAGGACGCGCCGGGACCCGCGGGTCAGCCCGCCCGCGAGCGTGACACCCGCGAGGAGCGAGACGACCGCCGCCGTCGGCGACCCGAGCGACAAGACGAGAACCGAAAGTCCCGCCGCAGAGAGCGACATCGCGGTTCCCGGACGGGTCGGCAGACGGGTGATTTCGGTCATCGCGACCACCCCGCTTCCGCCCGTTCGAGTGAGACGCCGAGCGGTTCGTTACCCCAGTCGACGACGCGAATCCCGGCGCGCCGCAGGTCGCGGAGACGTAGGTCGCGTTCGATTCGGGCGAGTCGCGCCCCGGCCGTGTCGTCCGCCGTCGGGTCCGGTGAGACGACGGTCACGGCGTGTCCGTAGGCTTCCAACCGCCGCGCGACCGACACGGCGTAGTCGTCGGAGAGTGGCGAACAGAAGATGACCTGCGCGTCACTCGACAGTCGGCGTCGTAACCGACGCATTGCGAGCGCAGGGAAGAAGGCACCGTTGGATGGTGTCGGGGCGAACGCCGGGTGCGTCGCAAAGAGGCGGCGGGCACGGGCGCGGTGTTCGCCACCGGCCGATGGTGCGAGCCAACAGTCCTTGGGGTCGATAGCGGCGACGCCGACCCTGTCGCCGCTGTCGAGCAGGGCCGGAAACGCGATACTCGCGGCATCCACACAGCGTTCGACTGCTGTCTCCGAGTCAGCGTCCGGAGCGACGTGCGCCTCGGAGCGAGTGTCGACGACGAGGACGACGGTCGCCGCGCGCTCCTCTCTGAACTGGACCGTCGCAAGTTCGCCGGTCCGGGCGCGGCGGTTCCAGTCGATGCGGCGAATCGGGTCGCCGTGTCGGTACTCGCGAATCGACGCGAACTCCAGTCCCGACCCGGGCACGTCTGTCTCGACGCGGCCCGTGTACTGCGAGGTAAGCCCCCGGAGCGGCAGGTCGGCAGTCGCGGCCAGTTCGGGTTCACAGCGCATCGTCGTCTCAGTCGTGTGCGTCTCTCGATACTCGACCGACCCGCTCGGGTCGCGGGCGATGACGACAGTTTCGTCCCAGGTGTGCTCGCCGCGGATGGCGGTGACAGAGTAGGTGGTTGTCGCCGTCGCGCCCGGGCGGAGTGCGGTCCCGAGGCGAGCGGTGCCGTCCGAGACGGCCAGCGCCGGGGGCACACAATCGACGAGTCTGAGGTCGAACAACGTCTTCGACCCCTCGTTGGTGACGCGGAGCGTGACCGCCACTTCGTCGTCGGAGTCGGGCGTCGAGTCGGAGAGTTCTCGTTCGACTCGGACTGCGACTTCGTCGAGGCCGGCGATGCGGACGTAACCGAGCAGGACGACACCAAGTCCAGAAAGCAGGAGTAACGGCGGGTTGCGCGTAAAGACGCCTGCTGCGGCTGCGATGAGGACGAGACCCTCGACGCCGTGCCACCGTTCGGTGTCGAATCCGAGCGTCATCCGCGCACCTCGTTTCGAGCCGTTCGCTCTCGGTTCTGGTCACGAGGGCGACCCGGTCCGGAGTCTCGGACCTTCACACGGTTTCGCGCGTCAGACTGGTTTGACTGAGTCTCCCCAGAAGCAGGCCGCCCGCCACCACCGTTCTCAGGAATCGGGTCGCGTCCGATTCGGTCGATTGCGGCAACGGTTCGCGCGACGCGAGTGGACAACACCGTCTGTCCGGAGACGAGAAGCCGAAGCCGTTGTCGGAGCGGAATCGAGATATCCGCACCGAGGAAGCGAGCGGCGACATCGTCGTCGGTCCAGCCCCCGGTTTCGACGAGCGCCTCGGCTTCGTCCGGAGTGTACCCCTCCCGAAGGACGAGGGCGCGTTTGGCGGCCGTTTCGAGTCGCTCTGTCACCTTGTCGCGGGCGGTCCACCGGGTCCGGCGCGTCGTCGCCGCAACGAGTTGCTCGTCGAAGTCTGACCCCGGAACCGGGACAGAGACGCGGACCTCCGGGTCGGTCGTTTTCGTCGTTCGAACCGGGGTTTCCCTGCGCCGCTGGACGTACCGCAATCCCTGAAGCGTCGCAAGTACCCCAACCAAGCCGAGGAACACGTCGGTGAGTTCGAGTCCGAGCGAGATGCCGACGGTGACGACGAGTCCGGCAACCGTGGCCACGACACCGACGAGGACGGTGAGTGAGCGTCTCGAAATCATCGGGACGCCTCCGTCCTGCCGTCCGGTGCGTCCGATTCGCTATCCACCATCTCCCACCCACCATCGGTCGCATCCGCCGCACCCGACTCGGCGTACGTCTCTTCGATGTTCCGAAGTGCATCGACGGCCCGTCGTTCGCGGTCTACCGTCGCCTCGACACCGCCGTATCGCACTTCTTCGAACAACCGCGTCAGTTCGGTCACGTCGTCGCGGTCCATGCCGGCGTCGACGGCCACAGCGGCGAACTCCTCTGGTGTCGCCGACGCTCGATTGGAAACGTCGAGAAGGGCGGTCATCTCGCCCCACGCGCGGAAGACTTCGTTCTCCACGTCGGCGTCGCCGGACTCGATTCGCTCGGCCGCGACACCCGCGGCGCGTCCGACAGCGGCGACGTTCGGAACACTCTCGTCGGACGTGGGCACCGCATCCTCGTCAGAGTCCGACGAATCGCCAGTGGCCGTAACGAGCATGAACAGCGCCACGGCGAGCGCGACGAGGAGCAGGAGACCAAACAGGGCAGTCGGTGGTGAGACACCGCGAACGGTGCTAGCACCGTTTCCGAGCGCCCCGCCGCCGCCCGGCGGAATCAGAGAGATGTTTCCAGTCGCCTCAGAGACGCGGGACGAAATCGAAAATTCGCGCTGGCAGGACGTGAGGAGCGCAATAATGAGAATCGTCGGGGGGGAGAGCGCGAGCGTGATTGCGACCGGCGGAAGGAGCGATTTCGTCTTCCGGTAGGCGACCCCACCAACGAGGAGGAATCCGGCGAGGACGAGTCCAATCGCCTCTGGCGACAACAGCCACGGAAGACACGGCGTTGGGATGCTGAATCCGCCCGCCGACCCAGAGAGCGGTTCGAATCCCGTCGATTCGCTCGTCCCTGAACCGGCACCGCCGGTCTCACCGGCACCGAATCCGGGTGACCCACCTTCGGTGACGACAGTCGAATCGATAGTCGCGGCGACGACGACGAGTGCGACCACCGCGAGGAGGGCGAGTGTGAGCGTACGGAGGTCAGAGCGGTCCACGTCAGAAGTTCGCACCCCCATCGGCCTAAAGGGCAAGGGTTCCACCGTCCTGCGGTTTCCTTCCCTCATCCCGCGTGTGAGAATCGGGCCCGAAAAACTGGGACACCCGATTCAACCCGCACAGACCACCAATACAAGTGAACGCGGTCGCCGACGGGAGTGTTGGAACCGACGAGCGAGCACCCACACACCACGTTTGCAAGTGAATTACTCCACAGCCGAAGGTGGGTCGAACCCAGACAGACACCACTGCTGCAAGTGAAACGCCGTGAGCGTCTGGGTGGGTGTAGAGTGGGACAGACCACCTCTGCAAGTGAACTGTCGACGGGTGTTCTACCGTTCACCCACCACTGTTGCAGGTGAATCTCTACTTGTAGCCGCTCTCCCGGCCATATACCACTACTGTGGTTCAGTTGTCCCACCGCCTCTCCACCCACACATGTCAGCGCTTTAGTTGAAATTGTGCACTGTTGTTCTTCTAGAGACTCTCTCAACACAGCTTCACTTGTAACAGTGGTGTGTGTCTGTCCCCCGGTGGTGTGATTCCGTTTCGAGATACACCTCTCGTCGTCTCTTTGGTCAGGTGGAGTTGGGACCGGGGTTCCCCGACCACTGAGTCGACAAAACGACTCTCGGTCGACGAAGGAAACTCCCGTGTTGTCTCGACAGTGTGAGAACCACCATCAGTGTGAGAACCACCATCAGTGTGAGAACCACACCAATCGCATGCCCACGTGAGGGTTTACCTCATCACATCGACGTGGTCTGTGTCACCGACCAAATTCACATGAATCAGATGAAATCGGGGTTTTAAATAAGGGGACGCCACAACGACCCGACGCCAATGCGCCGGTTCGAGCGAAAACAAAACATCTTCACAAACAAGGACGCCCTCGGGGAGTCCTACAAGCCCGAGCGCATCCAAGAGCGAGACGACGAAATCGAGGAGTACATGGATGCGCTCCAGCCCGTTGTCGACGGGTGGGAACCGAACAACGTCTTTCTCTACGGGAATACCGGCGTGGGCAAGACGGCAGTGACCGAGTTCCTCCTCGAGATGCTTCTCGAGGATGTCTCCCAGTACGACGACGTTGATTTGAGTGTCATCTCCATCAACTGTAAGACGCTCAACTCCTCGTATCAGGTTGCGGTCGAACTCGTCAACGAACTCCGCCCACCGGGCGCGGAGATTAGCTCGACCGGGTACCCCCAACAGACCGTCTTCAAGAAGTTGTTCCAAGAACTGGACGATGTGGGTGGGACCATCCTCATCGTCCTCGACGAAGTCGACTCCATCGGCGAACGCGACGAACTCCTCTACGAACTCCCACGGGCGCGCTCGAACGGCAAACTCGAAGCGGCCAAAGTCGGCCTCGTCGGCATCTCGAACGATTTCAAGTTCCACGACCAACTCGACCCACGCGTGCAGGACACGCTCTGCGAACGCGAACTGCACTTCCCACCGTATCAGGCACCTGAACTCCAGAACATTCTCGAGTCGCGCGCGAACGTCGCCATCGCCGAGGGTGCGTGCGAAGAAGGCGTCCTCAACCTCTGTGCGGCCCTCGCCGCCCGCGACAGCGGCAGTGCCCGACAGGCGCTCGACCTGCTCAGACTCGCTGGCGAACACGCCGAGAACAACGACGACGACCGAATCACGCTCAACCACGTCGACATCGCCCGCCAGAAACTCGAACAAGAGCGCGTCGTCGAGGGAATGCGCGAACTCACCGAAAACGGCCACTTCGCACTTCTCGCCGTCGTCTCCAAGGCTGCTCACGACGAGACGCCCTGTCGGATGCGCGACCTGTATCAGGAGTATCTTCGCCTGTGCAACTCCGCCGGCATCGACCCGCTCGCCCAACGGTCGGTCCACAACCACCTCTCGGACCTGCGGATGCTCGGTATCCTCTCGGCCGAAGAAAACCGCACTGGGTCGCGCGGAAACTACTACAGCTACGCCCTCGACGTTCCCTTCTCCAGTGCGATGGAAGCGCTCTCGGACGTGCTCTCTCTCGACTCCGTGTTAGAAGAGATTCGACGGACGGCCCGGAAGGCGGAAGCGGTCTAATCTGAGGCAGGCAGAAGCGATTTAATCTGACACCGGTCAGAAAAGCTGTTTTTCACGACCACACCAACTGGTTTTCTCCGCTTACACCAAGCCGAGTAACACCGACCCGGTGAGCATCGTGCCGAGCATCACGCCGAGACCGAACCCGAGAATTCGGGCCATCGCCCGGCGTGCGTCCGGTTCTGTCCACCCGGTTCCGGTGTCGAGGTGGTCCTGCATCGATTCGATGCCGCGGCCGAGGGCGACTGCACCCGACCACCCGAGCAGGCCGA